>CAZLWG010000004.1:55169-95168 GCA_964563315.1 uncultured Anaerolinea sp. | reverse complement strand
AAACAGCGCGCCTGTGGCAATGGACGGCATGCGTCCGTGCAGGCTGTTGAAACCGAATGTGCGGTTCAGGAAGTAGGTAGGCGATTTGGACGAACAGCCGATGCCGCTGAACTTCATCACATCTTCCGGCACGATATCCATTTCGAACAGCGCGGAAACGATCTGGTTGGATATCGAGTTGTGCCCGCAGCCCTGGCAAAGGGTGGTGGGGTTGCCGCGATAATCATTTTTTGTCAGGCCGGCTTTGTTCGCGTTGGCAGACGCGCCAGCCATGGGGAGAGTTTGGGTCATGATCGTTTACTCCTATTTCTTCTTCTTCGACTTCGCGGATGTCTTCGGTTTGGCGGCGGTTTTCCTGGTTGACTTTTTAGCCGCCTCTTTCCTGGACTTTGAGACCGTCTTCTTTTTGGATGCAGTTTTCATCACCGCGGCTTTTTTCTGTTTTTCGTACTTTGCCAGAATTCCCTCGCGTACCCATTTTGCCGAAGCGGGGAGACCGTCCTGATACGCCACGGACTTCATCTTCCCTGCAAACTGCGGATATTCAGTCAGCAGGATCTGATACAACTGCCCGTCGCGGTTCATTTCCACGACAAAGACCTGATCGTATTTTTCCAAGAACCCGGTTACCTCATCAGTAAAGGGAACAGCGCGTACGCGCATGAGTTCGGATTCGATGCCGTGCCCGTTCGCCAGTTGATGCTGCGCTTCGAAGATGGCGTTTTCGGTGGAGCCGTAGGCAAGAATACCGACGGTCGCCTTGCTGTTCTTGTGCAGGATCGGCTTCGGCATGAATTTCTTTGCCGTTTGGAACTTCTTTTTTAGCCGCTCCATGTTCTTCAAATAGACCTCAGCGTCTTCGCTGTATCTTGCGTTTTCATCATGCCCTGTGCCGCGTGTAAAGTAGGCGCTCATGGGGTGCTTATTGCCGGGCAGAGTGCGGTACGGAATCCCGTCGCCGTCTTTGTCGAGATAGCGTCCCCAATTGCCTTTTAGTTCCTCCAGATCCTTTTCGGTCAGCAGTTTGCCGCGGTCCATTGGGGTGTTTGGATATTCGAACGGTTTGCTCATCCATTGATTCATGCCCATATCGAGATCGCTGAGCACAAACACGGGAGTCTGAAGACGTTCGGCAATGTCGAAAGATCTCCAGCCAAACTCGAAGCATTCGAACACGTCACCGGGAAGGAGGGTTACAGAATGCGAATCGCCGTGACCGATAAAGTGTGTGAAGGTCAAATCGCCTTGTGACGTGCGGGTCGGCAAGCCTGTACTGGGACCGATACGCTGCACATCCCAAATGACCACAGGTACTTCGGCATAGTACGCCAGACCCGCAAATTCGGTCATGAGTGAAAGACCCGGGCCCGAAGTGGAAGTCATTGCGCGCAACCCGGCCCAGCCCGCGCCGACGGTCATGCCGAGCGCGGCGAGTTCGTCCTCCGCCTGTACAACAGCATACGTGTGTTTTTTGTCTTCGCGTTTGCGGAGCATGGGCAGGTAGTCGTTCAACGATTCGGCAAGGGACGAAGCGGGTGTGATCGGATACCAGGCTGCAAATTGAATACCGCCGAACACCGAACCGATCGCCGCCGCAGTGTTGCCGTCAGCCATGATCAAGCCGTCGGTCTTGCTCATCGGTTCGAGATAGAACGGATCTTTCTTTTCGAGGTTTTCCTTAGCCCATTCCGCTCCGGCTTTCAGGGCGTTGAAGTTCATGTCAATCGGTTTCTGTTTGCCTTTGAAATGGAAGGTCAATGCGGCATGGATCTTATCCAGATCGATCCCGATCATTTGGGCGAGGATGCCCACGTACACCATGTTTCCGACCAGGTCGCGAAAATCGTTCGGGATGTTCGGGTCATTACGCACTGTGGCTTTGATGGGCATGGGGTAGGCTGTAATGTCTGTCCTCGTGATGTCCTGCTTGATATCGTCGGCGTAGAAAAAGGCTCCGCCAGGCGAAACAGACGCAAGGTCCCGCGCGAACGAATCGGGATTCATCGCGATCACGACGTCATTGGTTTCCTGTCTTGCTATAAAGCCATCCTTATTCACGCGGATGGTATACCACGTTGGCAGTCCCTGGATATTGGAGGGGAACAGGTTCTTGCCGGAGATGGGGATGCCCATCTTGAAGATAGAGCGCAGGATGGTGTTGTTGGCGGTGGAACTGCCGGAGCCGTTCTTTGTGCCAACCGTGATCGAAAAATCGTTCACTTTTTTGTTCATGGAACTCCTCGTAAGGTTTTCGTCATTGTGACGATGATATTAATTGGTGGATCAGATCGGTATGTTCGGTGAGGGCTTTGTAGCCAGCTTCCACATCATTGGTACAAATGGAATCAACCATTTGTTGATGATATGTCCAGACCTCGGTGAGATAGTTGTAATCGGTAAAGAAGTTCAAGCCCACGGTTTCGTAGGCGTCCCAGTAAGATTGTAAAAGCCCCATCACAAAAGGGTTGTCGAGGCGGTGGTAAATCGTGAGATGTAATTCGCGGTGTTCGGGGTGGGGGATTTCGATGGGAGTGCCGCGCAATTTTTTCCAAGCGCGTGCGAGAAGCTCTTTTAAAGTTTCGTGATCATCAGGCGTAAGCAGGCGCACGGCTTGGTGCCAGTAGGCAGTTTCAACATGCTGGCGGAGGTCGGCAAAGGCGACAAAGTGATCCTTGTTCAACGCAATAGCGTAATCGAGACTTTTCAAGACAGCAGGCGCAAAAGAATACGGCTTGCGCCTCATACCCGTCCCCGGCTTGACTTCCACCAGCCCAAGCGACCGCGCCACTTCGAGCTGTTCCCGCAGAGCCGCCACGCCGATTCCAAGTTCGCGGCTTAGGTCTTTTAACGGGGGTAATTTATTCTCCGCTTCCGGGTGTGATGCCAGATAACTGAGAAATTCGGAAATGTTGGGGGAAATCCGTTCGCGGAGCATAAAAACTGATTAATCCGATTAATCGCATTTTACGCCCGCAAAAGGCAGGTGTCAAGGTGATTTTTGTAATGTTTTGGCTGGTATTGCTGCCGAATTAGCTGACTGTCAATATTGCTCCTGAATATTTCAGGGTAATGCGCACAGAATCGCCCGATTTCGCATTGAAGGTGACTGAATTTGTGGTGGCGTCGGCGTGGTATTTAACAGTAAGCACATTGATGGAATTTTCAGTGGTGAAATCGAATGTTTTACCATTTTTCAATATCCCCATTTCGGTGCCGTTAAGAAATACGCGCACATCCATTGCGGACCCGATCATGCTGGGCAGGCGGGTTATCGAGACATTGCATGGCGTCTCGAGGTGTTCTGATTTCGCTGCTTGCATTTTTTCTGTTTCTCTGGATTTTGCCTTATCAAGGGCCGGAAGCGCAAGTGATTTTCCATCACATGCAAAAAACACATCAGCGCGGCATTGATCGCACTTATAGTTGTAAATGGGAATGCCTTTTCCTCCAAACAAACTGGCAGGAAAGAATGGCTTGATGATTGTATAGGCAATAACGGCAATAAAGACCGGGATGAGTATCCCTTGATTGAGAGGCGCGCCTTCACCATTGACCCATTGATGGGCGTAGTAGTAGACGATCAGTGCCGCCACAAATGCGAGAATATTTTGTCCGTATGAGCGGTATACAAATTGATCGGTCTTTGTCAGATCGTCAACGGATATGGCTGCGCCTTTTGCAAATATGTTCGTGTCGAAAGAAAGCCCCTTATGACATGCGGGACATAAGAGGGAAATGCCGGTTTCCTTAACGGGTTCGACGCGCCACTGCTGCGGGATATTGGATTGAGCAACATTCTCTGGCATTCAAGCCTCCTTGCGTGCCATATTGCCTGTGAGGAATCGATTATTTCGTGCAAGTATGTTCAATATCTCCATAAACATTCCCTTTTATGGAAATGTGATAATTTGTAATCTCTCCGTCTTTATAAGTAACTGTATATGCAATATCGTAGGAATTTCCAGTCTTTGTATATTCTACGGAAGACCCTCCGCTCTCGATGTTAACCTCTCTTGGTGTTCCTGAAAAACCCGGCGGGGTGAGGTCATGCGTGTCGCGGTATTCCATATCTTCTGCGGGAAGGTCAATTGCTACGATTATTTTATTGCTCTCAACGTATACGTCACATGTTGGCGGCTCCACCGCGCCTGTGCCGCCGGAGCAACCCGCGATAAATATCCCGGCTGCAAAAGCCAGCGTGGCAAAAGGGATCTTCATGATTATCTCCTTTGGACAATATTCCTTCGAAAGTGCGAGTGACCCTTATTGTGAAAGTTCGAAATTATTTTGGCTGCAATGTTTATTTTTCACCATAGTACACGACTGGAACAGTGATCTCGTTTGGTTCGCCCTCTTTTACATCAACGGTAACAAGTTCGAGTGTTCCAGAGAAGGTCCCGCCGAGAGCGTGGGCGATGATAAATGGGGAATCGCCAAGCCCGAGCGAAAATTGAGCGTATGCCATCTCTGTTCCAGGATCAAGTTTTATGTCTTTGGGTACGTGTATCTTTGCCCAGCCCTGCGCGTAAACCCCGAAATATTCGTCAAGCCAGTCGGGGTCGCAAAGACGCAGTTTAGTCCCACCCCATCTTCCCATCGCTTCGTCGAAGTCGCTCAGACCGGAATCGTACATGACCATGTATTTTCCCGAAGGGACATCCTGTACTTCGAAACTACCTTGATCGTCTGTTGTGATTGAGGACTGCATCAAGGTACAGTTGCAGCTCCCTTCCGCGCCGCTGAATTCACAAAACGTCAGGTGCCTGCCTGCGATGGGCGTATCTTCAGTCCAAGGGTCAAGTATTCCGGTTATTGCTGGTGGAATAGGGGTCGGATCGGGCGTTTTTGTTGCGGGGATGGAGGTAGGAATTGGGTTTGACCTAGAGGAGACGCTGCATGCAAGGATTGCTATAAGGCTTAAGAGCAGGCATATCACCATGAAACGGTTATCAATACGCACCGTAATACTCCTTTTGAGCAGCGCTCATCTTATGCGGTTTCCAGCCCTTCCTGTTTTGGAATTGGTTCCACGCGGCAAGGTCATTTCTTAAAGGTCGTTGAATCAAGGATGAAATGGAATATACCGATTCCCTGTTCCTGCCATACATCCGACTCCGAAGACGTGTCCACCCATGCCATTGCCCAGAAGATATGCTCCGGATTGGGACTCAACGCAACGATTTGTCCTTCCATTGGATAGTCGGATGACCCTGCTGTTCCTGTGAAGTCGATTGCCTGTCCATCCATATTGCCCAGATTAATAGCATAGGGGTCGCTTTTCTCCTGTGCGACAACGCTGAGTTGCTTGAACTTATCCAGCATGCCGTTCATGAACAAAATGAAGAACAGATCGCGTTCACTGTCCGAGTAGCTTTTTGGGAGCGCTGCGTAGTTGAGCCACATGCCCTTGTAGTAGCTCTTGCTGTCTTGTGAGACGATGCAGACTCCTTTGTCGCAGTAGGCTGAAAAGCCATCTGGAATATAAAGCGAATATCCTTCCTGCGGCTCGAAAACGATCTCTCCGCTGGGCGTGGGGGTGATTGTCGGTGTCGATGTCAACGTTGGAGTGGGCGTCTTCGTTGGCGTGGATGTTGCCGTCGGTGTGTATGTAGGGGTCGGCGTTTGGGTTGCAAGAAACGGGAGAACATTTGTCGCATTACAAGCCAGACTGACAAGTGAGACAAGGACAATAAAAAGGGTAGTTATTCTTTTCATGGTCATCTCCTAAGAAGTTTGGGCTGCATAACCACCTTACATCAATGCAAGGTGGAATTCAACATAAAACCGACGGGTAATCGGTGCTGATGACAAAAGTCACCCTGCTTTTTGTCGTTTGTCACTGATTGTTGAGATTTTGGGTTGCAATAATGAGTTTGCCGATTTTGGCTTTTAAAGGAAGGAGAACCTCATGAAAAACTCTATGAATTGGCGGCGGCTTGTTGCGCCTGGATTAGTGTTGATTGTGTTGGCATGTCAGACGGTGGCGCCCGAAACGGAAGACGCAGCCAAAGAAGTTCCAAGGGTCGAATCAACAGGAGCGGCTGAGATAGAAGCACTGTCCCAGCCTGAGACGGAGGAGCCAACCCCGTCGCCGGAGCCGCAGGCGTTTTCTGCCTCCGATGATGTCATCGCGATCAGCGGATTTGAATTTCATGTTGTCCAGACCGCCTATGAAACTTCGGTCATGGGCATGAAACCTGCTGGCGGAGGCAGTATCCTTTTTGTTGAATTGGAGTTGTTATCGGGTATAAAGGCAGAATTTGAGGAAATGCAACCGGGATTGGAGAGCGCTTCAGGGACGGCGTCGAAGCCTGTGGCCTTGATCTCCGGCGGGTATGTGAAAACGATGACATCGCTGACGTACACAGGCGAGTCGACTTCCTATCAGCCTGACCCTGAAAACGTAACTTGGGCGTTCACGACGGCAGGAAATGCCAGCGAACTTTATCTAGTCTTTCCGAGCGGTGAGAAGGTTGACCTATCTCCGCTGTTGAAGTAGGCTAAATCTTTTGTTTATGTTGATTCTGGTCGGATGGGACAAGGTCATTCCAAATCAACCCGATCCCCGTGACTTTTCGGAATGGAGATCACCAGAAACGAAACATCGGCTTCCGAGTCGTTGCGGAATTGATGCGGCGTCTTCGGAGGGATTTCGATGCCCTCACCTGGCTTCAGGGTAATCGTCTCTTCGTGGATCTGCATTGCTGCAGTCCCCTCTAGGATGTAGAAGAACTGACGTGCGACATTGTGGAAATGAGTCACTTCCGACTTTCCGGCAGGGACGTGTTCCTGTATGACGCTTATATCGTCCCTTTCGAGTAGATGCCAGCCGTCGCAATTGCTTCCCCAAATGTAATGCTTCGCATGGGTGATCGAGATCGGTTTCATACTACCTTTGAGAACCTATCTTTGGCAGAGTTCCTCCACCAATTGCTTGGTGTTGGTGGGAAAGTAAATGGCATAGTAATGCAGGTAGGATTCTTTCGAGATTCCCTGGATATTCCCGCTCAGGCTCAGGGTGGCTGCGCCGATATCCACTTTTATTTTTCCGGCGCTGACGGTGGCGCTACTGCCGTCTTCGTAATATTCCCACACATCGGTCTTGTCGCTGAACAGGCTTTGGATGTCTCCCTGCTGCTCCTCGCCCTCTTTGTAGTTAACCGCCTGCAGGGCATATTCGTAGCCGAAGCCTGAGCCGGTCAGCGGTATGGACGCGCCGGTGTTTGGGTCGTTGTCCGCGTCTATGGCGACTCCCCAGGCGATTTCTGCGGAACCATAGCCGAGTATGTCTCTGTTAATCCCAATCTTGTCGGGGAGCCAGCTCATCGTGAACACCACTGTCAGTGTACTTCCCTTTAATGTTGTTGTTACTTTTAGAATATCAATATGACTGGGCAGGGAGCCATTTGCCGGGCTTTCGACTGTTCTGCCTGGATTGCAGACAGGCGGTGGAGTTGCCGTCGGGGAGATGGTTGCGGTAGGAAGAGTGACTGGCGCTAATGTAGCTTCTGGCGCGGGAGACTGTGTCGGTGTAGGGGAACTTGGGGGTGTGTAGCTGGGTACGGGGGTAGGCAGAGGCGTCTGCCTGGCGCTGCATCCGGAGAGCATCAGGCAGAAGATCAAGAATGCGGCAGTGCGTTGTTTGCTAAGCATCAGGTTATTTCAAAGATCTCACTTCGGGATAAGGACTTGTCGTTTCGAAGAGATCGGATGATGCCCCGTTCAAGGTGGTTTCGAAGAACTCGATCAGGTAGGTATTGACGATCTCCGTCACCCGTTTGCCGTTCAACGGTCCTTTCAAACCCAACTGAGGCGCAATGGGCGAAAGCAAAGGAAGATCACTGAAATCATAATGTTTCGTTCCAAGAATACTGATCACCCCCAGATTTTTCAGAATATTTGGGTAAAAACGGTTGAACAGCTGATTGTTCTTGCTGTCGGTTATATCTGCCCAAGCCTGGCTGAACATGAAGAAAGACGGCTGTGAAATTCCGTTTTCGATCACCTCTGCCGAAACAGGGCGCATGAACGGATCCATGCCGAGCACGGCTTTGCAGCGTGAGTCCACGCCGCAGAATTGGATCGCCGCGCCGCCGCCCGTGGAATGACCATATACCCCGACTCGATCCAGGTCCAGCGTAGTCTTGAAGATATCCCCCGTCGCGCTCCCCGGACTTTGAAACTGGTCCAGCAAAAAGGACATATCCTTCGCCCATTGGTTTGCAAGCACCCGTGCTGTAATTTCATAATCCGGGTCATTTGCAACTTCTGGCAGCGCCTTGGGGTTGTTCGGCGCAATGGTTCCATCCGGGAACACGGTTACTACCGCGCCGTATGTATGCTGTATCCCTGCCACCACGAAACCGCGGCTTGCCAGTTCCACTGCCTGTCCGGCGTTCTGCGCGTTGAACCCGTTCCAGCCGTGCGAGAAAAGAACGATCGGAAATGGTTTATCGGCGGATGCAACCGCCGGGTTTTTGTAGGCGGGAATATCCACCAGCGCGAGATGATCGAGGAAGAAGGATGGCAGGTTGATGTATGTTGCGATGGCAGGCGCAAAGACCTCGGCGTCCTCCATCCATGGCGCATGCTGGTCGGTATCCTTCGCATCTGCCGGGTACCAGACTTGAACCATAAATCGGCGCGGTTCGTCCTTGCCGGAATACAGTTCTTCGCGGGAGGTATCCACAAGTTCGAGTTGAAGCGTGCCGACCTGATACGGTCCGCTCGGGGTGGGGATGCGTGGAACCGGCAGCAGTGCTGGTAAAGCCGTCGCGAGGGCAACCAGAAATACAGTCAGGGCAGAGGCGAGGAGTTTCCAGTCGCCTACTCCCAAGATCTTCATCAAACTGCTGAGCGCAAGCAAAGGCGTCAACACATACAACGGAACCATTTGCCAGCGGTAGCCCTCGGTTGAAAAATGGATCAATGTGACGACCAGGGCGAACGCGGGCAGCAGCCGGATGATGACCGGTCTCGGATGAGCCCACAGCAGATATAAGACCAGCAGAATCGGGATTGTGATTTCTAGCGGACGCATGTTCTGTTGCTTCTTACAATGCCACTCCCATCACAGCCACAAAATGCGCGGCGGCGGCGAGCAGGACAAAAATATGCCAAACCTCATGGAAACCGAACACACCCGGTTTGAAATTGAAGATCTTGGTCGCGTAAACGATTGCGCCCAGCGTGTACACCACGCCGCCAATGATGAGCCATACGAAAACCCATGTAGGTAGGGCGGCGAGCATTTGCCCGGCGGCGGCTACGCTGATCCAGCCCATCAGCACGTAGATCCCTGCGTTCAACCATCGCGGCGCGCGGATGTAGAAGATCTTTACCACAATGCCGATCAGCGCCAGCGACCAGATGAGGGTCAACATGCCCCATTTCCAAAAACCGGTGAAGGCATTGACGCAGAACGGAGTGTACGTCCCTGCGATCAGCATGTAGATGGCGGAATGGTCTATCTTGCGGAAGATTTCGAGCGCCTTGTCCTTTACGCGCACCATGTGATAGGTGGCGCTGGCGGAGAACATGAAGATCAGGCTCAAACCGTACACGACGAACGAGATGACCTTGGCAGGCGTATCCCAGCCAATGATGAGCAGGGCGATCAACCCAACCAGCGCGAGAATGGCGCCGCCCCAATGGGTAAGGCTGTTGACGGGTTCACGTAATTTATTAAGCATGGTTCCTTCTTTCTGCGTTCACGATCAGTAAGTTACTTGATTTTAATTCAATAATCGCCAGTTTTGCCGAAAACCCTGACTTGATAAAAGGCTCCAGAAATTTTGGTTTGATGGATTCGTTCAGCGCCTCTGGACTCTCGCCGGTGACTTTGTAAAACCATTTGAGGAAGCTGTTCTTCGGGAACGCCGCAGGGAGGACGACGAGCCTGCCTCCGTTTCGAAGGACTCGTTTCGCCTCCGACAATGTTTTCAGATCGAAGATGTACTCGCTTGGAAATGTCGAGATGACGGTGTCGAAGGATTCGTTTGGGTAGGGCAGGGATTGGGCGAGTCCGCGAGCCAGTTTGTGGGATTCGCCAAGGCGCCGTTTCGCAATTCCGCCCATTTGTCTGGATTCATCCAATCCAAAGGCGGTCAATCCCCGGTCATGCAGGAGGCGCTGTAAATGTCCAGGACCATGACCAAGCTCGAGAATGTGCGTCCCGTCGATGAATGGAAGTACGGCAAAGACCCACTCCTTCCATTTTCCAAATGACACAGCCGCCGCAACAAGGTCATAGGTGAATGCCAAGGGGCGGTAGAGCAGGTCGAAGAAGATCTTGAGCAGGCGGCGGATCAACGCCATACAATAAAACAAGGGTTTGACCTTGCTCGTCAAACCCTTGTGCCATCCTTTTACCGTTACGCGGACGCGGCTTCGCCGCCGTCTTTCTTCGTTTTTCGAACGGCTTCAATGGCGCCTTTGCCGCGCTCACGGACTTCATGCGCCAGTTCGCTGGCCCGCTCCTTGGCAACTTTGGCAAGTTCATCGGCGCGCTGGCGTGCTTCAGCAGCGGCGGCTTCGGCGCGGGCAAGTGCTTCCTCGGCGCTGTGCGCGGCGCGGTCACGCAGTTCGATGGATTTATCCTTGATCAGCGCGCGAGTCTCTTCGCCGGATTGCGGCGCGAAAAGCAGGGCGACCACGGCTCCGGTCAACCCGCCGACGACAAACCCCACGAGAAATGCTCCAAATTCATCACGGTCAGACATGGTGTTATCTCCTTTACTTGGTTTGGTGAAGCAAGGCAAATGCTTGTTGCGTGGATCTGCCTTCGTTATTTTGGCTTTATGCCCAATAATTCTAACATACGTCTCAAACCTGCCAGATACCCGTTGAGTTTGATGACCGGCTCGACCACGTTCTCGCCCAGGAATTCGGCAGTGCCGCGCAGGTTGTTGACGGTCTCGCTGGTGGCATGCAGGATGGGTTTCACTTCGTTTTGAAGCAGGTTGATGAGGCTGGCAAGCTGGACGATCAGGACGATGAGCGCAACTCCGATCACCAGTGATTCAAGCGCAACCACGATGATGAACACGTCGCGGATCTTGTCTGTCGGGGTGGCGGGCTGCATCAGGAAGTAGATTGCAACTCCCAATAATATCAGGATGAAGACAACGCCTGCGATTACGCTGGCGAGAACTGCCTTTTGCTTGCGTTCGGCATCCTTCATGGCGGCCAGTTCTTCGGGTGCAGAAGAAGGTCTTTGTTCTTGTTGTGGATTTGCCATACATTTATTATAAAGGATAAATGATGAAATCAGGCTTAGTGTTCCGAATAGTGTCTTAGCAAAGGTGTTTTCTTTAACAAAACAGCCCTGCGGTTTTATACAGGGCTGATTGATTGTTATGCGGTGCCTTTTTGTTACTGCACACGGACCACCTGACCCACATAGATCTTGTTGATGTCCTTGATCTGGGGGTTCAGCGCGATGAGCGCATCCAATGTCGTGCCGAAGCGGGCGGCGATCTTCTTCAATGTGTCGCCGGATTGAACGGTGTAATACGAAGCGGTGGCTGGCTGGTTGATCACTTGACCGGCATAGATCTTGTTCGGGTTGATAATCTGAGGATTTACAGCAAGGATGTCATTGACGGAAACGCCGATGCGGTCGGCAATCTTGCGGAGCGTGTCGCCCTTTTGGACCACATATGTTTTGCCGCTGGAGGGCGGGGGAGGCGGCGTGACGGGAACAGCATTGCCGCTTGGCACGGTCAGGCGCTGCCCTTCGTAGATCAGATTGTAGTTGTAGATGCCGTTCAACGACGCAAGCACATCCATCGAAGTACCAAACCGGCTTGCCAGCGATTTCAAAGTGTCGCCGCGCGCCACCACATAAGTCGCATAGCCGTTGCCGTTGTCCCAATATGCCCCAGGCAAGACTAAAGTTTGCCCTGCATAGATGTATTGATCGAGTTTCGGGTTGGCGAGTTGCAATGCCGCCACACTCGTACCGCAAGCCTTTGCAATGGAACCAAGCGTATCGCCCTTTTGCACGGTGTAACTGGTTCCACACCAATACGCCGAAGCATCCCCGGCAAAACCCATCAAGCCGGTCAGCATGGCGGCCAGAAGGATGATTTGTATATATTTTTTGTGAGACATTTTGCACCTTTTCTATAAAACACAATACCACGCTTTAGAGACGTGTTTGCAGTGGAAAAGTTCCAACCTCTCTTGACTCCCTGGGGAAGCGGATGTATACTGACCCTACCTACCGTTCGGTAGGGAAGGAGTCCCATGACCCGCAACGATATTCTCGACGCTGCCGCCCAGGTATTTCGCCAGAAGGGTTATCATGGCGCTTCCATGTCCGACATTGCGGAGGCCGTGAACCTGCAAAAGGCGAGTTTGTACCATCACGTTTCGTCCAAGCAGGAGATCCTGCTCGCACTTCTCGAACGCGCACTGGGCATGTTGACTGACCATATCGCGGTGATCTCATCCCACCCTGTTCCTGCAGATGAAAAGCTCCGGCGGATGATTCGAGGGTATTTATCCATGCTGGCGGATAACGCCGCACTGACAGCCGTTCTCTTGTTCGAGCACCGCTCTCTCGATAAGAAATTCCATGCCCGCCATGTCCCTCAGCGTGACAAGTTTGAAGGATTATGGCGGGATGTGTTTAATGAAGGCGTAAGCGCCGGAATCTTCGACTGCAAGGACACCGCCATGGCGACCCGCGCCCTGATGGGGATCTTGAACTGGACTCTTACCTGGTACCGCCCTGGCGGCGGGAAGTCCATCGAGCAGATCGCCGACGGATACACCGATTTGTTAATGCAAGGACTGCTGAAGTAGAAACCCGAAGGGAGATCGAAGACCGTTGGTTGTAACGAAGGAAACGCAACCAACCGTCCATAGTCCATCGTCTAAAAAGGAGAAGCCACATGTATTCATTCGAACCCAATGAAGAACAAAAAATGTTGATCGAAGCGGTGGGGAAGTATGCAGAGAACGATCTGCGCGCCGCGGCGCACGACGCCGAAGAAAGCCGCGAGTTGCCGAAGAAACTTGTCAGCAAAGGCTGGGAGTTGGGCTTGCTTCAGGCGTCCGTTCCAGAAGCCTATGGCGGCTTTGGCGAGCGAAGCGCAGTCACTGGGGCGCTGGCGGTCGAAGAGATGGCATTCGGCGATCTTGCCGGCGCACTGGCAGTGATGACCCCATCGCTTTTTGCCACGCCCCTTTTGCTTGGGGGCAGTGAAGAGCAAAAGCAGGAGTATCTTCCCGGCATCGTCGGCGGAGACTGGGCGCCTTACACTGCTGCATTGATCGAGTATGCAATCGATTTTGACCCAACTGCGCTCAAGACTACTGCGAAAGCAGATGGCGACTCCTATATCCTGAACGGGGAAAAAGCGTTTGTCCCGTTTGCAAAGGATGCCGAAGCGATGATCGTCTATGCCGATCTCAACGGTGTGACACAAGGTTTTATTGTTTCAAAAGACGCCAGTGGGCTGAACATTTCCGATGAGCGTGAAAAATTGATGGGATTGAACGCCCTTCCAATGTATCGGGTGAAATTGGACAATGTGGCCGTACCCGCCGTCAACCGGCTGGGAGGCGCCTCCGGCCACGACTTTGACCTGATCCTGTCTTCAATGCGCATTGCCTCCGCCGCAGCCGCCGTCGGGTTGGCGAAAGCCTCCTTCGAATATGCAAAGGAGTATGCAAAGGAACGCGACGCCTTCGGCGTGAAGATCGCGCAGAAACAGGCCATCGCCTTTATGCTGGCGGAAATGGCAACCGAGATCGAAGCCATCCGTCTGCTGACGTGGGAAGCCGCCTGGAAATTGGATGCCAATAAGGAGGATTCCTGCATGGAAGCTTATCTTGCCTTCACTGGCGCGTGCGACATGGCGATGATGGTCACCGATCGCGGCGTTCAGGCGCTTGGCGGGCACGGCTACATCCGCGAACATCCCGTTGAAATGTTCATGCGCAACGGGCGTGGGTTCCCCATGCTGTTGGGGTTGGCGATTGTGTAATGGCGAAGAGGAGTGAATCATGAGTATCGAATTTGAAGCCCCCAAACCAGTAGTAAAAATGCAAACGGTCTTGCAGACCGTAGCTGAGAATATGATGCGGTCCGTATCCCGCGAATTCGATGAGAACGAACATACTATTCCATGGGATTACATCGAGTTCATGCATACGGCCATGCGCAGCATGGGCGGCGGCAGCCTTGCCCCAGTAGAGGAGAAACCGAAGGAAGATGCCGAGAAGAGGCCGCCCATAGGATATCAAATGCTGGCGGCGCAGATCGAAATGCTCTCCTGGGGCGATGTGGGCATGTACCTCGTCACGCCCGGCGGCGGACTCGGCGCGGCGGCAGTGCAGGCGGCGGGCTCGCCCGAACAGAAAGCTAAATTTCTTGCGCGGTTTGCCGATAAGAAACCGACCTTTGCTGCAATGTGTATGACCGAAGCCGGAGCCGGCTCGGACACATCTGCGATTCGCACGCGCGCTGTTCTCGATGAGAAGACGAAGGAATGGATCATCAACGGCGAGAAGATCTTCGTCACGGCGGGCGATAAGTCGTTTACGGAATATGAAAAATCCGGCAAAGGTTTCATTGTTGTGTGGGCGAGCATAGATCCTTCCGCAGGGCGGGCGGGCATGCGGGCGTTCGTGGTGGAGAGCGGAACACCCGGCGTGCAGGTCACCAAACTCGAACATAAGATGGGTATCCGCGTCAGTGATACGGCATCCATCTCGCTTGTGGATGTCCGCGTGCCGTTCGAGAACCTGCTTGGCAGCCCGACGGTTGAAAAGACCACAAAGGGTTTCAAGGGCGCAATGGCTACTTTCGATGCGACAAGGCCCCTCGTGGCGGCGTCAGGCATCGGCGTGGCGCGAGCCGCGCTTGAATTCGTCAAGGAAAAACTGAAGGAGAACGGAGTCCAAATCCGCTATGGATTGCCGCGCAATAAATTGACCTCCGTCGAACGCGACGTGATTGACATGGAGATCATGCTCCGTTCGGCATGGTTGATGGTGCTGAAGGCGGTCTGGATGGCGGATAACAAGAAGCCGAACGCGCTTGAATCTTCGATGAGCAAGGTGAAGGCAGGCGATGTGACGACGAGGATCACACAGAAAGTGGTCGAAATTTTGGGACCACTCGGTTACAGCCGCGAATTTCTGGCGGAGAAGTGGTTCCGTGACGCCAAGATCACCGACATCTACGAAGGCACGGGGCAGATCAACCGTCTTGTGGTGGCGCGTCAGATATTGGGTTATTCGGGAGCGGAACTGAGATAATGTTTGCAGGGATGCGGCATGCCGCATCCCTGCGGAGGGATGTACATATGAAATACAATATTCACAAAGCTGTCGTCATTGGTTCCGGGACGATGGGGGCGGCCATTGCGGCGCATCTGGCAAACATAGGTGTGCCTGTTACCTTGCTGGACATAGTTCCAAAAGATTCGCCGGACAGGAATAAGATCGTCAAAGAAGGCTGGGATCGTTGTTTGAAGGCGCGACCCGCCAACCTAATGGCGAAAGAATTGGAGACCCTGGTCACGCTGGGTAATTTGGAAGACGATTTCAGTGCGGTTGCCGATGCGGACTGGGTCTGCGAAGCCATCATCGAAAACCTGAAGATCAAACAGGAACTGATGGCGCGCATTGATGAAATCCGCAAGCCAAAAGCCATCGTCACCACGAACACATCAGGCATTCCGGTTGCTTCCATTGCAGAGGAGCGTTCGAAGGAATTCAAGAAGCATTTCCTTGGCACGCATTTCTTCAATCCGCCGCGTTACTTGAAACTGCTGGAGATCATCCCGACAGGCGATACCTCGAAGGACGTGATCGAATTCATTTCGCATTTTGGCGAATATCGCCTGGGCAAGGGCATCGTGCTGTGCAAGGATACGCCCAATTTCATCGGTAACCGCGTCGCGTTTGGAACAGGCGCATTTGCGCTGGATTACATCATGGAAAACGGCTACACCGTTGACGAAGTGGACGCTCTTACCGGACCTTTGATGGGCCGGCCCAAAACGGCTACGTTCAGGCTGATAGATCTGGTCGGCGTGGATGTTTGGCATCACGTGGGCGCGAATCTTGCGCCCTTGATCCCGCATGACAAGCTAGGGCAGAAATATCTTGCCGCGGAAAAGCCCAAGAAGTTGATGGATACCCTGCTCGAGCGCAAATGGTTCGGCAATAAAACGAAGGTCGGCTTTTATAAGGAAGTCCGCAACGCGGAAGGGAAGAAGGAATTCTGGTCGCTGGATTTGAACACACTGGAGCATACGCCGTCCGCCAAGCCGCGTTTCGACTCGGTCAAGGCGGCGAAGGATGTCGAGGAATTGGGTGACAGGCTCAAGGTCATGCTCGAGGCGGATGACAAGGCGGCAAAACTCGTTCAGGCGCTCACATATCAAAGTTTCCAGTATGCCTCCAGCATCATCCCTGAAGTTGCAGATACCGCCAAGCCGATCGACGATGCTGTTCGCTGGGGATTCATGCATGATGCGGGTCCCTTTGAAATATGGGACATGCTGGGCGTGAAGGAAACCGTCAAGCGCATGAAGGCGGAAGGGTATCCCGCCGCGAAATGGGTGGACGAAATGCTGAAGGCGGGCGTCGAGACGTTTTATCAGTATAAGGGTGACAACAAGGTGGGTGTGTACGATGTCGCCAAAAAGAAATATGCAAAGTTGAAACAGCCTTCTGGATTCGTATTGTTGAAGGAATTGCGCGGCACGAAAAAGGAAGTGAGCAAGAACGCTGGCGCTTCGCTTTATGATATTGGTGACGGCGTTGGGTTGGTGGAATTCCATACCAAGATGAACGCGCTGGATGACGATATTTTTGCGATTGCAACCGAAGCATTGGACAGACTCGATACCGACTTCGATGGTTTGGTGATCGGCAATGAAGGCGAACATTTCAGCGCTGGCGCCAATTTGTTCATGGTTGTGGTCGGGGCGCAGCAGGGAATGTGGGACTCTCTTGAAGGGGCTGTCCGCAGGCTGCAGGATATGAACATGCGGATGCGTTACTCGCCCAAGCCCGTGGTGATTGCGCCCGTCGGCTATACTTTTGGCGGGGGATGCGAGATCACCATGCACGCCTCACGCGTCGTTGCCGCAGCAGAAACGTATATCGGACTGGTCGAGTTGGGCGCGGGGGTCATCCCCGCTGGCGGCGGGACGAAAGAATACATGCGCCGCATCATCAACCCTGCCATGAAAGTGGACAGCGCCGAACCGTTCCCGTTCATTCAAAAAGCATTCCTCCAAATTGGGCAGGCAAAGGTTGCCACGTCAGCGGAGGAGGCGCGCGGGATGGCGGTCTTGGGGCCGCAGGACAGAATCGTGATCAATCGTGATCATCTGCTTACCGAAGCAAAGAAAGAAGTCCTGCACATGATCGCATCTGGATATAAACCGCCCGCGCCAGAGTTGATCTACGCGGCGGGACGCGATATGTTCGGCGCAATGAAGATTGGCGCCTGGAGTTTCAAGGAAGGCAGGTACATCACGGAATACGATGCACACATTGCCTCCAAACTTGCACGCGTGATCGCCGGCGGCGATGTTACCAAACCGACCTGGGTTTCGGAACAATACATTCTCGATTTGGAGCGCGAAGCCTTCCTGTCGCTGTGCGGCGAAGAGAAGACGCAGGCGAGGATGTGGTCGCTGCTGCAAACCGGGAAGCCGCTTAGGAATTAGGAGAAAAACTTATGACAACAAAAGAAGCCGTGATAGTAAGCGCCGTCCGCACGCCTATTGGCAAGGCCAAACGAGGCGGGATGGCAACGGTTCGTCCCGACGAAATGGGCGCGGAAGTCATCAAGGAATTATTGAACCGCACGCCGAACCTTGACCCCGCCCAGATCGAAGATGTGGTTTTGGGTTGCGCCTTTCCCGAAGGTGAACAAGGCATGAACTTCGCGCGCACCATCTCCATCCGGGCCGGTCTACCCGATAGCGTTCCAGCCGAGACCATCAACCGTTATTGCTCCTCGGGCGTGCAGTCCATTGCGCATGTGGCGTATGCGATCAAATCGGGCGATCTCGAGATCGGGGTCGCTGGGGGAGTGGAGTCCATGTCCATGGTGCCAATGATGGGCTACAAGTTTTCGCCCAATCCGCATTTTGCGATGGAATTGCCGCATTACTACACCAACATGGGGCTGACTGCCGAAAACGTCGCTGCGAAATATGGCATTACCCGCGAACAGCAGGATGAATTTGCCTTGAAGAGCAATCAGAAAGCCGCAAGAGCCGTTGACTCGGGACTCTTCGACCCCGAACTGATTCCGCTCGATGTGGAGGTCAACGAATATGTAAATGGGAAGGTCGAGAATAAAACCTTTACTGTAAGACGGGATGAAGGTCCGCGCGCGGATACGAGCATGGACGCTCTCGCCAAGCTCAAGCCTGCTTTCAAAGACGGGGGCACGGTCACCGCTGGAAACTCTTCCCAGATGTCCGATGGCGCATCCGCCTTGATGGTCATGTCTGCGGAGAAAGCCGCTGAACTGGGATTAAGCCCGATGGTGAGATTCGTTGCCTTCGCGGTGGGAGGCGTCCCGCCGGAATTGATGGGAATCGGCCCAGTGGCGGCAATCCCCAAGGCGTTGAAACTCGCGGGTTTGTCCATGAACGATATTGATATCTTCGAGTTGAATGAAGCCTTTGCAGCACAGTCGCTGGCGGTCATTCAAACACTTGAAATGGATCCTGATAAGATCAATGTCAACGGAGGCGCGATTGCGCTTGGGCATCCGCTTGGTTGCACGGGCGCGAAGCTCACCACGCAATTGATCTATGAGATGGGGCGCCGCAAATCGAAATACGGCATGGTCACGATGTGCATTGGCGGAGGCATGGGCGCAGCGGCGATCTTCGAAAATTTGCAATAAATGACCAGAGGCTGAAGATATTCTTATGATTGATGAGCCGTGTTGTGCGCAAGAGGCAGATGCGGCTCATCAATATCCTGCGGGTAAAATTGTTTTAATGTTGGAGAAGTTCATGAGGAAAGCGCTGGGTCTATCAGGATCTTTTTATAAACCGGATGTACTTTGGTGGTTGGTCATCATTTTGGGCGTTTTCCTTCGTCTGCGGCAATATTTTGTCAACCGCTCTCTTTGGGTCGACGAAGCCAGCCTGGCTTTGAACATAGTGAACCGCACATTGGGTTCACTGACCTTGCCACTGGATTATGATCAGGGCGCGCCGATAGGCTTTATATTCATACAGAAATTTCTTATTCTTGCCTTTGGAAATTCCGAATACGTCCTTCGGCTCTTTCCCCTGCTTTCAGGCATTCTTGCGGTCTATTTGATCTGCCGCCTTGCCAGGGAATATTTTGGAAAGTTCGGATGGGTTGCTGTTTTTCTTTTCTCTATTTCGGGTTCGATGATCTACTATTCCTCCGAGTTAAAGCAATATTCCAGCGACGTGGCGATTGCCCTGCTGCTTGTTTATTGGGCGCTTCAGTGCGCGAAAGAAGGAGCGCGCACGAGAGACCTGGTTTTGTTGGGAGGAGCGGGCATCTTTGCCGTTCTTGTGTCCCATCCATCGGCGTTTGTATTATTGGCGGTTGGGCTGTTGCTGTTCTTCGAGAAGATCCGCCAAAGAGCGTTTTTCCATGTCCGCTGGCTGATCGGCATTGGGTTTGCATGGGGGGGCGCATTTCTATTGACGTATATTCTTTCTCTAATGCATTTGATCGGGAGCGAGAATTTACAAGAATACTGGCGGCATGGTTATTCACCTTTGCCGCCTTGGGAACATCTGGATTGGTACAAGAATGTGGTTGCGTCCATGTTGCCGCAAGTCACCCCTTCTTTTCTTCCGGTTCTCTTTCCGAATTTCCGTCAGGAACATTTGGTGATGGGATGTTTAATCCTGATTTTTATCGGTATTGTGTCGCTCTTGTTACGGGATAAGAAACTGACAGTGCTTGTTGTTTCTCCTTTTCTGTTGGCATTTGTTGCCTCTGCCATGCACCGGTATCCGATGAGCGACAGGTTTTTATTTTTCTGGTTTCCTTCCCTCCTTTTGCTTTTGTCGGAGGGGTTGAGCCTGATTCATACTATTATTGCCAAATTCAATCCCAAGGCGGCGCATGCTGTTTATGGCTTTATGGCTCTGATAATTTTATGGTCGCCCTCTATTAGAGCTTACGAGAATGCCCTGCATCCTTTCATGGGCGAGGATATCAAGCCCGTCTTGGCATATCTCCGTGACAATGTCCATTCGAGCGACATTGTGTACGTCCATAACGGTAGCGTGACGCCGTTCATGTATTATGCGCCCTTCTACGATTTTGACGCCGGAGAAATATTCATAGCCAATAAATCATGGAATTTCAAGCGCTTTACGGTTGACGTGGAAAGTTTTCATGGCAGCGGTAGGATATGGTTTATTTTCTCTCACATTGTCAGTTGCGATTGTGAGGGCGCTACAAGAGCAGACAGACTTCGGGCGCATACCTTGTTACTCGATAAATACGGCGTTCAGTTGGATCACTTCGAGGCGGTGAACGCATCTGTGTATTTATACGATCTAAGCAGATAGATTTTCCAAGCCGGTTAGATGCGGTATGACTTTGGCTGGATAAAACCGTTCATCATCTGGAAAATTAAGTATTGCATTTCGATGATTTGCAACACTCAATTGACAATCACCAAACCAAAATATTGAATTAAAGGAGATACCAATGACACTAACAATCGAAACACTCATGTCCAAAATGCCCGGCGCGTTCATTCCCGAAAAAGCAGCAGGCTTGGATGCGGTCATTCAATTCAAGTTCACCGGGGCGGAGGCGGGGGAATGGTACGCAGTCATCAAGGACGGCAAGGTGACCGTCGAAAAAGGGACGCACGAGTCGCCCAAAATGACTCTCACTGCCGATTCCGGCGATTATATAAAGATCTTCACCGGCGAAATCGACGGCATGAAGGCTTTTATGGACGGCAAATTGAAGCTGGCGGGCGATCTGAACCTGGCGATGAAATTGACCCAGATGTTCAAGATCAAATAATGTCAAAAACTCGGAGGGTGCAAAGCCCCCCGAGTTTTTATGTGACCGATTCTGCAAATTGCATTAGAATCCGGCCATTCCTTTTTCAGGAGCATTCAAAGTGGATTTCAGTTGGATTTTTACCCCCGAAACCCTGATCGCATTCCTCACTCTGGTTGTGCTGGAACTTGTGCTGGGCGTGGATAATGTCATCTTTATCTCGATCCTTGCGGGGAAACTTCCTCAGCAGGTTCAACAGCGCGCCCGTACGACAGGCATCGCCATGGCGGTCATCACCCGGATTTTGCTGCTGCTTTCCCTGTCCTGGATCATCAGCCTTAAGGAACCTTTTTTCTTTGTTCCCTGGGTTGACGGCGGGGACATAGGCATTTCCGGGCGCGATCTGATCCTCCTGGTGGGCGGACTGTTCCTGCTTGGAAAAAGCACCTATGAAATCCATGAAAAACTGGAGGGTCATGAAGGTGGAGCATCTGCAAAGGTCGCTTCCACATTTACCAGCGTCATCATTCAGATTATGCTGCTGGACATTGTTTTCTCACTGGACTCCGTCATTACCGCCGTCGGACTGGTTCAACATATCGAGATCATGGTCATTGCCGTGATAGCCTCCGCAATCGTAATGATCTTCACAGCAGGCCCCATCGGTGAATTTGTGGAGCGGCATCCAACCATCAAGATTCTGGCGCTCAGTTTCCTCCTGTTGATCGGTTTCACCCTGGTTGTAGAAGGACTGCATCAGCATATTCCGAAGGGGTACATATACTTTGCAATGGGCTTTTCTGTTTTTGTGGAGATGATCAACCTGCGCATTCGTGGTAAATCTGCAGAGCCGGTGTCTTTGCGTGTGCCCTACACGCCGGAGGCAAAGAAACTGGCGCATGTAAAAATCAAAGCAGGCTCGTCGAAAAAAGCGAAACCGAAGCAGAAAAAGAGATAAAAACAAAACAACAGACCGCCGTTGCTAACGGCGGTCTGTTGTTTTACGGAACCCGATGGGTGCCATTGTTGGCGGGTTTGGTGATGAGTGCCTTTGTGTCGATTCCGCGTTCTTCGAACACGCTGCGTATTTTTATCTTCGCCATTTCCGCGTCTGTAGGCTGGGTAAATGCAATAATGGATGGTCCCGCGCCTGAGAGCGCCGCCGCGCCGAATTGGCGCGCGGTTTTATACGCCGCCGTGCCCCCCGAAATATGTCTCAGGCGGTATGGTTGGTGGAGGCGATCCTCCATCACTTTTTGGAGCAGGTCGAGGTCGCCGTTGCGAAGCGCCTCCACCACCAGCGCCGCGCGTCCAATGTTGAAGATCGCATCCGCCCGGGAAACGGATTTCGGTAATACTGCCCGGGCTGTTCGGGTGAGCCATTCGACATCAGGCTTTACGATCACGATTGCCAGGGATGGCATTTCATAGCGTCTTGTAATGATCTCCTCACGGGTTGTGGCTGAAACCACAAGTCCGCCGAATAACGCTGGCGCAGCGTTGTCGGGATGTCCCTCCATTTCTGCTGCGATTCTTAATAACCCGCTTTCGTCCAGGGGCTTGCCAAGCATTTCGTTGGCGCCATACAGCCCGCCAATTATTGCCGCTGCGCTTGAACCAAGCCCGCTGCTGACGAAGATTTCATTCCTTGCGTGTATTGCGGCCCCGTCCGCTCTTTTTCCAACAATTTCATGAATACGGAGGTAGGCTTTCGTCAATAAATTCCGCGAGCCTTTGTTGAATTTCTCTTCACCCTCGCCTGTGACGTGGTACGTTATCCTTTCCGCAGGTTCGAACGCGATCTCGTTCCACACATTCAGCGCAAGGCCCATGCAGTCGAAACCAGGCCCCAGGTTTGCGGATGTGGCAGGGACGCGGATTTTTAACATGCCGGACATTATATAATATCTGCGTATCAGATTGCACGAGATATTTGATCGCCTCATCCTTGACCTCGGAGTTGCCATGACCTATCAAGGCTTGATCCATCGCTACGGGCAGTATCTCGATCTGCCAGACCACACCCAAATCATTTCCCTGCTCGAAGGGAACACACCCCTTATTCCCATGCCGCGTTTGGGCAGGGAGTTCGGCTGTGACTTGTTCGTGAAATTCGAAGGTGCAAATCCAACCGGCTCGTTCAAGGATCGCGGCATGACCGCCGCCATCAGCGAGGCTGTTGGGCGGGGCGCGCAGACCGTGATCTGCGCATCTACGGGCAACACCGCTGCCTCGGCCGCAGCGTACGCCGCGCGAGCCGGGCTGCGTTCGGTTGTGCTGATCCCGGAAGGCAAGGTGGCTGCGGGGAAACTCGCAGGCGCAATCGCTTATGGCGCGGAAGTGATTCAGATACAGGGTTCGTTCGACGACGCGCTTTCGCTGGTGGTGGAGATTACCCAGAAGACGCCGATTGCACTGGTGAATTCCATAAACCCTTATCGTATCGAAGGGCAGAAGACTTCAGCGTTTGAGATCTGTGATGAATTCGGTTTTGCGCCCGATTGGCTTTGCCTGCCGGTCGGCAATGCCGGAAACATCACATCTTATTGGGCGGGATTTATGCAGTACAAAAAGGGACTTCCACGGGTATTGGGCGTACAGGCTGCAGGAGCCGCTCCGCTTGTGCTGGGGCATCCTGTGGAAAAGCCGGAGACTGTTGCAACTGCGATTCGCATCGGCAAACCCGCGCGCGGCGAACAGGCGCTGGAAGCGGCTCAGCAATCTGACGGAAGAATCATTGCCGTGTCGGATGAAGAGATATTGTCCGCGCAGGGTATGCTGGCTTCGGAAGGGGTGTGGGTGGAGCCTGCGTCGGCGGCGGGGCTGGCGGGTTTGGTCGCTGAATCAACTGCCGGGAAGTTTGATGCGAAGAGAAGAAGAGTCGTGGTGGTTTGCACGGGTCACGGTTTGAAGGACCCGTCCATCATCACCCAATCATTCACGTCACCAAAAGTGATACGCGCGGACTATCAGGCGCTGGTGGAAGCGATCAGCGCCTGACGACGGCGGACTGCATGGTAGAAGTCTCTCTTTCAGTGTAAAATAGGCGCGATGTCACAGTCACCTTTGGTTGTTGAAAATCTTAGTTTCAAGTATCGTACCCGCCCTGAGCTTGCCATCGAAGATATTTCCTTCGATCTCAAGCCGGGCGAGTTGTTATTAGTTGCCGGTTCCAGCGGCTGCGGAAAGACGACACTGGCGCGCTGCATCAACGGCTTGATCCCCCGCAGTTATCGCGGCGAACGCAAGGGACGGGTTTTACTGAACGGCAGGGAAGTTGGCGATTTGAAGATCGCAGAAATGGCTCAGGAGGTGGGGACGCTTTTACAGGACCCTGAGCGCCAGATCGTTGCAAGCAATGTATTCAATGAAATTGCATTCGGCCCGGAGAACCTTGGTATGCCGCGCGAGGAGATTATTGCGCGCGTGGATCAGGCGATGAAACGCCTGAACATCGAATACCTCCGCGAGCGCGAGACGTTCAATCTTTCGGGCGGTGAAAAGCAAAAAGTGGCTTTGGCGGGCGTGCTGACGATGAACCCGTCCATCCTTTTGTTGGATGAGCCGCTTGCTTCGCTAGACCCGGCTTCTGCGCACGAAGCGCTGGAGGTCTTTCGCAGCCTGGCGGATGAAGGGAAGACGATCATTTTGGTAGAGCATCGCGTGGAGGATGCGCTGGAAGCGAAACCGGACCGCCTGCTTTATATGGAGAACGGCCGCATCAAATATCTCGGTCCGATTCGGGATCTGCCCCCTGAGATTGATTACACTCAAGTGAAACTGCCTGCTCAATGGGTTGTGAAACGCATCGGAGCGGAGAAAAAGTCTGTGGTAACGCCGTCCAGGCCGAGAGCCGAAGAGAGAGGCGAGCCGTTGGTCGTCTTCGAAGATGTGGATTTTCGTTACGGGGATGAATATCCGTTGATTTTACAGAATGTCAACCTCACCATCCGCCGCGGAGATTTGATCGCAGTGCTGGGCCCGAACGGCGCGGGGAAATCCACCCTGGTAAAACATGCCATTGGCCTGCTCAAGCCCACGCGCGGTCGCGTACTGGTTGAAGGGCAGGATACCCGCAAGATGAGTGTGGCGCAGATCGCGCGGGTACTTGGGTATGTCTTTCAGAGTCCAACGCACATGCTCTATGCGCCGACCGTGCAGGAAGAACTTGAGTTCGGTCCAAAAAATCTGAAGTTCGACCCGGATGTCATCGAAACGGCCGTAAAAGAAAGCGTTGAAACGGTCAATCTAAAGGGTTTCGAGGAATATCCGCCGTTGGGGTTGTCCTTCGGGCAGCAGAAACGTACGACCATCGCCGCCGTGCTTGCCATGCGGTCGAAGATTTTGATCATGGATGAGCCGACCGCAGGCCAGGATTTCGCGAACTACACACGCTTCATGGAGGCGTTGTGCAGTTCGTCGAACGGTGGAAAATCCATACTCTCCGCAAACTTTGACTGCACCATGTTCATCACGCACGATCTCGATCTTGCAGTGACGTATGCAAACCGTGTTCTGCTGTTCGGCGACAAACATATTGTCGCAGACGGCAGTCCCGAGGATGTTTTGAAGGACGGCGATGTTTTGTTGAAATATCGTGTGCGTCCCACTTCGCTTCTCCGCTTGAACCTTGAACTACTCCCGCAGACTGGAGGCTTTTTACCAGCCGAATCTCTGGCGGGATTTGTTTCGTGATTTTCCCTGCAACCCGCGCGAGTTGACAGGGTTATCAATAACGGGTCAGCGTTCGTCCAATATTATTTCGACCAGAAAAGGAGAGAAGTCATGAACGATAAGAGCACCTGGGAATTTGGAACCCGCCAAGTGGTGTACGGCGCGATTGGCGCGGCATTGTACGGAGTGTTCTCCTGGGCAACCAATATATTCCCTCTGCCCGCTGCTGGTAATGTAACCTTCCGCCCGGCGGTGGCAGTTTTGATCTTCTTCGGCGCAGCGTATGGTCCGTGGGTCGGTTTGCTGGCCGGTTTCATTGGCAACACGCTCGGTGATGCGTTGAGCGGTTGGGGCTTCTATTGGAACTGGAGTCTGGGCAACGGCTTGATGGGTCTGGTTGCCGGTCTTGCAATGTCGGCGATCAATGACTTCCGCGCGCGGCGACATTGTGAAGGCTGTCGGTTGGGGCATTGGCGGCATTGTAGTGGGCATGCTGTTCGCATCGCTGACGGAGATGTGGGTCGGGGGAATTGACCTCAACACGGCTTTGTTCGGATACTTTACGCCGGCATTCCTCGGGAACACGGTCGTGACGGTGATCCTCGTGCCAATCCTGATGATCGCATTCGCGGCAGTTGCCTCACGCAGAGGACGTTAAAGCATAATGTTGGTCACCTGGAAGTACCGTCCGCGCAATACCTTTATCCAACGGCTGGACCCTCGTACCAGACTCATCTTCCTTTTCAGCGTCATCTTTGCGCTGACCATTCCTGAGATCTGGGACTTTCGCATCATCCTTCCACTGTTCGTTGTCTCGCTGACCCTGTATCTGATGGCTCGAATCCAATGGAAGGATGTGTGGCGTGCCTGGCTTTTCATCATTGTTTTCGTGGTGTTTATCGTTGGAATCAATGGGGTATTGTCGGGGCGCGGCGGTCCTTCCTCGGTGACCAATATTGAATCGCCCGTTCTGTTCTACGTTCCGATCCTGAGAGACCTCGGCTGGAATGTGCCGATCACGGTTTCCAAGGTCTGGTTCGGGCTGAACCAGATATTGCGCATGTTGACCATGGCGATCCTCGCAATTCCGATTCCGTACACCATGGATCCAAACATCTACGGAACGGCCTTCAAGCGCATGGGCGCTTCGGATAACTTCTCGTTTACCATGGATCTGGCTTTCCGCTTCCTGCCGACCTTTGCGCGCGACTTCACCGTTACAGTGGACGCCCAGCGGGCGCGGGGTTACGAGATGGAAGCGCTCAAGGGCGGGTTGGCGGAGCGCATCCGGCGCCTGGCGCCGTTAATCATCCCTGTTGTGATGCAGTCCACAGTGACGGGGGAGGAGGTCATCGATGCGATGGACCTGCGCGCATTTGGCACTTCGAAACGGACTTGGCTTAAAGAATTGCATTACGCGCCCAGCGATTATTTCATGCTTGGATTTGGGGTGGCAATTTTCATCACCTGCTGTGTTTTGAAATGGGGGTTTGGAATTGGCGGCTTTTTTGTGCCTGATTTTTTCACGAACCTGCTGGTTGGGTAACCGAATAAAAAAGCCGCCGCAAACGCGGCGGCTTTTTTATATCAATGTTTTCCCTGGGGGTAGGTCTCGCCTGCCGTCACTCTGAAATCGAGATGGTTCTGCTCGGGGGCGAAGACGCAGGTGGCAAAGTCTGTAAAGGCGCAGGGTGGATTATAGGCTTTGTTGAAATCAAGGATAATGGCGCCTTTTGGTTCTGTTTCCGCGATAAGATAACGCCCGGTTGGGTAGGTTTCGTCTTCGCTGGTGGGGTCCCAGAAGCGGAGGAAAAGCGTGCCGTCCTCTTCCTTGTTGATGTCCAATTTGTGGCTTTTCCCGTTGTATTGAAAGGTGATGTAGCCTTCCACGGGGAATTCCGCTTTTTCGCCGGTCAGGTCGGGGAAGTAGGCCATCTTCGGACGGTCGTAGGCGGTGAATGTGGCAGGGATGCGAAAAGTTTCATCTATGTCGTACCAGGTTCGGGCGGGGAAGGAGCGCCGCTCTTCGCGCTGGTTATCCCACATGCGGACGCCCATCTTATTGCCGCGTTGGATCACGACGAGTTGAACATCCTGTAATTGAATATAGCTGGGATTTTCGGAAACATCAGGCTGCAGGATGGCGAAGTCGGTGAGGCTGCCGTTCACTTTGACCTTCTCACCGGGGTTTGTGCGCAGGGTTACAGATTTGCCGTTGAACTCAAAATAGCCGACATTGGCAGGGACGCGCTCCGGGAGTTGGACATCGCTTTTTAAGTCGGAACCGAATTGGTTCCTGCCGAGTTTCAACCAGTACAGACCTGCAAGCGAAAGCCAGCCGTTTTCCTGCCGGATGATTTTATCCCGTTCCTTGCGCCATTCGTTGATTTTTTGAAGATAGGCTTTATCAGTCATGTTCCTGCGATTATACCAATGACTGGCGGGAATTTGTCATGGCAGGTTTGCATTTTTTGTTATACAATCATGCCGTTTGCAGGCGATAAAAGCGACAAGGAGAGAAAGAGATGGGCTTGAAACCCGACCTCTGGATAAGGAAGATGGCGTTTGAACAAAAGATGATCGAACCGTTCGCGGATAAGCAGGTGCGCAACGGAGTGATTTCGTACGGCGTTTCGTCGTATGGATATGATGTGCGCGTCGCGAATGAGTTCAAAATTTTTACGAACGTGTTTTCCGCGACCGTCGACCCGAAGCATTTCGACACGAATTCAATGGTGGACTTCACCGGGGATGTGTGCGTTGTTCCTCCAAACTCGTTTGCGTTGGCGAGGACCGTGGAATATTTCCGTATTCCACGCAATGTGTTGACGGTATGCCTGGGGAAATCCACGTATGCCCGCTGTGGGATCATCGTCAATGTGACGCCGTTCGAGCCGGAGTGGGAGGGGTTTGTGACCCTTGAAATTTCCAATACCACACCGCTGCCCGCGAAGATATACGCCAATGAAGGCTTGGCGCAGGTGCTTTTCTTCGAAGCAGATGAGGAATGCGAGGTCTCCTACGCGGACAAGAAAGGGAAGTATCAGAAACAACAATCCATTGTGTTGCCGAAGTTGTAGCACATTGTAAAGGGTTAACATGATTGACTCCGAAGCTCAGAAATGGGACAGACAGAAGCGAAGCACACCTTCTGGTATGGTTTTGTGTGAAAATCACAAACAAGACCGGAATCCTATTCATGATTAAAGGTGCAAACAAAAACAATCAAGTTGCGAGATGGAGAAATGCTGCTTGAGGTATTTGACATCGGTACTTCCTAAACGATACTGTCACTTGATCATGGAGTGTGCCTCATTACGGCTGATACAATAAAATATCATATCATCGGTGCAGATGGCTGCAGGCCTTGGTATCTCAACTCATTCACAACGCATCACAATCCTAGCAGATTATCCTTGCCTATGGTAGGTGCTGGCGGGTCGATATGTCCATGTGCTTCACTAGGTCTGAATTAGCTTTTGAGCCCCGCTTGGGTTCTTGGGAAGCTTGTCTTAAACGTCTATTGATCGACTCTCTTGCATTTATCTACCTGTTCTCGCAGCTGGCTGGTGCTGATTTTCTCTATAAGCTTCCTTTCCCGCTTTTGCCATAGAACTGGAATGTGGAGCCGAGATATCTCGACTCCACATTATCGTCTTCGCCTTGATATTTCTTTCTTTTGGTTTGATGTTCAACCCCGACTGCTTTCCTTTATTTCGGGGTGAGTCATGTTTTCCTTATTAATAATCGGTTAGGGCACAACAATTACTTCCTGTTTGATTTTTATAACAAACAAGTGATTGTCGCCTACGCGATTGGTTATATACCCTGAAGCATTTCCGGATTTGTTGCCGCCGTAATCAATCAGGGCATAAGCGTAGTATGTACCCTTTGGAATGGAGATTACAAGCTTTTGTCCTTTGCTTAATTTATAACCAAGAAAGCCGCACTGCCCGAATTTATTTACATCAAGCCATAAAGACAATGTGACATTCCCCCCCGAATCATTTTCGACTCGCGCCTGCGACTGCGGGCCCGCCTCTGCCACATTTAACGGACCCTCGCAACTGCCCTGAGGTTTGTTTGTAGCTGTAGGAAGCGCCTCTTCAAGCGTGGGAAGTGGGACTGGCGTAAATGTGGGGAGAGGCGTGGGGCTGGGAGTCTCTGTTGGCGGTACTGGCGTATTGGTTGGGATGGCTTGTTGTGTCGCTGCCACCATCGTCCAGGCGGCGGCAACTGCCGTGCCCTGGACCTCTTCGGGGGATAGTGTGGGCTCCGCCTGCTGCCCGCAAGCCGTCAGCAGGACGGCGAGAGCCGCAAAAACGGGAAGAATTTTTTTGATCATTTTCAACTCCTTAATTGTGTTCCTTTAGCAAAGAACTAATTTTTAATTGTAATCCGGTCCTTAAAAATGGTGATTGTCACATCCTGTTCGTTTGCAAGTGAAAAATTACCAACGAACTGTCTGCCGCCGACCCAGGCAACATATTTATATTTTCCTGCGGGGGCGGAGGCGTCTATCATTGATTTTACTGGATATTCAAGGATGGTCGTATATCCTTCCTTGGTGGTGCATTGCAGGGATATATAGACATCCACTTTACCTTTGTTGATCAGGGTAATGTTTCCGTAGGATAGATGGGGTGGCAGCGTGCCATAGAATTGCGGTTGAATTGTCCCGGTCGATATAAGAGGACTATGCGTCAGGGTTGGGGTTCCTATAAGCGGGAGTGTTCCAGCAGCTATTGCTGTTAAGTCCGGCGTTTCTGCTGTCACCGTGCCAGTGCCAAGTGTCGCTGTTAGTGTCAACAAGGCAGGGTTTGCAGTCTCTGTCGGTGTCTCCTCGGGCGGAGTTTCAGTTGCAGTGATAACTACAGGTGTCTCAGTGGGCAGGGATGTTGTTGTGGGTATCGCTTCCAGTGTCTGTTGCGAAAGAACTGCTGCGGTGGCTTGCAGTTCCGCTTCCGGGAGCGGAGTTGGGTATTCAGCCGCCTGCTGTTCGAAAACTGGCAGGCACGCAGTGAGCGTAAATGCCATTACAAAGACGGTCACAAGTCTTTTTTTCATCATACCCAAACTCCCCGGGTTGTTATTTCTGCTGCTCAACTACTTCCAGGAATTGATTGACAACCTCGCGCAGCATGCGTTCGGGCAGAGCGCCAACCTGGCGGTGTACCACTTTTCCTCCGGCAACAAACAGAAGAGTGGGTATGCCCTGGATTCCAAATTTTTGCATCCATTCGGAATGATCGTCTGTGTTGATCTTTGCGACGATCAATTTACCGTCCAGTTCCTTTGCCAGTTTTTCGAGAGTTGGCGCGATCATTTTGCACGGATTGCACCATGGCGCCCAAAAATCCACGATGACCGGCAGAGATGATTGCATTACATCTTTCTCGAAAGATTCGTCCGAGATGTGAATGGGTTCTGACGACATTTTTTCTTCCTTTATGAATTGAAAACCTTTCTTTATGCTTTATTTAGCCGATGGAGTATAACATAAAATCCCTGATATAATCGCCGCCCATGAGCATTCTTTCACGTTGGCGAGACGGACTCTCACGATCAAGCAAGGCTGCTTTCGGGCAGATCGCTTCCATTCTCGGCGCTACGGAAATCACGAATGAAACATGGGATGATCTCGAAGCCGCCCTGGTTCAAGCGGATCTTGGGATTGAAACCACGACCTCTGTACTGGATTCCTTGAAACGCCTCACCCGAACCGAAGGGTTGATTCGATCCAGCGACCTTTTTTCTGCGTTGAAAGCGGAACTGCGTTCCCGCCTTCTTGAGCCGCCCGTCATTAACTTTGAACAAAAGCCGGCGATTCTCCTTGTCGTGGGCGTCAATGGCTCTGGTAAGACCACTACCATCGCAAAACTGGCTGCGCGATTCAAAGGAGAAGGCAAGCAGATACTGCTTGGCGCGGCGGACACCTTCCGGGCTGCAGCGGTGGATCAACTTCAGGTCTGGGGTGACAGGCTCAAGGTCGAGGTTGTGGCGGGAGCGCCGGAGTCAGACCCGGGTGCAGTGGCGTTCAATTCTGTTCAGGCAGGCGTTGCCCGCGGCGTGGATATGGTCATGATAGATACAGCCGGACGCCTTCACACACGCTTCAATTTAATGGAAGAATTGAAGAAGGTCAATCGTGTTGTTGGCAAGGCGCTGGATGGCGCTCCTCATGCCGTCTGGCTTGTTTTGGACGCGACTACAGGACAAAATGCCCTCCAACAGGCACGTTCCTTTAAGGAAGCAGTGAATGTGACAGGCGTGATATTATCGAAACTGGATTCATCGGCGCGCGGCGGGATGGCGTTTGCAATCCAGCACGAATTGGGACTACCGATTTTGTTTGCGGGTCTGGGTGAAAAGACCGAAGACCTGATGCCTTTCGACCCCGACGCTTTTGTAGATGGAATTTTATCGAATAATTAGGAGATATTATGCAGGACCTGTTACAGCGATTGAATGCCGCAAATGAATTGACGCAACAGTTATTGGAGCGTCTTTGACTTTGCTGGTAAAGAAACCCAGCTTGCCCAGCTTGAAAAAGAAATAGAAGCCGAGGGGTTTTGGAACGATACAACTAAGGCTCAACGGGTGATGAAAACGGCTTCCAATTTACGGGATGACGTTGACTCGTGGAGTTCATTGAAACAGCAGATTCACGACCTGACCGAGCTTGCAAAGCTCGACGATGAGTCGCTGCGCGTTGAATTAGAAACAGAAACCCAAAAACTCGAAGCCGACCTGGAAAAACGCTCATTTGCCGCCATGCTTTCGGGTCCATACGACCATGACGATGCCATCCTCGCTGTGCATGCCGGCGCAGGCGGCACCGACTCGCAGGATTGGGCCGAGATGCTGCAAAGGATGTATCTGCGCTGGGCAGAGGATCAGGGGTTTGGTGCGGAAATATTGGATACCACGCCCGGCGAAGAAGCCGGGATAAAAAGCGTGACGATTGCCGTCAGCGGGCGATATGCTTTCGGCTATTTGCGTTCGGAAAAAGGCGTGCACCGTCTGGTGCGCCTTTCGCCATTCGATGCCGCGCATCGCAGGCATACCTCCTTTGCATTGGTCGAGGTACTTCCTCAGGTTTCCATGGATGAAGCCGACGTCGAGATTAATCCCGGCGATATCAAAATGGACGTTTTCCGCTCTTCCGGCGCCGGCGGACAAAACGTGCAAAAGAATGCAACGGCCGTCCGGCTGACTCACATTCCAACCGGGATCGTGGTCACATGTCAAAACGAACGTTCGCAGACCCAAAACCGTGAATTCGCCATGCGAATTTTGCGCGCCCGCCTGCTGGAATTAAAAACTGCGCAAAGAGAAGAAGAACGCGCTGTGCTGCGCGGCGAGTACACCAAAGCCGAGTGGGGGAGCCAGATTCGTTCCTATGTTCTGCATCCCTACCAGATGGTCAAGGATCACCGTACCGACTTTCAAGCGGGTAATGCGCAGGCCGTTTTGGACGGCGATCTTGAGGGCTTCATGGAAGCATACTTGAAAAGCAGTTCAAAATAATTGTGAAGAATTAAAAATAAAAGAGCGGGTGGTTATGCCCGCTCTTTTCGTAATTAACCGCCTGTTGGGAGGCGTTTTTCCAATGTGCTGTTGAGGAGTTCTTCCTGCTCGTCGGATGTCGACTTGTAGGATTTACGCCGGACTTTGTTTCGTCCCTTCGCTTTTTCCAGCGCTTCCTGCCAGGCGATCTGCATGGCAGTGAACTCCGGCTCGTTGGAGGCTTCCGATTGCATTTCGTAGGATTCCTCCTCCTTTTTACCTTTGCGCTTTCCTTTGCCTTTTCGCTCTTCGCGTTCGGGCTTGAACTCTTCGACCGCTTCGGCTTGCAGGGCTTTCATGCTCAAGCGGATCTGTCGTTTGCGGCGGTCCACGTCCAGCACCTTCGCTTCGACTTCATCCCCTTCCTTGACCACTTCACTGGCGGTTTTGACGTACCCGTGAGTCAATTCGCTCACATGGATCAAACCGGGGCGCTCTGCTCCGAAATCCACAAATGCGCCGTAGGATTCAAGCCGCACAACCTTGCCTTTCACGGTCAGGTCGGGTTTGATCTCCTTCCACTCGTAGGCGAGCGGTTCGATCATGGTCAGTTCGATGCGGTCCTTGCGGACACGCTTCACCCAGGCGGTGACTTCCTGACCTTCCTGAACGACATCTTCCACTTTGTTTATCGGATTTTCGCTCAACTGTGAAATGTGTATCACCCCGGGAACACTCTGCCCGATGTCCACGAGCGCCCCCGCGAGTGTTGTCTTCAGTACTTTGCCGTTAAGTTTTGTTTTTGGTTCAAGCGCAACGGCAGGCGCGGTATCGGGTGTAGCCATAAGTTAATCTCCTGCTGTTTGAAATAATGCCGACGGACGATTATACCTGCGTGACTGAATTACGTCAACATGAAATTCGTTGGATGGCGAAATGGTCGGCTTAACTCTTGCCGATTGCCGCGCTGCTGGGTATAATGCCGGAACGTAAATGCGATGATGGGAACGAGTAGACCTGTCGAAACGGTCAGCGAGTCCGAAGTCAGGTGTGAAGCGGATACGCGTAGACGGTTGAAAATCCTCCCGGAGCCGTGAACTGAAATCAGGCGATTCTGTTTGAGAGTAGGGAATCCGAAGTTGTTCTTCGTTATCGGAACAGGATGATGTCTGTCATCTAATGAGCGCCTGTCGAATACAGGAATCAGAGTGGTACCGCGTGAGTTTTAACTCTCGTCTCTGTTGTGAGGCGAGAGTTATTTATTAAGGAGTGAGAATGTTCAAAGCAGTCAACCCAAAACTCGATGTGCCCGCGATGGAAGAATCCATCTTGAAGATGTGGAAGAAGCAGGATATTTTCAAGAAGACCATCGAGCAAAGGCAGGGCAGACCCGAATACGTGTTTTATGAAGGTCCGCCCACCGCCAACGGACGCCCCGGCGTGCATCATGTGCTGGCGCGAGCCTTCAAGGATATGTTCCCGCGCTACAAGATCATGCGCGGGTATCATGTCTCGCGCCGCGGCGGGTGGGATACCCACGGCTTGCCGGTGGAGATCGAAGTCGAAAAGCAGCTCGGGTTCAACAACAAGCAACAGATCGAGGAATACGGCATAGACAAATTCAACGAACTGTGCAAAAAATCCGTCTTTACCTACATCCAGGAATGGGAGAAGCTCACGGATCGGATCGCTTTCGGCGTTGACCTTGAAGAGGCTTATGTCACCTATACCAATGATTACATCGAATCGGTCTGGTGGATCCTGAAAAATTTCTGGGAGAAGGACCTGCTTTTCAAGGGGTATAAGATCGTACCGTACTGTCCGCGCTGCGGCACGCCTCTCTCGGACCATGAAGTTGCCCTAGGCTATGACGACGCGACCGACCCCTCGGTTTTTGTTCGCTTCCCGCTTATGGACAAATCTGATACGTCATTATTAGTTTGGACGACAACACCATGGACGCTGCCTGCCAACGTCGCTGTGGCTGCTCATCCCGACGTGGATTATGTCACCGTGGAGCGCGATCACGATGGGACGAAGGAAAAACTCATCCTGGCAAAAAACCTGCTCGAAAAGGTGTTCCGGGGCGAAGAAGTTAATGTGCTGGATTCGTTCAAAGGCAAAAAATTAAAGGGCATGAAATATCAACCCCTCTTTACATTCATGCCTGTGGATAAGCCAGCACATTATGTTGTGCTGGGTGATTTCGTCACGACGGAAGACGGCACGGGACTCGTGCATCAGGCTCCCGCCTTTGGCGCGGAAGATATGGAAACAGCAAAGCAATACGACCTGCCTGTTTTGCTCACGGTTCAACCGGACGGAACATTTATCCCCGAGATCACACCGTGGCGCGGAATCTTCGTCAAAGATGCCGACCCGCAGATCATCAAGGATCTCGAAGCGCGCGGGCTGATGTTCCGCTCCGAGACGTACACTCATACCTATCCGTTCTGCTGGCGATGCCATACGCCGCTTCTTTATTATGCGCGCGAGTCATGGTACATCCGCACCAGCGCGAAGAAAGACCGCCTCGTGGACTTGAACAAGACCATCCACTGGGTTCCCGATCACATCAGGAACGGGCGCTTTGGCAACTGGCTCGAAAACAACATCGATTGGTCGCTCAGCCGCGAACGGTATTGGGGCACGCCGCTTCCCGTTTGGGAATGTGAGGATTGTCAGCGCCGCGAGTGCATCGGCTCGGTCAAGGAACTCTCTGAAAAAGCGGGCAGAGATTTGAGCGAACTCGACCTGCACCGCCCGCATGTGGACAACATCCATTGGAAATGCGGGGAGTGCGGCGGGCAGATGACCCGCGTAAAGGACCTGATTGATGTGTGGTTCGACTCGGGCGCGATGCCCTACGCCCAATGGCATTACCCGTTCGAGAATCAAGAAAAGTTCGAATCGCAGTATCCCGCCGATTACATCTGCGAGGCGGTGGATCAGACGCGCGGCTGGTTCTATTCGCTCCACGCGATCAGCACACTGCTCAATGACGAGGTCTCGTTCAAGAATGTCATCTGTCTGGGTCACATACAGGATGCGGAGGGACGCAAGATGTCCAAATCGCTGGGCAATATCGTCCAGCCGTGGGACGTGATCAATGCGCACGGCGCGGACGCCTTGCGTTGGTATCTCTACACCGCCACGCCGCCAGGACAGGAACGCCGCTTCTCCTCTGATCTGGTCGGGGAGGTCATCCGCAACTTTACGTTGACTCTGTGGAATGTGTACTCGTTCTTCGTGACCTACGCCAACCTCGATAAGCCGCAGGGGCTGACAGTGACCGCCACGACAAACGACCTGGACCGCTGGCTGCTCTCGGAGTTGAACGTGCTGGTGCGCGATGTGACCAATGCCTACGACGATTATGACGTTACCAATGCCACGCGCCCTGTGGAAAAATTCGTGGAAATGCTTTCCACGTGGTATGTGCGCCGCTCGCGCCGGCGCTTCTGGAAGAACGAATCCGGCGCGGACAAGCAAGCCGCGTATTCCACGCTCTACACCGCATTGACCACGGTTGCCAAACTCATCGCGCCAGCCATGCCCTTCCTTGCTGAAGAGTTGTACCAGAACCTCGTCCGTTCGGTGGATGAGACCGCGCCCGAATCTGTCCATCTCGCCGAGTGGCCCGCTGTGATGGATGAATTCATCGATGAGTCGCTCAACCGCGAAATGGAATTGGTGATGAAGCTGGTCTCGCTCGGGCACTCGGCGCGGCAGAAAGCGAATCGCAAGGTCCGCCAGCCATTGGCGGAAGCCGCTTTCTCGGTGGGCAACCCGACTGAGCGCACCGCCTTGATGAAGAACGTGGAAGTCATTCAGGATGAGTTGAACGTCAAGCAGGTGCGCCTGCTGGATGCCGCCACGGAGGCGGTCTCGCACAACGTCAAGCCGCTGCCCAAACAGTTGGGACAGAAATACGGCAATAAATTCCCCGCCATTCAAAAGGCGATCCTTGCCATGAATGCGGAAGAGGCGGCGCAGACGCTTCAATCGGGGAGCCCGCTCGAAGTCAAGGCTGGAGGCGAGACCTTCCAGGTCCTGTCCGATGAAGTGGAGGTCAAGGCGATGGCAAAGGAAGGGTTCGCTGTCGCGGAGGAAGGCGCATACGTCGCCGCGCTCGTCACAGACCTGACGCCCGAACTCGTCGCTGAGGGATTGGCGCGCGAGTTCGTCCGCCGCGTGCAGGATTTGCGCAAGACCGCCGAGTTGGACGTTGCCGACCGCATCGAGTTGTTCGTGGAGGCAAGCGCGGGTTTGAAGTCCGCGGTGGAGGCGCACGCAGACTACATCAAAGCGGAGACGCTGACTGTCAAGTTGGCGTTTGCCAGCCCGCCCGCGGAGGCTTCGGTGGTGGAGGATGAATTCGAAGGCGAGACGGTGAAGGCAGGGCTGGTGAAGAGCAAGTAAGTAGAAAGGTAAAGCCCTCGGAGTCGATGAGACTGCGAGGGCTTTTTGTTGCCTCAATTTGCATTTCTGCCCAGCGTACTTTGCGAGCGGTAGATGGCGAAGCCAGAGGGGGAATTTACCTGCCCAACAGCGACAAGACCTTCCCGGCGAGACTTAGGACAGGCTTGCCGAGTTCATCCAGATTCTTGGCGGCTTGGATCAGTCCTTCGATGCTGACGGAGTACCATCTTTTGTTCGGTTTGGGCTTGCTGGCTTCCTCCACCAGTTTTTTGAGGTCTTCCTGTGTTTCATCGGCGGTCTCCTGCGGCAGGGACGGCAGCATGGCGCTCACGGCTTCGGCGAGTTGCAGCAGGGTATCTTTCAACTCGGGCGATATATTGGCATTCGAAATGGTTTGTTGAATTTGATTCTTTTCGCCGACAACAATGTTCCCGCTTACATCTCCATCAACTTCAACATGCTCGTGTTTGTGCTGGTGGAAATGGACTTCCTGCGGCATTCCTTTTTCTGCGAAGTCCGGCAGGTCTCCATCCCGCATGTGACGCTCTCTTTCGCGTTCTGTCAGATCGATATAGCCGTTGAGCAATTCCCGCACAGACAGGTCGATGACGCCGCCTTTTGCCGTGACAGAATACTTGTCCCTTCGGCTGGCTTCATAGACCAGCAGCTCATCGAACGAAATGCGGACATCGGGATGTTCCTGCGGGTAGATGTACGCTTTCGGCTTGGGGTCGAAGGGTTTGTGGATCTCGTCGAAATGACCGCGCAAAAAGGACAGCAGGTCGCGGCGGGTATTCTCCCTGCCGGACACTTGAATGGTGAGACGTTTGGTGTACAAGTTCGCGCGCACCAATGCCTGGTTGCCGTCCTTCTCCAAATGGACGCCCGTGCGCCAGACACTATCAGCATGGATCCATTGATGCGTGCGGACGATGAAGCGGGTGATGACGTTCTCGGGCAGTTCGGGGTATTCGTACTCGAAGGTCAGCGCTGACTCCCAATTGCCGGTCTCGGGTTCGCTCTTTTCCATCAGGTTGGGCAGCCAGAAGGTGGAGTCGTCCGCCTGGTAGCACAGTTCGAAGCGCTTCATCAGGTCGATGATGAGGCGGCAGTGATGATGCGCGTAATCGGATGAGGGCAATATCTCATGGACCATCTCCAGCGTCAGCCTGCCTTTGGTCTCCTTGCGGACCTTTTCGCTGTTGATGACGCGGTACACGCCCTGTGTGACCCAGTTGGGATTCAAAATGCCGACTTCGCTGATTGGTTGCCCCTTTTCATCTTTGAAGTGGAAGACCGTCCCGAGGTCGTGCAGGAGCGCGAGCAGGTTGTCCTGGTCGCGCTGATCGTTGACGTCGTTCTTCTCGCACAATTCCACATAGCGTTCGAGCGAGATGATGTTCTTGCGGGTCTTCTCCTCGTCCATCGCCTCCTTGACCGCCAGATAGCTGACCGGCAGTTCCACGCGGACTTGCGGTAATGTTCCCACTTGTTCCACGATGGCAGCGAGTAACTCCGAAATCCCGAGGTTATCCTGTGCCGAGGTCTCGACCACGGCTTTCAGGTTCGGGTAGTCGCGCTTGAGGCGTTTTTCGGGGATGTCGAGCGTGTGCTGGTTCTTATCCGCCTTGTTGCCGACCAGAATGACGGGCGACTCCTGCCCGTATAGGGCAATGGTTCTCAGCCAGTATTCGATGCGGTTCTGCTCCTCCGTATCGCGGACGTTGATGACCAGCAGATAGACGCACCGCGCCGAAAAGAAGAACGGATGCGTGGCATGCATGTGCTCCTGACCGCCGAAATCCCAAATTTGAGCCGTGTTCTCACCGGCGGGCAGACTGTGCATTTCGACGGTGATGGTGCTGTCTTCGCCCGCGTTGAAACTGCCATCCTTGAGGCGGTTAACTAAGGAGGTCTTCCCCACTTGCGGCTGACCCACCACCAGGACCCGCGCCTCGCCCAGCGGATGCCCGCCCTCTTCCCAAAGTTTTTTATAGAATTCTAAAATGCGCTTGGCATCACCGTCGTGCCTTCTTCCTAATAACTCTGTTGGCAGGGCGATGGCGAGTGGAGTGCCGTGTAGGTTAAATGCCTGTAAATTTTGTAGGTTTAGAATTTCTCTTGGCAGGCTGGCGAGATTATTGTTGCGAATATCAAGGAAAATGAGGTTATTTAGTTGACCGATCTCCTTGGGTAGGCTGGTGAGTTGGTTGGATGAAAGGTAAAGTTCCGAGAGGTTTTGGAGTTGAACGATCTCCTTGGGCAGGCTGGCGAGCTTATTGTAGGAAAGGACAAGTGAGGTGAGGTGTTGGAGTTGAACGATCTCGGGCGGCAGGCTGGCGAGCTTATTGTAGGAAAGGACAAGTGAGGTGAGGTGTTGGAGTT
>CAZLWG010000004.1:0-55069 GCA_964563315.1 uncultured Anaerolinea sp. | reverse complement strand
GACCGATCTCGGGCGGCAGGCTGGCGAGCTTGATTCCGCCCAGACCAAGAAGTTCCCAATCATTCTTTTGCCACAGTTCAGCGGGAATTTCAGAAAAATCATTGAATGAAATGTTTAGTCTTTTTAAATTGGGTAGTTCCCATATCGCATGGGGAAGTTTGGTCAGTCTGTTGCGGGTTTCACTCAAAATAAAAGACCTAAGATCGCTTGAGATGTCCAGCGAGTTCAGGTTCGCAAGCTTTGCGATACGTTCCGGTATTTCCGAAAGTTGGTTTCCTTGCAGGTTTAATTCCTTTAAGTTCTTAAGCTCCCACAATTCATCGGGCAGGCGTTGCAAGCCCAATGTGTTTAAGTCAAGCGTCTCCGCTCCGCTGTCGGCGGCTTCTCTTATGCGTTCAAGGGCAATGTCTTCCGGTGTTTGGGGCATCGTGTCCATCCTTGTTTATGCTGTTGCCTGCCAATCGTCTCTCAATTTTACCCGACCTTATAAACCTGTCAGGTTGTTTCTGCGAATTTCAATTTTTGACCGCGCTGGGTATAATCAGCGGTGTTTTCAAATGAAACCGAACAGGAAAGCGAAATGAAGAATTTGAATACCAAACCCAACCTTATCCGCTCCGTTCTTGCGTGGGGCGTGCATCTCTTCACCGCCACGGGCGCCGTCTGGGGTCTGCTCGCCATCGCCGCCATCTTCGACGGCGATTATAAAATGACGATCGTCTGGATGATCGTCGCCATGCTGGTGGACGGCTTCGACGGCATGCTGGCGCGCTGGGCGGACGTGAAAAAATATGCCACCGGCATCGACGGCGCCTTATTGGATAACATCCTCGATTATCTCAATTACGTTCTTGTTCCGGCAGTCTTTATCATCCAAACCGATTTTCTGCCTGCGCCGGTCAAGTGGTTCACCGCCTGTCTCATCCTGCTCACGTCCGCCTATCAATTCACCCAAACCGATGCCAAGACCGACGACCATCACTTCAAGGGTTTTCCCTCCTATTGGAACGTGGCCGCCTTGTACATGCTCTTGATGAACCTGCCGCAGTGGGTCAACTTCGGCTTTTTGATGTTGTTCAACGTCCTGGTCTTCATTCCCATCAAATACATCTATCCGAGCCGCAATAGTTACCTGCGCCAGCTCACCCTCGTGCTCACTTATCTATACGGCGCGATCGGCATCTGGGGCTTGCTCCTATACCCAAACCAGCCGGGCTGGGTGGTCTGGGTGTCGTTCGTGTATGTCGTGTATTACCTGGCCCTGAGCCTGATTCCCAAAGACAAACAAGCCCATGCGCATTGAGATCGTCACAAAGGCGGATGACGAACTTTGGGAGGCATTCCAGCGCCTTGTCCCGCAGTTGACGAATAACAACCCGCCTCCCGCTTTCGACGATCTGGCGGCTCTCGTCCAGGACGCGGCTTCCACGCTGATGGTCGCCCGTGACGATGAGGGCGTCATCATCGGCGCGTTGTCTCTGACCGTTTACCGCGTCCCGACGGGCATCCGTTCCATCGTCGAAGATGTCATTGTAGATATTTCCGCCCGGGGGCAGGGCATTGGCGAGGCGTTGATGCTCCGCGCCGTTGAGCTTGCCCGTGAAAAAGGCGCGAGCAATATCTCGCTCTCATCCAATCCGGCGCGCGTGGCGGCAAACCAGATGTACGTCAAAATGGGGTTTCAGAAGCGTAACACGAACGCATACAAAATGAACTTGTGAAAAAAGAGCCGGAAAACTCCGGCTCTTTTTTATTACTTGTTCTTTCCTTTTCCCTTACCGTTATCTTTTCCTTTGTCCTTGCCTTTTCCGTTTCCGTTGTTGCCGTTCCCGTTCCCGTGATTGCCGTTGTTCCCGTGACCGTTCCCATTGCCTTGGAGTGTGGTCGGTGAATCTTCCCCGGCTTCCGCCCGCCCGGACATGACAGAACCGAGGTTGTCACCCTTTTTGAGTGATTTGACCACGTCTCCCCAGTTATCCGGTGTGGAACCGTCGGCAAGCGTAATGCTGCTGAAATCGCCGCTTTTCTTGGCCTCCAACAGCGCTTCGAACGTGCCCGTGTGGCCATCCAGTTGATTGGTCAGCCAGAGCGCCTGTGCGATGACGCCAAAACCGAAGCCGTTCTCATGATATTCCATGATCGAGTCATACTCCACACCAAGCAGACTCCCAAAGAACTCGGACAAAGCAGACCCGACAGGGTGCTCGCCTTCCTCTTCCTGTTCTTCATCGCTGGGCAGAACGACATTGGAGGGAATGGTCACATCCGAGCCAAGAACTCCCTCAACAGCGGTGGGCTCTCCCGTAGTTGGGTCGGTGATGACAAGCCCGAGCGTTTCCGCGGTTTCTACGCTGAGATGCACGAGGGTCCCGTCCGTCAAGGTGACGACCACGATCGTTTCACCGGTTGCCGCATCCGGCTGGAAGTCAATGGATTCGATTGTGCCTGCGATGTCTCCAGTTGGCTCTTGTGCAAATACCGAGCCTGATGTCATTGCCAGCATGGAAACAGTAAGAAGAAAGCTAATTAAAGCTCTTTTCATTTTTACTCCTTTTCTGTATAGCTGTATAACATTCTATTACAGATTGTCCCCGGAGATGTTTTCACCTCTGTAAGGAGAGTGGCGAACAGAGTGAGTTAAAATTGAGCATATGAAATGTCCGAGATGCGAAAAAGCAACCAAACAACATAAGATTGGATATACAAAAGCAGGCAGTCAACGGTATCGGTGTTACTTTTGTAAATATAGTTACACGCCAACGAAAAAGCCTCAAGGATACAGCAAAGCCTTTCGACAGAAAGCAATCAAGATGTATATCGATGGAGCGGGCTTGAGGCGAACGGGTCGTCAAGTGGGCGTTCACCATCAAACTGTAGCCAATTGGGCAAAAGAGCAAGCCGAACAATTGCCTGAAGTGCCAGTGCCCGCCGAAGTCAAAGCGGCTGAGTTTGACGAGATATTCACTTTTATCGGCGATAAAAAAACCGAATCTATCTCATTACGCTTGTAGATCGAGAAACACGATGCTTTTTGGGCTGGAAAGTGGCTTGGGAGCGTTCACAAGAACTGATGCAGGCTATTGTTGATCATGCACCCAAAGCAACTTGGTATTACAGTGATGCTTTTGATGTGTATGCTTCGTTATGGTATCACTGGGGTCGGTATGCCGTGTCCGAAGGTAAGACCGATACCTATTCGGTAGAAGGCAATAACGCTGAACTCAGGCACTATCTAGCACGTTTGGCTCGTTCTTCTCGATGTTTTTCACGCTGTCCCTATGCTTTGTCTTGCGCCGTTCGCTTATTTGTCTTTTACTTCAACCAACGTCAATTGCAAAAGCATCGCTTCCCGAAATACTCTTTCCATATCACCGATTTCGTTCACTCACCCCTTTAGCCACTCCCCTCTGTAAGCGCAGAAGTACCAAAGTACTATGGCTGGTCTCAAAAATGTCAACTTGAGCGCAGACAAGGGTCTCTGGTATAAGGATATTTTTAGATGGCTGGTATTTACTTTAGATCTACTAGGAATTTTTCCGTTGCCTTGTTCAGGTCCGAATATACCCCGCGATATTCTTCAGGGAGCAATTTCGCAATGCGGTACATCATTTCATCCGCGATCTGCTGGCGGATTTCGGCGGTCACTTTTACGCCTTCCACGTTGATCTTGAACGGCTCGCCTATGCGGATGTGAAAATCCGTGCGCCTGAAGCGTTTCAGGTTCTTCAAAAAGACTTCACCGCCCCAATGCACAGCTGGGATGATGGGCGCGCCGGAATGCAGCGCTATGATGACCGCCCCGGGCAATGCCCGCCGCAGGATGCCTGTCTTGTTGCGTGTGCCCTCGGGGGCAATTCCAAAGATGGCATCCTGTTCCAGTGCGCGGAGCGCTCTTTTGAGCGCGCTCATGTCCGCTTCACCGCGCCGGACGGGGATGATCTCCCACGCCCAAAATACCCAGCGCAGGAACAGGTTATTGAACGCTTCCGCCTTTGCCCAGCCTGTGATCTTGCGGGGTTGCATCAGCGTGGCAAGGGCGGGGACTTCGATCTGCCCGGTGTGGTTGGCGATCACGATCAAAGGCCCCTGCATGGGGACTTTATCCAGGTTGGGCGTATCGAGACGCAGGGTGAGGCGAAAGTAAATGCGGAGGAGGAGGGTGATCAACCAGAGGGAGATTTTTTTCATACGGCTCAGGCGTGGATGATTTCCAATTCCTGCGGAAGCAGTTCGAGGGTCAGGTGGGAGCCGTCAAGGCAGATGAACTCGCCGTCGGCGTGGGCGGGGAAGGTCACATCCAGTGACTTGATCGAAACCTTCCTGGCGCGTTTCATTTGAATTTCGGGCAGGCTTTCCTGTGTCCCTTTGATGAAATAAGGAATCATTTGCAGAATGCGCCCCTTTGATGCGGTTTCGGCGATGCACAGGTCGAAATAGCCGTCATCCGCATGAGAGTTGGGAGCCATTTGGAACCCGCCGCCCATGCGTTTGCCGTTCATCACTGAGATCATCAGCGAGGTTTGCTTGATGGTTTCATTCTCGTCCAGAATGATCTCGACCTGGGCAGGGTTGTAGTAAAGGAAGACGGTTTTGATGACGCCGATAAGATAAGCCAGCAGCCCGCGCGTCCAGCGTACTTTAACGGCTTCGTTGCCGACCGCCGCATCGAACCCGACGCCGATGCCGTTGCCGAAATATCTCCCTTCGGGATAATCGCCGCCCTTTACGAATCCGAGATCTATTTTTTTGCGTTTGTTCGCGATCAGGGCGTCCAAGCCCTGGTCCAGGTTTGTGGGGATGCCCGTGCCGCCCGCAAAGTCGTTGCCGGTGCCAATCCCCAAAACGGTGAACGCGACTGTGTTATATCCCGCCTTCTTTGCGCGCATGAGTCCGTTGATGGCTTCGTTTACAGTTCCGTCGCCGCTGGCGCACACGATCACGTCGTACCCATCGCGCGCCGCATTTTCGGCAAGTTCAGCGGCGTGCCACATGCGCTCCGTGCGGACGAGTTTAAATTCAAGCCCCTTCTCTTTCATATAAGTTTCGATCTGCGGAATGGATCGTTCGCCGAGTCCGCGCCCCGAGGTTGGGTTGACGATCACATAATATTTCACGGTCTGCTCCAGATGTGGAATGGCGGGGGGAGTTTATCTTTTGTGGGGCATGTTGTCAATCTATTTCGGTTTGTATTTCAAATAATCGTCCGGGTCGTCGATGTCCTGCAAGATGGTGGGTGTGTTGCCTTCCACGTGGAGGATGTCCGTATTGTGTCTTTTCAAAAAGTCGCGCATGGTTTCGGGTTCGCGCATGCTCAGGATTTCTTTCCAAAGCGGACGCGCCGCCAGCCAGGGATGTCCGCGCCGCATTCGATAACTCGGCACGACCAGATCGGATTTGCTTTTCAGAAACGCTGCGCAGACGCTGCGCACGCTTCCTTCTTCGATTTGGGGCTGATCGCCGAGACAAAGAAGCACGGCTTCCGCTCCAGACTTTTGTGATCGCAGCCCGAGTTGAATGGATGAAAGCATTTCACCGCTGTCGTTATGGACAATACGCGCTGATTGGTTTGTAAATTGATTGGCAATTTCAGAATTGGTAACGACGAGGATATCTTCAATATCAGCGGCTCGAATGGTTTCGATGACCTTGCCAAGCATGGTGGTGCTTCCCCAGGGCAGCAGCATCTTGGGTTGACCCATACGGGTGGATTTTCCTGCGGCGAGAACGATGGCAGAGACGGGTATTGGAAGAGAGATCATGGAAAACAGTGGAAGGCGTGGGGCGATCTACCTGCGATCCGCCGCCTGCCGGAGCCTTTCGTAATCTTCCGGCTTGTCCACATCAAGGATGAGGATGTCGTCATGCCAGGGGAGGTATTCGACCCGGAATTTGTCGAATAGTGCGCGCCCGCCAATGTCTCCTGTAAGTTGCAGGAGGGAGGGGAAGGCGGTTCTATCGAACAATACGGGATTGGCGCGGCGTTCCTCAAGGACAAGCGGCGCGAGGATGGCAGGCAGACTTCGGTTGTGGGCTTCCATTAACGCGCGGACGACTTCGACCGGAATTTGCGGCTGGTCGGATAATAAGAAAATTGCCGAGCCTATGTTGGACGGTAATGTCTTGATACCTGCTTTTATGGACGTGCTTTGACCTTTCGTATAGTCAGAATTATGGACGATGGTAACGGGGAGGTCTTCTAGGGCGGATGTGACGTCAGCGTGGTGAAAGCCTGTAACGATTACTACAGGCTCAAGTCCGGCTTGAAGCGCGGTTTCGGCGACCTGTCTCACGAAAGGCTTGCCCTTCCAATCCAGCAATTGCTTGGGTGCGCCAAAACGAGTCGATTCTCCGGCAGCGAGAATAATTCCGGCAGTCCGTTCGATGGCGTTGAATTCATCCTGATTTAGCGAGCCGACGAGAACGGAATCGAATTCGTTCAATAAAGACCTCGCCATGCCCCCGCCCATGGATTGCAGTTCGGGAGTTTCTGCCTGATTGAGCAGGGCGATGCGCCGGGCGTTTGGCGGGATATTTTTTAACCCGCCCTGTGGATGGGTGAGGGCGGCAGTAACGGCTTGCGGTGTGATCGGAAAGTTCATGGCAATGCCGCTGATTTGCGAAAAGATTTCTGCGCGGTGGACGTGTTCTTCGGTGAGTGGATTGCCGAGCACGCTCAACCCGGTGACGTGGATGACAATCTCAGTGAAGGCCGGGATGGGCGGTTCGTGTTCTGCCGGGGCTTTAAGCGGTTTCTGGCGGGAGCCGTCGGCTTCGATAAGAAGAGGGATTTGGTTAGATTTTGAACTTGCGCGTAGCCAGTTGAGGACATTTTTGCTGACCGGTTTGGTTCTGTCTTCTTCCATTTCCCTAGTGACCAGAACGACGCCTTCGCGCGGAAGGTTTTGCAAATCGCTCTCGTCCCGTGCGATGATGTGATGGTCGGCAAGCGGAATTTGCCAGGCGCCAAGGTGAGTGGTGGATGTTGCGATCACCGATTGGTGATTGGCGGTGAGTAGCTGCCTTGCCAGTTGGAAGAGGGCGGTGGTTTTGCCTCCCGCGCCGATAATACTGACAACAGGCTGGCTTTCGGTTGCTTGGTCGAGCCGCAGGGCGCGCAGGAGAATCATGCCTCTATTCATAAGGGCCGAATACATCCTTTGGCAAATCCGGAGCGCGTATCCATGAGAGCCAGCCGGTCCTGCCGCCTTGAACATGCGGCGCAGGCTTTTCGTACATGACGAGGATCAGGCTCAGTCCGAGTCCGAGCGCGCCCAGCCATTGTGTGAGCGAGAGCCTCTCGCCCAGCAAAAGATTGCTGAACAGGATGGCGATCAATAGTTCGGCGAGTCCCAGCAGGGCGGTTTGCATCCCGCCGATCTTTTTGACGCCGAGGAAGAGCGCAATGCGCGAGAAGACGGTGACGAAAGTCAACCCGATGACGGGAGTCCAGGGGATGTTTCCCTGCTGAGGCCAGGAGCGGTCAAATAGAAGATACACGGGGATGACGACCGCGCTCATCGCCAGCAGGGTATAAAGCGTGACGGTTTGCGCGGGCACTTCGTAGAGGACGCGCTGATTGATGGGCAGGTGCATGGCGTACAGCACGGCTGCGCCGATCATCAGGAGTACTCCTGTCAGGTCCACCTCGCCGTTTTGAGGTTTGGTGAGCAGAAGGACGGCCAGCGTAGCCAGCCCAACGCGGAAGATTGTCAGGCGGGTGGGAGGTTGATGGTCGAGAATCAGCCAAATGGCGACGAAGAACGGATAGAGCGAATAAAGCAGTTGACCCAGGCTTGCATCCAGCCTGCCGAGCGCCAGATAGTAAAGCACGGATCCAAACCCGTTAATGACCCCCGCAAGGATGCAGCCGATCAACCCCACTGTGAAAATATAGAGATATTGGCGGTAGAAGATCAATGTGACGATCAGCATGATGCCTGCGGCAAACCCGGTTCGCAGGGCAACCACCGCCAGAGGACTGAGTCCCTGCGTGATGGCAAGTTTCCCGAACACGGGGGCCATGCCCAAAAATACCGCCGAACTGAATGCCGCAAGGATTCCGGCTCTTTGTTTTTTTGCCAATCACACCAGCCTTAAAGTTGTCTTTATCCGGTCATTTGATCAGTGATCTTACTTCTTCGAGGAATTCGTCGTTTAGAAAATCACCCTTTTGCAAGAGCGCCTGAATATGCCCGCCGAGCCGGTTCTTTTCGTCGGGGGTGAGTTCCTTTGCCGTCGCCACGATTACCGGGATGGTGGCGGTCTCCTGCTTGGCGCGAAGCGCTTCGATGACGGTGAACCCGTCCATTTCGGGCATCATCAGATCCAGCACTACCAGATCGGGTAGTTCGCGCTGGATGAGGTCGAGTCCTTCGCGTCCGTTCACTGCTTCAAGGATGGTGAAGTTTCCCTGCGATTGCAGGATGCGGCGGATCAGGCGGCGCGCTTCGGCGGTGTCTTCGACGATGACGATCTTAGGGAAGCGTTCGGGCGCAACCTGAGTCAACGCCGAGAGCAAGCCTTCCTGCGGGGTTTCTTCCGCGCTTGGGAATTTCACGTCGCGCGACCAGTTCTCGCCAAGCACTCCCGCCTCGGCGGGCATGGTGTGCCCGGTGCAATTGACCACAACCGTATCGCTCGGCTTGATGACGCCCGCCCGGATCAGTTTGAATAAACCCGCAAAGGCGACTGCCGCGGCAGGTTCTGCCGACAATCCCTCCATTTTTGCGAGCACATGCATCGCCCGGAACGCCTCTTCATCGCTGACGCTTTCGAACGCGCCGCCGGTATTGTTAACAATGTCCCGCAGAAATTCGTAGGAGCGTCCGGGGTCGCCGGTTGCGAGCGTCTCGATGTGAGTCTTTGGCGAGGTGACTATTTCTGCCTTCTCCAATCCCTTTTTCCAACTGGTCACCATTGGAGCGCAGCCGTCCGCTTGGATGGGTGCAAAGGACGGGATTCGGTCTGTCCAACCCATTTGCTGCATTTCGCGGAAACCTTTGTATACGCCTAGGGGTCCCATGCCCCCGCTGATCGCCTGCACATACCAATCGGGCGTGCGCCAGGGCGTCTTTTCGCCGCCTCCCTGAATGCCGGTCAACTGCTCCGTTATCTCGAAAGCGATCGTCTTCATCGCTTCGATGGACGTGATGGTCCTCGCGCCCATGTCCTGGTACAACTTGCGTTGGCGCGCAAATTCGGAAGCGACCTGCTTGCACTGGTCATACGACCCGGTGATCTTGATGACCTGACTCCCGTACAAGGCGATCTCTCGCATCTTGACCGACGGGACAAGGCTGGTGACAAAAGCCCAAAGCTTCATCCCCGCCCGGGAGGCATACGCTGAATACGAAATGGCGACGTTCCCTGTGGACGCCGCCACCATTTCCGTAATGCCCGCCTCCTTCAAGGCGGCAATGGTCACTGCCGCCTGGCGGTCCTTGAAGGACGAAGTGGGTCCCTGCCGTTCGTCCTTGATGTAGGTATTCGGGCATCCCAGCATCATGCCGAGGTTCACGGCGCGGATGAGGGGCGTATAGCCTTCGCCGAGGGAAAGGCTGGTATTCGGATTGCGGACAGGCAATAGTTCCCTGTATCTCCAAAGGTCGGGGTTACGTCCGGGGAGCTTTTCCAGCAGGGTCTTGCCGATCATTTCGTAATCGTATTCCGCCTCGCGCCACTGACTGCCGCACTTCGGGCAGGTGGTGGATGTCGGATAATACGGCGCGTTATGACCGCAGTCGAGGCACTTGATGATAAACGACACTGGCGTTCGGTCTCCTTACTTCTTCGCTTTGATCCGGTCGAGAGCCCGCTGAACGGAAGTGAACAATTCGTTTTCGCTGAATGCGCCCTTGGTCAGCAAATGCCGTCCGAATTCTTCGAGCTGTTTCCTCTGTTCGCGTGTAACTTCCATTCCGCTGATGACGATGACGGGAATGTCCCGCAGGGCTTTGTCGGTTTGCAGTTTTTCCAGGATGTCGAATCCGTTCATGTCGGGCATGAACAGGTCGAGGACGATGGCATGAGGCGGGTTTCCGGAGGAGATGATGTTCCAGCCGTTGCGTCCGCCCTCGGCGAGGATGGCTTTATATCTGCCGTCGTCGTTCAGCATCTTCCCGATCAGGCGCAGGTCGTCGCGGTTGTCGTCGATGACAAGCACTTCGCGGATCGAGCCATCGGCATTCAAATGATCGAGCGAGTTGACAAGGTCTTCCTCGATGATCGGCTTCACGAGATAATCCGAAGCGCCGAGGCTGAAGCCTTTTTCGAGGTCTTCAACGATGCTGCATACGATGACGGGAATGCCGCGTGTGTCCGGGTCGCTTTTCAGCGACTCCAGTACAGACCAGCCGTCGATGCCGGGCATCATGATATCCAGTGTGATGGCGAAGGGCTTCAATAATTTTGCGCGTTCCACCGCCCGCGAAGGATCGGTCAATGGAATCACATGATAGCCTTGCGGCTGAAGGTATCTTTCATACAATCCGATGACTTGCGAGTCGTCGTCGATGGCGAGGATTGTCTTTTCGCTTGCATGGACGGCTTCGCTCTCCTTCCGATACAGGGGAAGGGTGAAGTGGAATGTGGTTCCCTGACCGACTTCGCTTTCCACCCAGATGCGTCCGCCGTGCATGTTGATCAACTGCTGACAGATGGACAATCCAAGGCCTGTGCCGCCGGTCTTTCGCGTCGGGGAGGCATCCACTTGGGAGAAGGGTTGGAAGAGTTTTTCCTGATCTTCTTCCGAAATTCCCGGTCCCGTATCTGAAACGCTGACGAGGATTTCCTTCTTGCCGCCTTCCTTTTGCATTTCGACGTTGACGGTGATATCGCCTTCCTCTGTAAACTTGGCTGCATTGGAAAGCAGGTTGATCATCACCTGCCGGACGCGGATCGCATCCGCCCGCACGGTGGGCAGGTTCTCTTCGATATTCCGCTTCATCTGGACCGGCTTGTCCTTGATCAAACCGGACATGGTCGAGAGAACGCTGGTGGTCAAGTCGGTAATGTTCACCTCGTCGAACGCCAGTTCCATCTTTCCGGCTTCGATCTTGGCAAGGTCGAGAATGTCGTTGATCAGACCGAGCAGGTGCTGACCCGAATTGTAGATCGCGGTCAGGTCTTGCTGCATCAATTCGGTGACGGGACCGTCAATGCCTTTGAGGATCACGCGTGAAAACCCGATGATCGAGTTTAGCGGTGTGCGCAATTCATGGCTCATGTTGGCGAGGAATTGGCTTTTCAACCGGTCCACTTCGCGCATTTCCATGACTGCCTGCTGGGAGAGCTCGAAAGAGCGGGCATTGTCGATTGCGACGGCAACCTGGTCTGCCAGTGTCTGGAGAATGGAGATTTCGTCCTCGAGGAACGCATTGGTTTTTTGCGATTGGATGTCGATCGCGCCGATGATGCGGGAGCCGACCCGCAAGGGTATGGCTGCTTCACCCCGCGTATAGGGAAGCAATGAGTTTACTTTGTGAAGGGGATCCTGGGCGACGTCATTTACAACGACCGGAGCGCCCTCCAATGTGACCTTGCCCACAATGGACTTATCGTTGACGGGCAGCGAATGCCGGCGTTTTTTCATTTCGGCGCCTGCCTCGCCTGTGGCTTCCCTCAGCACGGCGTTGAAGCCCGTCTCTTCCACGATGAAAATGGCGGCGTGGTAAAAATCGAACCGCTCGGTAACGAGGTTTACCGTGCGGGCAAAGATCGTATTGAGGTCCAGAGTCGATGTGACAAGCCTGCCGATCTCGGAAGACACCGCCAGATATTCGTTGCGGCGGCGGATGGCTTCCTCTGCCTTCTTGCGTTCGGTAATATCTCTCGCAACCCAAAAGACTCTGTTCTCGTCCATTTTTGTGAGGTTTGCGAGGAACCAGAAAGTATAGTCTTCGACAGGCAGTTCATATTCGATTTGGACTTTTTCAGCGCCCTCCAGCGCCTTTCGAATGTTGGCGACGAAGAAATCGGCAACTTCTACCGGTAGAACTTCATGCATCAGTTTTCCCAGCAATTCTTCCGGCGGGCGGACAAGCAAAGATGGGTTGGTGGGCGCGATCTGGTCGTAGCGCCCGTCCCTGTCCACCACAAGCACCACGTCTTCCATGGCGGAGAACAACGCGCGCAGGTTGGTTTCCGATTCTTCGATCTTGCTGAAAAGACGATTTTTCTGGATTGCAGTCGAGGTCTGATAGACGATGGTATCGATTAGCTGAAGCTCATCCTGCGTGATGGTTCGATTCGTCTCTGAAAAATCCAACCCGATCGTCCCGATCACTTCATTTTCTGCTACCAACGGTGCAATCAACAGGCTTTTCGTGCCGCGCACGCGTAATATATCGTGAATGGATTCTGTGAAGTGGCTTTGCTGGGCATCCTGGATGTAAAAAGGTCTGAGTGTCCGTATGACTTCCTGGGTTCCAGGGCTTTCTGATATTTTGATCAGCGTGCCCAGGTATGTGGTCTCGACCCCTGTTATTGAAGCATCTGCGGTCAGGATCAGCGCTGACTTGTTTTCATTCATCAACGCAATACCGACACGGCTGGCGGAGAGCAACCGAACCAGGCTGTTGGCAATGACTTGAAGTGTATTGTTCAGGTCTAGCGACCCAGCAACAGCAGTAATCACCTGGTTGACGGTGGTCAGTTCCTGCGCGCGCTTTTGCGTCTCTTGGAACAGGCGGGCATTTTCAAGCGCAAGTGACAATTGATCGGTGACTTGTTTGATGAGCAATTGCTCGTCCGTTGTCCAGACGCGCCTTGGCTTCTCGTCCACTAACCGAAGGGTTGCCCAATCCTTGTCTCCGGTTTGGATCGTAGTAGTGTAAACAGCGGCTTTGCCGCCCGGCACGGGTGTGATGATTTCGGGGGCGACAAGCGCGGATGTGTGACGTCTGGGGGCGGGTTTTGCCGGCGCGGAAGATGCCCTGGGCTTTTGAGCAGGCTGCGGGTCCGGGAGAGGCGGCGCCTCATCCTTGACCTTTGGCTTGCTTTTTGCCTTCGAGACATTTTCCTCGGGGGAAATGTCCTTGAAGAGCTTGTCAAGCCGCTTGTTTATTTTCTGTTTCTTTGGCATATTCCATTAACTCCTGGGCAAGAACGCGGTATTGCGTGGATCCGCGCGCTCCGGATTTGTATTGTGTGATCGGCAGTCCTGCAATCGGGCTTTCGCGCAGTTTAGTGTCCAGTTCGATGACGGTGTGGAAGACGCCGTCTCCGAATGTGGCGCGAAGTTGTTCGTGGATGTTGCGGTGGGTGCGGTTTCTTCTGTCGAGCATGGTGACGAGAATGCGGTACGCAAGGTCGGGATTATCCTCCTCGCGGGTTTGTCTGATGAGACTCATCATGTTTCGGAGCGCGTAGGCAGAGAAGTATTCCGCCTGGGTCGGGATGACAAGCAAATCTGCGGCGGCGAGCGCGTTTTTTGTAACCGCTCCAAGCGATGGCGGGCAATCGAACAGGATGTAATTGTACGGCAGTCCATTTGCGCTTTTGGTTGCGCGGCGGAGCGTGGTTGTGTAGTTCGTTCGGATCGGCAGGAATTGTTCCGTGGCTTCGATCTTGGAACTGGATGGGACGATGTCTATGTTTTCGATGTCCGTCTTTCGGCACACACTCAGCAGGGGTGCGTTGTCGAGGAGAATGTTGTAGGAGGTCTGCTCTGTTTCTCCGGGCTCCAGTCCAAGCGCAAGGGTCAGGTTGGCTTGGGCGTCCAAGTCCACCAGCAGGACGCGATTTCCCAATTCTGCCAGGGCGGCGCCAAGCGAAAGGGTTGTGGTTGTCTTGGCGACACCGCCTTTTTCGTTTGATACAGCTATGGTTTTGAGCATACTCTGCCTCATTTTCCTATCTATCTGCGGATGTGTTTTTCTGTGGGACGATCTCGATCTGTGATACGTCCAATGCCTCGCGCAGTTCTTCGACGGCGATCTGGATCATTTCCCTTGGATCGTTCGTTCCGCGTATTTTTGTCGTAATTTCCGCTACGAGGCGTTCGCGTTCGGCGCGGAGAGTCGTTTGATCGAACAACCTGGCGTTTTCTGCAAAGATTGCCACACGGTCTGCCACCGCGCGGATGAGATCCATTTGGTCGGGCTTTACCCGTTCCTGGGCGGGGACCAATACTTCCAGCATGCCGACATTCTCACCGCGTATGACAATGGGAACGGAAACTGTTTTTCTTTCGCCATCTTCCTTTTGGTCCTGTTTGTGATTATTGTCCAGCGGGATCGTACCGCCGGCAGTGTATCGGAATCCGGTCACCTTTTGGTCCTGAGTAAGTTGATTCCAGGCTTCGCGGAAATATTGGCGGGAGATCGCTTCCGCTTCCACCAATGACCGTTGCATCTGATCGTATAACCGTGCATTTTGAATTGCCAGGCTGACCTGATCGGCAAGCGTCGAGAGGACGTCAACATCTTCGTGCGAAAAGGCATTGGGCTCCGTGCTTTGCACGTCCAGGGCGCCGATGATCTCGCCGGAGATGATCAATGGCAGAGCCATTTCCGAATGTGTTTCTGGAAGATCGGGATTGTTGAAATACACAATATCCTCGCCGACATCGAGCGCAATGCGCGGCTTTCCGGAGCCTGTGGCATAACCGACGATGCCTTGTTCGCCGATCTTCAATTGATGTCCGCGTTTCAACATCCGTTTTCCGCCTTCGCTGTTCGCCGCGCTCAAAACGGCATATATTCCGCTAGCATCATTAAGGAAAATGCCGACGTGGTAATAATTGAACTGCTGGCTGATCACTTCCGAAATTTGAGGCAGGAGTTCCTGTAAATTCTGGGTTGCATTAATTGCCTGCGCCACTTTCGTGATTGCCTCGTATTGTTTGCTGCGGCGCCCGCCTTTTTCCAGCTCGACCTGCAGGGCTTTTGTTCTTTCAACCACCCGCTGTTCAAGCGACTGGATTGACCCTCTCAGGTTGGAAGTCATTGCATTCAGTGTTTCTGCAAGCGTTCCGATTTCATCACGCGATTGCACATCCGCCTTCGCTTGTAAATCCCCTGAGATGATTTTGTTGGCGACCTCGGTCAAACTCTTAAGGGGCGTGGTCAATCGGTTGCTGATTCCAAGAGAGATTGCCGATGCGAACGCGAAGATCAGTGCAATGAGAAATAAGCTGAAAATGATCGTATTTCTTGTCTCCACTGCGATCTGGCTGCTGACGATGGATGCCTCTGTAAGCAGTTCCCCCGACGGCACAATGATGACCAGGTTGTATTGAACTTCGGGGATCTGCTGGTGTACCACAAAATGTTCGGCCTCACCGATGTTGATCGTGAAAAGTCCTTCCGGGCTATCGGCAACCGTGTTTAGGATTTGGAAGAACTCGGGCGCCGCATCGGGCAGGGTTGTAGAATCCATGATCTCGCCAAGACGGGCGGTTTCGTCGGTTATTCCAAAGTCGCTGTACCCTTGTTCGGGAAATGCGATGAGGCGGTTCTTATCATCCACCAGGAATGCGTATCCTGTCTTGCCGACCTGTATGCCGGAAACGAGGTCAGTGATGTGCGTGAGCTGGATGTCCATGGCGGCGACACCTTGGAATCGATTCTGGGTATCCATAACAGGGGTACTGGTCGTAATGACAAGCCCGTTCAAGGCGGCATCTTGATATGGGTCAGACCAAATGACATCCCGTTCGGGGTTGTTTTCAGGCGCCGCCTCTACAAACCAGATGCGTCCCGTCACGTCGAAATCAGGCGGAACAATGGCTGCGAGATCTATATTAGGATAATAGATTGTCTCGCGGGTGGTTCCCCCGAAGTAAATGGCGATGATGTCAGAATTGTCTTCCAGTATCGAAGGGATCACCAGTTCGGTGTGTTTCAGAATGTTTAGTTTCGAGACAAGCGCCTCGGAAAGTTCAAGGTCTGCCGGCAGGAAGATCGAGGCGATTTCCGTGTTTGCATTGTCCCAGTTTCCTGAAGACAACCGGACGAGCGAGTTGGCGGCGTCCCAATATAATCCACTATCGAGCGTTTCCCGCTGGGCGAACATGTCGCCGACGGTGGAACCGACAATGGAGGTGTTTCTGGTCATGGATTCGAAGAAGTTGTTTAATAGCGCCGCCTGTTCCTTGCCGGTTGAAAGCAATCCCTCCACCGCCCGGTTGCGAATATTTTTTTCCAATTCCGTTGTGAGTTGTGTTCCCGCCTGCTGGGTTCGGAAATATACGTAAACGCCCATGCCTGCAATGACGAGGAATGTTATCAGCATGTTACCCAAGGTCAGCTTTGTCCTCAGGTTGAGACGCCCAAAAGCGGTGTTTTCGAGGGCGTCGAATATGGAAAATTTCATTTTGTTCATGGCGGTTTCCTTATTCCATGCCTTCGTTGGTCTCATCTTGTTCGAATTTGATCACGACTTCTGATCCTGGGATCGAGCGTCCCAATTCCTCAACGGCGGTCAATAACACGTTTTCCAGGTTGATGGACGAGCCGATCTTTCCGGTGATATCGCTGATCGTTTGTTCCTTGATTGCCTGTTGCTGCGATTCTTCGATGAGGCGCGCATTTTCAAGGGCAAGGGATAGGCGTTCTGCAACGGTTTCTGTAAGCCCGATCTCACTGGTTGTCCATTGGCGGTTTAAGGTTGGAGCTTTGATCTGCATCACGCCGATGATCTGTCCGCGCAATTTGATCGGGACCACGAGGGCGGGTTCCCGAATCTTACCGTCTGGGTGAAGGATGATTACTTCTCCGCGGTTCATCGCCTGCTGTATCTCTTCCGTATTGATGGGCTGGGTCAGCTTATTCCCGCCGGTTGGCGTCTTGTAATATCCGACCATGCCGGTATCGCTCATGAATGCGCCCCATCCTTCTTTAAGATTTTGGCGGTAGAGGGTCTGCGCTTCATTGAGTGCCTGTTGTGTCTGGGTGAACAGTTTGGCGTTTTCGATGGCGATGGCGATCTGATCTGCAAGAATACTCAAGGTGTTCGCATCTTCTTCCGAAAAGGCGCCTGGTTCATCGCTCTGCACATCCAGCACGCCGACAATTCCGCCGCGTAACTTCAATGGGAGCGCCATTTCGGAGCGGGTTGCGGGGAGGTCGGGATTGTTGAAGAATACTGCATCAAGCCCAACGTCCAGTGCGATGCGGGGCTCGCCGAATTTTGCCACGTATCCCACGATCCCGCTTTCGCCGATTTTGAGTTTATGTCCGCGAATCAGCATGTTCCTTCCGCCTTCGCTGTTCGCGGCTTGCAGGACGGCGAATTGCTCCGTTTCGTCGAGGAGGAAAATTCCGGTGTGGTAGAAACCGAAGTAATCGCTGACGAGGCGTGTGATGAGCGAGAGCAGAGTCTCAAGTTTTTGCTCGCTGTTGATGACCTTGGAAATTTCGCCAACTGCCAGCAGCTGATTGGCGCGTTTTTCGCTTTGCCGGCGGGAAATCTCAAGATCGGCAGTACGTTCAGCCACTCGTTGTTCTAGGCTTGCAAGGGTTTCCTGCAACTGACTGGTCATGCGGTTGAAGGAGTCTGCCAGCGTACCGATCTCGTCCTGTGTTGTGATGGAAGTGCGAATATTAAGATCTCCGGCTGTGATCTGTTCCGCGGCGGATGTGAGCGATTGAAGAGGCTTTGCAATGAACTGTGATGCGAAGAATGCCGAAAGCGCCACAAGCCCAAGCAGGATGATGGATATCAAAGTAATTGTCTGCGTTTGTTCCCTTGCCTGTGCGAGGACTTCATTGCGATCTTGATTGGATACAAGACTCCACTTAAGTTGATTAATTACCGGCGAGACTCTTTCATCGGTGCTGGTGACAGGGGCGCGGCTGATCAAACTTGGAATATTGTCATACGTGCTGTCGATGTATCCCGGCGTGTCAAGCGGGAGGCGCAGCGCGTTCATGTCGCCGAAAGTTCTCTCACCTTCCTCCACCGGGACTCTGCGCCCGTCTGCCAGGTAAAGTTTTATCTGGCCGGTTTCGCCAAGTTCCACTGCGTTCAAAATGTCGAGGATGATCTTCATGTCCAGCGTTGTACGAAGAATGCCGACAATCCTTGTTTCATCATGTGAGTAAACCGGCATGGCGATGGCAATGGCGTACAACCCGCTGCTTGTATCGAAGGTCGGCTCACCGATATATATGGCTCCTTCTCCGTTGTTATATGCTGCCTGCCACCAGGGTTCATCCGCCTGATAATAGTCAGATGTGCGGTTAGTGGCGGCTATATTGGCGCCATGACTGTCCGTTACAAAGACCTCGGCGTTTTCTGGAAAGACCTCCCGATAATTTCGTAATTCAACGGCGCTTTCGTTATTGATCACTTCGTCAATGATGGGGAGATCGTCGGTGCCGGCGGTATCCGCTGTCTGCCATGCCTCATCCAGCGCCTGGATTTCATCTTGAATCGTCGCAGACGATTTTCCGCCATACCGCGTGAAATTTGCAACTTCCACATAATCTTGCAGGGATTTGTTCAATCTCAAAGTACTTAATCCCTGCATTTCCTTTGCCAGTGTGTCTCCGATGGTGAGGGCGCGGGCTTCGGTTTCGGTGGTCAGGCGTTCGCCGAAGTTTTGTGTCAATTGCTGGGAACTTGTGCGATTAACGATGAAGGCCAATGTGCCCAGAGAAAATATGGCAATGAGAACAAATACCAAAACGAGTTTTGTGCGCAGCGTATATTGGGGGAATCTGGAAAGGGCCAGTCCCAAATAAACCACACCAAAAATCACAATGACAATGACCGAGCTTAAGCTAAGGGGAATATCAACAATGCCCGGCGCGAAAATCTCGATCAAAATAATAACGACCGCCAGCAGGAACGCCGCTGCTGAAATGCGCCCCGCAGTCCTTTCGGGCAGGACGTTGTTCGCGATGCTGGTCGTGATCAGGAGCATGAAGATCGCCGTCTGCCAGCCTGTATTGTTGGAGACAAAAGGATATATGACAGAGATGATTGCGATGCTTGCCAGTAAAATATAAACACCGCTGGCGTGAGAACCTTTGCGTGCAAGGTAATAGCTGTACCCTGCGCTGAGTGCGATAATGGGCATGGCGTAGACGTCGATCGGCGTCCTGCTCTCCTGCGGGATAAAGAAGACTGTTATCGTCAAACCAATCATTAACAGTAATGTAATCAGCGTGACCTGAACTGCCCGTTGCTGATGCGGTGTTTCTATTAGAGGTTGTTGCATCTTTTCTTCCGTCATTCCGACTCCAAGCGTTTCATGCTTGTGGTGGTTTCCAGTCATTACTGGCTACCTGTGCTCAACTCGAAGGCGACAGGCTCGATCTGAACAAGAACGTCTGAACCGCCCAGCGCGCGGCTCAATTCATGGGCGGCGGTTTTTAAGATCGTTTCAAAGCGGGTGGAGGAACTGATATTGCTGGTAATTTCGGTCGTTACCCGTTCGAGTTCCGCGCGATGCTGTGTTGCCTGCAAAAGCGCGGCGGTTTCAAGCGCAAGCGATAGGCGTTCAGCGACCGCTTCGGCGATGTCAATATCGTCATTGGTCAATGCATGGTTCTCTTTGCGTGTGCTTACATTCAATACGCCCACAGATTGTCCGCGCAGGCGGATTGGGATCGCAAGGTTCGTGCCTTGCGTGTCATTCTTTGTAATGACCCTTTCCCCTTTTTCGAGCGCCTCGTGAATGTGACTCCCTTCCAGAGGTTTTTCAAGTGGTTTGATCGAGGTTTCGGTGAGCAAGAAGCCAAGCCCTGTTGAAGTTGGACGCATCACTTGCCATGCTTCGCGGGTCGTTCTCCCAATGGCGCTCTGAGCTTCAGCAAGCGACTTTCGAGCATCTTCGATGGAGAGCGCGTTGTTGATGGCCACCGATACTTGATCTGCAAGTGTGAACAATACGTCAACGTCATCCTGCCTGAAAGCGTTGGGCTCCGTACTTTGCACATCCAGCGCCCCAATGATCTGCCCGGCAAAACGCAAGGGGAGGGCGATCTCGGAGTGAGTCTCCGGAAGGTCGGGGTTGTCGAAGAACACAGCATCAATCCCAACGTCGAGTGCGATGCGCGGCTTGCCAGTGGCAGTCACAAAACCTACGATGCCTGTCTGCCCAACTTCAAGTTTATGCTCGCGGGCAAGCATTTTTTTTCCGCCCTCGCTGTTGGCGGCGCGGAGGACAGCATATTCCTTCTTGTTGTCCAGCAGGAAAATGCCAGTATGGTAAATGCCAAACTGCTCACTGATCACTTGTGTGATACGAGGGAGAAGCGTCTCCAGATCTTGGATGGATGAAACTGCCTTCAACACTTGTGCCACGGCTTCGAATTGACGGGCGCGTCTTTCGTTGATTTGATTTGCATGCTCGATTTCGGCGGTTCTCTGTCTGACACGGTCTTCCAGTGAAGCGCGCAATTCGGTCAGTTCGAAGTTTTCCTGCTTTTGAATCTTTTCACTTTCACGCGCTCTGGCGATGGTTTCGTTCAAGCGAAGCACCAACAGATGGGTAATGCCCGCGCTCGCGATCAGCAATATGGGGACGATGATCGCATCGTCCAGCCCTGCGGGGACGTATCTAATCCCGCCGCCTAGATTCACTACCGCGATGATGATCACTGAAATGAGAGCAAGCGGAGTTGCCAGCAAAAGCGCGCGCCTTCCCAGAAGAATGACAGAAATGGTCAAGATGACAGGAAGACCGACAATGGCAGTGCTTTTCAGTCCATTTGTGTTGAGCGCGATGATCGTCGCTGCAACAAGAAGCGCAATCGGCACAACCACTTTTGCCATGCGTACTTTTCCTCGAAAAACATAGTACAAGGAAATGCCTTCGAGTATGAGCGTGCCGACAAGCACGCCGAATGCAAGCGGATTCTGGGCGCTTTCCCCTGCGAGATCCGTTACCAGCGGCAGGAGCGCAAGGTTTGACACGACCACGAAGATCAGGATGTTTCGCGTCAGGGCTATGAATGACGGGTCTGTGTCTTCTTCATCTGTAAAATAGTCGATTATCTTCTGAAGCATGTCATTCTCCTGCGCGATTCTTATCGCCGGAATTTTCTGATGTAAACTGAATGGCTATCTCCGCGCCGGGCAGGGTGTTGCCGAGTTCCTTGAGCGTCGTTTGGAGGATGTTTTCCAGGTTTGCGAGATTGCCAATTCTGGCGGAAATATCACCGATGGTACGTTCTTTTGTGGCGCGTTTTTGCGCGTCCTGAAGCAGGCGGGCATTTTCAATCGCGAGAGCGGTGCGTTCGGCGGTTGCTTTTGCCACGGCAACTTCATCGTCATCCCAGGCTCTCGACGGGTCTGTTGGGCTGAGTTTAAGCGCGCCGATCTTTACGCCGCGCAGGACAAGCGGTATGGAAAGACTGTTCTCCTGCTGTCCGGGTTTCGACTCCACCAGCTTCCTGGCCTCGACGCCGTCGAAGTGATATCCTGCAACGGTTTGACCCTTTAGCAATTGACTCCATTGTTGTTCACTCAATTGTCTGGCTGTCAACTCTGCCTGTTTGAGCGCTTCCTGGCTTTGCTGGAAGGAGCGTGCGTTTTGAATGGCGATACTCACTTGATCTGCCAATGCCGAGAGGATGCTGATGTCTTCCTGTGAGAATGCGTTTGCCTCCGTGCTTTGAACGTCCAATGCGCCGATGACCTCATTGCCGATCTTCAAAGGGAGCGCGATCTCGGAATGGGTCTCTGGGAGGTCAGGATTGTTGAAGTAAATCGCATCAAGCCCAACGTCCAGAGCGATGCGGGGTTCCCCTGACCCGGTTGCGTATCCCACGATGCCCGTCTCTCCCACCCGCAGGCGGTGACTTCGCTCAAGCATTTTTTGTCCGCCTTCGCTGTTCGAAGCTGCAAGGACGGCATATTCCTTGTGAGTGTCGAGAAGGAAAATTCCAACGTGATAAAAACCAAGTTGAGCCGAAATGGTTCGTGCGATCTGGGGCAACAGGGTGTCCAACGATTGCGTTGAACTGATGATGCGGGAAATACGCGCAATGGATTCGAATTGAGCAGCACGATAGGCATTGCTTTGACTGATCTTTTCCAATTCGATCGTGCGTTCCGAAATGCGTTGCTCAAGCCCTTGAAGCGTCTGGTTCAGCCTCTCCGCCATGACATTGAACGATCTTGCCAGTGTACCTGTTTCATCCTGCGTTTCCACGTGGACGCGTGCGGTCAGGTCTCCTCCGGCGATCTGTTCAACGGTGTTTGTCATCCGCTTCATCGGGCGGGTGATGACTTGTCCAACCCACAAGCTGACAATAAGCGCACCAATGAAGAGGGTGGTCAAAATTAACGCTGCGCCTTGAAGGGCGGTCTGCACGTCGTTCTCGATTCTTGCACGCGATTCCACTATTTCCCGATTCAATTCGTTCTCTGGAGCAAATGTCACGAGTTTATATCCCGTTGTTTCCAGGGACTCGATCCCCAGATAAAAGCCTTCATCATGTATGGAAATTCTGGTCAGGCTGGACGCATTTTCAGAGATGTATTGCGCGGTTGCTCTCAATCCCTCATTGGGTGCGTCCAGAATTGTTTGTTCCGGACTCTCGTTCATGGGGGTCTCCTCTGGCTCCAACCCGAAGAGAGTATATCCTTGCTCCGGCATGGCAAGAATATGTCCATGTTCGTCCAGCAAAAGTGAAAAATCGGCCTCTGCAAGCTTGATATTGGATATGGATTCAGCGATACGTGCAAGTTGGAGGTCCGCGCCGATTACACCTCTGAATTGACCTTTCTCCGAATAAACAGGCATGGATAATGTCACGATCAAACCGGTTCCTGCCGGATCCTGATAGGGTTCTGTCCAGCGGGCTTCGCGTTTTGGGTTATTCTGCGGGTCGGCAATCGTATAGAACGGCTCTTTCAGCGGGTCAAAATTCGGGGGGACGGCGCGTGCCAGGCTTATGTTCGGATAGTAGATCGTATACCCGAGCGGGTTAATGTAGTAGATCGCCACCACTTCGGGATGGGTTTCAAGGAATTTGGGAGCGAGGAAATCGAGATAGATGCTGGTGTTCAAACTTGCCAGCATTCTTTCGTCCACCGTATAGGTATTCGGAATAAAGATGGAAGCCGGATCGGTATCCGCATTGCCATATTGGCCGCCGGTAAGTTGGAATATCCTTTCCGCCGAATTCCAATAAATACCTTCCGTGAACTGATCGGACTGCGAATCGAGTTGGGCGATATACCCGCTAACGCTGAAGAGGTCATCCGCTGTTTCGGAAAATAACGCGTCGGATTTTTCCGCCTCAGCTTTAAGAATATTTGAAATTCGGTTCTCCGTCTGTTCGATAACACTTGCTTCGAATCGGTCTGAAATCGAATTCACGATCGTTTCAGCGCGGCTCAACCCGAATAGCGTGATCGTGGCGACGACGATCCCGCCGGTAAAGAGGATGCCCAGCGTGATCTTTATCTGAAGGTTGAACTTGTTGAATTCTCTAACCAGAATCAGCAGGATCGGCGCTGCAATTACTAGCGTAATATATGCCGTATATGCCCCCAACTGAGGAATCCGAACCCGGTTACCTCCCATCCAACCATCCAAGGCAACGGCGACGGCACTAAGCAGAAGCGCTGTAATGATTCCACGGGCGCGGTAATCCGGGGACATCGCCAGCCCGGTGATGGATAATATCACCACAATGATCGATGCGGCAACAATCAATCCCAAGCCTTGGATCACAAATATCACCGATAATACGTTCACCAGGAAGGCGATGCTTACGAAGGTCATTCCGAGATTGATGCGCCCGCGCCGTATGAGTGACAAAGGCAAGAAATCAAGAATGAATGTGATGACCAATAAGGCAGCCGGGATGAACAACTGGGGCAGTTGATTACGATAACCGAAGGATGCAAATAGGATGGCGGAAGGAACCGTCATGGACATCAGTACGAGCGTGATGACCAGACTGTTCCGTTTGTATCGATCTGCAACCTGCTTTGAAGATTGGGACATATCCATAGCCTGCTCGGCGGTTATTCTTCGCCGCCTCCGATTTCGACTGTGACCTGAGCGCCGCGGATTTGAGTTCCCAACTCCCTGACGGCTGTTCTGAGGATCGCTTCAATTTCGGTGCCCGCGCCGATCTTTGCAGCAATGTCGCCGATCACCTGCTCCCTCTCTGCAATTCTGCGGCTTTCCTCCAACAACCTGGCATTCTCAATGGACAACGCGGCGCGCCCAACGATTGCGTCGATGATATCCATGTCATCATCGCTCCATTCACGGTCGTCTGCGCGTATGGTCAACACTCCAACCACTTCATCGCGCAATTTCATGGGCAGAGTTATCTGCGAGGATTTTATAGTACCGCCGTTTTCCGAGTGGGCGTTCCCGGTTTGACTTGTTTCAAACGGTTGCGGCAAATGCAGGGGCTCGGTAATGAAATTTGTTTTCATTCCGATTCTATGAACACCTGCCAGGTTTTGAGATCGGGCGAATTTCGCCCAGCCTGTCTTTAATCCCTGGCGGTAGACCGCCTCGGATTCATGTATCGTTTTTTGCAGTTCTTCGAATAGACGGGCATTATCGATGGCAATGGCAACCTGTTCTGCAAGAATGGTGAGGGTCTGAATATCCTCCTGCCCAAAGGCGTTCGCTTCTTTGCTTTGCACATCGAGAACGCCGATTACGTGTTTCTCCGAGCGGAGGAGGGGCAGCGCCATTTCAGAGCGAGTCTCAGGCAGATCGGGATTGTCAAAGTAAATTGCATCAGCTCCGGTGTCCAGCGCGATGCGCGGGAGTCCGCTTCCGGAGGCGTATCCCACAATGCCGGTTCTCCCCACGCGTAATTTGTGTCCGCGGGCAAGCATCTTCTGTCCGCCTTCGCTGTTGGCGGCGAGGAGAAGGGCAAATTCATGGTTGCTGTCCAAAAGAAAAATACCGACATGATAGAAACCGAACTGCTGGCTTATCACTTGCGCGATCTGGGGAAGGAGACTGTCCAAACTCTGTGCCTGGCTTATTGCACGTGAAACCTGTGCCATTGCTTCCAGTTGCTTCAGACGGCGTTCGTTGCGCTGATTTGCGGCATCCAATTCGGCGGTACGTGCTGCGACACTGTCTTCGAGGCTGGCTCCAATTTCCTCAAGTTCGCGGTTTTTCTCGGTGAGCTGTCTTTCAGATGTACGGGAATTCTCAAGCAATTTGTCGAAGCCTTTGCTGGAAGCCTGCAAGAGTGCGGCAGTAAAGAAAACATAGACAAGCAGGGATGACCAGAATGTGACCGATAATTGGGGAATCACCGCCGGGGGGAGAAAATCCTGGGCGAGCATGATGCCAAGCCCTGTCAATGCGTTGATGACAGCCATAGTGTATGCGCCGCGCCCGCCGAGCAATATCCCTGCAAGGACGGTTGTCATGACCATGCCGAAATAGCTGGCGCCGAATACTCCGTTAGTGACAATGATGGACAGCGTGAGAATGATTTGAAAGACGGCAAGCAAGGTTATTGATGCGAAGCGTAAATGACCCCTGACCATTAACTGGCGGGAGATCAAGCTGATGATCACAATCGTGGCAGTTAATGCGCCCGATACATATTGTCCAAGGAAAAATGGCGTGGCAATGGTGTAGAGCGTGCCGGTAATTATGACGATCCAAATGATGCTGTTCAGGATCGCAGCAACACGGGACTTTTCGTCGTCCTCGAAGACCGGTGGTGAAAAGAAGTTTTGCATGGATCTCAACATGGGTTGCCTCAAATAACCGTCATCTCTTTAAAAAGCGCCTTCATTGTTTGTCCGTGAATTGTATGGTGACTTCCGAGCCGTTCAACGCCCGTTCCAATTCTTCTGCAGTCGTTTGGAGGATGTTTTCAATGCTCAAGGCGGTGCCGATACGGTTTGTCGCCTCGAAAATGGTTCGTTCCTTGATTGCGCGCTTCTGGCTTTCTTCAAGCAGGCGGGCGTTTTCCAGTGTTAATGCTGCACGGTTTGCCGCCGCTTGTGCGATAGCAATTTCTTCATCTGTCCAGGTTCTTGCAGCATCATCCTTTTCGAGACCAAGTACACCTATGGTCTGATTAAGGACCACAAGCGGGACTAAAAGCAAATTTCTTGCCGTGTCTTCCCGGTGTGTGAGGATGGGTTGTCCATTTTCGAGTTTTACCTGAAGATCAGCCGGGAGATTCTGCGGCATTGCGCGAATCTGGATTCCATCATATTCCAACGCGGACAGCTCCTTCCGGATGGCGGTCGTCTGCCATGCTTGTTGAGTCTGCGCGCGGTTTACCCTGGTAATCTCAGAAAGCGCTTCTTCCACTTTTTGGATCAGCTGCACATTTTCGATTGATGCTGCAAGCAAGTCTGCAAGAATTTGCAGCGTTTGAATATCGTCTTCGTTGAATGCGTTTGGTATGTTCGCCTGAATGTCAAGAGCGCCAAACGTAATGCTGTGACTGCGCAAAGGCAGGGCGATTTCAGAACGGGTATTTGGAAGGAATGGGTTTTGGAAGTGAACGGCGTCCTTCCCTACATCCAGCGCAATATACGCCTGACCCGTTCTGGTGACATTGCCGACCAACCCGGTTTCTCCAACTTTCAATTTATAACTGCTTGCAAGCATTTTCTCCGCGGCGATGCTGCTTGCGGCACGCAGGACGGCGTACTCTCCAAATTCGTCAACCAGGAAAATCCCCACGTGATAGTATCGCAGTCTTTCGCGGATCAGGTTGACGGATACGTTGAGCAGTGTGTTCATGTCACGGATGACTGCGATCTCGCGTCCCACCTCGGAAACAGTTCTGAGGTCTGTTGTGAGGCGTTCGAGCCCTGCCGTTCTTTCGGCAACTTTTTCTTCCAGGTTCTCAAGTGACCGCCCCAAATTGAAAGACATTTTGTTGAATGCAATCGCAAGATCTTCCAATTCATCCTGTGTTTTGATCTCGATCGGCTCTGCCAGTTGTTCCTTGATATTTTCGGGATCTTCATCTGCAATTTGACTTGCAACCTGTGTCAGCCGATTTAATGGATTGGTTATGGTTCGTGTGAACAGGTACATGACCACGCCAAATATGATCACGGTCAGCAGGGTGTATAGGAGAAGGGTGCGTTGCAGTTGGGTGGTACGCTCCAGGATCTCCTCTCGCGGATAGCCAAGCGCGAGAGACCAGCCTGTATCCAGTCCTACCGGCGCATATGCGACGTATAACGGAGTTCCCTGTGAGTCTGTCGCTTCCAAGAAGCCTGTATGCCCGGCGGTCATTTCGTCTATCAGTACATCCCAATTGACGGCAGCGATTGCAAACGTGGCATGTCTCATTGTATCGACCATCACGTCAAAGTCGCCTCGCCCCTCGCCAACGCCGAGGATGACACTGTTCGAATCGATCAAAAAAGCGTAACCGGCTTCTCCAATCTGTATGCTGCTGACAATTTTCTGTGTTTCTGAAAAGGCAATGTCGGCGGTTGCCACGCCTCTGAAATTTCCATTCTCATCATAGAAGGGTGCGGCTGCCGTGACCATCCAAATTTCGCCCCCGCCAAAGTCATAGTATGGCGCAGAGAGGACGGGTGCATTGCGTTCCTTTGGCTGCGTGTACCAATCCCATTTGAAGTAGTCGTATTCCGGATTGCCGAGTTGTGTAAACTTCAATCCGTTGTCGAGTGTGCGATTGTAGTAAGGCGCCCAATAATAAAGTTCGCTTTCGAATTGATAAGGCTCGTATGCAATTGCGGATCCAAACACGTGCTCATTTCGACGCAAGGTGTTTTCAAGCAAGTTCAGAATATCTTCTTCATCGTATTGAGCGGATTCTGCGGCTGCAGCAAGGCTATTGGCAACTGCGCCTGCTTCGTTGATTGTGGTCTGAATAAGCTGAATCTTCGCCTGGACATCCTCTGACAGATCCTTTTGCAATGTATCCACAATGGAACCTTGACTGACGCGGATGCTGATGAACGTGTAAATAGTGAATGCAAACAGCATCAGGCTGATCACAATGACTGGCAATTTCAGGCTGATGTTCGTGCGCTGTTGGGCGGGAGTCGAGTCAGCGCCGGCGGAAGGTTTAAATTGGTTATGCTGCTGGCTCATGCTTTATCCTCTTTGCCGTTTGCGGTTCCAATTTGAATGAATGAGCGTGAGGCGCCCAGTGCCCGCCCGAGTTCGCGTATGGTTGTTTGGAGAATGCGCTCAAAATCTGTGGATGCGCCGATTTGTGTTGTCACTTGTGCGATGGTCGCTTCCTGCTCGGCTCGCCGCGTTGCTTCTTCGAACAGACGGGCGTTCTCCAGCGCAAGGGCAGCGCGGTCGGCGATGGCTTGCGCAAGCGCTACCTCGTCCTCCGTCCAGGGATGATTTGGGTCGGCGCTTTCGATATGGATCAAACCAATTGTTTGGTCACGGAATTTCACTGGAACAGCCAGTGTGGGGGTGGAATGTTCGGGAGCAGGATTCAGGATCACGGTCTCGCCTGAATCGAGAGCTTTTTCCAATGCAGGGTTTCTTTTTTCCGCGAGAGCACTTGCGATGATGCTTCCATCGGGGCGGATGGTATATCCACTAGTTGATGATTTCTCACGACCGAATTGTGCGTTCTGGCGCCCTGTAGTAACGCCAAACGGAGATAACTGCATTTCCATTAAAAGAAGCGCGATCTGATTTGCCAGCGCACCCAGCATATTCATATCTTCTTCGTTGAAGGCGGATGTTTCTTTACTTTGCACATCCAGTACACCGATGACAGTGTTTGCATTTTTTAGCGGGAGAGAAATTTCGGAGTGAGTTTCGGGCAGGTCGGGATTGTCGAAAAAGACGGCATCCGCACCAGTGTCCAATGCGATGCGCGGGCGCCCGCTTTGTGAGACGTACCCTACGATCCCGGCGCCGCCGACTCTCAATTGGTGCCGGCGCGCAAGCATGCGCTGCCCGCCCTCGCTGTTCGCTGCGCGGAGCAAGGCATATTCTCGATTCTCATCCAACAGAAAGATGCCAACATGATAATAGCCGAGTTTTTCGCTGATAAGCCGGGTGATGTGTGTAAGAAGTTCGTCCGGATTCCTGCCAATGTTGGATATGATACTCTGTGAGATATCAAAGATGGAGTGTAATCGTGCGGACTTGACTTGCAGCTGATCCTTTGCATGATGTATATCTTGCGTGCGCGACTGAAGACTCTCTTCGAGTGTCTGGTTGATCTCGGTAAGCTGCCGGTTGACGGCGACATGTTGGTTTCGATTTTCAACTGTTGCATTGAGCAGGATGCGATAGCTGTGAAATACTGCAATCATCGCGCCTAAAATAACAAGGAAGAAAATGGAATTCGTGACAACGAACTTTAGATCCGTGTTAAAAGGGTTTGGTATGATGTTATTAATTTCTGCCAGACCCGTCCCTAAAAACAGGATGACCATAAATACGCCAAGCGCAATTGCAGGCACGCTGTTCTTCCTGTTGTACACATTGGCAAGCAGGAACCATACAAAGATCCCAACCCAGATCAAATCATGGGTGCCGTTCCCTTCAAGGATTGCAGCTGCGCAAATGGAGGTTGCCGCAATTCCTGGGAATAAATTCCGATATTTGTAGCTTCCGCGAAGGATCTGGATCAGTGTAAAAATTGCTACAAGGCTGGTCAGGATGGCGGCGGCGACAACAACGGGATTCCTATATAGCAGCGTCGGGAAAAACGAAATGACCAGGCCGAATACGGTTGCGGTGACCGCTTCTGCGCGCTGACCGTATTCCTCGCCCGAGAGGTCTTTCAATAGGAAATCGCGGAGATTAATGTTTTTCATCAAGGTTTCGCGCCTTCTTCAATTGAGCTTCCGCCTCTTTGCAGACCTTCAGCCTGCTTCCGTCCATTTGCCTGCCCTGTCAGTTGGAATGTAACCGATGTGTTCCCGAACGCCTGACCAAGTTCCTGCACGGTTTCACGAATGATGGACTCTATGTTAGATACTGCGCTGATGCGGGCTGAAATATCCGATACCAGCGATTCGCGCGCGGCGCGTTGCTGCGATTCCCGGTAGAGGCGCGCGCTTTCGAGGGCGCTGCTCAACTGGTCCGTCAAGGCATTCACAAGATTAATCTCGTCCTGTGTCCAGGTTTCTGCAATATCGGGCTTTCTTAATCGAATCGCGCCAATCACCTGCCCTCGGACTTTCAACGGGGCGTTAAGTGTCAGTCCATCACTGCCGACAACAGGATTTGCCAATTCCTGCGATTTTATCAGGGCTGAATCCAATATTTCCATCTGCTTTTGAACAGTTCCGGGTGTAGTGGCGATATATCCGACCCGCGACTGACTGGCAAGTATTTTTCTCCATGCCTCGCGGCTCGCTTCGCCATATACCATTCGGGAGGATTCGAGTGCCTTTTCACTCTCATTGAAAAGTCTTGCGTTCTGAATTGCAACGGCTATTTGTTCCGCCAGAGTTTGCAAGGCGGCAATATCATCCTCAGTGAACGCCTGCGTTTCGATGCTTTGCACGTCGAGCGCGCCAAGTAATTGTCCGCTTGAGACAAGGGGAAGCGCCATTTCCGAGCGGGTCGCAGGCAGGTCTGGATTGTCGAAGTGGATTGCATCTTCGCCAACGTCGAGAGCGATGCGTCCCTTAAGATTTTCGGTTACATACCCAACGATGCTTGTTCCACCAATTTTCAACTGATGACGCTTTTCCAGCATGCGCCTCCCGCCTTCGCTGTTGGTGGCAGTCAAGACTGCATATTCCCGGTGCTCATCCAGCAAGAAGATGCCCACATGGTAATAACCAAAATGTTCCTCGATCAGATGTGCGGTTCTTTGCAGTAATTCAGATATGTTGCGATAGGAAGTAGTGGTCCTGCCCACTTCCGAAACAGCGCGAAGCAGTTTGTTCCGGCGTTCCAGTTCGCGATCCTTTTCCTGAATTTCCTGTTCGAGATTCAGGATGGAGTTTTGCATGTTCCTTATCAAATTCACCAGATTGGATGTCAGGATCCCTATTTCACCGCGTAATCCCTTTGTTTCGACCTGAATATCCAGATTGCCCTTTCCAATTTCACGTGCATAATTTGTTATCCGCATCAAAGGCGTGGTGAATGAGAAGACAATAATCACTGCAATGAATATCGCAAGGAACATTGCGCCCATGAACGGCAGGAGGAGGTCGAGTGTAAACTCGTTAAGATTTTCATTGATTTGATCGACGGAAGTGGTAGAAACAACCAGGGGCGATTCCGGAGAGGCGCGGTAGGTACCGATCAATTGGCCGTCTTTTTCGTCGACGATTTTTCCGGTATTTCCACTAAGAATTATTGTCAGTATTTCGGAATTGAAGTCCTCCGAAGCGGAGCGCCCAACTTTTTGGTTTTCCGAGTGCGCCTGATAGATTCCATTCGTATCGAGAAGGAAAAAGGTGTCTCCATTTGTTGCGACCATCATCTCAGTGGCAAGTTTCTGCTCACTTCCGGGTTCGGACAAGATTCGTGCCGAATAGATCTGGGTGTGGGTATATACATTATTCAATTCGCCCGCAATGGAATTGTTGTGCATTTGTTTTTGCACAAATACAACCAAGACGCCGGTGGGAATCAACGATAGCGCAAAAAACCATAGGAGCAACTTCCAGAAGCCAGGTGTTCTCAGTTGATTCACGTCAGCCTCGTATTGTTTCTTGCCAGGAATCCATTATTCTGCATGTGATGGTCCTGGGTCTTTTTGTGGGGATGCCGTTGGTGAAACTCCAATGCTGATCTCCGCTTCTTTCAAGTCGAAGACTCTTCTGATTTCCGTGGCGGCTGTGCGGATGACCGAATCGATATCCAGGGTTTCACGGACGCGAGTTGAAAAATTGGCGATCATTTGATCTCTTGTGGCGCTTTTTTGAGCTTCATCCACAAGCCGGCTATTTTCCAATGCAAGGGCTATCTGCTCTGTGATCTTTTCGATCAACGTGCGTTCGCGTTCTGTCCACTTTTCAAGCGAGCCTTTTCTCTTAAGTTTTACGTTCCCAATGGATTGCCCGTGGAGAAGGAGAGGAATCTTCAAACCATCACTGTCGTCAACTTTTTCAGGTGCAAAGACAGGGCGCACGCCTGCCGGAGTGTATTGATAAACTGGTTTGTTGCGGCTGGTTAGTTTGGACCACGTCCTTTGGGTCTGGATGGATGTGTTCGTTTCCAGTTGGCTAAGCAGGCTTTTCGTCTCGTTGGTGAGGCGGACATTGTCGAATGCGATGGCAGTAAGATCTGCAAGGATCTGTAGGACATCTGCATCCCTCAGGCTGAACGCTTGCGGCTGATCTGAGTGCATATCCAGCATCCCTACGGTGTTTCCACGGATGGAGAGGGGGAGGACCATGCGCGACCGTGTGAGAGGGAAGTTTTCATCACGCATGAAATTTAATTGTTCGTCGGAAGTGAGGACTGGGCGGCTCTGTTCAACGACAAGGCGGAGCGGACTTTTTCTGTCCGATTCAATACGAAATGACTGCCCGATCAGCCTCTTGCCAGTCTCCGAAGAAGAAGCTTGGAGGAAGGCAGTGTTCTTTTGTTCATCAAGAATAAACAATCCAACATGGTAATAACCGAACTTTTCAGATATGAGTTGGGCTGTCATCAGAAATAAATCTGTGATGTCCTGTATTTTTCCAATTTCTTTGGCAGCAGTTACCGAGGCGTGAAGTTGCATTGATTGATTTTCCAGTTCCTCGTTGCGGGTTTGCAGGCTTCTTTCGAGTTCAATTTTCTCGTCGGCTAGTGAAATAAATGCTTCTTGGAAGTTGGCGGATCTCCGTAAATATGCGTCCTTGAACTGTGTGACAGCAAGGATAATAACGGTTCCGACTGTAGAAAAATCTATGATATATACTGCCCAGTTTGCGGAACTGGCTTGGGGGACATTTACCCCTGTGAACTGATATAAACCGAGCTGCTGGAAGACCGCAGTTATTGCAACGAATAAAATACTGACGCCCAGTATGTAAGCGTCCACCCGGCGGTCGAGTAAAAGTGACGATAAAATGACAGATGCCAGTAGGAAGATATTTCCGTCCGCCCAGGGTCCCCATCCAAGGATGGCATTTACCCCAACTGTAAAGATCATAAGCAAAAGTGCATAAGCGCGGACATGGTAGGACAGGGGGAGTATTGTGATTCCGAGAAGGGCAAGATATAAACCAATAAACAGAAAGCGGTCTCCTGTCGGCGCGTTTGGGAAAGTCACTACAATGAGTACGATGCCAAGCAGGCATGCAATGCGAAGGATGGAAATGATAAAACGCTCACGCCAACTCTTCAAATCGAACGATGGCGGGGAGATATTTTGATCAAGGGAGGGCAATCCGCTACTTGACATCTTTACCTTCCATTGAAAGTTCGATCTCAACTTCGGTCGCTTCAAGGCTTCGTCCCAATTCACGGGCTGCGGTTTGAAGGATACTGTCCATGTTGGCAGATGCCCATATTTTGGCTATGATGTCGTTTGCCAGCCTCTCTTGGGCTGCCGCTGATTGGCTTTCTTCCACGAGGCGCGCATTTTCGAGTGCGAGTGTGGCTTGGGCTGCAATCGCTTCTATCAGGTTTTTTTGTTCAGTTGTCCATTCGCCTGAATTTTCCATGTGGATTTGTCCAATGGTTTGCCCTCTCAAAGCAAGCGGTATTTGCAACCTGTCGGCGTCCGCTGGTTCGCTATCACCGATTGCATATTCCAAATCCTGCTCCGATATCAAGGATTGCCATGCTCCAAGCAAATACTGTCTTTGAGTTGCCTGCATTTCCAGGAGATTTTGCTGAGCTTCCCGAAAGAGGCGGGAATTTTCGATGGCAATTGCAATGCCGTTTGCCATGGTTTGGTAGGCGTCCGCATTCAGGAGTGAAAATTCGTTTTCATTTGTTGAATGCATTTCCAAAGCGCCGATGGCATTATCGCCTACTATCAATGGAAGTACGATCTTGGAGCGGGTGTATGGGAGCAGTGGATTATCAAGAGAAACCTTTTCGCCCGGTTTTTCAGGAGCGATCTGCACGATTTTCGTCCGAATCGCCTGGGAGATCGCACTCTTCCCATTAATGTCCGCACGGTGCTTGTTTTCTTTAAGTACCTTGCCAGCTTCGCCGCTGGCTTCTTGAAGCTCCGCCCATTGTCCAGTGACATCCAAAAGATGGAAAGCAGTGTAGTAACATTTGAATTTACTTTCTATATGCCGTACTGCCTGTGGAAGCAATTCCTCTGGATCGAGAATGGATGTGACCGCTCGTTCGATCTCGTTTATTTTTCGAAGTTGGTCGGTACGTTCTTGAACCTTCAGTTCGAGGTTGCTGCGTTCCTGTGTGAGCGCTTTTAGGGTGGAGTCAACTTGTTTTTGTGCGCCAATAAATTCTTTTTCAAGTCTTTGAAAGCCCAGAATGATGACGATTCCAAACATTGCCATGGCCGCGCTGGCGCTGACCCAATCTTCAATTTTTGCAGGCGATGCATTGGGGTTAAGTGGGGTGACTTGTCCGCCCAGCATCAACCAGCCAAAGATTACAAATGTAATTGTGTCCAATACTAAAACGCTGATGCCTGCCCGCGGCGAAAGAAGTATCGTGGAAAAGACTATCAAAGCCAGGAAGAAAAACAGGCTGTCCCCCAGAATCCCGTGTGTAAGCAGTTCGCTTATGCCAAGGACGTATATGCCCAAAAGAAATACACTCATGCGTGTCATGTATGGGAAGCGTATCAGCGTGACGACCACTGTCAACAGGTAACTGGTTATAAAGGCGGTCCTAACCAATGTGCTTTGAGAAGCAATCACGGCAGGTATGAGGGCAATTGCGCCGAATATCAATACGCCTATCAGCAGGGGGAGGGCAAACCCTTCGCGCCAGTTTTTATATAACTGGCGAGTGCTTTCTTCCGGATTTTCGAACAGGCTGTTTGAAGTTGGTCTTTCCATTATCTGACATCTTCCAATTCGGAACCATTTTCCGGCTTTAGCTGGATCTTTGTGAAGCGTGCTCCGGTAATTCTCGCGATTTCACTTGCCGTGGTCATGAGGATGGATTGAATATCCGTTGACCTGCGGATTTTCCCTGCTGCGTCATAAATCAGTCTCTCGCGTTCTGATTGTGTGCGGATTTGCTCTAGAAGACGGGCGTTGGCTATGATGGCAGCGAGGCTTCCACCAAGAGTGCCGAGCATTTCCTCGTCATTTTCGGAATAGGCGTCGACCTGCTCGCTTTCGACATTTAAGACACCAAGCAATTCGTTTCGGTAGATCAGCGGGACGGCAAGTTCCGAGCGTGTATTCGAACTGACCTTGATGTAGCGCTGGTCTTTATGTACGTCAGGGATACGTAGCGGACGTCTATGCGCGGCGACCCAGCCGGTTACGCCCTTGCCAATCTCAATTTGCACTGCTGTCACATCTTCCGCGTAGCCGACCGATGCCGTTATGTTGAGTACTTGTTTTTCGCGGTGGGCAAGGAGGATGGCTACCCGGTCGCCACCAAGAGTGACCTGTAGCCCATTAACTGCGCTTTCCAGTGCTTCTTCCAGCGTGGTGCCTGACGCTGCTGTTGATGTGATGTGGTGCAAGAGGCGGTGCTGTGACAGATGTTCCTGTGTTTCGGCAAATAGTTCCGTGTTGGCTACTGCGATCGCCAATTGGTCCGCCAGAATTTGAAGACTGCGGAGGTTGTCCTCCGAAAATACGAATGGCTTGACGCTTTGAACATCCAATGCGCCCAGAATTCGTTCCCCAACTCTCAGTGGTATTGCGGCTTCTGCACGGGTTTCCGGAAGCAGAGGGTTGGCATAATAGGTGGCGTCCCTGCTGGTATCATTGACGACAAGCGATTCCCCGCGCCCGGTTACAAAGCCGACGATGGATTTTGAACCGACGCCGATTTTATATCCTGCTCTTTTCATTTGCGCTCCGGCGTCGCCGGTGGCTTCTCGAATGACGGCAAATTCTCCTGGCAGATCGCGCAGGAAGATAGCGGCGTGATAAAAATCGAATCGTTCGCGAATGAAATTAACCGCCTTGACAAGCAGCTCGTCAAGATTGAGGGAGCCGCTGATGTCGCGTGCGATCTCGGCCGCCGTTTCGAGTTGGAGCGCCTTTCGCTTGCTTTCATCCAGGAGGTGAACGTTGTGAATTACGCCGGCTACCTGACCCGCAAGGGTTGCGAAAAATTTTAAGTCGTCTTCATCAAAGGCGTGTTCATTTTCGAGGTCTTGCAACAATAGGGCGCCGATTGGATTGTTCCGGACAAGCATTGGTACGCCCATCCAGGATTTTGCAGGCTGTCCTGCAACTTTCGCTCCCAGTTCGGCTGATCTGCGCTCGGTATCTTCCACCAGCATCAGGGGCTGGCGGGTGCGCAATAAAATGGATGTAAGCCCTTCGCCCAGCGGAAACGACTCGATGGACACGACATTGCCGTTTTCATAGCTAAATGGGATGCTGATGGTGTCGCTCTTTTCATCGTAGAGCGCCACCGTCAGATTGTAATCACCAATGATTTGTTGTATTTTAGCAAGCAAAGCCTGAAAGAAACTTTGGATATCCGAGCTTGACGCTGTCAATTCGTTGATGGATGCCAGGGCTTCCATTTCGCGCAGATGTTTTTCCATCTGTTCGACCGCCTCAGCTCTTTCAAGTGCGATTGACATGAGATCGACCAGGTTTGCATAAGGCTGAACGGAGGCGGTCGCAAGTTTTTGCTTCCTCGATCCTATAAGCAGTACCGCTGACAACTCCTGAGCTTTGTAGACTGGGAGTAAAACCGCGCTGCTTAATTCGAGGTCGTCTATAATCGTCCTTAATAAATTGGGTACATGATTGTCATTAAGTGTGGCAAAGACGGGTCCGCTTAATAAACGTTCTTGCAGTTCGTTGGTTAACTGATTCTGGTTTTGTAATTCTGCAATCGAGGCGGAACCTCGCGTTGAATCTGCAGAGAATACAATATTCAATAAATCGCCTTTGACCTTGAATATTGCCACTGGATGGGGTGTGTTTCTTAGAATCCGACCAACCGTTGCCAGAAGCTCGCTTTCATTATTTGCCTTTGCAATCAGTCGGCTGGATTGGTAGAGTCTTTCGATCTCCTGGAGATCGACTTGGCTCGCCTCTATTAGGTTTGCGGTCTGAATTGCGGCTGCGACCTGACTTGCCAGTGTTTGCAGCATTACAAGGCTGTCGGCGCTGAATGTTCCTGGTTGGGTGCTTTGGACATCAAGAACGCCTAAGACGAAGCTTCCATTGGAGATCGGCACGGTTGCTTCCGACCGTGTTTCTGGAAGCAACTCGTTTTTTAAGTGGAGCGGATCGTCCAGGACGTCAGAGGCGACGCGAGCCTGATTATTTGATGCAACCCACCCGATGATCGATGCGGAGCCTACTTCCAACCTGTATTTTTTTTCCGCCAGTCCTTTTGTTGCCGAGCCGAATCCCGCTTTGAAATCCGCAAATCTACCGCTTCGGTCCAACATGAAAATGCTTGCCTGATAAAAGTCAAATCGTTGAACAAGAAGTTCAACGGTTTTATTCAGCATATCATCGAGATTTAGGATGGTCGTAATATTTTGAGCAACTTCAGCAGCAGTCTGGATTTGCCGAGCGCGTTCATCAACCTTTTGTTCAAGAGATTGATAGATCTCTCCAAGTTGATCTGCCATATGGTTGAAGGAGGTTGCCAACAGCCCAACTTCGTCGTTTCTTGTGACTTGGGCCCTTTGACTCCAATCTCCCGCTGCAAACTTTCGGGTTATCGCGGATAGCGACTGCAATGGCTGAATGACTCGTTTGACGCCGAGGAACAAAACCAACCCAATAAAAGCCAGCGTGACCAGGACGAGTATTATGGTAAAGGGGATCAGACTCGTGGTTCCCTTGTAAATCTCACTTGCATTGATTTCGAGGACAACGCCGCCCTGCACCCTTGGGAACCACTGTACCTGCGCGATTACAGGGTCGCCGTTCGGCGCGGTAATATCCAGCGCGCGCGGCGTCTGATTCTGTTCGCTCATTAGGGCGTTGAGCGTTGCGCTCAATTCATCCTGGGATTGTGATGCTCCCGATTCTATTAGTTCAAATGCGCCTGTGCTTGGATTGCTGTTGACCAAACGTCCATTGGAAAGAATAAAGTAAGTGTTGGCAAAGGGCGAAAGTCCATTCAAGGGCTGGATCAAATGTTGCAGGTTTTCCTTTTCGATCATGCCTGCGATCGTGCCCAGGGTGGAGCCTCGAGAAGTTTTATATTGGATGGTGGTTACGAGAATCAGGTTATTTTCATAGAGCGGAGGAAGTCCATCAAGCATGATGGACCGTGATTCTTCTGAATTCAATGCGGATGTTTCTATGGATTTGTTTTGCCACTCCGGGTTGCTGGCAACCTTGATGACACCCTTGGAATCGAACAAAATGAATTGATCAAACGCAGGCGCGCTTCCCCCCTGCAGGCGGGTGATGAATTCATTACGGATTTCCTGGAATTGATCGCTTTGCGGATTGGCGTGCAAGGCGGTTTCGATTAATGCCGCAAAGTCGCTGCTTGTAACCTGCGCTTCCAATCCGTCTTCTCTTCTTTTTATTTCTTCTTCAATAGCTTTTGTCTGGTTGATGAGCAGGTTTCCAGACTGGTTGACCGCCTGCTCTCGAAGTAAATCCCGCGCGCGGAAATATGCCCCTCCTGCCATCAAGGCAAGCGGAATTAATGTAAAGATCAAGAGTGTCCTTACCAGTGTGCCGGTTAGGCTGCTCTTAAATCTATTTTGTTCTTCAGGTATGGACGGCGCTGGAATGGTTGCCATGTATGAATTTAACTAAACTCCCAAACAGGTTCTCCGCTAAGGATGCGGCGTATTTGATCCGGGAATCTATCAGGATCAAGCGGCTTGCCCAGAAAGCCGTCAAAGCCTGACTCTTGGGCTTTCTTCATCTGTTCCGTGCTTGCCTCGGCCGTGACGGCAATGATCGGCACGGATTTAAAACGGTCAGATGCGCGGATCTTCTTTAATGCTCCGTATCCGTCTTCGTATGGCAGGCGGATATCCATGAGGATTAGATCAAGACGGGGGAGGGTGTCGGCATACTCTACAACTTCATACCCGGATGTTTTCCATTCACAATGAATGCCCAAGTACCCCAGCATGCGCGCAATCAGAACGAAGTTGGACACATTGTCCTCAACCACTAACACAGCAGCATCCTTGGGGATGCTGGGCTTGCGAAGGGGCTGCGTATCGGAAACAGCAGGTGTCTGGTTTTGGTCAGGCATTGGTTCTCCTTGTGATAAACCGCTCGATTTGTTGGGAAAGCGTGTCAATGTCAATCGGCTTTTGAATGTAGCCGTCGCATCCCGCCTCGAGCGATTTCTCGCGATCGCCTCTCATCACATTTGCCGTTACCGCCACAATGGGGATCTTCGAAAACTTCTCCATTTTCTTTATCTCGGCCGTCAATGTGTAACCGTCCATGTCCGGCATATTGATGTCCATCAGGATCAGGTCAACAAGGGTGTTTTCGAGTTTGCCAATGGCTTCCTTGGCATTAATCGCTTCAACGACAGAATATCCCTCCGCATTGAGCACCCTGCGGATCAAACTGCGGTTGTCAGGATTATCTTCCACGTAGAGGATTGTCCCTCTTTCGAATTCAGGCATTGTGTTCATAGACTCCGGACTGAATTTTACTTTTACGCGGGAAATATCAGCATAACAGCTACCTTACAATATGGTTTACAGTAACGAAAAGCCGAGGCATGCATTTCCTCGGCTTGTTGAAGAGCGGGTGATGGGATTCGAACCCACGATATCATGCTTGGGAAGCATGCGTTCTACCACTGAACTACACCCGCATGGTTGGTGCGTGGATTATACGCCAGGCGGAAAAGGCATGTCAAGTCTGGGCGCTGATTCGGCTTTCCGCTTCCTTCTTTGACTTGTCATTGCTCCCGCCCAAGCAGTTTATTTGCAAGTTCCAGAATGACGCGGCCAGCTTCTCCCCGCGGGTCGGCCTGCTGTAAAAAGCCCAATGCTTTTTTCGTTTCTGCTTTGGATATCGTTTCGGCATACTCCTTGCCGCCCTCCTCTTCAAGCAAAGCAGATACTTCGGTTACCTCTTCAGGTACAATGCCGCCCTGTTTCCACCGTTTTGCAAATTGACCATTCTTTTCAAGGGCGAATAGTACGGGAAGCGAGTTTTTTCCTTCCACAAGATCACTGGCAGCAGACTTCCCGGTGAGTGATTCGTCGCCCCAGATTCCAAGGATGTCGTCTTGAACCTGAAACGCCAACCCAAGATGATAGCCAAATAATCGAAATGCCTCCTGCCTTTCGCTATTCGCGTAGCCAAGAAGGGCTCCAATGTGAGTGGATGCAGAGAGCAGGGCAGAGGTCTTTCCGCCGATCATGGGCCAGTAATCGTCAATTACAAGGTCTGTCCTCTCTTCATACGACATATCCAGGAATTGACCTTGTGTAAGTTCTAGGCAACAGTCACTTAGTATCCGTGCTGCCTTTACTACAATTTCGGGAGGGTAATGATCGGATAGATCGCCAATGGACTGGTTGGCGATGACAAAGAGGGCATCGCCAACGTTGATTGCCATTGGGGCACCCCATTTTGCCCAAACGGTTTGCCTGCCGCGCCTCAGCATTGAATTGTCTTGAATATCGTCGTGGACAAGGGAGAAGTTGTGGATCAGTTCGATGGATGCTGCAGCTGAAACTGCGTGTAGCCAGTTTATTACCTTCCCACCATTCTCACACGAAACTACCACTAATAAACATAAAAGCGGACGAATACGCTTCCCGGCAGCGATTGTTCCTGCACCTTCACCTGTCCAACCCATGTGATAGGTCAACATCTCATGAAAAGGTTTCGTACGCGGCTGCTCAAGCCTGGCTGCTTGACGCTTGAGCTCGATTTCTATGGACTCAAACATTTCATGCTGGATAGATAAACTCATCGATTACACTCCAATTCACGCAGCAATTGGGCGGGGGAGTGATCGTGGATGATCTGAAGCCCCCTTTGTTCAGTAAAACGGTCAGCCGCCGCGAGATTCGGGAAGAAGCAGTTGGTGAATTCAAAGATAATGGCAGCAGGCGACATGTTCATGATAGCGGATATTTTATCTCAATTCTAAAGCGCTGCAATCTGGCGGTATAATCGCGCACTTGCAACAAATATCAAATCTTGGAGCCTTAAATTGAGCCGTGTGATCAACCCCGATTCCGTTGGAAAAGAACGAACCCGTTTGTCAAAATCCATAGTATTGTGCATTCGGGAATTGGCAAAACAAGGAAGTGTATCAAGCGAGACGAAGGACATGGCCGCATTCATTGCGCTGGCATTGCAATCGATATCGGACGGGATCGACGTTTCCGTTGCGGCGTGGGAGAAACGCGATTACTGGGTGAAGGCGGATAAATTTCGCATGGAATGGATGTGGGCAGGGCAGGCGGCTATGAAAATGAAGGATGCAGTCCTATCCGATGACTGGGCATCCATTGCATCCCTAATCCCGTCCATTGCACAAAAGTTCAACAAGGTTATGGTCTCGGAAAATCACCGTCTCGGCAAACCGTGGATGGGCGCTTATAAATTGCTCGCCTTGCATAGGAAATTGTAGAAAATCCGGGTTCTCAATGAACCCGGATTTTCTCTTTGTTAACCCTCGCGCAGCTTTTCAAGATGCTGTTCGGTGTTATTGAGAAGCTCGATCATCATCTCGCGGATATGCGGGTTGAGGTAGTGCGTTTCAAGCGTGGAAAGGGGAAGGAAACGCGCACCGGCAACCACATGGATACAGTTCGACGCACCGCACAAACAGATAAAAGGCGCGTCCATCTGCCATTCAGTGGATGGATAGAAGAAGAACAGCTCTTCCCCCTTGGCGATATCCTTGCAGGCGATCATCTCCATGTTTTCCGTATCCAGGATCACATTGGGATCGCAGGAGTGATTCAACGCGGCAAGCTTGCCGACGTGCGTGTGTTTGCTGCGCCCGATCTGCACGGTGAAGCGGTTGGGGTTATCCAAAATATTCTCGCTTGGAATGGCGCAGATCACTTCGCCTTTTCCGTATTCCTTTTTCGTAACCAGTGTTCGAAATTTGTTCTCGGTCCTGATTGTCAACTTGTCCATGGTAACAACAGTCATTACATTCTCCTTTGGCAATACCGATACAACTAATTTATTTTTTAGTATATCCATATTGAATTTAATTACAAGGTTTTTGTACGGCTGTCGAAATATTTTAAGATTGCAAAGAAGAACATAAGACGGATGCAAACCATGAAGGTTCAACTCCGTTTCACGTATCGCGAAGATAAAAGATCAATATTGTTGTCAGATAGATCAAAATAAAGGAAGCTGCCGGGCAGCTTTACGCCCATCAAGAAGGATGTATGGAGCGGCGCGCTCGGCAATGACGCCAAGCCGCTTTAGGACGGAAAGATCGCGCAAGCGGGTTGATCTGCGCGCGTTCATTATGGCAATTGCGCTTTTGATGCCAATGCCGGGTATTTTCATCAGATCTTTCCTGTCCGCCTTGTTGATCTCGATCGGGGCACTGGTCAAGTTTATCTGTGCCCACGCAAGTTTCGGGTCGGTTTGAAGCGGAAGGTTTTCATCCGATGTAAAGGGCAGGTCTTCCAAGTCGAAGCCGTAATCGCGCAGGAGAAACGACGCCTGATATAAACGGTGTTCACGCAGGGGATCCACGGGAGGTTTGTATTCAAGCGGTGTATCATGAATGGGTGTGAAGGCGGAAAAATAGGCGCGCTTCAGGCGAACATTCCTCATTAACCATTGTGTCGTTGTGAGCAATTCCAAGTCGCTTTCATCGGAGCCGCCCGCCACAAATTGCGTAACTGTGGACGGGTATTTACCGCCCCAAAACTTATGGGCGGGAACGGTGCGGCGAATCTCTTCGACCCATTTCAGCGAGCGCAGCAATTCTTCGAAAAAAATCTTATGAGGCGCAAGCCGCGCAAGCCGCTCTGTATTAGGCGCTTCCAGATTGACCGAGAGGCGGTCTGCCAGTTGCATGGCGCGATAGACCTGATCTTTCTCCGCGCCCGGCATGATCTTGAGGTGGAGATAGCCATTGTATTGATATTTCCGGCGCAGGATGTCGGCTGTGTCGAGCAATTTATCCTGGGTGCGAACGCCGCCTCCCGCCAGCCCGGAACTGAGGAAGACGCCTTCAGCCATTCCACTCTGATTCATTTTGCTGAACAACCCTGCGAATTCATCGGGCTTGAAGGTGGCGCGGCGGAAATCCCGCCCGGAGCGAAACGGGCAGTAATAGCAATCCCGCTCGCAGGCAGAAGAGAGCAGGGTCTTCAATAATTTAATTTGTTTGCCATTGGGGAGTTTGGCGGGGTGGACAAAAGCTGCGCGGGATTCTTTTGGAGTGAAGCAGTCAGGTTTGACCGCAGTTGAAGGTTCTGTGCGGGCCTCTTCGGCGTGTTCCAGCGACATCTGGCTTGAAAGTTCGATGAGCGTATCGAGAGCGTTCATGCTTGAATTATAGAACAAATATTCTAAAAGTCAAGCATTCCATTAATTCCCTATTCCAGGCGGTGAATCGCCAGGAGGGTAATGTCATCATACTGTTCCCGTTTGTCGATGTGTTTATCCACGGCTGAGACGATATCTTTGACCAATTTCCTTGCCGGGCCAGCGGAGCCCCCGGCCGTGGCGATCAATCTCTCCTCAGAGAAGCTTTCGTTCTTCTTATTCAAGGCATCCGGAACACCGTCTGTATATGCAACGATCGAATCGCCGGGGGAGAGGGCAATGGATTGGATGGCAAATTCCATATCCGGCATCATGCCGACAGCGGGGCCTGTAGGCGCGAGGCGTCCCGCCAGTTTTCCCTTTGAGATCAGAAGCGGGGCTTCGTGTCCGGCATTGATATAGAGCAGAGTCCCATTGACCGGGTTCAGCAAGCCGAAAAATACGGTGGCGAACATGTTCGAGGTGCCATGGTGTGTGGCGATGTAATTGTTCGTAAGATCGATGGCATTCTTGAGGGAGGGCGCGCCGGAGGATAGGACCTCATCCTTGCGGAAGACCGTGCTTGGAGTTTCATCCTCGATGCCAGAAGGCACACCGGCCCAGCGGGTGATGTATTGCTGATCGGAATAGGCGCGAAAAAGGCTCCGAAAGATCGCCATGTACATGGCTGCGCCAATGCCCTTGTCGCAGACATCCGCCATGACCAATGCAATGTGCCGGGTGGTGTTGATCGGAAACACGTCATAGAAATCGCCGCCCACCTGCCGGGCAGGACGGATGTATGTTTCGATCTCCCAACCTGAGGGCTGGGGATAATCCTTCACCAGAAAACTCCTCTGGATGTCGCGCGCGATCTCAATTTCCTTTTCAGCTTTTTCCTTCGCCTTCACCAAAGATGCTTCCAACCGCTTGCGGTCCGTGATCTCGGTCAAAATACCGCGATACCCGATGGGTTCGCCCTTCTCGTCGCGGACAAGCGATACCGATCCCTCAGCTGTGCGATGCGAGCCGTCCTTATGCACAAAATCGAGCGGCAGTTTCCGCTCCACCATGCCAGTGGCGTGAATCATTTTGAAGATGTTGAAGGTCAGCCCGACCTTGGTGCGGTCCATGTAGCGGCGGAAGTGTTCACCCATGACCTCGTCGGGAGTGTAACCAATGGCATCGAAGAACAGCTGGTTTCCATAGGTCAGACGCCCGGCAAGGTCAATCTCGAAATAGCCGTATCCCAGGGTTTCCAGCAATTGATTTGCAGTGAGGTCCGTCTTCATGGCTGGGTCACCAACTGCTTGATGTACGGAACGTGTTCTTCAGCGGCTTTTTCACCCTGCGAAATGATGTGGGGAATCTGCGCCGTATCGAAGGTGCCGATGGCTTTCCCAAAATCCGGAAGGATGGGGATGATCTCGGCGTGATGCACGGCGTTATAAAAGGCGAAGGTGGACTTGAGGATATTGTTCATGTAAATGTTGTTGAAGTGCGTGGTGACGGCGGTGTAGGAGTTCATGCGTTTGCGCGCGGGCATTTCAAAACCGACGGCGGCAATCACGTCGCTGCCCTGCTGGATGGCGACATCAATGGGAAGAGGGTCGCAGACAGCGCCATCCACCAGCAGCTGGTCTCCGATCTTCCAGGGCGAGAATATCATTGGGATGGCAACACTGGCGCGGATGGCGTCCACGATCTTGCCGGTGGAAATGACGACGCGCTCGCCCGTGTACAGCTCGGTCGCAACGATGTAGAGAGGGATGCGCGTATCCGCGAAGGTACTCCCGCCAAAGGCTGTTTTGAAGCGCTCCATCATGATCGTATCCTCGATCAGGCTGGAGGTTTCGGTGAAGCGGGTTTCGCCGGAAAGGGCAGACTTGAGGTTCGCCGTATAGCCTTCGAACACGTCCGCGGTGAACAGATGGAGCGTTTTTTGTTCGGCTTCCCCGGGATCCATGCCAAGCGCGATCAGCGCGGCATAGATGCTCCCGCCGCTGCAGCCGACCGCCATGCCGGGCTGGATGCCTTCGCGCGAAAGGGCTTTGACCAGGCCCAGAGAAGCGGCGCAGAGAACGCCGCCCGAACCGATGACCACGGAGAGGCGATTCTTTGCCTTCATTCCGCCACCAGCGTCTTGACGTAATCGAGTTGTTCGCGCATGGCTTTTTCACCCTGTTCGATGACATAGGGAATCTGATCTGTATCGAAGAGGCGGATGGACCGCTCGAACTCGGGGAAGATGGAGATGATCTCGGCATGGTGGACCGCGTTGTGAAAGGCAAAATTCGAATTAAGCAGGTTATTGGTCATCAGCGCATTGATGTAAAAGGCGTAGCGGCTGACGGACTTGATGCGGCTCGGGAGCGGACTTTGGAAGCCCATCGCCAGGATGATATCCGCGCCTTCACGGATGGCAACATCCACCGGCAAGGGATTGGAGGCGGCGCCGTCAATGAGCATCCGCCCGTTGTGTCGCCAGGCAGACCAGATGAAGGGAATGGCAACGCTGGCGCGCAGGGCATCCACAATTTTGCCTTCATGTTGGGCGATGGATTCGCCGGTTTCGAAATCGGTCGCCATCACATAAAGAGGCGTTTTCGTATCGGCAAAGGTCTTCTCGCCGAACACGGACTTGAAGCTTTTGAGCATGGGAGCATCGCCCATCATGCTGAAGCGGTTGTCGAATTTGAACAAGCCGGGCAGGACGATGCTTGCGAGCGACCGCCAATTGCGCTGTTCGGTAACGGAGCGGTTCCAGAGTTTCCTGGTATTCTCTATGCACTCTTCAAGGGAGAAACCCATCGCCATGGCGGTGGCATAGATGCTGCCGCCGCTGCAGCCGACGATCATGTCGAAGTGGATGTCTTCACTCTCCAGCACCTTCCACAACCCGAGCGCCGCCGCACACTTGACCGAGCCTGCCCCGATGACCAGAGCGATCTTTTTCTTCCTGGACATGGAATCACTCGAAACTTGCCAGCGCGTCGGCTTGCGAGGCGAAGACCTTGGCTATGTTATGAAAGCCGGACATTTTCAAGACCTTATCCACACCGGGGTTGGTGGAGACAATGCGCAGGTCGCCGCCGCCCGAACGCGACTCTTTGACGGCGCCCAACAGGGTCCGCAAGCCGGCGCTGGACATGAACTCCACGCCCGCCAGGTCCACCACAAGATTGACATGACCGCCCTCGACCTGGGCGCTGATCTGTTTCGTCAGTTCCGCCGCCGTGAGGGCATCCACGCTTTCACTGACGGAAACGACAGTGATATTCTTCTCGTGCTTGATCTCAGTTTTCATGCTTCTCCTCCGGTAATTCCAATGTGTATCCCTTTGTGTATCCTGCCCCTGCAAAAGGGTCGTTCATTTCAAAAATTTGGTCAGGGTCATGGTGTTGCCGTCTTCCGTCACGCGATAATCCAAGCCATCCACCGACTGTTGGATGAAGAACAAACCGAAGCCGCCGAGTTCGCGCTCCTCGATGGGGGCTTCGACATTGGGCACGGGCGCGCTGCCCGGCTCGAAGGAGTGACCGAAATCGGTGAGGGAAATGGTCAATTTGCCGGGAGCAAGCTCAAGGTCCAGGATGATCGAGCCGGGGTCCATTTCCGCATAGCCGTGCGTGATGATGTTCGTGCAGGCTTCATCCACGGCAAGTTGAAGGTCATAAAGAATTTCAGCGGTGACGCCCGGAAAGCCCGAACAATGTTCCTTGAGGAATGCCCGAAAATCCTCGAGCGATTCAAGATATGCGGCGCGCGTGATGCGAAATGTATCTGTCATGGCGTCTCCTAAAACTCGGCTTGAGGAAAGGTTTCGACCCCCGCATGACGACCGATCTGTTTGACCATGCGGATCTTATCCCAGCGCTGATCGAGCGCCTCCAATATCCCATCGTGGACCGCCCAGGCGCGTCCGCGCACGGTGCGAGCCTGCTCCGGTTTTCTGAAAGCGGACTTTCCATCCAGACCTGCGTGGAGTTTTCCGCCCGGCTGGAACTCGCGCTGGATGTCGTCCATGAGCTTGTGTCCGCGCACATAGGCGAAGCCGCGCCGCTCGAAGACCCAGGCAGAGGCGTAGGTGAGCGGCTCGAGGAAATAGGCGCGGTGCCCGAGCATGGAGAGGAAGGCATCCACCTGTTCGAAGACCAGGCGCGACCCGCCCAACCCGGCGCGAATCTGCCCGGGGGCGAGACCTGCCTCCATCGCCGACCCCTCTGCGGCGAGGTTGCGGCGAAGCGTGCCAAACATGGTGGGCTGACCGTCGTCGGTGTAGTCGATCCCGAAACGCGGCGCGGTCGGGTCGTTCAGGACGATGAGATTGAGTTCGATGCCGTTGAGGGAGTTATCGGCAAGTTCGAGGGCGAAGAATTCGTCGTTTGGGTCGGCGGAGGCGCGGGCAGTGAGGAGGACCTTCTCGCTGTTCTCCTCGGCCTTGAGGAAGACGAGTTCCTGTTTGTCGGCGCCGGTCCATTGGATGGGGTCTATATTGAAACGGGTGAGCAGGGCAGGGGGGATGAGTCCGCGATAGACCCGGCGTTTGACGGCTTCGGGCAGGTTGTTCAACTGCCGGATGGTGAACGGAAGCGCCGAGTCGCTTTCGAGCAGAGAGATCGAGATCGCACCCAGATCGGGGACGATCTTCTCCGGCTGGGACCGTACGCGGAAGTATTTAAGCATGAGGATGTCATATTATAAAGGATTAAGCAGAGCAATGTCACTATGAAACTCCAATTCGCGCGGCTATACTGAAATATAACCACAGCTGGATCGCTCCGGCGAACGACGAAACCACGGAGGTCATCATGTGCGAATTCTGCACGCAACACGGAGAGGGGAAGAAATGGTACCTGACGATGGAGAACTATTCCATCGAACTGCTGAACCAAAACAACCGGCGCGAATATGCGGCGGAGTTCCTAAACGGATTCCACAAACGGACGCCGAAGAGTATCGAAGGGTTGGATTCGCTCCGCAAGACCCCGTTGATGGGACCCGCCAAGCCGATCCTGACGCGCCGCCAAAAGCAGGACCATTACGGGCAGGTGGTGCCGATGGAAGACGTGGAAAAAATCTTCGAGATGGTGCAGGGCGCGGTGAGACTGCCCTGCGTGTGCCGGCGGGTGACGACTGGAAACATGAACGCGCGTTACTGTTACGGGTTGACGATGGATCAGCAGATGTACGACATGCTCGACGATTCGTTCAGTTTGGAGACCCTTTCGAAAGAAGAGGCGCTCGAGTCCATCCGCAAACTGGATCGGGAGGGCCTCGTGCATTCGGTGTGGACCTTCAAGACGCCCTTCATCGGCGGGATGTGCAACTGCGACCAGGACTGCATGGCGTACCGCATTACGCATGCGCGCAGGGACTACCCGGTGATGTTCCGCGCGGAGTGGGCGGCAGAGGTTTCGGCGGATGCGTGCAACGGCTGCCGGCTGTGCATGCGGCAGTGCCAGTATGGGGCGATCCGGTATTCTTCGAACAACAAGAAGGTGACGATAGACCCGACGGCGTGTTACGGCTGCGGGGTGTGCCGGGCGGTTTGCAAAAAGGACGCGATCCAGCTACAGCCGAGGGAAAAGGCACACGGGGCGGCAGGGGTGTGGTGAGAGGTTCCCTACACCAGGGATTTAATCAGAACCTCGAAGACCGTTGCGCCGATCAATTCGAACGAGATCTCCTTCAGGATACTGCTGACAATTGGCCAATACTTCTTCTTGAATTTCGGCAGAGCGCCCCTGACGGACTTCACTTTATCCGCACTGCTGCCGCTGAGCCATTCGTCCACGCTGGCAGGCGACTCTTCTTCTCCGGGGGCGGTCATGATCTCGCGCAGAACCCAACGTTCGAGGCTGGGAGAGAATAATTTGTACGCGCCGTTCGTTTCAACGATCAATCCGCGTTTCGCCAGTGTAACCACATCCAAATGGGCGCGGGGATTCATCTTTTTCAGGCGGTCGGCGTGCGACTGGCCTTTTTTGGCTTTCTCGTAGTCGAGGGCAAGGATGCCCAGCAGGGTGATCTTTTCGCTTTCCGTGCAATGGTTCCAGAGGTAATTAAAGTGCGGATCAGCCTGCTGGTCGAAATCCGTCACAACTTTCTCAAAGAGCGGACGCGCATTCAACCCCTGAGACTTGGCGTCCACAAGATAATGCCCTGCAATTTGCAGGAAGAAGGGCTGTCCACCGCCGAGGCGCAGGATGAACTCACGCTCTTCGGATGAAAAAGCCTCCTTGAGACCTGACAGATATCCGTCCACGAGAGAGGCGGCGTCGGCGGCGGGGAAGGGACGCAAGACCACGTTTGTAAAAATGTTGAAGAAGGGCGACCCCTTGATCTCCTCCGAATGACACAGGTCCACCAGTTCGCGGCGCGTGGCAGGGAGCAAAGCCACGCCGTGATGGGTGGCAAGCGCGCGCAGTCCGCCGAAGAAATCGCCCTTGAAATTAGGATTCTGGGTGACGTGTTCGAACTCGTCGAGCATGAGGACGATCGTCAAGCCCATATCCTGCGAGGCTTCGAAGAGGTCTTCGAGGTCGAACAGATCGAAATTCTCCCGCCCGCTGATTGCTTCTATGGCAGACTTGAGGTTATTGTTGCAGATGGAGCGGGACATCTTTTTAAGGACGCGCTGCCAGAAACGCCCGGGCGTAATATCGGTGAGACCCTGAAAATCCACATAGACCATGCAGAATTTATCGGGGATCAACCCCAGTTTTGCACTGACATCCGGGTCGGAGAGGTGATACAGCAGAGAGGTCTTCCCAATGCGCCTCTCGCCGATGATGGAAGTGGACTCGTGCGCAGACGACAGCAGGCGGTTCGCGATCTGACGAATTTCCGCCTCGCGCCCGTGGAAGCGGGCAGGGTCTTTGATGGGGTTGCCGAAAGTGAAAGGATTCATGCTTTTTCCTGTGATTCAGCGCTGCACGCTCTCAATACGCAGGCATGTTCATGGATTTATACCTTGCGCACAGCGGAAACCAATCAAGTATAGATTCGTCTCATCTGGCACCAGCCCAGAACGAAATGTGGACCGAAGACTAAATTCATTGCTTTTCCATGAACCGCCCCGGAGCACATGCCGGCTCCCTGTTGATGGTCCGAGCGGATTCTCGCGAGGCGAATACTGGTAATACTCACTGTCGTACCAATCCGCAACCCATTCCATCACATTGCCTGCCATGTCAAAAAGCCCATAGGGACTTTTCCCCAGGACGTATTCCCCCACCGGGCTTGTCTCTCCCTTGCATCCCATGGCATTCACGTTTTCACAAACCGCATCCCCGCCCCACGGATAGATGTAACCAGTCGTGCCGCGCGCAGCCTTTTCCCACTCTGCCTCCGTAGGCAGACGACGATCCGCCCAGGCACAATATGCAGACGCCATATCCCAATCCACATAAATCACGGGATAATTTGCAAATTCGTCATTCCCATAATAGCTGGAACGGGAGTAGGAATTGTGCATTATTGGAGCAGGGCAATCCCCCGCCGTCTCACACAGCGAATACATTTTATTGGTTATTTCAGTTTGATCGATCCAAAAGGAATCAAGGTAGACATCATGAGCGGGTTTTTCATTGCCGGCGCCCATGTCACTCCCCATAACGAAACTGCCAGCAGGTACATACCTCATCAGCATGCCGTCCTTCGGGGCGACACGGACTTCAGGGATGAGGCTTGCAGAAGCAAGTCCGCTCAAGTCCCAGATCTTGAAATTGTCATATTCACATTGGGCAGTGTAATTTGCCGAAAGCGATTCGAAGACATATTGGACGCTGCCGGAGGGGTCAACAGCCGTAAAGGCGTAACTCCCGTCGATAAATACTGCAGTTCGATCTCCAATGACAATCAGGGCTACCTTCCTTGCGCTCGAAGAATCGAATTCGGTTGTTGACTCCACAAAATCCTTGATCTGATTCGGGTGAACGTAATACCCCAGGATGGCTTTCCCGTTCGATAAGAACCCCGCGTTCATCGCCCTCCAGGAAGGGGCTTCGGAATCGTAGTTGTTGGCAGTTTCAAAAATGCAATGCCCCACCGGGCTGGATTCCAGAATCCGAAATTCGAATTCAACTGCGTACCTGTCGGATATGAGTTTCTGCATAATCACCCCGGCATGTTCCTGATCTTCACTGTTGACCAGCAATTTTCCATTCTCCATTCTGACAATACCATGAGATGCGCCAAAGTCCCACGAGTCGAAACTGGTCTGGTAGAGGGGCGCTTCGTTGTGCATCTTTTCCAGCGCTGCTTGAACGGCGGAGAAATCCACCCCGCTTAAGTTCCAAATCTTAAAATCGTCATATTCACACGTAATTCCGTGGCTTGCCGAGAGGGATTGGCGAATGAATAGAGCGCTTCCGTCAGGATCGATGGCGGCGTACAACGGCTGACCGTTCATGTAGGCTGCGATCTTTCCTCCAAGAATGATCAGCGTAACGGTGTTCCATTTCGTTCCGTCATACCTGCCTGACGCCAACTCATCATGCCTGCCTCCGCCGACATGATGGCTAAGAACCGCCTGGCCATCCTCATGAAATTCAACACTATCCGCCCGGTAGATGCTGCTCCCGACCCCTTCATTTACAACCTCAAAAATGCAATGACCACCCGGGTCGGTATCATGCTGAATAAATTTGAATTCGACAGCCATTCTGTCCGATGCAAGGTTATATAAAACCGCACTTGCCCGTTGATCTTCCCCGGCGACCAGGATCAGTTTTCCTTGATCCACCGCGGCAGACCCTTCCGGTTCTCCGAACTCCCAGGAATCAAAAGCCGACTGATAAAGGGGTTCCTCATTCTGAATTGCAGCAAAGGCGGCGTGGACAGCAGAATCGATTACGGGTGTTGATGTTAATACAGGAGCCACTGTGCCGGCTGGCACGGTTTCAGTTTTGGCGCCCGATGTCAGCATGGGGGATAGTCTATTAATCCCCAGCCAGACCATGCCGCCCATCCCGATGACAATGACCAATACTATTCCGATTCCCCGTACCCTAGTGCTTTCGAATTTCCGATACGAACGTAGATTTGGACGGGCGAGGGGAGGCGGTTCGAGATTCGCAAAAGGATTCTTCCGCCACCATTTCGGGGCTTTTCGGCGAAGTTCAATTGACTGCGACAGCAGACGGGAGGCGTCCTTGTAGTTTTCATCTTCAAGTACGATCTTCTTGAACAGACTAACCGCTTTGTCGTAATCCTTATCTGCGTATGCCTTTTGTGCATCCGTATAGATCGCCGCCAATGCCCGGGCTTTCTCCTGTGCAGCCTTTGCCTGTCCGATCTTTCCGAGAATCGCTTCATCCTCAGGGGACAGATCGAGCGCTTCTTCGAGAGATTTAATCGCTCCAGACCAATTCCCAGCCTCCGCCTCTTTTTCTGACCTCAAAGTGAGGGCAGCGAGTTGTCTGGCTTTTTTCCGCGCCGAAACCTGCTCCATGCGCGCGCGGAGCGTTGAATCTTCGGGAGTGTATTTCAAGGCTTCCGCAAAGGCGTCCAACGCTTCGTCTTCCCTACCGCCTTTCAGCGCATCTTCTGCACGCCGCCGGCTCAACTCTGCCATGCGCTGACGGGCTTCGGTATGTTCGGCGTTGATCCCCAACACACGCTGATAAGACAACACAGCGTCCTTGAACCGCCCTTTTGTCATCGCAGCGTTGCCGAGCGCAAGGTGCGCTTCACAAAGCCAGGCGCGCGCCGAGACATCTTCGTCATCCATGGACAGGGCTTTTTCAAACTCCACCACAGCCTTCTCGTGCAGGTTCTGGTCCATGTATGCCAGCGCGATGTTGACCTGGGCTTGAATATTGTCCTTCGAGATCGCCAACGCTTCCTGAAAGCTGCCCACGGCTTTCTCGTACAACCCGGCATCCTTGTATTCCAGCCCAATTTCGATGTAGCGGTTCGCGATCGGGTTGACTTCGGTCAGTTCCTCGCGCACCTGCTCGATGGGGCGGTTCTTTTGCAGCCAGCGTTGCAGCAGTTGAACGACAAAGCGGTTATCGGGGGTAAGGACATCCTTCTCCCGCAGGTGGAGCAAGCCTGAGGTCAGATCGGAATCGGTGAAACGGACGCGGTTTTTGCGCAGGTAGTCGGTCAGCGTGCGGAGATCCGTCTTTTGCACGTTCGCCAGCGCGGCAAGACACCACTTTTCGATATCTGAGGCTTCATCCCAGACGAATTTCAGATTAACCGTTCCACGCTCGACGACATCGTCGAGAACGGCTTCCACGTCGTCCCGGGTGATCTCGCGCTGTTCGGTACGCTGACAGCGGGCGAAGAGTTCGTGGCAGGTGAGCTGTGTGAAATAAGGATGCCCGGATGCCAGGGCGTAAATGCGCCCGACCGCTTCGTGCGTATAGGTCAGCACTCCTTCAACGGGGCTGGTGACGAGATGCCGAGTCTGTTCTTCATCGAGGAAGCTGATCTTTTTGTACAGCGCAGCCTTGAAAAAGTCGGTGTATGCCGCCTGCATATTTTCCAGCTTGCGCCCCGAGGACCCGATGGAGAAGATGAAGTTGAGACCTTCGCGCCCCATCAAGCGGCGGAGATAATCCACCAGCGGGCGGGCGAGATCTTCCCTGACTTCGCTTTCCTCGAGATTGTCGAACTCGTCGAAGGTGAGTAAAAGGGACCTGCCTGCGAGAACAGGCTTGAGGTCCGGCAGGAAGCGGTTCTCGAAATGTTCTGGGTCCCTGGCAAAGTCGTCCTTTTCGGGAAGGGAAACTTCGATGCCGCGCTCCTGCTTGAGGACGCGCACGATCTCCCGCGCCAGCCACCACAGAAAGCGGTCGAGGGTGGTGTGGGTGCGTCCCTGCAGATCGAAGAATACGGGGATATAGCGGTCTGGAAGGCGGTTGCCCAACTGCTTCAGTACGGATGTTTTCCCCACCCGGCGCTGCCCATGTATGACGAGGATATGATCGGCATACTGCCCGGAGATGCTGGTCTCGATCCACCGAAAAATGTCTTCACGACCGAAGAACATGCGTTGTTCGGCGATCGGCGCTCCGGCAATATAGGGATTGACAATTTCGCCCATGCACTCCCTCCCAGGAGATGTGCAGACATGGCTTTGATCATTTTTACATACTTGTCACCCCGCCACAAGTGAGTTTACTCACATTTCCAGTTACAGCCGGGGAAGAGGGCACGCGGGGTGGAGGGGGTGGTGAGGTTTTAATCCACGCTCCCAATGAAGGGAGCGACATGCGCCGCCGTCCGCTGGTAGCGGGGTTGGATGTTTCAATCCACGCTCCCAATGAAGGGAGCGACGGTCATGTTGCCGATCACCAATTGCTTCAAGCCGTTTCAATCCACGCTCCCAATGAAGGGAGCGACCAGAAAAGCGCCCTTGTGGATGCGGAGGGTGTTGTTTCAATCCACGCTCCCAATGAAGGGAGCGACAAATCTATTATTGTTTTAGCCACATTATCAGGCGTGTTTCAATCCACGCTCCCAATGAAGGGAGCGACCCCATTACGACACCTCCACCACGGAGAGGACGATGTTTCAATCCACGCTCCCAATGAAGGGAGCGACCAACCTCGAATTCGGGAACTGGGTGCTGGTGGAGTTTCAATCCACGCTCCCAATGAAGGGAGCGACTCAATAGAAGAAGCCAAAGAGTTACAGCAGATAATGTTTCAATCCACGCTCCCAATGAAGGGAG
>CAZLWG010000003.1:0-117558 GCA_964563315.1 uncultured Anaerolinea sp. | reverse complement strand
CCAGCCTGTCTCTTTGAGTTGACGCATCGCCGCATCCACCACAGGGACGCCTGTCTCACCCCTTTTCCACGCTTCGAACTCTGACAGGTTGTTCCGCCATCGAATATTCGCCAGCGACTTGTTGAACGAATCCTTTGCTACATGCGGGAAATGATACAGAATCTGAATGTAAAACTCACGCCAGATGAGCTCGTTGAGCCAGATTTCCGCGCCATTGCTTCTGGTTTTCATCGCTAGCTCGGCGGCTTGCCTCAATCCGATCATTCCAAAGCGGATGTATGGCGAAAGCGCTGAAGTGCCATCCAGGTCCATGCGGTTGCGGTTCTCGGCGTATTCGTGGATTCGTTTGTGGGTGAATTCCTCCAGCCGGCTTAATGCTTCCCATTCTCCGGCAGGGAAGAGGGGATTTGTCTTAAACTTTGGGAGCGGCTCGGATAAAACTTGGCGCGGTGTGTCAATTTTCTCCGGCAGGGGAGACAATTTGATGTTGTTCAATGCCGCCTTCCAAACTTTTGAGTAAGGCGTATAAACTGTATAGGGTCTACCGTCTTTTTTGAGAATGCGGCTTGGGTGATGGACGGTTTGCCCGTGCGCCAAACTCAACGGTAGATGTTTTGCAACAAGCGCATCCCGTTTACGGGCGTAAGGCGTATAGTCTTCTTCAGCAAAGATGGTTTCGGATTTGGTTTCGGCGACGAGTTTGCGCAATACATCAGCAGGTTTGCCTTTACGAATGACCAGATATGAATTGCGCTTTCGCAAGTCATTGTCGAGTGCGGATAAGCCCTCGTAAAGAAAACTCCTTCGTCGTGCAGATAAGTTGTCGAAGGCGGGGTCGAGGATGAAGACAGGAAGGGTTGACCCGGTTTCGAGCGCGGCTTGAAGCGCCGCGTTATCTGTCAGTCTTAAATCCCGGCGAATCCACCAGATAGAGGTCATTGCAGCATCGATAAAAAATTTAGAGGCGAGGAATTAATACGGGGGTCCGTTTTTTATAGGACTCGTACTCTTCCTGCCCGCCCCATTTGTGGTCGGCTCTTTTCTCGAGCAGGGGAATTCCGCTGAAGCGGGTGAGAAGCAAGGTGACAAATATTGGGGAGATCAAAGCAACAAGCTGCCAGCCTTGCAGCACGGGAAATGCAATTATTGCAATACCGATCCATAGAACGATCTCGCCAAAATAGTTGGGATGGCGCGATCGGGACCATAATCCGGTTTGGATGAACTTGCCTTTATTATCCGGGTTGGCGCTGAAGCGGCTTTTTTGCGCGTCGGCTGCCACTTCGATGACAAAGCCGAATACCCACATCAGAAGACCGATGATGGCAAACAAATCCAATTCTTTTCGGTTGGATGTGGTGATTGCGGCCAGAGCCGCCGCAACTGTGAACGTTACCCATAAGCCTTGCACCGTCCATACGGTCAGGAAACGGATGAAGGAGGGTTTGATATCGTCGAAGCGCCCGTCTTTGCCCGCTTTTTGGATGCGGTTGAACAGGAAGGTTCCCAGGCGGAGTGCCCATATGATCACCAAGGCCGCAAGTAAAATTGACCTTGCATCCAGGTCAACGCTGTATCTGCTATAACAGACCGAAACCCCAATTACAGAAATGTAGGTGATACTGCCCGTGAGATCGAAAAATTTCTCGGTTTGAAGTAAATAGGATGGGATAAAGACCAGCCATTGGATCACAAAAGCCAACCCGACAGCAATGGCAAAGACCGGAACGCCGCCCAGCGTAGCGCCGCCTTGACTGCCTGCCAATGCGACGAGCCAGCCGACCAGGATTAAGATTGGAAGGATGAAGAGCGAATCGCGGTCCGTTTTTTTCATTATTATTTTCCTTTTTTGTGCATGCGATTAAGTACCCGCCTGCGAGCTTAGCCAGGTTTTTATTGGATCACCCTGACCGTTGATATGTTTGTCCACAGCGTTGGAATAGATTTCCATGAAACTGCGGAGTTCCTGCTCCGGTCGTTTATGCGCCTCCAGCAGGATTTTAAGCCAATCCATTTCTTCCGTGAGATGAGTCATGTCCCCGAGTTGAAGCGCGGCTATGATGTTATCCCCGAGGAAATGGATGCCTGTATCGAGATTCTCCGGGCTGATGGCGAGCGGTTGTATCTTTTCGCGGATCGTGTTTTCGATGGGCAGGCGGCGCGAGGAGAATGCGTGCAGCGCAGCCAGATACTCTTGCGAGACGGCTCTCGCTTCTTTTTTCTTTGGTCTGTTACTGAGTAGTTTTTCGATCTTTTCGATTGAAGTTTCCACAGCTTCGCCTAGATAATGTGCGGGGATGTACTCCGCCAGAGATTTGCGGATGGTGAAGATGCGCCCGCCGAATGCAAGCGGAATGCGCTGGCTCGCAAGGTGAAACGCCGCAGCTTGCAGCGATGCCGCGTTGATCAGCGTCTGCGCGCTTAGGATGACGAGATTGGCTTTCACCTTTTGCACGGTCTCCGCAAAGCGTTCGGCTGGGACATTCGCGCCGAGGTAAATGACGTTCAGTCCGCGGCGGCGGAGAAACAGCGCAAGAAGCAGAGGCGTAAGGGTGTGCCATTCTCCCGGCGGGCAGCCGATCAAAACGGTTTCATTCCGTGTTGGGGCAGGAGAGGCGTTGAGCAGGGCGTCGAGCCGGCGCATTGCCAGCCCGGATGCAAAATGCTCCTGTTGCACCGATGCGTTGTTCTCGTACCACAGATCTCCGATCTCAGACATGCCTTTTTGAATGACTTCACTGCAAACCGCTTCGACTGGAAAGATCGAAAAGGCTTTATTCAATGCCTGTTCGGCGGCAGTTTCGCTGAAATTCAAACAGGCTGCGATCCACTCGTCACGCAGGGCGGAAAGCGAGGTATCCGCAGTGGAGGTCTGGGCGGAAGAAAATGCCAATGGAGCCAGACCAGCCAGCGGGTCTGTGCCGGAGCCGGTTTGTTCGTTCCATAAATCCACCGCGCGCGAGATGGAGAGTCCCTCTGCCTGACGCGCCATCAGCCATTTGATGGTTTCGACGTCGTATTGTGAATACAGGCGATGGCCTCCGGGCGTGCGTTGCGGCGCGGGCAATCCATAGCGGCGTTCCCAGGCGCGCAGCGTGTCGGCGGCGAGGCCGGTTTCTTTGAGGACGGCTTTCAGGTTATAGGCAGGGGTCTTGTTGAGCATTCCATTATCCTTGTGCTGGGGTTAAGGCGGGTTTGGCCACCTTTTGCACAGCAATTTTACCTGCTTCTTTCAAGATTCTGTCGGTCGTGAGGCGGGCGGAGAGCAAAACGATGGGCAGACCCGTGCCAGGGTGAGTGGATGCTCCAGCAAAGTACAGGTTCTTATATTTCTTATGACGGTTCTGCGGACGGAGATAACCGACCTGCCAGAAGTTGTGACTCAACCCGAATGCCGCCCCTTTTTCGAGGTTGAAGCGCTTCTGCCAGACTTTGGGTTGGTACACGATCTCGAACTTAATGTGTTCGCTGAGGTCTTTTGCTCCCATCTCTTTGGCAAGCCGTCTGAATACAGTTTCTCGCGCACGGTTTACGAGGGCGTCCCAATCCTGCTCTGTGCGTGCGTCGAGATGTCCGACAGGGACGAGGACATATAACGTGTCCTGTCTTTCAGGCGCCGCGGATTTGTCCGTCCGTGCAGGTGCGTGGACGTAGAACGAAGGCACTTCGGGCAGGGTGTGGTCTTCGAAGATCTGGTCGAAGGAGGCTTTGTAATCGCCGCCAAGAAAGACGTTGTGATGCGCGATCTGCGGATATTCCTTGTCCACGCCCCAATAGAACATGATCGTGGAACAAGTATAGAGTTTCTTGTCAAACTTCTTTGCTTCCTTCGCATCAGGCAGGAGTTCCTTATAGATGTATGGAAGATCTGCATTGCCAACGAAGATGTCGGCGGAAAAAGTGCGTCCGTCTTCGAGGATCACGCCGAGCACTTTATTTCCGTTCGTTTCGATTCGTTTTACCGGTGCGTTGTAAATGAACTTAACACCAACCTTTTCGGCGACCTTCGTCAGCGCCTTAATGCCGGCGTACATTCCTCCCATCGGATACCAAACGCCTTCTGCCAGTTCCGTGTATTGGAGCAGGGAATAAGTGGCGGGCGCGTCGTAGGGGCTCAAGCCGAGGTACATGTTCTGGAACGTGAATGCGGCTTTGAGCCGCTCATCCTTGAAGAAGCGGCTGGTGTTGGCATGGTGCTTTTTCAGAGCCTTGAGGTTGAAGATCAGCGGCAAATTCTTCGGGCTGAAATACTCGAAGATATTGTAGAAGTTTCTGCCGACGAATTTCTCCAGCGAAATCTTGTAGTGCTTGCTTCCTTCAGCGATGTAGTTCAGAAAACCCGTGAAGGCGGTCTTTTCCAAAGCTTCGAGTTGGGTTTGCATGTCGCCAATATTGGAGGTCAGTTCCAGCCGCAAGCCGTCGTCGAAGTGTACCTTGTAGGTCGGGTCAATGCGGCGCAGGTCGAGGTGGTCGCTCATCTTTTCGCCGAGAGAGGCGAAGGTCTCCTCCCAAACTTCGGGCATGAGAAACAGTGTCGGGCCAATATCGAAGCGGTGACCGTCTTTGACGATCTGGTTGCAGCGACCGCCAGGCGTCGGTTCCTTTTCCAGCACGGTCACATTGTATCCATTTTTTGCAAGGCGGGCGGCGGTGGCTATGCCGCCTATGCCCGCGCCAATTACCAGGGCAGTTGGTTTCATTTTTCTCCTTTACAAGTGAAAGCAGATTTATTTTACACTATGTCTATTATTTGTCAAGATTTATATAAAATTACTTTGCAAAACATTGACAAATAGTAGGAATCAATGTAGACTTCTCTAATCACTTCAAAAAGGAGAGAGACATGCAGGCACAAGCGAACTGGGAAAATCAATTACTGGCTTTGGCGGGACATATCCCGCACCCTTCAACTCGTCCGTTTTTTTCATATTGGGCAGGCGATGCTGCCTTACAAGATGCGTATAGGCAAACAGAGCAAATCACGGCAGCCCATAGCAAATCTTTTTACCTTGCCTCCGGCTTGCTTCCCGAAGAGAAACGCTCCGCTGTCCGCGCTTTGTACGCGTTTTGCCGCACGGTGGATGATATTGTGGATGAAGTGGAATTGAAGAAAGACCGCGACTTTGAATTGGATTATTGGCGTAACATGATCAGGAACGCCTCTTTCTCCGCCGACGATTTGGTTGCGACAGCCTGGGCGGATACCCTCGCCCGATACCATATTCCGCGTCATTATGCCCTGCAGTTGATTGACGGTGTCACACGCGACGTGACCCAAATTCGTTATCAAACCTTCGAAGACCTTGCCACGTACTGTTACAGCGTTGCCTCCACCGTTGGTTTGATGAGCATGTACATTGTCGGCTTTAAAAGCAATGACGCGGTTCCATATGCCATCAAACTCGGTGTTGCTCTGCAAATGACCAATATCTTGCGCGATGTGGGTGAGGACTATGGCAATGGGCGGCTGTACCTGCCGCGCGAAGAACTCCTTACCTACGGCATCCTTGAAGAGGACATTGCCGCTGGTCGTGTAACAGACAATTGGCGTCAGTTCATGAAATTCCAGATCGAACGTACCCGCCAGTTATATGATGAATCCTGGGCGGGTGTGAAAATACTTGAACGCGAAGGCCAACTTGCCATTGGGGCCGCATCCGTGTTTTATCAGGGCATTTTGGATGATATCGAAAAACATGATTATGATGTGTTTTCCCGCCGCGCGAATCTTTCTGCGTGGGGTAAGTTCAGCCGCATCCCGCGCTTGTGGTTGAGCATTCGTTCGATGTAGGAATATTACTATCTCTCCCCCCTCTCTCATCAACAGAGACATTCGACTGAATGTCTCTGTTGCATTAAAATGTAGACCTCCGTTATGAAAAATAAGATAGTCATTATTATCCTGATATTTCTCGTCTCCTGTGGAGGTCCCGTGAACACGTCTGTTACATCGAAAGAATCCATCCGCTACCTTGCCCTTGGAGATTCCTACACCATCGGCGAAAGTGTTTCCGAGAACGAACGTTGGTCTAACCAGCTTGCTGCGGCGTTGGGGGATAAAGGTTTGGCTGTGGATGTCAGCATTATTGCCCGCACAGGCTGGACGACTTCCGAACTTTGGGAGGGGATTCAAGCACGCGAGATCGCTCCGCCATATGACATGGTGTCGTTGTTGATCGGCGTCAACAACCAGTATCGCGGATATGATAAGGATGAATATCGCAATGAATTTGGCTTTTTACTCGGCAAAGCCATCGAATATGCAGGCGGAGATGCGAAGCGCGTTTTCGTGCTGTCCATTCCCGACTGGGGGGTCACGCCGTTCGCGGCGGGCAGGGACCAGAATCAGATCGCGGCGGAAATAGATGCGTTCAATGCCATCAACCTTGATGAGTCACAGAAAGCGGGTGTCCATTATGTGGATGTCACCTCTGTTTCCCGCCAAGCCGCACACGACCCTACTCTTGTTGCAGTAGACGGGTTACACCCCTCCGGGAAAATGTATGCCGAGTGGGCAAAATTGGCGCTGCCGATTATGTTGGAAATACTGGAGTAAAATCACAGTATCCCTGTGTATTATGGAGAAGCCATGCCAACCGTCAAAGCTGTTAACCATGTTGCCGTCGTCGTGGCCGACATGGAAAAGTCCCTTGCCTTCTGGCGCGATGCGCTTGGGCTGGAACTTCATGAATTGCGTGATGTCCCTGTTGAAAAATCGCAGGTAGCCTTCTTGCCTCTTGAAGGCGCGGAAGTGGAACTCGTCATGCCGACCACCGGCGATTCAGGCATTGCCAAATACCTTGCCAAACGCGGGCCCGGGATGCACCACATTTGTCTCCAAGTGGATGATATCGCGGGAATGATATCTCAACTTAAAGAAAAGGATATCCGTTTGATCAACGAAGAGCCGCGTATCTCGGCGGATGGAAAAAAATACGCGTTCATCCATCCCGAGTCCACGGGCGGGGTGTTGGTGGAACTCTATCAGATCTCGGCATAGATGTTGGAAAATATCGAAACGATCCTGCTGGATGAATGCAGTCTTGTCAAAGATCGCCCCATTATCGCGGGCGTTTCCGGGGGGCCGGACAGCCTATGTATGATGGAAGTATTAAGGAAAGCAGGATATCCTGTTATTGTTGCCTATTTCGATCATCAACTCCGCCCCGATTCTGGGTTGGACGCTCGCATGGTGGAAAAAACAGCCACGCGGTTAATGCTCCCCTGCGTGATTGACGGCGCGGATGTACGCAGTTATGCCGAGGAAAGTAAAACGTCCATCGAAGAAGCAGCCCGCAATCTGCGCTATCGCTTCATGTTCGACCTTGCTCGTCGTCACCGGGCGCAGGCGGTGGCTGTAGGCCATACTGCCGATGATCAAGTCGAGACTGTGTTGATGCACTTTTTGCGGGGAAGCGGTCTCGCGGGGTTGAAGGGCATGTCCTACCGTTCCATCATCAAAGTTTTCGACCCCGATATTCCCATCGTTCGACCTTTGCTTGATCTGTGGCGCGAGGAGACTGTTATCTATTGCGCGGTGAACGGACTTCGCCCCCATTATGACTCGAGTAATGACTCGCTTAATTTCCAGCGCAATCGAATCCGCCATCTTTTGATTCCATCTCTCGAAACGTATAACCCGAAATTCCGCGAAGCCATCCTGCGCATGTCTCAATCTTTGAAGGGCGATTATGCCTTCGTGATGGAAACTCTGGAAAATGCCTGGCGTGAAACAGTGATCGAATCGGATGAAGAGATCGTCACCTTCGATGCTGATCGCCTCTCACAGCAATCGCTCGGACTCCAACGCAACCTGGTCAAACACGCCTTGCAGACTCTCCGCCCCGGCATCGATATCACATTTTCGATCCTCGGGCGCGCCGTCAACCTGGTCAATTCCGCCGCCCGGTCTTCCCGCGTAGATTTGAAAGCCGGTCTAACCATGTTCCGCGAATCAAACCGGATATATATCTGCACTTCGGATGCGGAGCTTCCTTTCAATCTTTGGCCTCAAATGCCGACAGGCGAAACATCACTGAAGGTTACGATCCCGCAGCAGATTGTATTGGCTGGCGGGTGGAAATTAACCTGTGAACGCTGGCATCTCCCCGCCTTGGCGAAGGAACAGGCTGAACGGAATGAGGATCAGTTTCAGGCGTGGCTGGATGCGGATGATTTGCCGGAACAACTTGAACTGCGGGTGCGTCGTCAAGGCGATCATTTTTCACCGTTTGGCATGGATGGTCATTCACAAAAACTGTCCGATTTCTTTGTCAATGAGAAAGTGCCGCAGCGCGCGAGAGAGAATTGGCCCCTTTTATGCGCGGGCGATGAGATAGTGTGGGTGCCGGGGTATCGCCCCGCTCATCGTCATCGCTTGAAGGATACGACTCAGAGTGTGATTTATTTTTCGATGACGCGCCCGCTGCAGAAAATAGGGCCAGGCGAAACTCCCCGTCCTTGATCAGGAGCGGGGAGTTTGTTTATTTCAATTCGCCGTTCAATTGTTTTAACTTGATGAAAAGCTCGCGCCATTGGATCTTCGATACGCCGAGTTTCTGGCGGATCTTATCCGGCTCGATACCTGCCTGATGGTCGCGCAGGGCGGATGTCCAGCGGCACATGTCGAACGAAAGATGTTTTGTCAGCCCCGCTTCTTCGCCGATATCTTCGAGCAGGTATTCCAACCTGCGCGGCGACCATGGGAAGACTTGGTCAACGGGCTGGTATTGGGTGAGATACTCCTGATATGCATCCGCCCAATCTTCTTCGAGTTCGATCTTGCGTTCTTTATACCGGTTTGCAGGGCTGGCATAGCGAACGAATAGATGCGCACCGTTCTTGGCGTCGAGGTCAATGTGGTTGATGTGAATGCCGAGGCATTCGCTTTTTTTAATGGCTGTTGTGAGCAGGAGATAAACCAGAGTGTATGGGCGGGCGTCCGGTTTTTTGTCGCGGCGGTGACGATCGGCAGCGAGCAACACAGCATCGTATTCATCGGAGTCCAATACCTGTGGAAGCGGGCTGATCGCGGATCGTTGCAGGACTTTTTCAGCAGGGTCAATTGTCAGCGCGCCGTGCTGGTGAAGCCAGCGAAAGAACGATTTTACGGAGGTGATACGCCGCGACAACGTCTTGGGACTGCAGGGAACCCCGCGCGCCTTTTCCATCCATTCGAAGAAGCGGTTGAGATCATCCGTGGTTATGGAGCCTATGGGTTGATTCGGGGCAATGAATTGGTTGAGCAGGCGCACGTCCGAGAGGAAGGCTTTGACGGTGTTGGGTGAGCGCCCCTGGTCGAGCAGGAATATTTCCCAGCCATTTATGGCGGCTGGAAGATATGTTCTTGCATCGATATGTGCGGAATCGGATGTCTTTGCCATGGTGTCAATCCCTTATGCAATAGCGCATAGTCTTTTCGTATAGTTTAGCGAATATGTAATGGGTTGTCAACTGGGAAATTCGACTAATGCGACAGGTCTTCCGGTTGAAAACATGGTTCGTAATCGGCGCCAAGGATGATGCGGTATTGCACGGGGCTGTTCGCGTCGGGGAGGGAAAGCACGTTTGCAGAGTAGAGACCGAGTACCGATATGAGCGTCTGCTGCTGGGTGGAATCCTGTCTTGGGGTGAAGTCCACAATGACAGAGGAGCCGTAGTCACGGCGGTCGGCGGATCCGATAATGGTTTGATAGCCGGCATAATTCAGGCGGGATTCAGCAAGAACTTCGAGCGTATTGAATTGTGACCCATTCTGAACTTCGACGGTGATGGTTTCACGGACAGCGGCAAAGGGTGAGAGCGTGGCGGCTTCGAGGAGCATTTGTCGCAACGCCTCTTCCTGCGGGAGGAGGACGGATGCCCCGCCGGGCGTAATCCACGATGTTACATATGGCGGGCGGATGTAATAACTGCGGATGTTTGCGTTCGTGAAATTTACAGCATACGGCGCCATGCGAAGCAGGTCTGCAAGCCCTAGGTCGGTGATGACGGTGCTGGAAAGGTCGTTGTACAGTTGCGGAATTTTTCCGAAGGTGTTGGTTTGCAATGCCTTTTGAAAGAGAGTCCGCAGGACTTCCTGCTGGCGGCGCCCGCGGTCAAAGTCGTTGGATTTTGAGCGTGAGCGGGCATACCATAAGGCGAGGTCGCCATCCATATGCACTTGACCGGGTCCTACTGTGTAAAGCCACCAGTTGTTCTCGTTGTACGGATCGTAGGATGGGTCGATCAGCCGCCAGTCGGTGTAGGAACAGGCAACGGGAAGATCGATCCCGCCGAGGGTATCCACGATGCGGCTGAACCCGTCAAATTCGACCATGGCAGTATGGTCAATTCGAATGCCGAGGTTTTGCAGAATGGTATCTTTCAGTAATCCCATCCCGCCGCCCGCGTACCCGCCGGATTCTCCACTTTGGTAGGCGGTGTTGATACGCTGCATTCCGACGGTTGGAATATAAATCCAAAGATCGCGGGGGATGGAAATGAGCGAGACTTGACCCTCTTTGTGCCAGACAATCGCGATCAACAGCGTGTCAGTGCGGTGCGATGTTCCCGTGGGGCGTCGGTCTGAGCCGATGAGCAGGAAGTTGATGGTTTCACTGTCTGTGAGAGGCGGCAGTGAAGTAGGGTTGAGCGCTGACGATTCGGGCGGGGGGGCGGCTTGAGTGGGGAATAATTGTTCGATGGCGGCTGTAGCCGTGGGTGAAGATTGAAGCGATGGAGTAGGTGATGGCGTCTTAGACGGAAGGAACAGAAAAGGTTGGGAGTTCGAGTCGGAGGGAAAAAGGAGCGGCTGTGTCAGTGTAAAGAGCGAGGGTTGGAAGGGTGTAGGCGTGGCTGTTGCATCCGGCGCGGAAGTAATGAGGATGAAGGGCAGAGGCGCTTGTACAGGTGCGGCGGGAGGAACTCCACATGCCCACAATAATGCGGCAAGCAAGGCGATCATTAACGAACGTAAAGTGGCTTTCATGTGGCGAAGATGTTGTGTCAGGGCGCCGCCGGTGGAAGTGCCGTTGGACTTGCCGTTAAAGTGGGGATGGGGGTTGGGGAAGGCGCTGTCGTTGAAGTGAAAGGCATGGATGTTTTCGTTGGGGCTGTAGTCGCTGTGAAGGGAAGCGCTGTTTCCGTCAGCGGATCGGTGGGATAGGGTGTAACAGTCACGCCCGGCAATGGAGTTGGTATGGGTGTGCGGGTGGCGACATTTGGAACCCATAAAATCTCACCAGGATAGATGCGATCGCTGTTTCGGCAGTTTACACTTTTCAATGTGTTCGCAGTGGTATAGTGATTTGTGGCTATCGAGTAGAGGGTGTCACCGCGACTCACGACATATTTTTTTGACCAGCCGACCGCTCCCTGTGAACAAATGATTGGCGTGCTGGTGGGCGCAAGCGGCACATAGAAAACTGTGCCTGCGATCAAACCGTCGCTCAACAGGCAGTTTACGCTTCTCAATGTGTCCTTGTTGATGCGGTATTTCGCGGCAAGTCCATCCAGTGTGTCGCTGGGCTGGATAATGATGGGGGTCCAGTTTGACGGAGGCGGACAGGATGAACTTGGAGGTGTGGATGTGTTTATTGCAATGGAAGTCGGCGTATCCAATCCCGGAGCCAGTGTGAAAGTTGGTAGGGCTGTGGAGGTGGCGGTGACAGGCACGGGGGATGGAAACACAATGAAGGTTTCAGCTGGCGTTGCCTGCGGCACAAACTCCACCAGCGAGATGGATAATGCCCCGAGCATCAGCCCGACCGAAAGAATTGCAATCACCAGCGCGTTTGCAAACTCGCGCAGACCTCGCATTAGTTCTTACCTTTTTTACCGTGTTTTTCAGCCGCCATTTCGCCCGCAATCGGCAAAAGCACACTGAAAGTGGAGCCCATTCCCGGCTCACTTTCCACCCAAATGCGCCCATGCTGTGCTTCGGTCAAGGTTTTGGCAATGGAAAGCCCGACACCCGTATCACCGACCCCCTGAATAAGGACATTGTCCGCGCGATAGAGGCGGGTGAAGACTCGCGGCAGATCCTCCGGCATGATGCCTCCCCCGCTGTCAGATACTTGTATCAGGATGAACTCCTGACCATCTTCGATTCGCGTCTGGACCTTGAGTTTGATCGTCCCTTCAAACGGAGTCGCCGCCCCGGCATTTTGCAAAAGATGGATCAAAATCTGCTGCAAGGCTTCGCGGTCGGCGTGAGTGGGCGCAAGCATTTTCGGCAGTTCGAGATGCATGGAAATGTTCTTCTCGCGCATCTGTGAGCTGGTGTATGACATGGCGTTGTCAATGATCGAGTTCATGTCCACCGCTTCGGGATTCAGTTCGTTCAATTCGGTTTCGAGTGTGGTGATCTGGATCATGTCGTCGGTCAGGCTGCGAATGCGCTCCGTGGATGCCTTGATCCGTTCGACGAATTTGCGTTGAAGCGCGCCGAGGATTCCAACCGACTCGCCGAGCAAAAGGTCTGTGTACCCCACAATGGAGGATAACGGCTGGCGGAGTTCCTGTGAAATGGAAGCGACCACTTCCGCCTGTTCCGTGCTTCTTGTGGTGATCTGTCCTTTTTCAAGTTCGTGGGCGCGCATATTGGCTTCTGCGAGCTGGTTTTGCAGGTGCGCCATTTCTTGCAGCGTTTTCTTCAGGTCGTTTTCCAACTGGCTCGATGAAGTGCCAAGGTTCTTGCCGGCTCTCAAGTCGGCATTTTCACGCTGCAATTGTTCGATAATACGCTGGGATTCCTCCTGCGCTGCTCTGAGTGAAACGATGTCCGCCGCCGCGCTTTTTTCCAGATCGGCGCGGGCATTTTCCAATTGCTGCGTAAGTTCCAGTATCCGCCGCTCCATATCCGCCACTTGGAGGCGCGCTTGTTCGCTTTGTGTCTCCAGTTTGTTGACCTTTTGATTGCGTTGAATGATCGGTACAAGCGAAGCGGCAATGTTCGCAAGGAAAGCCTGGTCTTCGGCTGTCCATGTGCGGTCGGAATAGGGGGAAAGCAGCAGAATGCCTCCAAGCGCTTCCTTGTCTGGCGTGAGGATTGGCACGCTCAAGAGGTGACCGGGGTTGGTCAGCCCAAGGATGTCGCCCAAACCCTTTATGTCGGCGGATGTGCTGCTGGCGGGCATCCGCAGTGGACGTCCGCGCTGAAGCGAATTTGCCAGCATGGGAATGGAATTCTTGTTGAGCGAGCCGCCTTCCAGACTGTCTTCACGGATCAGGTCATATCCGCCTGAGATGATCATCTGGTTGTTGTTGTCGGTCAGGTAGATCAGGAAGCAGAGGTCTGCCAGCATCGTTTGCGCGATCGCGCGGGTGATCGACTGGCTTGTTTTGGTCGGATTCGTCTCTGCCGCAACGGCAAGCATCGCGTGAAACGTCTTGGGGTCGGTGCTGTACCGCCTTCGTTCAGGGCGGCCGGCTATGTCTTGTTTTAATGTCGTCGGTTTTTGCTGGGGTATTACAACTTCTGTGGGAATGGCAAACCGTTGAGGCAGGGTAAGCAGAATGGGATAAGCCGCCATGTAGGCAAGCCGTACAATGCCTGAGTAATAACCATCCATGCGGAAGAGCAAATGTCCGATATGCCCTAAAAATCCCAGGAATAACAGCAGTACTCCATACCACATCCCATCGGGCCTGCGGATGACTATTGTGGCAATGCCAAGCAAAGCCAGAATGATGGAGCCAATTTGCCAGAACCAATCGTCAGCCGTCTGGTTATAACTGAACGACGCCACCTGCGACTGCCACGAAAGCAGGCTTAATCCCAGAGCGGTCACAACGAAAAGACTTAATATCGCCACCCCAGCGTCCGCTGCACGGTTTGGCTCCGGGAACGCATACAACCATGTGATCCAGACGATCCCAAACATGATGAAGGCGCGATCCATTGGCGGCAGGACAGTCTTGGGATCGATGATTTCCTGCCAGCCTAGTCCGCTGAACAGGAACATGACGATCTGTGCAAAGAGCAATATCGCAAGCCCCGTGAACGCCCTCCGTGCCTGCGGGAATTCACTTGCCCGCCAGTGGTTAAAAGTTGATTGAAGCGCGCTGGCTACCGCAAACACCAGCACGATGTAGTAGATGAGGTCGCCCGGCGGAACGGTTAATTGTGTAAGAACCAAACTGGAGAATGCGCTCATGCCTCTGTGATTATACTGCCAGTTCAAAATTATGGCGTAGAATTAACAACATGCTTCAAGGGAAACGCGGGTCAATTTTAATAAGTCTTATACTTGTCTTGATTACGGCCGCCTCTGTGATGATTGCGGGGCACTCCAATATCCGAAGCGCTGAATCTGCTTGGCAGCGCAAGGATTACCCCGCCGCCTCTTCGTCCTATGCGCGCGCAGCACAGATTCTATTTTGGCGCGAAGAGTTGTGGGAAATGGCGGGAATTTCCGCGGCGCGGGGAGGCGATTTTCAAACCGCGCTTTTTTATTTCGGCAAAGCGCATCAACTTTCAGAAGAAGGCTGGATATGGTTGGGAACGTCCCATTTTCGACTTGGCAATATGACGTCTGCCATTCATGCCGCCGAGGAAGGTGTGCGGCATTTTGATTCAGCCCGGCTATATCGCCTGCTGGCGTTTGCCTATCGCGATCGGAAGGATTGGCGATCCGAGCACGATGCCCTAAAAAATCAACTGCGGCTCGAAGCCGGAGACCCGTACGCTCACTACCGACTGGGACTCCTGTTGATGTTACTTTCTCCAAAGGATGCTCCCAGTGAACTGACTCTCGCTTCCTCTCTTAACCCTGAGGTTGATTCCGCTGTGCAGACCTTGCGTTCCGCCTTGGCTTTATCCGATATCCAGCCGGACGAATCGCAGAAAATGTTGACGATTGGTCGCGCACTGGGCTTGGTGCAGGAATGGGAATTGGCGCTTGTCGCATTCGAGCAAGCCGTGCAGACCGACCCGAAAAATGCCGAGGCGTGGGCATGGCTTGGAGAGGCGAAACAACAGACAGGTCAAGATGGAAGCGCTGAACTTGACAAGGCGTTATCGCTTGACAGGACGTCCGTCAATGTACGTGGATTGCGAGGCTTGTATTGGAGTCGCCAGGAAAATTATCAAAAAATGCTGGAGGAGTATCTCACAGCAGCTGAGCATCAGCCCGAGAATCCGGCGTGGCAGGCGGGGATCGGCGATGCGTATGTGAAAATTGGCGATCTGGTTGCTGCATTGGCAGCTTATCAGAGGGCGGTGGAGCTTGCACCGAATGAAATGACGTATTGGCGGCTGCTGGCGTTCTTTTGCGCCGACAATAGTGTCTATGTGGAAGAAATTGGCTTGCCTGCCGCGCAGCAGGCTGTGACACTTGCGCCCAACGACCCCGCCGCGCTCGACGCGTTGGGCTACATTTATCTTTCATCGGGGCGTTACGCCAGCGCCGAAGATTCATTGTTGTTGGCGATTGAAGTTGCCCCGGAGTACTTTCCCGCGCACATCCATCTTGCCATGAATTATCTTGCGCTCGGAAACCGCGCCGCCGCTTTCAATTCCCTCACGTATGTGCGCGATGCGGATTCATCTGGTGTGTACGAGGGGACGGCTGTCCAGATTTTAAGGCGGTATTTCCCATGATGCTCCGTGATAAAATCACATTCATGAATCGAAGTATCTCATCCTTGTTGATATTAATGGCGCTCTCCCTTGCGTGCGCAACCTCGCCGGCAACTGCCCTTCCGTCGCAGGCGGCAGTGCCCTCGGGTTCGGTCTTGTTTCAGGATGATTTCAGCCGCCAGACCACTGGCTGGGATCGCATGCTGGTTTCTGAAGGAATCATGGATTACGATGCTGGCGGATATCGCATTCTCGTCAACGCCTTGCAGACGAATTTCTGGGCGACACCACGTCGAAGCTTTTCCAATGTGCGCATCGAAGTGGATACGGGGAAACTGGCGGGGCCCGATGAAAACCGCATCGGTGTGATCTGCCGCTTCCATCAAAACAACTATTATTTCTTTATCATCTCCAGCGACGGATTTTACGGCATCGGTTTGTTCAAAGATGGCCAGGCGGTTTTACTTGGCCAAAGCGAAATGCAGTCTTCCAGCAACATCAATAAAGGACTTGCCGTCAATCACCTGCGCGCCGACTGCGCCGGGAACATGCTCACGTTCTACGTGAACGGATTTCAAATTGCGCAAGCCCAGGATTCGACACTGGCATCCGGCGATGTCGGCATGTTGGCTGGCACATTCGAGACACCCGGGGTGGATGTCGTATTTGATAATTTTGTCGTGCTGCAGCCGTAAATGTACCGTAGACGATAGTCAATTGCCCATCGTCTGTAGTCAATCGTGTACTCATGAAGATTTATCTTGACACCATTGGTTGCCGTCTCAATCAGGCGGAAATAGAAAATATGGCACGCCAGTTTCGTGCAGTAGGGCATGAGGTCGTTGCATCCGCCGAACATGCCGAAATGGCAGTTGTCAATACTTGCGCCGTCACAACACAGGCGGCATCCGATTCTCGCGGAAGGATCCGCACTATTGCGCGCGCGGGCGTCAGCGAAATCGTTGCTACGGGATGCTGGACGAGTCTTCAACCAAAGGAAGCCGCTGCGCTTCCCAATGTCAAACATGTCGTCCTCAATGATAAAAAAGATTTTCTCGTCTCCGATGTTCTGGATCTTCCTAAAGAGAAATTCGATAGCGAACCCATCGAAAGGACCCCGATTCCCGGTTTGCACCGCCGCACCCGCGCCTTCATAAAAGTTCAGGATGGCTGTGACAACCATTGCACATTTTGCATCACCACCGTTGCGCGTGGCAAAGGGCGCAGTCGTCCGGTGGCTGATGTGATTGCGGATATAAACGCCGCGCTTGCGGGCGACTCAAAAGAGATCGTCTTGACCGGGGTGCATCTCGGTTCATGGGGGCAGGATTTTGGAAACCATCACTTGAGCGATCTCGTGATGTCTATTTTGCGCGAAACAGACGTGAAGCGATTGAGACTTTCCTCGCTAGAGCCTTGGGACTTGGACGCCAACTTCTTTTCCTTGTGGGATGATAAGCGCCTCATGCCTCACCTTCACCTGCCTCTGCAATCGGGGAGCGAATCCACACTGAAACGCATGGCGCGCAAGACCACACCGCAATCTTTCCGCGAATTGGTAAGCGCCGCACGTACCGTCCTGCCTGATGTCGCTGTTACCACGGACATCATTGCAGGCTTCCCCGGCGAAACGGACATGGAATTTGCAGAGACGCTTGAGTTCGTGAATGAAATGAATTTTGCAGGCGGGCATGTCTTTTCATACTCGCCGCGGCCTGGCACGGGGGCAGCAAGGATGAAGGGGCAGGTCAAGCCGGAGTTAAGAAAGAGGCGGAACCGCATTTTGCAGGAAGCGATTGAAGAGTCTGCAAAGTCCTATTGTCAAAAATTCATTGGGAGGAAGATGTCAGTACTGTGGGAATCCACGACGGAGTATGGCGAATACGGCTGGCGCATGGAAGGTTGGTCAGGGAACTATTTGCGCGTGACCGCCATTGCCCCCTCTCCGCGTTGGAATCAAGTGGACGATGTTAAATTGCTTGATATGGATGATGAAAAGGTGAAAGGCGTCATAAGCAATTTATAAGTGCAAGTTACGAATGTCACTTCTTGAAATAGGGGAGAGATTGTATAATTTTTGTGCGAAAATTAACAAAAAAAGGAGCAAACCATGACGGCTCAATTAATTGACGGTACTGCCATTGCGCAAAAAGTGCGCGATGAAGTAAAGGGAAAAGTTGCCAAGCGCATTGCGGAGGGGAAATCTCAACCGGGGCTGGCGACTGTGCTGGTGGGTGAGCGCATTGACTCTGCGACGTATGTCAGTATGAAGCAGAAGGCGTGTGCCGAGTTGGGAATGACCTCGTTCCACCATCCCGTCCCCGCGGATATTACCCAGGAAGACCTTGAAAAATTGATTAAGGAATTAAATGCCGATCCGAAGGTGCATGGCATTCTGGTGCAATTGCCTTTGCCTGATCATCTGGATGAAGAGCGCGTCTTGCAGCTTATCAGCATCGAGAAAGATGTGGACGGTTTCTCGCCTATCAATCTTGGCCGCCTGGCGCAGAAAGGCCGCGAACCATTGTTCGTTCCATGCACACCGTATGGTTGTATTTATCTTTTGAAGGAAGCCGGTGTGAAGATTGCGGGCGCAAACGCCGTGGTTTTGGGACGCTCGAACATTGTCGGCATGCCCGCGGCGCTCCTGCTTATTAAGGAAAATGCCACGGTAACCGTTGTCCATTCAAAGACGAAGGATATTCCTGCTGTGTTGCGCGATGCGGATATCATCATTGCCGCCATTGGGCGGGCAGAGATGGTGCGCGGCGACTGGATCAAACCCGGTGCGGCAGTCATTGACGTCGGCATCAACGGCATTCCATTACTTAACGAGGATGGCTCGCCTGTCATCAGCCAGAAGACTGGCAAACCCCGCCAGAAGCTGGTGGGCGATGTCAATTTCGCGGAAGCAAGAGAGGTGGCTGGCTTCATCACCCCCGTCCCTGGCGGAGTGGGTCCGATGACGATTGCCATGTTGATGGCGAATACCCTCCGGGCAGCGGAGATTCAGGACAAATAGCTGCTGACGGATAGATCGTAATAGTTTTAGCAGCCTCGTCTTCAGACGAGGCTGCTTTTGTATACCGGGCTCTTTATGCAAATAGGAATTAAGTACCTTGACATAGTATCAGATTTGTACTAATATCTTGTTATTAGTAGTTAGTATCTGATAATACTGTAAGAAAGGAAATAGAATGGTTGAAACTGCTGCACAGACGAAGAAATTCCAAAAAGAACTGAACGCTGGAACCTCCTCGCTGGTTTTGTTGAGCGTGTTGAGCCGAAGCGGCGATCCGCTGTATGGGTATCAGATTGCGAAGATGCTGGAGGATAGCGGACCGGGTGTTCCCATGATGAAGCAGGGGACGTTGTACCCCGTTTTGCGCTCGCTGGAAGAGAATGGTTTACTGGAAAGTACAGTAGAGCCATCCATCTCCGGTCCTCCAAGACGTTATTACAAGATCACGAAAGTAGGGCGCTCGACGCTGGTCGAATGGGTTGAATTATGGAAACAAACAAAAAAGTTTGTAGACGAAATATTGAAAGGATGACATTATGTTCAAAACGATTGAAGAATACTTGAAGGCTTTGAAAACCGAATTGAAGGATGCAGACCCGGCTTTGTTGCAGGATGCGCTTTCCGATGCGCGCGAACACTTGACGACAGCGTTGGAAGCGGCTGTGGCGGCGAATCCAGCCGTCGGCGTGGAGGAGGCGTTGCAGCCAATTGTGGAGGAATACGGCTCTCCCGAGGAGACCGCGTCTGCTTATAGGGAAGTGGAGCGGCGTATGTCGCCTTCATTGAAGCAGGTTGTCAAGCCGCGTTCATTACTCGGGCGTTTCTTCGGTGTGTATGTTGATCCGCGCGCATGGGGCGGGCTGCTGTATATGCTTGTTGCATTTATCACGGGGATTTTCTATTTGACCTGGGCAGTGACAGGAATTTCTGTTTCAGTTTCCTTCCTGATATTCATTTTTGGTTTTCCGCTGGCGTTGTTGTTCCTGCTTTCCGTGCGTGGATTGGCTTTGCTCGAAGGGCGTCTTGTTGAAGCATTACTTGGTGTTCGAATGCCGCGCCGCCCTCTGTTTTCACATCAGGGCATGAAATGGTTCGACCGGCTCAAGGCTCTGGTGACGGATAAAGCCACATGGATGATGCTGGTGTATATGCTCCTGCAATTCGTATTGGGCACTTTATACTTTGTGGCGATCACTGTGGTGTTAAGCTTCTCGTTGATGGGAATCGCCTTCCCGATCCTGCAGGATATCTTTCAACAGGGAGTTTATATCGGCAACGCGCGTTATATCTTCCCGCCATCCACTTATCCGCTTTGGATATTGGGCGGCTTCCTGTTGTGGACGATCTTTATGCATGTTGTACGCGGAGTTTCCCAATTGCACGGTAAACTGGCGAAGTGGATGCTGGTATCCGAATGATCGAAACAATTTAATGGTCAAAAAAACAGTCCGGCTCAAACCGGACTGTTTTTTTGACTCTGTTTCTACAATCTGACATACAGCCCAAGATGATTGGCAACCGCGCGTTCCCTGCCGGGCTTACCTAGGTCAATCGGCGAATTCAACACGCGGGCTTTGCCGTCGAATCCTTGAATGACCATGGTGGAAGAGCCGCCTCCATCCATGTTTGCCCCATGATGGGCGCCGTAGGATATCAGCAATTCCCCCAGTTCGGGGAGGGTGACGCCTTCGCTGTATCCGGGCTGGCGACCGTCAACGACCATCAATATCAGCCAGCGCGCATTCTTGTTTACGCCGATGGCGGTACGGGGCGCGGGCGCTAACGCTGCCAGGTTTTTTACAACTTGTCGATCCATCACCACCATACGATCCCCTGCAACAGCATTGAAGACCCTCCCTTCGAACTTATTGAAAGATACTTGATTTTTTTGTCCTATATACAAAACAGGTTGGATGGTCTTTTTGGGGGAGTAGATGGTTCCGCGTGAAGCGGCATAGTCGCTGATTCGTACCGCGTCTCCTTTGGTGCATTTCGAGGCATAGGAGGCATCCAAATAACTGAAGTACCCGCCATTGACGGCAACATGCAATTTGAATTCCTCAAGGAATTCGGATGTTGCGCGCGTACACAGAATATCCGTATTGTCCGGTGAGGGTGTTACCAGAAATTCCAGTTTTGTAGTTTGTAGATCTACCACCATGATATGAACCACGATGGGGCGCGGGGATGTCAAATCCTTTCGCAGGTAGGTGATACCAGGGGAAATGGTTTGGGCAATTGAATTTGGTCGGCTGTTCCCGAGCATGACAAGGTAATCGTTCGAACACCAACCGATAAGACCGTCCACTTTTTGGATTTGAACCCAGCCGGGAGTGGTTGAGTCATCAAGCGCAGGCAGGGTATCGTTCTTTAGAACCTTGGCGATGATTTTGTGATTTAACCCGGGACCTTCGCGGACATTAAGAACAGCAGTATTGACACGATACCAGGTCCTGTCTTTGTGATCGGGCACTGGTGTGGTTGGCGGGGGCTCGGTTGGCTGCGGCGCATGGACGCTAATCAGATATTCGCTGTAACTCCAGCCGATGAGGGTTCCATCCTGGTTGCGGATGTTGGTCCAGGAGCCGTCTGTGGTTTCGCCGATCTTTTCGACGAGTTCGCCAAAATAGACAAGCCCGATCGAGTCGTGTTCGAGCCCCGGGCCCGAACGGACTTTCAATGAGGAGGCAGTGACACGATACCAATTCGTATCCTCTTCTTCAGGCGGTGGCGTAGGTTCGGGAGCAGGGGTTGGAGTAGGCGCATCGGTTTCTGCCAGATAATCATTGGAACTCCAGCCAGTCAGGCTGTTATCCGCTTTACGGATTTCAAGCCAGGAGCGGTCGTCGTTCGCGCCAATCTCTTGTACGACTTCGTTGAAGTAAATACTCCCAATCTGCTTGTAGTTCAAACCGGGTCCCTCGCGGACTCTGAGCGATGTGGTAGTGACGCGATGCCATTTCGATGCAGATGGTGGCTCCGGCGTGGGTTCCGGTTCGGGTTCCGGCTCAGGCTCGGGCGTTGGTTGAGGCGCGCTGACCCTTTGCAAGTAGGCGCTGAAACTCCATCCGGTCAAACTATCAACGCTCCTCTTGATGTTTATCCATGTTCGATTTGGATCCGCGCCGATTTCCTCTACCACTTCGTTAAGCAGGATTCTACCGACCTGTGAATAGTCCAACCCGGGTCCTTCGCGCACTTTGAGCGAGGGAACGGTGACCCGGAAAAATTTGCTGAGGGGAGGCGGTTCAGGAATTGGTGTTTCAACGATATTGAATCTTGTGCGAAACGCTTCGGCGTCGCCATTGAAATAATTCAAATCTATGTTCTTGCTTTCCACGCCGTACAAGGTGCCGTCGCCGTTGTCTGTGAACTGCCAGAAAGTCCACTCTGTCCAGGGTTTGGGGATGAGCGGGCTGTTGGCGCCGTAGTTTGCGATCCAAAGCGGATATTGCTTGAAGTAATTTAGAGATGCAGTAGGAATGCCGACCGATAGCGTGTTTTCAACCCAGTAATAATAGGCGGTGTAAACGCCGATTTCTTTGCCGGGAATGAGTTGCTTGATGCGTTCAAGGAAGGTATACCAATGTTTCCACCCTCGGAATGAACCGTTGTAATTATCTTCGAAATCTGCCCAGAGGGGCAGTTCGCCGAAGTCTTCATTAAACAAAGATGCCCATAATTCAGCTTGTTTTTTGGGGTCTGCACGGCTATCGTAGAACCAATAAGAGCCGCGCGGAATGCCTGCCAGCTTTGCCTCACGCCAATTGACCTTGAAATCGCGGTCTGACCACAGGTTTTGTCCGGCGCGGATGATGACATAGCCTGCATTGGTGCGCATCTTTCTGAAGTCAATGCCTTCGGGGGTTTGCGGGTCGTCCTGATAAAAACTAACATCGGGTCCGATGACGTTTGCCATGATATTCTCTCCTTGTTGTTAGTTGGCATTAAAAATTATACAGGATTTACAGGGCATTTTCAAAATGAGTAATCACGGGATCCGCGCCGGGCTTGCCCTCGATAGCAATTACGTCTATCTGCCAGTGATCTACCCCGTATTCGGCGGCGTAGTGATTTGCGGCGTTGAGCATGTGCTCGCGCTTGCGCGGCGTGATCTGGTGCTCGGGCAGGAAGTTTTTACTGGATGTGAGCGCTTTGACTTCGATAAAGATCGTGGTTTCGTTTTTCTGGGCGATGATGTCTATTTCGCCGTATGGAGTGCGCACATTGCGGGCGACGATGCGAAAACCCCGCTTCATCATAAAGCTGGCGGCTGTTTCTTCGCCCCAGGCCCCCACCCGCTGATTGTGACTCGTCATGACACGAACCGTTCCCAAAAACCACGCAGACGCGCGCGCCAACTGCTTTTGCGCAACTTGAATTCGTTTGTCAGATTTTCATAATGGTCCAGCATCATTTTGGTCGTACGCTCGATATCATAGGCAATGGACGCGTCGCGGGCAGATCGGCTCATCTCGGCGCGCAGGACCGGGTCAAGGATGAGGCGGGTGAGTTTGGCAGTGAAGGCTGGCTGGTCATGCGTCGCGAGGAAGCCGGTTTTGCTGTCTTCGACTGTGTCTCCCACGCCGACGGATTCGATTCCCATGATCGGGAGCCCTGCGCCCATTGCTTCGATGACGGAGAGCGGATGCACTTCCGTGATGGAAGACGTTACGAAAATGTCGCACATGGCAAGATAGGCTGGGAGTTGGTCATAAGGGATTTTTCCTGTAAGCCGTACGCGGCGGGAAAGGTCCATATCTTTTACAAGAGTGCGAACCTCCTGGTCGTATTGCGGAGCGCCGCCGCCGATCAGGATTAGGTGTACGTTTGGCACGGCTTTGGCAATGCCTGAAAACGACTCCAATAGAAAGGGAAGGTTCTTTTCGATTGCAATACGCCCCGCATAAACAAGCAGAATGTCTTCTTCTTTGTAGCCGAATTGTGCGCGGGGGAGCGGCGTGGCTGTATGAAAGTTTTTCAGATCCACGCCGTTGGGAACGATCTCGATCTTGCCTTCAACATTGAGTTCGCGCAAGACTTTTTCCATACCCGCTGAAGGGGTAATGACAAGATCCACTGCTTTGCAGAAGGGCGGCATGTAGGCTTGCAAAAGCCCATAACTGACTTCATCGGGCATGAGCGGGAGATAGGCTTGTGCGTACAGGTCGTAGCGGGTGTGGTTGGTGAAGATGATGGGGATTCGCAGGGGGCGGCAGTAACGAAGAGCGAGACGCCCGCTCAGGAACGGGTGATGGACGTGAACGACATCCATGGTTTGCAGGAGTTTTTTTGCGGCGGGCGCGTAGCGCATGGAAAGGTAAAATCCCGTATCCGCCAGCGGCACGCCCGGGCTGCGGATAATGTTCGGCTCGTCGTCCTTGTAATCCAGATCGCCGAAGGTAAAAACAAATACCTCGTGTCCGTCTTTTTCGAGGTACTGTTTGTTGATCTCGACATAGTTGGTAATGCCGCTGATATACGGTTTGTAACTGTCAACCATCATTCCGATGCGCATACCGATATGCTACGGCATGGTCAGGTGAATGTCAAGTGGAGGATTGGGCATGGTAGAATGGAAGCCCTTAAGGAGAAATGATGCCGGCGACGCTTGTGTTACGCGACAAGGAATATGAAGTGAAGGCAGGCATGACCCTGCTGGATGCGTTGAAGAAAAGCAACATCGTTCCGGAATCCGTGATCGCGACCCGTGATGGAGAAATGATCACGGAGGATGAGATTTTGAAAGACGGCGAGAAGATAAAATTGATCGCTGTGATTTCAGGCGGTTGAAATGAAGTGCAAAAAATGCGGCGGCAAGGCCTCGGTCAACATGCGCCAGCATAAACTGGCATTGTGCAAGGAACATTACCTCGAGTGGATTCCCGAACAGACCGAACGCTTCATAAAGAAATATCACATGTTCACCCGCGGCGAGAAGATACTTGTGGCTGTATCGGGCGGCAAGGATTCCTTATCGCTTTGGGATATTCTCGCGCGCCTTGGCTATCAGGCGGATGGGCTGTACCTTGGTCTTGGAATTGACGGGGGCATCGGCTATTCTTATCAGTCTCGGAAGTTGAGTCAGAAGTTCGCATACGAGAATAATCTTAAACTGCATACAGTGGATATCGAAGGAGAATACGGGCATTCCATCCCGGTTCTTTCGGAAATTAGCCATCGGGGACACGGCAAGCCGTGCGCCGTTTGCGGTTTGGCGAAACGCCATGAAATGAACCGCATCGCGCGGGACCTCGGATATGACGTCCTTGCTACAGGGCATAATCTCGACGACGAAGCAGCCGTGCTCTTCGGCAATACCTTGAATTGGTCTGCTGAATACCTGCTCAGGCAGGGACCTGTCCTGCCTGCCTCAGACGGCCTGGCGCGCAAGGTCAAGCCGCTATGCCGTTTCTACGAGCGGGAGATGACGGCTTATGCGCTTGCGCGGGGGATCGAATATATATACGATGAATGCCCTTTTGCAGAAGGATCCCAACAGATTTTCTACAAAGAAACTCTCAACCAATTGGAAAATGCCCGTCCCGGCGCAAAGTTGACGTTTTACTTGAAGTTTCTGGAGGCAAGAAAAAGCGGGGAGTTGTTCATAGAGAAGAACATCGAACAGGCGCACTTGCATCCTTGTGGTAGTTGCGGACAACCCACATCCGCGCCTGGTCTATGTTCGTTTTGCAGGATGATCGAGAAAGCAAAAGTCGCGTCTTGAATGAGCGCGAAAAATGAATGCGCCGGTAAAAGGGCGCTTTTTTTATCTCAACAGGGTGGTTATCAAGCCGAGCAGGAACAAGCCAATTGCCGCATATCCTGCGATCTGCTCGGGTGTGAACAGCGTGATGCGAGGCGCTTCGAAGCTAAGACGGTCAAAGTTGTGAACGGGTGGCGCTTCCTGCTTTCCTAGGAGCACGTCGCGGAAGGCAATGACGTTTGGGGGGCGGTTGTCTGGGTGCAGGGACATGGCCCATTGAATGGCTTTTTCCACATGGGAGCTGATGCGTGGATTGATCTCGCGAGGCGGAATCAGGCTGCGGGGAGTCAGGAAGCGTTTGCGTACTTCCGCGGGCGGCTCGTTTGTCAACAGGTGATAAAGAGTTGCGCCGAATGAAAAAATATCCGCGCGCGGATCGGTGTGTGTATCGTCTCCGCCATATTGTTCCAGCGGTGTGTAGAGCGCGGTTCCCTGACCCTGGATGACAGTGATGGTCACCTCGTCGGGAGCCATGATCTTTACAAGCCCAAAATCCACAAGTTTGACCAGCCCGCTTGGCGTGAGTTTAAGGTTGCTGGGTTTGATGTCGCGATGGATGATCGGAGGCTCTTGGTGATGCAGATAGTTCAATGCGTCCGCGATCTGTACCGCCCAACGGAGCACTTCATTTTCGGAAAGGAATGACTTGTTGCGGCGCGCCTCCTGCATCCGCTCGCGCAGATCCTTGCCGGGGACGTAATCCATCACCAGATAATCACACGACCCTTCGGGGAAATAGTCCGAGACCTTCGGCAGGTTGGGGTGATCAAGGCGCGCAAGAACGGATGCCTCGCGAAAGAATTGTTCGCGTGCCTGTGCAAGGATCTCCGGCGGGAGAGCCTGGTTGTGCTCCACTTCCTTGAGCGCGCAAAGACGGCCTTGTAGGCGTACATCTTCGGCAAGATAAATATTGCCGGTGCCGCCCTGCCCGATCTGCTCGCGGATCTTGTAGCGTTCGCGCAGGATCTCCCCTTTCTTTAAAGATTGGGGCAAACCTTCTCCTTCAGTGCTTTTTGTGGACTTTACTGATATGTGATTCGTTTCGGCGTCGTATCACTTGAGTATCAGGAGTCGGGCAATTTACAATATAATATGCACGAATTCCACTTTTCTGCTATATTATAAACGTCTTTGTTCTTGTGGAGTATGCAATCCTTGAAAAGAGGTTGAAAGTCGGTTTTGGTGACAGCTGAGTGCGGATGAAAAGGAATCCGATTTTGAATGGGTTTATTTGTCCGTCATTGACTGTTGTGAATCAAAACACAAGACGTTTTCCTGGAATTATTCATTGTCTGATACCTATAAAAGGCGGTAGTTGAGCGGTTATGGAACACGAAGACGAATATCCGGTTCTCGTTGCGCAGGATGGTCCCTTGAACGGACAAAGGTGGTCATTGAATCATACATTGATGGTGGGTCGTGACCCGAGTTGTGACATTCACGTTCAAGACCGGCAGGTGTCCCGCTTTCATGCGCGGTTGACGCTGACGCCCGAAGGGGTGACCTTCGAAGATCTCGGAAGCAAGAACGGAACGAATCATAATGGCGTGGAACTCTCCGCGCCGGTCATGCTTCAGGACGGCGATCTGTTGGGAATTGCGCTTGCACAGCAATTCATCTTTCTTACGTCCGATGCGACCATGCCGCTGGCGCAGGGCGGAGCCCGTTCGGGGCGTTTGCTGATGGATCAAAAATCGCGGCAGGTATGGGTCAACCAGCAGCAATTGGCGCCGCCGCTTTCCGCACAACAGTTCAAACTCTTATGGCTGTTATATGAAAAGCAGGGACAGGTTGTCAGCCGCAGTGAACTCGTTTCTGTTGTGTGGGGCGAGGATCAAACGGCGGGTGTCTCCGACCAGGCTTTGGATGCGTTGATCCGCCGCCTGCGCGACCGGTTGGCCGTGCTCGACCCAAGTCATCAATACATCAACACCGTGCGCGGACATGGTCTGCGTCTGGATAATCCCTCACAGGGCGAATAACCATTCATGGATGTTCAATCGGAAAAACTGCTTGCTCATATTATTCGTACCACGCGCATTGCCGCGCTGGGCACACTGCGCGATGAAACTCCGCAAGTCTCCATGGTCGCGTATATCTCGATAGAAGACTTTTCCGCCTTTTATATTTTTGTCAGCCGCCTTGCCCAGCACACCCTGGATATGCAAAAAAACAAACGAGTGAGCCTGATGATCTGCGAAAATGATGATGACAGGCCCGATCCGCAGACTCTTGCGCGCGTGTCCATTCGCGGCGCGGCGGAAAACATACAGAACGGAGAACCGGGCTACACTCCCATCAAGGAGATGTATCTTGCACGGTTTCCCCAATCCGAGCAGTTGTTCAATTTGGAAGACTTCAATTTCTGGCGCATTACCCCCAAAGGCGGGCGTTTTATCGCCGGCTTTGGAAAAGCATATAACATCACATCAGATGCATTGAAAAAAGTTTCCACCCGTTAACCAGCAACCCTTCTTTAGAGGTGACCATGGATACGCTTAAACTTCTTGCCGTTTTTGCACACCCGGATGACGAATCCATGGGGATGGGGGCGACTCTTGCAAAATACTCGGCAGAAGGGCTGGAGACGCATCTCGTTTGCGCCTCACGCGGGGAGAGAGGCTGGTCGGGTTCCAGCGAGCAGGACCCAGGTCCGGAACGACTCGGGCAAATCCGCACGAAAGAATTGGAACAAGCCGCGGCAATCCTCGGCATCAAAAGCCTGTCTTTCCTTGGGTATATGGATGGCGAAGTAGATCAAGCCGACCACACCGAAGCAGTCGGGAGGATAGCAACTCACATCCGCAGGATAAAACCACAGGTAATTGTGACATTTCCGCACGACGGCAATTATGGGCATCCCGACCATATCGCCATCGGACAGTTCGCCACTGCTGCTGTTGTCCGCGCTGTGGATGCAGGGTTTAAAGATTCGGAAAATCTCCCTGCACATTGTGTTTCCAAACTGTATTACATGGTAGACAGTGAATCGTTTGTGAAACACATCCTGCCATATTTTGGTGAAATTACCTTCCCTGTGGGGGATCAGATCCGCGAAGAGTCGCCTTGGAGAGAGTGGATGATCACCACGCGGATCGAGATGACCGATTACTGCCGTACGGCTTGGCGGGCGATCAGGTGTCATGCGACCCAGCAATCGTCGTTGGGCGGACTTTCCGATTTGGATGAAGACGCAGCTGTTCAATTCCTCGCACTGCAAGGCACGTTCTACCGCGCATTCAGCCTCGTAAACGGCGGCAGAAAGATGGAAACCGATCTGTTCGAAGGGATTCGCTAAAGGGATTTGATTGGGATTCGCCCAATGAACCAAATTTATCAGTGAAAAGGATGGTCCGATATGTTTTATCAATGGATGGCTTGGCTTCACGTCTTGTTCGGTGTGTTGTTTTTCTTCTCGCACGGTGTATCCATGGCAACCGCATTCCTGCTTCCTCGAGAGAAAAACGAGGAGAGGATAAAGACGCTGTTGGACATTGCCGGAATCTCTATTGCCCCGCTTGGAGTGAGCCTGCTGGTGTTGCTTGTTACCAGCATTTATATGGGGAGTTCAACAGGCTGGTGGAAAACCGGCTGGTGGGGGCTTTCCTTTCTAATATTTCTGGTGATGATTGTGTGGATGACATGGTATGGGCGTAAATATTACAGCCCCATCCGCAGGGCGCTGGGACAGGAATACATGACCGGTTTCGGCAAACATAACCCGGCGGAATCTCCGCTTGGCATGGAGGAGGTTTATCGCCTCATTGCCAAAACCAACCCGCATCTGCTGGCAACAGTGGGATTTCTTGTCCTTGCCGTACTTTTGTGGCTGATGCGCTTCAAGCCGTTCTAGAAACAGCCAGACCGACCAGGATCACTGTTCCCGGTCAGTACTATGGGTTATATCGTTACGCGATTTTTCCCGTTTTGTTTACTTTGATATAGGAGTTGATCGGCTCGCGCCAGTAATTCATCGAAACTTTCGTCCTTGTGCGCCAGTGCTGCGCCGATGGAAACCGTCACGATCAACTCTTTATCCCCCACTTTGGTGACCGAGTTCGCGATCATGGACCGCAATTTTTCCGCTACTCGCGCCAGGCGTTTCTCGTCCATATTGAAGAGAATGACGACGAATTCCTCGCCTCCCCAGCGTCCGCAAACATCTGTGTCACGCGTATGCAGGCTTAGGTTGCTGGCAATGGTCTGCAAGACTCGGTCTCCTGCAGCATGACCATAAGCATCATTGACAGACTTGAAGTTGTCTGCATCTATCATGAGCAAGCCTATGGGAAATCCGTGTTGTTCGAATTCAGCCAAGGCAGACCTGCCCCTTGCTTCGGTGTAGGCGCGGTTTGTCAGACCTGTGAGCGTGTCGAATAGTGCTTTTTGCGCCAGTTCGGAAATTTTCCTCCTCATAATGAAAAGGGATTGGTTGTTGCTGAAAACCTCAACCGCCCCGACAATGTGCCGACGCTCGTCTAGTATTGGGGAAATTCTGATAAGAACGGGCACACGATACCCGTCGGCGTGCCGCAAGTGGACTTCCGCCTCGCGCAATTGACCATCGTGCAGGGTGGCCAGCAATGGACAGCCTTCTTCGCATAAAAGTTTGCCGTCTTCGGTTACGTGGTTTAGGAGGTTGTGGTGGCAGTAACTTCCCACCATGAGTTCGGATAAATACCCGGTAATACGCTCCGCGCCCTTATTCCAATAAGTGATCCGACGCTCGTCATCTACAAAATAGACTCCGTCGTACAGATTGTCGATCAACTGTTTGTATAAGTTGTCGCTTGATTTGGATGCGCCCATGGACATATCCTGTTCAATTGAATCCTAGCATATTCCCTGTGCTTCAGCGCTTACAAATGGATTACATTCGTAAAATGCAACCGGATATTTTCGCTTGATACATCAGGCATCCGTCTTTTTGATTTGGAATCTGGAGGGAATTGGAAAGAGACACCGCCGACGTAATGGCGATTTGCCCCCTCCCTGTTGTTTTATTCTATTGCATACCTCAGGATAGTGATAATACCCAGCATCGCAAGAGCGATCCATATCAAAATGATAATGCTGGCGGCGATCCAGTTCACAGATTTGTTTTGCAGATCGATCTCCCGGGCTTTTACCCTGCTCTCCTCCATCACTTCCTTGGGGATCAAGGACAACGCCAGTTTGATTCCAAGCGGAATTAGAATCAGATCGTCCAAATATCCGAGAATGGGGACGAAATCCGGGATCAGGTCTATCGGGCTGAAGGCGTAACCGACGACGAGCGCGGCGAAGATTCTGGCGTGCCAGGGGACTCTTGGGTCACGGTAAGCCAGATACAGCGCATGGACTTCAACCTTGAGACGTTTGGTTTGGTCTTTCCAGTTCTCAAAAAATGTCCGCATAGAAATAAAAAAAGAGATGGTCAACTAAGAGTTGACCATCTCTTTAATCAAACTCTACCCCATGTTCTTCTTCATCGAATACTTTAGTGCAATTCGATAGACTTCGCTCAACTTCTCTCCCATTTCCTTCGCTTCAGGGTTATCCCCTTGTGATTCCATTTGCGCTGTCAGGCCGCTTAAGGTATCCAGTAACTGCTGGCTGACCATCGCATCGTTCTCTTCCAACGCCGATTCGATTGCGGCGGCGCCCGGAAGTTGGATCAATTGTTCGATGAACATCACTTCGGGCGGTGTGCTTGCGGCTTGCAGCACCTGGATCATCTTTTGCAGTTTGCCCATCCGCGCGTAATCGTTCTTCTCTGAAGCCTCTTTCAACATTCGGTTGGCGATCTCCACGGCGTCCTGCGTGAAGCCGTCCAGATTGTCCTTCGTGGCTTTTTCAATGTCGTCCTGCTTCAACACTGTCTCAACAAATTCCTGCGCCTGTTTGAACCGCGCCTCGAGTTGCTTGTCCATCTCGTTGACGTAATCCAGCAGCTTCTCTCGGATTCCTTCCAGCCGCTTTTTCTCATCCCCTTCAGCTTTATCGATCTTTTCGGTCAACGTCTGGAAGAAGATGTAGTCCATTCCGGCGCGGGCAAGTGAAACGTAGGCGCGGAGGCGGGCGTCGGTCTTTGATTCCAGGACGAAGTCCAGCAGTTTCTCGCGGGTGAGACTTTGCCCCGCCTCCTGTAAAACGTTTTGAGCTGCTTCCAGTTCCCCAACCGATTCCTTCAACTGACGCCCGTACTCGGTCTCTTCCAGCAATTGGGTTTGGATCTCGATCAACGCGCGGGCGATCTGTTCCTGCCCGCTGGAAAGAGCGGATTGCGCGATGCGGCTGAACAGCGCGAAAAACTGTTCATCGATGATCTTCGCATTCTGCTGGATCAATTCTGACCGCACATCTTTCGTGGTAACCTGCATCAGCCTCTCGATGAACTGGACACGTTCCTGCTGCCCTTTGATCATTTCAGGCGTCACGCCGTCCTTGCCGAGAATGGTCTCGACCATGGACTCATACGTAAGGTTGGCTTGCGGCTTGAGCAGGTATGCCTTGCGCTTTTCGGGCGGCAGTTTGTCGGTCACCTGTTTGATGAGCGGGCCGATCATCTTTTCCTGTTCGTTCAATGGCAAAGCTAATTCGGGCGGGAAAAAGGTCAGCAGGAGTTCCTTTTCATTGTCATGATAGACAATGGGCGTAGCCAGCCTGCCTTCATACCCGCAGTGTTGGCAGCGGGCATAATTGGATTGCCCGCTCAACAGCCTTTGTTTAGCCTGCGGGTCGGAGGTTACGTCGAATAACTGCTCGACGTTTGCCGGGATCATCTGTTTACAGCGGGGGCATGCGATTTGTGTTTGAGCCATTTAACAACTTCCATTATTGGATTTTCGATTGACTATTTACCGAGTAGGCATCACGCCTAATGAATTAAGCATTCATACTTTGCAATAACCATCAAAGTGTTAGACCTACTCTTCCAGCCGATCAATGTAACTTTCCATCACGGCGAAAGTCTCTTCCACGGGTTTGGGTGTGGTCAGGTCAACGCCTGCCTTTTTCAAGACGTTCAATGAATAGTCAGAATTACCTGATTTCAGGAAGCCCAGGTAATCTTCCACGGCGTTCGGTTCGTCTCGCAGGATGCGTCCTGCGAGGGCGTGAGCGCCGGAGATGCCCGTGGCATAGGCATAGACATAATAGTCCGCGAAGAGATGCGGGAAGGTCGACCATGTCATGCCGACGCGTTCGCGGTCCATGTCGAAGTGCGGACCAAACCCTTCGGCGAACAGGTCAGCCATGAGGTCGATCATTGAGTCGGCAGTCAGGGGTTCGCCGCGTTCGGCGCGCTGGTGCGTTTCCAGTTCGAAGCGGGCGAGAGTCGGCATCTGGAAAAAGTAACGGAACATGTTGCCGCCAACCGCTTCGAGGATCAGCGCGAGTTGGAGGTTTTTATCCGTTACGCTCTCGAGGAGATGACCGCGCATCATGGCCTGTTGGAAATTCGAGGCGACTTCGGCAACAAACAAGGAATAGTCGCTGTTGATGAACGCCTGGTTTTTATTCGTGAGATAAGTGTGCATCGAATGGCCAAGTTCGTGCGCAAGCGTGCTCATGCTTGACACATTGTCGGCGTAGCTCATCATGATGAAGGGATGCGTGCCGTATGCCCCCGATGAAAACGCGCCGTGTCCTTTGCCTTGATTTGGATACACATCCACCCAGCGTTCTTTCAGACAGCCGCGGCGAACAGTTTCAACGTATCCCCTCCCAAGCGGGGCAAGCGACTCGCAGATCAAATCCACGGCTTGATCGAAGGGTATTTTTATCTTTTTCTTCTCGATGGGCGCCCACATGTCATAATAGGCGAATTTTTTCAAGCCAAGCGCCCTGCGGCGGATGTCGAAGTAGCGATGCCAGACGGGCAGGTTTTTCTTGAAGGTGTTGATCAGGTTATGGAATACATCGGTGTGGATGTTTAGATCGAACAATGAAGCCGCCAGCGTGGATTCGTGTTTGCGCACGCGCATGTTGAACACGCTGACTTGAATATTATGGGCGAGGTTACTTGCCAGAGTGTTCTTGTTTTCCACATACTTATCCATGTAGGATACATACGCATTCTTGCGGACTTTCCTTTCCGTGTGATGCATCAAATCCGATTCAAAAGACCCTTGGGTAACATCCAGTACTTTCCCTTTGGCGTCCTTGACGGGTTTGAACTTGAAGTCCGCGTTGGTCAGCATGCTGGTGGAATTGTAGAACCCGTTGAACGGCTCGCTTGCCAGACCAAGCACTTCCTCCACCTCGGCGGATCGGACATGCGCCTGTCTGCGGAAGAGGTTTTCGATAAAGAACTTGAAATCGCCTAGTTTTTCATCCTGCTGAAAGAATTCGCTCAGTTTGGTCTGCCCGATTTCCAGCAATTCGGGCTGTACGAACGAAATTGCTGACACTACCTGTCCGTACATGCCAGCCGCCTTGGCTCGCATCCCTGAGGCTTTTTGGTTTGTCGTATCCACTGAGTAGGAGAAACTCGCATACATGTAAGCGGTTTGGGCGCGAGCCAACAGGGCTTCGTACGCCTTGAAGGCTTCGGACAGGGTTGCCGCGCTTTCGCCCAACCGTCCCTGAAACTTCTTCACTGAGGGGATATCAGCTAGGATCTTCTCAACTTCTTCTTCCCAGGCTTCGTCGCTGGGGAAAACGCTCTCGGCGTTCCATGTATATTTTTGTTCGATCTTGCTGCGCGGGGAAACTACGCCGGACATATATCCTTCCTTGTTCTTTTAAATTTATGGATTGATTGTACCATTTGCCTGTGTCGTGCCCCCGGCATCAGGGAGGCAGGAATTATTAGATCAACGCGGGAGTGAAAAACAAATTCTTGCGCCAGCGTTGAGTGTTCCGTTTTGAGCAGATGATGGTTTGGCAGCATCCGCCCAAATGCGCCCGCCGTGCGCTTCGATGATGGCGCGGGCAAGATAAAGCCCCAACCCGGCTCCCTTTGTCTGTTTCACGGCATTGGTCGAACGATAGAAGCGGTCGAAGATATGCGGGATGTCTTGCGCATCAATGCCGGGACCTTCATCGCTCACACAAATAATCACTTGATCCAATCGAACCGATCCGCTGATCTTGATCTCTCCTTCGGGCGCGTATTTCAACGCATTCGAGACCAGATTCGAAATGACTTGTTCCAGGCGGTTTTCATCTCCGAGGATGACCGGAAACTTTTCGGGAAAGTCCGTGACGATGCGATGTTTTGGCGACTGGGCGCTGAACCGTTCGCTCACTCTTGCCGCAAGGCTGGGCAGTGAAACGTCAGCCTGATTCAAACTGAGACCTCCCGCCTGCAGCCGTGAGGCGTCCAACAGATCGTCCACCATCTTGGACAAACGATCCGCCTCCTCTTCGATGACTGCCAGCGAGTCGCTGATGGTGCGCTTGTCCCATTTTGCATCGTCGCGCCGCAATGTGGAGGCATATCCCTTGATCAATGCAACCGGCGTGCGCAGTTCATGACTGACGATGGAAATGAAGGTCGCTTTGATCTCGTCGGCGGTTCTAAAATGGGTGATATCCCTCACACTGACGAGGATATTGAGAAGTTTTCCTTCCTCGGAAACAAGCGGAGCGTAAGTAATGCCGACGGGCAGTGGCGGAGGGAAAGGTCGTTCGAGATCGCCTTCCACGTACAACGTGGCTTCGGGCGTGAGCGGCCAACCGTTGGCAACGGATTCTTCCAGCGTTGTCCCTTGCGGCTCTTTCTTCCATTGTATAATCTCGCCATGCTCCCTGCCCGTGATCTCTTCGCGCGTCTTTCCGATCTGTTTTATGAAGGCTTCGTTACAGCGTTCTATCAAGAGATTCGAATCGAGGATGAGGATTCCGTCTGCGGCGGAGTCCAGAAGCGCGTCGAGCCGCTTTTTTTCGTAGGAAACCTGCCCATAGAGCTGCGCGTTGTACACGGCAATGGCAGCCTGGTCGGCAAAAGATTGGAGTAGCACCCGGTCGTTCGGAGTGAAGAGATCAGCGTAATTACGAAAGATGAAGATTACACCAATGACTTGCCCCTGCGCGGCAAGCGGCAAACCCGTACCATTAAGGAGACCCATGCTGGCGGTGTAGGTCAGTTCCTTTAACATGCGGTTGAGTTCGCGCACATCCAATTCGCGGACTTTTTCTTCTGCGAGCAGGGGCGTGAGGTAGCTCAGGAATGCAGGAGCAATTCCATGCGCCGCCGCGACGCGCCAACCGTCTTTTTCTTTCAATGCAATAATGCCTGCCTGCCCGGCAAGCATCTCGATGGAAATCCGTAAAATGCGCGCCAGCAGTTTCTCGAGATCGAGTTCCTGGGTGAGCGCGCGTGAAATTTCGAGCAGATAATCTCTTTGACGGACGCGAAAATCCGGCAGCATGGAGGGGATGATGGACATGATTCTTGTGTTTATTTTATCACCGCGTTTCAGCCATCGATGTATGAGTTGTATTAGCGGGGTTTTCCCGCTAACTTTGTTGGAGTATCCAACTTTGCACCTTTTTGGTTGACCGCAAGGCTTCTTTCCTATTACAATGGTTCATCATATTTTTTTGATTTTAATGTCCGTTTGAACAAAGGAAAATATTTTGAAATCGGTCAAAAATCGTCCCGCCTCTTTTTTTCATTTATTATTGGGGATTGTTATTGTGGCGGCTCAAACTTTATCTCTCCTTCCCCTAAACCAGGTTTTTGCCGCTCCTTCCCCTGAATCTGCAATTCCCATTCAGAATGACCCCGCGCCATTGAGCGCCAACCCTCAACTGCTGTTGACGAAGTCCATTGAAGATGGGATTTCTGAGGTCCAGGTGGGTGATGTGATTCGTTATCGCATACGTTGGGAATGTAGCAGCCTCACCACTTCCTGCGGCGAGATGGAAATCACCGATGTTCTTCAAACCGGTCTGACGTATCTGCCGCCCCCCAACTCCTCCGTGCCGGGCGGGTTTGAAATCAATTACAGCAGCGGCACGCGCACCATTACCATTACTAAAACCGATAATGATCTTCTTGACGGAACTCAATACGATGCAGTGATTGCTGTACGGGTCAGCCATGACCTGCGCCCACTGCCGGCCATCATCGATAACACGGTCAACGGGCGGATTGATCCTCCGGGTCCCGTTGACTGGCAGAATGCCGCGCCTGCCTCTGCGCCGCCCATCAGTGTTGGAAGCGTTTCACCCAGTTGGAATTTGACCAAAACCCGGATTGCGCCAGTCATTGAACCGACGGTGGATACCGATGTGACCTATCGATTACGGCTTTGTCCGGTTCCACCGCCTACAGGTGGTATTGCCGCATTAACCGACGTTGTTCTAACTGATACCCTTCCAGCCGGAGCGGTTTTCGTCTCAGCCAGCGACGGCGGAACAGAAAGCGGCGGCGTCGTTACTTGGCCGACTGTGCCGGGCCCACTATACCCGCCTGATTGCCTCATTCGCCTTATTACTATCACATATCCATCTCCGCCTTTCAACGTTGGAGACAACCTTACCAACTCTGCGGATGTCATTGCTGGATACACGGATTCAGGCGGCAATCCATGTCCAAACTGTTTTGCGCCCGCCACGACAAACCTTACACATGATGTCGATCCGATATTTGATGTTCCCACATACAGCAAGAATGACTCGGGTGATCCGGTCGGACTTACAGGTACGGCGCGTTTTATCCTTGAACTGAACACGAATGGAACCAATTATCCCGCCAATGACATCACCCTGATTGACAATCTGCCGCCTGAATTGCAGGTCACCAGCGTTACCAGCGGTACTTGGGATGCAACCTTTAATTACGTCCGCGCTTATGTTGAATACTCAACAGACAGCGGGAGTACCTGGACTGCCTTCCCCGGACAGCCTGTCAGTTACAACACGGATGCGACATATAGCGCCGGGCTTCCGGCAAACATTACCAATGTCCGCTGGCGTTTTGAATACGACAGCGATGGCGACACTCTCTATACCCCTGGCTTGCCGTATGTATGGGAATTTTCTGATAACCCGCAAATTCGCGTCACCCCGCGCACTCTGGCCACTACGGACGACAATGGCGGCCCGATGCCTGCAGCGACTGTTGATTCCACATATTCTAACTGTCTGCAGGTCACTCGCACGAACACAAGCGGCCCTGTCACCGATCCATGCGACAATGAAACGATGACTGTGCGTGGTAATTATGCCAGTCTGCGAGTAAGCAAAAGAGAAACCCCTGGCGCACCTTGGGATGAATGGGAAGACTCAAACATCAACACCTTTACTTCAGATGGCAGTATTTTACCCGGCGACACCCTGCGTTATGTGCTAACCGTGGACATGACCGAACGTTCATCCTCTCCGTTGATTGACCCTACGATTCTGGATACCCTGCCCAATGACTTGGTCTTCGTTCGTGAGGGCAGTGTGCTGTTGGACGGTTCGCCTCTTCCTCCGGGTGCATCTGTCGCTTTCACCCGCAGCGGACCCAACCCCGGAGCCGGACAGACCCTGTTGTGGGAGTTCTCCGGATTGACGGTTCCGCAAAAAACATTGGGAAGCAGTCTCTTAACCGTGGAATTTTTCGCCCGCATTCCGCGTGGACAATTGCCCGGCACACGTACCAACAGCCTTTATGTTGTCACTGATTCATTGGATGTATTCTGCGAGATTGGCTCTCAAACGACGGATGCGGGCAATGTGGACGGAGATACCGACACCGCTGAAACCGCCTGTGAAACAACGGATCCATACATCGTTGAACGTTCCGCTGCCTTGCGCGGTGAAAAGTGGATTCGCAGTGTCGCTGCCGGTAATAATGAGGCGATCAACAAGGACACATTTCTGCCCGATGCCTCATGCCCTGATGGCGGCACATCTGGTTTGCCGGGCAGTTCCAATGCGTTTACACGTTTTCCATGTATTTCGCAGGCTTATCCCGAAGGGGCGTTGAATCCGGGGCAGTATGTTGCGCCTCCACCTGGCGATGCCGATTTGGACGATTTTGAATACAGCCTGCGCATATTCAACGATGGCAACATTCCAATGTTGAATTATGTGTTGTATGACATTCTTCCATACTATGGAGATAAAGGCTCCGGTGGCACTTTGTCCGCCTCGGCGCGTGAATCGGAATTCCGTCCCGTGATGACTGGTCCCATCGTATTTCTGGGTGGAGCAGCGCTGGTGGATTCTGATTTCACCATCGAGTACAACCTGACCACCAATCCCTGCCGCCCGGAAGTCTTTAATCAGCCTGCTGGGTCTGGGATTCCCTCCGGTTGTAACAATACTTGGGCGACGACGGTTGCAGATTGGAGTACGGTCCGTTCTTATCGTATTAAATTGAACAGCGGCGAGTCCATTGCACCGTATGCCGAAGGTGACCCAACCAATATTGTCCGTTTTGGCGTACCGATGTCTATTCCCAAGGATTCCCCTGCGATTGGAACGTTCAATAATGATGACGCACAATCGCGTGAAATTGCATGGAACTCGTTCTCCCATGTCGGTTCCTATCAGGATTTGGATAGTAATATTCGTGATTTACTCGCTTCGGAACCGCGCAAAGTAGGCATCACCATCCCCGAACGCTTTAGCATCGGCAACCGCGTCTGGCGCGACTCGGACAACAGCGGAACCATCAACCCGCCGGACGATACCGATCCGGGTATTCCAGGTGTTACCATTAACTTGTATCTGGATGCGGATGAAGACGGTAATCCCGATGGCGCGGCGATTGCAACAACTTCAACAGACGGCGACGGTTACTACCTGTTTGGCGACCTGCCTGCGGGCAGTTATATTGTTGGCATTCCCGCCGGCAATTTTGACGATCCCGCCGACCCACTTTATGGTTTGCGAAGCAGTACGGGCACACCCGCCAGTCCAAATTACACCAACCCGCCGGATAGCAACCCCGACAGTGAAGACCACGGCATCGACTCTGCGGCGGCTCCGCCAGCGCCCAGTACGGAGGTCTTTAGCGCAACCATTCCTCTGGTCAGGACGGAAGAGCCGGCATCGGAAGACGACCTTTCCGATAATGACGATCACGGTCCGGCGGGGACGAGGCGCGGCTTGAATGGCGAGCGTGACAACAACAGCGATCTGACGGTTGATTTCGGTTTCTTCGGCGGCGCTGATGTCCCATTCAGCATCGGCAACCATGTGTGGTATGACGATGGCACAGGCGGGGGAATACTCAATGATGGTATCCGTCAAGCCAGTGAATTGTCTGTGATTGGCGCGCGCGTGGATTTGTACCGCGACGGCAACCTGGACGGAAACCTGGCTCCCAATGAACTGATCCATTGGGATGTTACCGATGCGGACGGCTTCTATCTTTTCGACAGTCTTGATCCCGGTTCTTACTATGTTGTGATTGCTGCGAGTAACTTTGATGATGCTGGCGATCCTTTGACGGGCTGGCATAGCAGCCACCCCACCGGTACGGAAACGACAGGCGTCAATGGTGGTTCTGCCACCGCCGATATTGACGGCGACGACAATGGCGTAAATACCGATTTTCCCGAAACAGAGGGCGTGCGCAGCGGCGCGATCATTCTGGCGCGGGGAGTGGGTGAACCGCTTGGCGAATCCCATCTAAGCAGCGATGCGAATACAACAGCCGGCTTCAACCCAACCGCTGGCGATGGACCGGGTCATATTGGGCGTTTTGGTGAAACAGATGCTACCAGCAATATGACGATTGACTTCGGCTTTATTCCGCCGATGAGTCTTGGTAACCGCGTCTGGTTTGATAGCGGCGCGGGTGAGACAGATTTTCGCTCCGGCTATAACAACGGCATTCAGGATGGAACCGAGCCGGGCGTTGCAAACGTGCGTGTGGAAATCTGGCGCGATACGGATGGCACTCCCGGTTTGAATGTTGCCACCGACACATTCATCCGCTTCACAACCACCGATGCGGATGGCTACTACCTGTTCGAAGACATCCAACCCGGCGACGATTACTACGTTCATATCCCATCCTCTAATTTTGCTTCCGGCGCGCCATTACGAAATTACATCAGCAGCGTTGACCGTACACCCCCCGTTGATAATGCAGTGGACATGAACGATAACGGCGTGGACGCTTCCAACCCGGCTTCAACGGGCATTACCAGCCAGCGCATCGAGATGGCATATGGCACAGAACCGCTGACGCCAGGCGATGAAACCGATCTAAGTGCTTCTGCTGCGTATGGATCCGGCAACCGCGGTACGCTTGGGCAAACGGACTCCAACAGCAACCTGACCATTGACTTTGGATTTATCCGTCCGCCGCGCAGTTTGGGTAATTACTTATGGTTCGATACCGGCGCGGGTGCGAACGCCAACAACGGCATTTTCAATGGAGATGAACTGCCCGTATCCAATGCGAGAGTCAGCCTGTATCGCGATGCCAACAACGACAATATCCCGGACGATGTCAATAATGACAACCTGTTTGATGCGGACGACGCCATTGCTTTCGACGTTACCGATTCCAATGGCTATTACCTGTTCGACAACCTGCCGCCCGCTCGTTACATCGTTGGTGTGGATGCGATTAATTTCACTTCAGGCAACCCGTTGTCTGGATACACAAGTAGTACCGGTAACGTGGACAACGCCTCCAACAACACCGACAGCCGCGACAATGGCGTGGATCGCTCCAACCCCGCTCCAACCGGTTCGCCGCATGGAATCTTATCCACATCCATCAACCTGACTGCAACGCCGTTAAGTGGAATGCCGACCGGTGAAACAGGGAGTGGTGATACCGGCACAGCGGACGGCTTCAATCCTACAGCAGGAGATGGTCCAAACTCGCGCGGACGGTACGGCGAGACAAATGCCAATAGCGATCTGACGCTTGACTTCGGCTTCGTGGAAACTTATGCACTTGGAAACCGGGTATGGTTCGATACGAACAACGACAGCCAAATGGATCCGGGCGAAACCGGCGTTTCTGGCGTGCAATTGGCGCTCTATCACGCCGATGCGGGCGGAAACCCGACTACGGCGGTAATTGATGACGGCTCACCGCGCACAGCAGTTACCAATGGTGACGGCTACTATCTGTTCGATTATTTACCTCCGGGCGATTATGTCGTCGTTGTCACAGCCGATAACTTTACAGATGGCGGTGCCGGCGATGCATATAAGGCTTTGGCTGGCTACTGGTCATCCGAAACAAGCATGCAGGCGGATGGCACAATCACCGAAACCCCCGCTCCCGATCCAGACCTTGGTCCTGACGACTCGGCGGGCGGCGGTGACGATGACCTCGATTTGGATGACAATGGAACGTATCAAACAGCCGGCGCGCTCAATGGGGCCGCCATTTCCAAGGCGGTTACACTCGGTCCGAATGGATTCACCGAACCAATCGGCGAGTCCGATTTGAATGGCGGTTCACAGGGCAATCAACCCGATGGACGCGCCAACATGACCGTGGACTTTGGCTTCTATCGCACCGAAATTGGCAACTTGGTTTTCACAGATGCGGATAAAAATGGAGCTTTCAATGGAGCCGATACACCCATCGAGAATGCGGTTGTCCGGTTATACGCTTCGGATGGTTCCACCGAAATCCCGGTCGGATCCGATGGCATCCTTGGCACAGCCGATGACGCCGCCGGCGGGACTTTGACAGACGCTTCGGGCTTGTACCTGTTCTCTGGGTTACCTGAAGGCAGTTATGTTGTCAGCGTGGAAACCCCGGCGGGCGCGTCCAGCACGCGCGATGACTTCGACGCGGACGACAACTCCGACCCGGATTGGAATGTGGACAACAACGACAATGGAATTGGCGTTGGGGCGGGCGAAGTTTTCTCCGAAGTTGTGACAATGGAACCGGGCGGCGGAACCCGCCCTGATGCCGCGGCGAAATCCAATGTTACGGTCAGCAACGCCAGCGGCACGACAACTGACACGACTGTGGATTTTGGATTCGTATCCACTCTGTTTGGGTTGGGGAACCGCGTCTGGTTTGATACAGATAATAACAGCCAGATTGACGCGGGCGAAGCCGGCGTGGACGGTGTGACCGTTCAGTTATACGCCTCAACCGACCTCTCAACTGTTCTGTCCACTGACACGACTGCCAACGGCGGCTATTATTTGTTCGATAATCTCCCGGCGGGCGATTACGTTGTCGTCATCCCCGCTTCCAATTTTGCTTCGGCAGGTGTATTGAACGGCTATTGGTCATCCGCCACGACAATGGATGCGGCGGGCGCAATCAATGAAACCGCCGCGCCCGATCCTGATACCGGTGACATTGACAGCGATGACAACGGCGCGTTGGATGCTTCCGGCGGCGGATTTAATGGCGCAGTGGTCTCTCTGCCTGTCACGCTTGGACCCAATAACGATGAGCCGACTGGCGAAACAGATCTGGAAACCGGTGTTAGCCAGGGAACCGAGCCTGATGTGCGCGCCAATATGACCGTGGACTTTGGCTTTTACCGTGTTGAATTGGGCAACCTGGTGTATCTTGATGCGAATGGCAACGGCACGTTTGACGCGGGGGATGCTCCCCTTGCCGCGGCAATAGTCCAGTTGTTTGCCAGCGACGGCGTGACAGAAATCAATGTCGGTCCCGATGGCGCGCTTGGCACAGCCGACGATGCCCCCGGCGGTATGGTAACTGCTGCAAATGGGAACTATTTGTTCAGCGGTCTTCCGCAGGGTGATTACATCGTAAAAGTAACACCGCCCGTTGGTTATGCCAGTACGGTGGATACTGCCAATGGCAACGATACAGCGACGCCCGATTTGAATTTTGACGATAACGACAATGGCGTCGGCACAAGCACTGGGCAGGTTGCGAGTAACGCCATGCCTCTCACGCCCGGCAATGATGGCGCAGAGTCGAACAACACGATAACGAACGCCACAGGCACAACACTTAACCCGACCCTCGATTTTGGGTTTGTTGTCCATGAAACCATTCTTAAATCCATTGTTAATACGAACGAAACCTTCACCAGCGGGCAGGATGTGGCGATTGGCGAAATCGTCACCTATCAAATCATCATCGACCTTCCGCTTGGCGTTCCGCTTGACAACGTGACCGTTACAGACCGCATGGATAAAGGACTCGCTTATGTGGATTGTGTGCTTGTGGAAGTTACGGGCGCCGATGAAACAGCAACAGTTTGCCCGCCGACGGTATCCTCTTTGACAGATCCTGGCGATTCGGCAGGCAATCCCGCCAACCCGGGCAGGCAGGTTGTTTTTGATATTGGAGATGTAATCGGAACCGGCGGCGCAAACACGATATTGATTCGTTACCGGACAGTTGTTTTGGATGTCATCGAAAATCAGGAGGGCGAGCGATTGAATAACGATGCCACCTGGGCGTGGAATGGAGGCTCGTTTTCAGCGAGCGCGCCAGAAGTGGAAATTGTCGAGCCGGATTTGTCCATTGAGAAGACCGCGGCTCCCGCGATAAATGTCGCGATCGGTACGCCGATTCAATTCACGCTGACAATTGGACATACTGCTCAGAGCAACACCGATGCCTTTGACGTCATCGTCTCCGATATCCTGCCTGCGAATCTTGAATATATTCCCTGCACGGTTCAATATGCAGGGCTGGCACCCACAACACCGGCGCCTCCTGCCTACTGTCCCGGCGCCGTGACAGATTTGATCTTTGCATGGGATTCATTCCCGCTTGGGCAAACTGCCACAATAACCTTTAACGCGCGCCTACTGGGTGTACCGGCAACCAACTCCGCCTCTGTTTCATGGACGTCCCTGCCGATTGACCCGGATATCAACACAGGCTTGCCCGTCCAGCTTTCAACACATAACAGTACATCTACTGAGCGCTGGTATGACCCGTTAGATGACGTCAATATCTATTCAGTTTCTTCCAGCGTTACGATTACGGGCATTCCCACGGGCGGAAGGGGAGGCGGGCGAGTCCAATTGCCGTCCACTTTGCCTGGAACCGGATTTGCGCCCAACCGGATTACAGAGTTGGCTGAACAGCCTTCCGAAAAAGTTTATGTGGAAACCGACGTTTGGTTGGAAATTCCAAGCCTTGGGATAACCACGCCGGTTGTTGGCGTCCCACTGGTGGACGGTGATTGGGATATCTCATGGCTTTGGGAGCAGGCAGGCTGGCTCGATGGAACCGCCTTCCCTGGCTGGAATGGGAACAGTGTGCTTACCGGGCATGTCTACCTGCCAAATGGGGAACCGGGACCATTTACGGCTCTGGGAGAACTCCAATGGGGTGACAAGATCATCATCCATGCCTATGGATCAGTTTATATCTACGAGGTGCGCCAGAACCGTGTGGTCACTCCGTATGCGGCTTCGTTGCTTGGGCATGAAAATGACCCTTGGTTGACCCTGATCACTTGCAAATCGTATAACGAAGCAAACAATACGTATGCCAGCCGGATTGCCGTGCGCGCGGCGCTTATCGAAGTCCGGCTTGAAAGCCCCAGGAGTAACACATCCGGCACGCATTGATGCAACCCTTCCTGCAGTCAAAAAAAAGACCTTTGAGCCGAAAACTCAAAGGTCTTTTCATTTACCAACTTGCCGTCCCCAACTTACTTCATTTCTTTTTCCGCTGCCGTCAGCGCGTCTTCGAAGAGTTTCAACCCTTCGTCCATTTCGGCTTTGCTGATCGAAAGCGGGGGCGCGATGCGGATCACGCTTTGCCCGCACGAGAGCGTAAGCAGACCGCGCTCGAAGGCGAGGTCTACAAGACGGTCGGTCAACTTCTTGGCAGGTTCTTTTGTTTCCCGATCTTTTACGAATTCCACGCCGATCATCAACCCTTTGCCGCGCACATCGCCAATGCTGGGGTGGCGCGCCTTGATCTCTTCCAGCGCGTCCATGGCATATTCGCCGACTTCTTTTGCGTTTTTCATGAAGCCTTTTTCGAGCAGATCAATCGTTGCGAGCGATGCGGCACAGGAAACCGGGTTGCCGCCGTACGTATTACCGTGCGCGCCGATTTCCCAATCCATCACCGATTTACGCGCGATACACGCTCCCAGCGGCATGCCCGAGGCGATTCCCTTTGCTGATGTCACTATATCCGGTTCGACTCCGAAATGTTCGATTGCCCACCATTTGCCTGTGCGTCCCATGCCCGATTGAACTTCATCGAGGATCAATAGAATGTCATATTTGTCGCACAACTTGCGAAGGGCGGGGTAGAAACCTTCCGGCGGGACAATATATCCGCCTTCGCCCTGGATGGTTTCAACCAAGATACCGGCGATTTCCTTGGCGGGGAGAATTTGCGCGATGATCTCCTCTTCGATGTATCGCACCACGGCTTCGCCGTAATCCTCACCTTTTCGGCGTTCAAGCACTGGTCGGTAGGGATTGGGGTAGGGCGCATGGGTTACGCCGTTCATCAGCGGATAGAACCCGCTGTGATACTTTGCCTTGCTGGCGGTGAATGTCACTGCGCCCATCGTCCGGCCATGAAAAGCTCCGGTAAAACCAATGAAGTTCGAGCGCTTGGTGTGATAGCGCGCCAGTTTGATCGCCGCCTCTACCGCTTCCGTCCCTGAATTGGTCATAAACGAAAGTGCATCTTCTTCGAACGGCGCAATTTCGTTCAATTTTTCACCCAATCGAATCCAATTCTCATGATAGAAATCGGACGAAATGTGAATGAACTTCTCCGCCTGTTCCTGAACTGCCTTCACGACCTGCGGATGAGAATAGCCGGTGGAAACCACCGCAATGCCGCCCATGAAATCCAAAAAGCGGTTGCCGTCCACATCCCACACTTCGCTGCCCTTGCCGTGGTCCATCACGAATGGATAACTACGCGGGTACGAAGGCGAGATCACTTTGCGGTCCCGCTCGATCATTTCCCTGGCTTTTGCGCCAGGCAGATTAGGGGTTGCCATACATGCTCCTTGAAGGGTTTAGTAATTTAACTTCATTTCTGCCAGCGCGCGCGCGCCCAGCAGACCTGCATCGTCGCCCAATTCCGCTTTGGTGATTACCAACCCTTCCAGATAACGCGGATGAAAGACATGCTGTTTTAGACTGACGTCGAATGAATCGAATAAGAGTTCGCCGACTTGTGAAACACCTCCGCCAAAAATGACAATGGATGGGTCGAAGGCGTGCAGGGTGGATGCCACGCCAATGCCCAGATATTTCCCGGCTCGCTGATAGGCTCGGATCGCAAGCGCGTCCCCCTGCTGAGCGGCATTGGCAACATCCCGTGCTGAAAAGTCATCCTCCCGCTTCAAAACGGACCCGACTCCTGATTCCAGTTCTCCAAGCACATACTTAACGATGGCTGGCCCTGAAGAAAACGACTCCAAATGACCGTTATATCCGCAGGAGCAAGGCGGTCCGTTTGGGTCAACAATGATGTGACCCAGTTCCGCGGCGAGACCGTGATACCCTTGTAGAAGCTTGTCCTCCGTAATCAACCCTCCACCGATCCCGGTGCTGACGGTGATATAAAGAACATGATGATGCCCCTTCCCCGCGCCATAACGGTATTCCGCCAGGCAGGCAAGATTCGCATCGTTATCGAGGTAAGTCCTCACGCCAAAGTGTTCCTCCACACTGGATGCAAGTGGAAAGTTATGCCACTCTGGGTTGTTCGGCGGCGCAAGTAAATACCCTGTGTGCGGATCCAATGGACCGGGCGACCCAAGCCCAATGGCTGCAACTGAATTTCCCTCAGGCCATACATCTTCAATTACGCGAGTGAGTCGCTCCAGCCCGCCAGGCTCGTTAGCACGGGTGGCGATCTTTTTCTGTTTGATTGGCTCGATGTTGTCTGGCACATAAGAAGCGGCACGCATATGTGTGCCGCCAATGTCAACCGCGATAATTGTGTCCATGGTCACAATTATACTCGTAAGCCATTTTTCCGAGAACTCAGCAAGGGCGGTCAGTCCGGTTTTATGCTCGTTGACTCTAACTTCCATCCCTGCTATCATCTTTTTTATGCAAAAAAATCTCCCATCGAGAATATGGCAGATCATACGTGGAATGCCCCGCTGGTTTCGCCCCGGTTTGGGGATCAAACGCTGGTTTGCTCTCGTTATGCTTGGGATTACCCTGCTTGGGTTGGGCGTTGCCGTCATACTCATTGACATCTACAGGACAGACTCAACCGACCCGCTCCTGCTGACGATCCTTTCATATGCATCGCTTCGGTTTCTGCCGCGCATCGTCCGTGCAATTATTTTCGGCGGACTGGGGTTGTGGTTGGTCGTTTATGGCATTTTGCAGTTAAACCGATCTTTGCTGAGGCCGTTCATCCGCCCCGGCTCGGATGTGGTGAACACACTTACTGATTTTCAACGCCGCAAACGCGGACCCCGTATTGTTGCCATCGGCGGCGGGCATGGACTCTCGACTCTGCTTCGTGGATTAAAAGCCCATACAAGCAACCTTACAGCCGTCGTTACCGTCGCGGATGATGGCGGCTCTTCGGGGCGGTTGCGTGAAAGTTTGGGCATTCTCCCGCCGGGAGATATTCGCAACTGTCTTGCCGCGCTGTCAAACGATGAGGACATGCTCACCCAACTGTTTCAATACCGTTTTAGCGGCGCGCGGGAACTGGAAGGGCACTCCTTTGGAAATCTGTTCATTACGGCATTGGCGGACATTACTGGTAGTTTCGAAAGCGCGATTGTAGAGTCTGGGCGCGTTCTATCTGTAAACGGACGCGTGCTTCCATCCACTTTGCGGGACGTGAAACTCGTTGCCGCCATGGAATTGCCGCACTCGTTGAACGAAGTCCGTGTGGAGGGAGAAAGCAAGATTCCCGAAATGGCAGGACGCGTCCGCCGGGTGTGGCTGGAGCCGGACGATGCGCCTGCATTTCCGCCGGTGATCAAGGCGCTTCTCAACGCGGACGTGATCGTGGTCGGCCCCGGCAGTCTTTATACGAGCCTTTTGCCGAACCTGCTGGTGCATGACCTGCTTGCCAGCATCCGCGCCAGCCGCGCCGTTAAGATTTACGTGAGCAATATTGCCACACAGACAGGCGAGACAGATTCCTTTACCTGCCATGACCATGTCCGCGCCCTGGAAAGCCATATTGGTGAAAACGTGTTCGACGTTGTTATCTGTAACAGCAATTACACAGGTGATTTGGGTATTGCCTCGCGCTGGGTAAAGATGGATGAAGCAACCCTTTCTGACCCACGAACCTACAACGCCGACCTCGTGGACGACAGCCATCCCTGGCGGCATGATTCGCTCAAACTGGCTCAGGTCATCGTGGATGTTTTCTATGAGCGGACAGGACCGTTAACGTAGATTTCAGCTAAAATCCTGCATCAGGAAACAGAATCGATCATCGGTTGGGGAGGAGGCGGTCTCGTCCTGACGTTCATCACGTCAAACAAAGGCAGTAATAAAATTCACAAATCGAGCGTAACGAAGTAAAATCCAATTGTTGCAACCTTGAATATTAATCTGGAGGAATTTCCTATGACAGTAAAAGTAGGCATTAACGGATTTGGACGAATTGGACGCCAGGTGTTGAAGGCGATCCGGGATATGTACCCGAAGGAACTTGAAGTTGTTGCCTTCAATGATATCGGCGATCTGAAGACGATGGCGCACTTGTTGAAATACGATTCGAATTATGGGCGTTTCAACGGCAAGGTCGAAGTTGAAAGCGATGCGCTGGTGATTGATGGAAAGAAAGTAAAGGTTTTCAAAGAGACCGATCCCGGCGCGATTCCCTGGGGTGACCTCGGTGTGGATATTGTCGTCGAGTCCACTGGCTTGTTCACCATCAAGGAAGACGGTGTCAATAAAAAAGGCAGGCAGGTGAAGGGCGCGGTCAACCATATCAAAGGCGGCGCAAAGAAGGTCATTATTTCCGCGCCCGCCGAAGGCGAAGACCTGACCGTTGTGATGGGTGTGAACGAGGATAAATACGATCCGAAGAATCACCATGTGATCTCGAACGCTTCCTGTACTACGAACTGCCTTGCCCCGGCGGCAAAGGTTGTGCATGATCAGTTCACGATCAAACGCGGGTTTATGACCACAGTCCACTCTTACACCAACGATCAGAAGATTCTCGATCTGCCGCATTCCGATTTGCGCCGCGCCCGCGCTGCTGCGATGAGCATCATCCCGACCACTACCGGCGCTGCCAAGGCTGTGGCGTTGGTCATCCCCGACCTCAAAGGCAAGTTCGACGGTTATGCATTGCGCGTGCCGACCTCCACCGTCTCCATTGTGGATTTCACTGCGGAGCTTGAAAAAGAAACCACTACCGAGGAACTTCGCGACCTCTTCCGCGCTGCCGCAAAGGAACCGCGCTTCAAAGGCATTTTGCAGGCTGTGGATGAGCCGCTTGTCAGCATTGACTATAAAGGCGACCCGCATTCGTCCTCGATTGACTTGCAATTTACGATGGTCCTCGGCAAGGAAAAGAGCAACTTCGTCAAAGTGGTCACCTGGTATGACAACGAATGGGGCTACTCCTGCCGCACTGCCGATCTCGCTGCAATGATGGCGAAATCCCTGTAACATTTCGTAGCAGGTCACGCTTCAAGCGTGACCTGCTTTTTAGGTACAGCAATGAATAAAAAAACCGTAAAAGATATAAACCTCAAAGGCAAACGCGTGCTCATGCGTGTGGATTTCAACGTGCCAATGGCGGACGGCAAAGTGACCGATGACAAACGCATCCGTGCCGCATTGCCGACGATCCAATATGTATTGGATCAGGGAGCCTCGCTCCTTTTGATGAGTCATTTGGGACGACCCAAAGGCGCCTCTTCTCCTGAATTCAGCCTGCGTGCCGCTTCGGAGACCTTATCCGCGCTGATCGATCGCCCTGTGCAAATGGCTCCCGATTGTGTTGGCGCAGAAGTGGAAGCGATGGCTAAAGCGCTGCAGCCTGGCGATGTGTTGATGCTCGAGAATACCCGCTTTCATGCTGGTGAGGAAAAGAACGATCTCGAACTTGCCAAACAGATGGCGGCGCTGGGTGACGTATATGTCAACGACGCATTTGGATCAGCGCACCGCGCTCATTCGTCCACGGAAGGCGTGGCGGGATTCCTGCCTGCTGTCTCAGGCTTTTTAATGGAACAGGAATTGGAATATCTTGGCAAAGCCGTTGCCAATCCCGAACACCCGTACATCGCTATTCTCGGTGGAGCGAAGATCAGCGATAAGATTCTCGTTGTGGAAACGCTTGCCATGAAATGTGACAAACTCATCATCGGCGGCGGTATGGCGAATACATTCCTTGCCGCGAAGGGACTGAACATGCAAGACAGCCTCGTGGAAGCGGAAGCCATTGAAACGGCAAAATCCCTGCTTGGAAAACTGGGCGGCAAACTCGTCTTGCCGGTGGATGCAGTCATCGCGGACAAGTTCGATGCCGAGGCGGATTCACAGGTTGTGGATGTGGATAAGATTCCTGCTGGCTGGCGTATGTTGGATGTGGGTCCCAAGACTATTGAGCTGTATAAAGCTACTCTGGCGGGCGCGAAGCTCATCGTTTGGAACGGACCTGTGGGCGTGTTCGAAATGCCAAAGTTTGCTGGAGGCACATTTGCACTAGCCAAACTTCTGGCGGAGTCCGAAGCGGTCACAGTGATCGGCGGCGGCGACTCGGCGAGCGCAGTCAAGAAGGCGGGCGTCGCCAAGCAGATGACGCATGTCTCCACAGGCGGAGGGGCCTCGTTGGAATTCCTCGAAGGGAAAGAACTCCCCGGCGTGGCGGCTTTGCTGGATAAGTAGTTTTTTGGTAGTACAAAAGGAGCAGGCAGGTTTTATATCCGCCTGCTCCTTTCTTCTGTATAATGCGCCAATTCAATTAACAGGAGAAATCAAATGGAAACCAACTCAACCCCCGAGCCTCAGGAAGGCTCAAACAAGAATCGAAATCTCATCATCGGCATTGCGGCTGCGGTGATCCTGTGTTGCTGTTGTCTCGCGGCGGGCATCGGCGGATACTATGTTTATCAGGGATATGTCCAGGCACAGCAGGCGATCGAGGATTTCGAGAACTATGAAATTCCCGATGTTCCGGAATTCCCCACCCAGGTTCCGTTCAACCCATCGGATTCGGGCGATTCAGAGGATGTCCCTGAATTCGATTTCAGCGGCGAGGTACCTTCCGGCGGGCTGGCGGATGACGAAACTCGTCTCACTGCGTGGTTCTCGGTCCAGATCATCGGCGCAATCTCTGGCTGCAATACACCGACTGTGGACGGCACGACCATTGCAGTCCTGCAACAGCCGAATTCAACCGGTGTATGGGTGGAAGAGTGGAATGTCAATTGTGGCGATGGAACTTCAATGCCGTTCAAGGTGACGTTTACTCCCGAAAATGGGATTGTCAACGTAAATGTGGAGATGCCGCCTCAATAATAAGTTTTTCTTTGATCTATCATTGACGGGCAGGAATTTTTCTGCCCATTGTCATTTAACTGATTCGTACTTACTCGATTGCATCGGCTATAATGGGTCAAATTGCAAATGGAGATTTTCTATGGGTTTCAAAATCGGTGAAAATGTCGGTCCGTATCGGATCATCGAACAACTTGGGCAGGGAGGGGTGGCGACAGTGTTCAAGGCTTATCACGCTGCGTTGGACCGGTATGTAGCGATCAAAGTCTTGCATCAGGCATTCAATGAGGATGGCACGTTTATCGGACGTTTCCAGCGCGAAGCAAGAGTGGTTGCCAAACTCGAGCACCCCAATATCGTGCCTGTGTACGATTATTCGGAACATGAAACCCGCCCATATTTGGTCATGAAGTATATCGAGGGGGACACCCTAAAGGCGCGTTTAAATCTAGGTCCGCTGACGTCGAAGGAAATAGAACAGGTAGTGGATTCGGTCGGCGCCGCATTGGTATATGCTCACAAGCAGGGAATTCTTCATCGCGATATCAAACCGTCGAATGTGTTGTTATCTGCCGAAGGTGTCATATACCTCGCTGATTTTGGACTGGCGCGAATAGCCCAGGCAGGCGAATCCACACTTTCGTCCGATTCGATCATGGGAACGCCTCAGTACATCTCGCCCGAACAAGCAATGGGCAAAAAGGACCTTGACGAAGGTACGGATATTTACTCATTCGGGGTAATGTTGTATGAAATGGTTGTGGGGCAGGTTCCGTTCAGCGCGGATACCCCGTTTTCGGTCATTCACGACCATATTTATTCGCCGCTGCCCTTGCCCAGGGATATTAATCCCGATGTGCCGGAGCCCGTTCAACGAGTGTTGTTGAAGACGCTATCGAAGGAACGGAGCGATCGTTATGCCACAGTGGAAGAACTCGTCAAAGCGTTCAAGAACGCGTGGATCGAGGCGGGCGTCCCAATGCAAGGGACATCCATTACAATGCGCCCGTCCAGATTGAGAAGCGAAGCAGGGACTCAGCCAGTAAAATCTGAGATAAAAACAGAGATTGCCAAAAGTCCGGCCGCGAAGCGCACTCCAAAATGGATTTGGGTGGGCGGCGGTCTGGCGCTTATCCTGTGTTGTGTTGCAGGATTGATTGCCTTCCGTAATAATCGCCGCTCTGCGATTCCTTTGCCTGCGACGGTTGCTGTGGAAACTCCCACAGCGATCCCGGTTGCCACGAATACGGAATTGCCCCCGCTTCCCCCTGCACAAAACGAACCACCCGAAGTGGCATCCGCACGCGAAGCAGTGAGGGAAAATCCAGGCGATCCGAACGCCCACTTGCAGCTTTCGCTTGCGCTTTGGGATAACGGACAGACGGGCATGTCGCTTGAAGAATTGGCGCAAGCTGCAAATTTGGCGGGACCGACCAACAAAGAATTTTATATGAAAGCCGCGCAGGAATTCATGAAGCGGGAAGCTTGGATTCCGACCGCAGGAATGTATATGCGTTTGGCGGGAATTCATCGCGGGGAGGACGTGCCGTTGGAAATACGGAACGGCTTGCACGAATCAGTCTATAAAGCATCGGCGGAAAAGGACATGCCGCTTTTTGTGTTTTTTGAACGTATCGACGCATTCGACCTTCCGCTTGGATATGTTGCGCGCGGCCGGTACGCCTTACATAACGGCAGTGTGGATGAGGCTAAACTTCAATTGGCAAATGCCAAAAAAGTAAAGCCCGGATTCTTTGAAGCTTTTCTGCTTGAAGCCGAGATCGAAATGAAAGTAGGAAGCCTTGTCAATGCCAGAACCATTTTAATTTCCCTTTCATCCGATCTGAGCGCGCCCGAGTGGATAAGGATCATGGCGGAAGATTTTCTAAAATCCATTGAATAGGAGCAGGTATTGATGAGAACACCTCTTGTTGCCGGAAATTGGAAAATGAATAAGACCATTGTAGAAACACGCGAACTGCTTTCTGCGATGAAAGATGGATTGAATGGAATTGACGGCGTGGAGAAAGTGGTCTGCCCGCCGTTCGTGTCACTTGCGGCGGCGTCTGAAATTCTTGCAGGCGCAAAGGTTGGCTTGGGTGCGCAGAATTTATTTTGGGAGGAGAAGGGCGCATTTACCGGAGAAGTATCTCCCGCAATGGTGAAGGAATTATGCGGTTATGTAATTCTTGGACATTCGGAGCGCCGCGCTTATTTTGATGAGACGGATGAGACTGTAAACAAGAGACTGCTCGCCGCGCAAAGACATGATCTGACCCCGATCGTCTGCGTGGGAGAGACGCTTGGACAATATGAAGCGAATCAAACCCGCGACGTGGTCTCCGCTCAAACCCGCCTCGGACTTGCGGGTGTAGCTGGGGATTTCGCCCCGCGCATTGTCGTCGCTTATGAACCGGTTTGGGCAATTGGAACAGGTAAGGCGTCCACAGGTGAGGCGGCAAATGCCGTTGTCAAGGATGTCATCCGACCTGTCATTGCGGAGTTGTATGGCGAAGTTGTCGCGCAAGCCGTCCGCGTGTTATACGGCGGTTCGGTCACATCTGCGAATGCATCAGAGTTTTTCTCCCAGCCCGATATTGACGGCGCGTTGGTGGGCGGCGCGAGTTTGAAAGCCGATGAGTTCGTTGCCATTACCAAAGCCGCGGTGAAATAGCCTTGCAATTCACGGGGTTTCTTTGGTTTCTGTTGATGCTTATGCCGCTGGTCTTTCTCCAGCGGCTTTTGCATCGTGAGATTCAATCGGTCATTTTGCTCCTCACCCGCAACAGGCAGTTGACGATCGGTTTGTTCTCGGTGTTGTTCTTCCCTGGCGTGTCTTTACATGAACTCAGTCATTTTCTCATGGCAAAGATATTGGGAGTCCGCACGCGCGGATTTTCGTTGATCCCCCGCCCGCTTTCCGATGGACGGCTGCAAATGGGATACGTTGAAACCGAACAGACGGATGTTTTGCGCGATTCGCTTGTCGGTCTTGCGCCGCTTGTTGCAGGGACCTTATTTGTAGCGTATGCTGGAATCTACCAAATGCGTGTTCACACCTTGTGGAATGTGCTGCACGACGGTCAGGTGGAGTTGTTTTGGATGGGCTTGGGTTTGCTTTCGGAAATCCCCGATTTTTATTTGTGGTTTTACCTTACATTTGCAGTTGCAAGCACGATGCTCCCTTCAGAATCTGACCGCCTTTCCTGGCTTCCGCTTGGTTTGTGGATTGCCGCCCTTCTTGCATTGGCGATCTTTGCGGGCGCAGGAGAATGGATGCTTGCCAACCTGGCACCTTTTTTGGACAACCTTCTCAGTTCGGTGGCGTTGTTGTTTGGGTTGAGTAATATCCTTCATATCGTTTTGTTTTTTCCGTTTTTTATCTTTCATCGTCTGTTGACTGCGGTTATGAAGGTGGATGTGCGATAGATTTAACCTTCCCGGAGAAAAACGGTTTCATTCTTTTTTGCGTTGAACATTGCCACGATTTTTCGTCCTTCGTTTTCACTGACCTGAAGAGCCATTCTTCGCGCTTCGTCCAGTTTTACAACGCCGGTTGCAACATCGATATAATATTCGCCCGTGCGCGGGTGAATCCACGTGCCTAGCCAGCAATCTTCTTCATTCAATAATCTCTCGTTGCAAAGGATGAAGTCGCGCAATTCGGTTTTCAGATCAACAGTGGGCGGGACGATTTTCGTCCGCGAAGGGTATTTTGGAAAACTCCATACGTCTTGGGCGGGCAGAAATCTGCAAGTGCCGGGCCTGGATGCTGTCCCGCCGTTTTGTATGGTTTTTGTAACAACAGCATCAAGATAGGATTCAAAGCGATTTTTCATTCCAGTTGCAGGATGAATTCATCCACTTCCCCGGTCCCGGTGGGAGGTGTCCACTTTGTTTCGCCAATGACGATAAACCCGCATTTTTCCAAAACCCGCCTTGAGGCTGTATTTTTCTTGGCAATTTGTGCATGGAGCGGGCGGGCTGTGATCAACCCGAGAAATTGTTTCAATGCTTCAGTGGCTATGCCCTTGCCCCAAAACTCCCTGCCGAGCCAATACCCAACTTCCTTTTTTCCTTCCATCTCAAAACAAAGGATTTGACCGGCTGTCTGACCATCGTAGACGATGGTCTTCTTGGTGATGTTATTATTTGCAAATATCTTTTTCCAATGAAGGTCAAAGGCTTTTTTATCCCTTGGAGGAAAACTCGTCATCTGAATTGCAAACTTGTCGTTCTGGTGTTCAAAGAAAATCGGCAGGTCGCTATCGATCACGTCTCGCAGGATGACCATTTTAAGGCTTTCTTCCAATCGCCAGCATCTTATTCCTGATCGGAAATATGACGAAGAATAAATGCACAAATGGCAGTAGTAGTTTCGTAAGGAAATTGGATTTCACCAGTTTCTTCAGATAAAAACTGTATGGGAAGGATAGTTCATGAAATCGTTCCAGTTCCACCACTTCCAATCCAATCATTTCCAGCGCAGATTTCATCTCCGCAAGTGAAAAGATCTGCTTGTGCCCGAACGGTTTTGCGGAATACATGGTGTTCAAAAAAGTTGGATGTTTCCCGCCGGAGATCTTGTAGGTGAATTCCCCAAAGCGGTGATAAAAAGCGTCCCGGCAGGGCGTGTCAATCAAGAGAATTCCGCCGCTCTTGAGCATTTCCGCTGCGGCGCGAAGAGTGGCAAGCGGGAAGTTGACATGCTCGATCACGTCCCATAACGTCACAGCATCGAAAGTTCCATGAAATGCCTGCCAATAATCATCTTCGATGGTCCGTTTTACAACCTCAATGCCGTGTTTGGTTTTTGCGTAATAAGCACGTGTGTCGCTCAATTCAATGCCGATCACATCCGCTCCAGCCTCTTTCATCTTTGCCAGAAACAAACCGCCGCCGCAGCCGATGTCCAACACGCACCTGCTTTTGACGCCGCCATGGCGTTCCACTGCTTTTAACTGATGCTGAATCCTTTCCGGATTCGATTGCAGCGATTTCTCGATATAAGAGATCTCTTCGTCGGTCAACCCGCTGCCGTTTATCGCGGGAGAGATTTGTTCCACCGAATCAAGATGATCAATGAAATGAAAGCCGCCCGGGGAAACGAATACGTTGGCGCCCCTTAGTTTGTATTTCGGCGTGCCGTCTGTACTCAATTTTTGTTCGTCGAAATTTTCCATCGGTTTTATGCCTGTACGGATGGTTCCGGATTGAACAAATTTTTTACCGATGGGCGCGAAAGAACAATGATGGTAAACACTCCCAGCACTGTGCCAAAAGGTGTAAATATGCAACCAATCCCTGCCATCACCATGCAGAACATATAATTTCGTTTCTGCCCAAGGAAATAACCGGCAAAAGCCATGCTGATCGCAAACGCCCAGCCCAATAAAATGATGGCGGCCGGAATCAGCGTGAACATCAACCCGAAAAGCGCAACTGGGAATGGTGTGGAGGGATCGTCGGGAATTCTGAAACCGCCCGCCAGCATGGAGATTCCCATTATCAAGTGGAAGATGGGAAAACAGGCAAATAAACCGGCTATCGCCGCGACAATGTAATGAAAGATGGAAAGTATCTTGATATGTTGCAAGTCTTCGTTCATGATTTTCTCCCGTTGATTTTTATTTCCATGCTTTGATTTTATCAAGGATTTTTGGCACGCTCAGCGGATAGTCTGCGGTCTCATAGGTGACATCTAAATGAAGGATGTCTGATGCAGGGATGGTTTTCAACCATTCGTTGATGTACCTTTCCAACAGACCCGCATCTTCGCTGGATGCAATGTTGATCCTGTTTCTCGAAGCAAGTCTTTCGCGGACGGTTTGTGCATCCGCGTGCAAGGAGATGATCAGGTCTGGAGGCGGGAGCAGGCTCCGGGTCAGTGCGTGGAAGCGGTGGCATAGGTCAAACTCAGGCTCCGTGAGCCAGCCGCGGGCGTGGAAGAGGCGTGTGAATCCATAAAAGTCGAGGTCAAGTCCGCCGTCCATCAAGGCGGGGTGATTCCCCGCGCGAAGCTGACGTTCCTGTTCGGCGCGGTAGATCAGATAGTCCAGTTGGTTGGCAAGGGCGTAATTATTATTTTGCTTGAATAGGCGCTGGAATGGACGCTCGGTGTGCTGCTCATAGGCGGTTGAAAAATTTTGTTTTTTGCATAGCGCATTTGTGAGAGTTGTCTTTCCAACCCCGCTTGCCCCGATGATAACAATTAATCTGTTCATTGAAATTAGCCCATGCTTTCCGTGCGGTTTGAATTACAATTACATGACTGTTGCTGGCGAGTTCTTTGTTGATAATAAAATAGCGTGCAAATCCTGTCCATGGAGGATGTTTTGAGCGAGCCGCTTGAACTAAAGTCTGATGACCCGATTATAAGCACATTGAACTTTGTTCCACATCGCCATATGACACAGCGGCGGGTGCGGGCTTTTGCTCCGGGCCCGGATGAGCCGCAAACTATGGAGGTCAAGACGCCGTGGGGCGCGGTTTTGACCGCGAAAAGCGGGGATATGTTGGTCAGCGAATTGGATGCCCCTGAGGAAGTCTGGCCTGTTGATGCGGGGATATTCGATCAGACGTACATTGTGACAGGCCCCGGGTTGTGCGTCAAGCGGGCTGTGACTCTGCTGGTACCCTTGACTGATGTGACCGGCGGCGACGAAGACCGTATGGTGACTGTGCATACTTTGGAGGGAGCAGAAACCGTTCGTGCGGGGGATTTTCTTCTTGCAAAAGGGGTGCGGGGCGAGATATGGCCTTATCCGAAAAGCAAGGCCGATGCCATGATGAGACCTGTCATTGAGCAATGAACAAGCGTGATTTGAATTAAAATGCCGTGTCATCGAAAAAAGACACGGCATTTTTACAATCCGGTTTACTTTTTTATACGCTTGTATTTTTTGGCGGATTTCATGTTCGGGGTCTCTTTTAATGTCGATTCATTAATTAATCGCTCCAATGCGTTGTCGATGACATTGTGGATGTATTTCGAAGGGTTGATCAATTCCACCCGCCCTCCCATGTCGCGCATTAACATGATCATGTGCCTGACCAAATGGGAATCCCTGTCTTTGGATTCCCCGCCGGTCTCGTTCCAAACTGCGATGAGGCGTACTTTGTCAATACCGCGCCCGAGAGAGGAGTACAACGCCCAACGATTGTTGCGCTCGTAGGGATTGTCTCCGTTTTTTGGTTCTCCCACGCTTTCGATCTGAAAGATTTTATCCACAAGGGGGTGGTTACGTATCTTATAAAAGCGGTCAACCCAAGCTTCCCCGGCGGGAGCAACAAATTCCCGTACATATACTGATTCAGGGAGGGGCAGGTAGGCTTTTACCTTTAAGCCCAATTCGATGCAAACCTCCGCGAAAATGATCTCACTGCCTGCTGAAAGCCCGGCAAGGAATGCCCTGTCGTTATTATCTGGTTTGAAGTTTTCCAGTTTCTTACGGACCTCGTTGCGGATCTCGCTTTCCTTGTCCGCTGGAAATGCCTTTTTTATCTTTCCCGGATGATCAACCATGTACCCTGCAAAGAGGAACGCCTGTCCGGATGATTTTTTGGTTCTTGCTGATTTCCTTCGAATCCGTGAAGTCCCATATTCGCTGGCATTCACTCTCGCGATCTCTTCCTCTATCAATCTTATGGCGGGCCGTACATAAGCGGCTCGATATCCAAGCGCCTGAAGGATCTTCAACTGCTCGAGGGACGAATTCAGGTAGGAAAGATTGCGGCGGGATGCAGTGATTGCTTTGCGGTAAGACCTGATTACCTCTGCCGAACTGCTGGCGGTCAGCAAAGTCAATTCAGCCATTGATACCAAAGACCAATAATCCGCCTTGTCGCCCTGGGTGCTGATCTGGCTATCAAGTCCGAACAAAAGCGCGCTTTGCAGGTGCGGAAGAGTCGCGCGAATGCGGGTGATGTCCGGGTCGGGAGCGGTCTTGCTTTCGAATTTATCTGCCAGAAAGACCGTTAGCATCGAGAGGGTTACCGCATTAATACCGGGATAATAATCGTTCAGATCGATCTTGAAACCTTTTGAATAAGTATTCACCGATTTGATCAGCCAGTGATAAGACTCGAACGCCTGCTTTAACCGTTTATTTTTCTCCCGGATGTTTATCCAGGAGACCATCCACATTTCCTTGTAGATTCGCCCCAAATAGGTGATGGACTTGCTGTCATTCGGAAAATCCTTCAGCAGGTTTTCGATCTTGATGATGGATTCATCCACCCGCCCAATGCGGTTGAGGTGGAACGCTTCTTCGCGGCGAAACTCGAGATTCGAGAAATTGACCTCGATTCCCTTGCGGTATTGTGCCAGGGCAAGTTCATGCCTGCCTAAATTTGCAAGCGCCTGCCCAACCTCTCCAATCGCCTCCTCGCGGATGAGAGGATTCCTGATCTCTTCGGTAAGAAGCAGGATGTCTCCAATGTGTTTTTTGCGCTGGGCAATCGTCACTTTTTCCTGCCACTCGTTATATTCGCGCCAAAACCCTCTCGCCAGCGGCGTGTGCAGGCTTTTTCGGTCGGGTTCTTTCATCCCGGAAAGGAGGTTGTAGATGGGGCTGTGTATCGCATCGCGGTCCGATGCCCAAGTGTCAATCACGAGGCGTGAAATGGCGGTAATATCGGCGCGAATATGGGCAGGGTCGGGAAGTCCCTCAGGCGTAATATGGTAGGGAAGCGTTCGAACGTTGAAGATATCGAAAGGCATGTAGGCGCGTCCTGCCTGGATGTGCGCCACCCCACGCTTGCGGAGGGCATGCCGGATGCCCAATTCGTAATAGGCATTGGCATTGTCAATGCTTAAATCACATAACACCAGATCCGCAAGTAGCAATTCCTGAAACATGTCGGTAAGAATGTCTCCCGAAGCTGTTTCTTCGTCGGCGCGGAACGCCTCGAACCCCGCCTCTTCAAGCGCGGGTTTGATCAAAGTTTTATAAATCGCATTGAAATCATAAGGCTGTCCATCGGCGCCTTTCTTTTTCCCAAAAGGCATTACGACAAAGGCGTGCGGGCGGACTTCCGGATGAAGCGGGTTGACCTCTTCCCATTCCCTTGAAGATAGAGGCGCGATTGTCTTTTCTGGCTCCGCCACAGCTGCAGGTTTTTTTTCCGCGGAAGGTTTTGCCGCATCTGAGCCGGATTCAGTGGATACATCCGCGCCTTGTCCCGTGGTTTCATTTATATCAGTCATTGGACCTCCAGGTTCATGTGTTGAAGCACATGTCATCCCTTGACTTCGCTGGTTTTTGGATAGCGTGCAAGAAGATCATTTAATACCCCGCGCGGCGTATCGCCGCTGATCTCCACGTCATCGAAGTCTTCAGAGATTGATTTTAATGAAGATGACAAACCCATTTTTTGCGCGACGTTTTCCATGAAGTCGCCTGCCGCCTCTTTTATCGCCGCCAATTCTGCCTGCACAATCTCAGATGACGCCTCCTCTGAAAGCGTGCCCAAAGCCTCCTCGAAGGTGTCGGACATTGTGTCGGTTGCTTTTTCGAGGGTTTCCGCGGTGTATCCGACAACCGCATCCTCGACGGATTTCTTGAAGCGGCGGTCTGCTTCGCGCTGTTCCTCGATCACGCGGTTGATCAGGCTGGACTCTTTATCCAGGTTGGATTCCTTGAGCGCCTCCTGCATGGATTTGATGTACTCCACGTTTCGGCTCCACAGGATGTTTTCTGTGGATTCGACCATCCGATAGACTTCCGTATGGGTTCGTTCCTCGGCTTCAAGATTATTCCAGTGATCAGCGATGATGTTCAATTCCATGATGACCTTGCTATAGTTCCGCACGACCAACTCGAGGTTTTTTAGTTGCTGCCATCCAAGGAATGCTGCGGTGAGCGATGCGGCGAGTGCAACCCAAATGGTCAACCCGCCGCCCATTGCCGCAAGAATTGCGCCAGCAGCGCCAGAAATGTAGATCATCCACTGCAGGCGGGTTCTTTCCTTTTGTTTCTGGTTTATCTTTTTTATATGCCAGTTCAATTCGTTTTCAAGACGAAATTTGAAATATTGGCTGCCGGTAAGGTCGCTGAAGCCGTCATCGCTGTTTGGGTCGTTTGGGTTGAAACGCGGGGAGGGAGGGAGGTTGCCTTTGTAGGGTTCCAGTACCAATTCGCCGTTCATGCCGTGGTAGACCGAGCGTTGGGTGTTTGCCAGCCGGTTCTTGAGCCACTCGCGCCGGTTGGGATGGGATTTGAGGATGGTTCGATAAAGATAGATATTCTTGAGAACTTCCTCTGCGCCTGCCCGCGCAACCAGCCAGTCTCCGGTGGAGAAATATTCGTTGGCGTATGCCGCCAGCATGGAAGCAACGATGGGGGAGGCAATCAAAATCGCCTTTAGGATCAATTGTCCGCTGGCGGGAAGCGTCTTCGGGTACATGGCTGTCAGAATGGCAAACAAGGTTGCCAAAACGCCGAGGATCGCTATCCACCTTCGTAGACGGAGAAAGGCTGCTGTGCGTTTGACGGAAGTATCGTCGTATTGGGCGAACTTGTTCCATGCAACTTGTAAAATTGGCGAAGCGTTTTGTTTATTGATTTCCATTTGATTTGCTCCTCGGGTTTCTTAACTTATTGCAGCGGCAGTTCCGGGCATAGGATGCGGTATTCATCTTCTTTGAAGAGAAATTGCCATTGATTTTGGGGAATATTTTTAGTGAGACGTGAACAAGCAGTTTCGACAAGTTGGTCTTTTACGAACGGCTCAAGCAAGTTAACCTCCCAAAATTGAACTGTTTTACGGGATACAGTGGAAAGCAGGGTGCCGTCTGGGGAAAAATTGATCCCAAATACGGCGTCGCTGTGCGGGATGCGGAGGGCTTCCTGACCGGTTTCGAGGTCCCATAAATAAACAAAACCGTCCGTTCCGGCGGAAGCAAGCCATTGTTTTTTCGAATTGAAGTCCAGTGAGGTGATCGCTCCATCCTGCTGGAATTCATATTTTGGATTTGAATGATCCTGTCCATTCATATCCCAGACAAAGATGCTGCCATCGGAACTGGTGGTTGCAAGCCATGTACCGTCTGCATTGAAATTCAAGGATTTGATCTGCCCGATCTGTCGAATGGACGCGATTTCATTGTTTGTGAGCGTGTTCCATAGAACGATTTTATTGGTAAGTCCGATTGCCAAAATCGGATCCTTTGGGCTATAGGCTGAAGTAAAGGCAACCTCTTCAAATGGGATGGAATTAACCAATTCCCCGGTTTCGGCGTTCCAGATATACACGATGGAGTTCCCTTCATTCGTGGTTGCCAGGAATTTGCTGTCCGGACTGATGGCCAGTCCGCTGATATCAGAGCCATGTGGAAGGGAGTACAGTATTTCCGATTCGAGATGGTAGATGATGGCTTTCGAATTGGAAACCTCGGAATTTTGAGAGATGGCCACCCATTTTGAATCTGGGCTTATTTTCAATTGGGCAGTCAGGTCGTCGAAAGATAGAACCGGAATGCCGGCCGTCCCATCCTTAATGGTGGCCAGTTCACCGGCTGGAATTTGCCAGAGAATCTTGTCGTCGGTATTGACCAGGATCCAATTGCCTGCCGGGTCGAATTTTGCTTTGTTAATGAATTCCGGAAAATCAATATGACCCACCCGGGCATCGAGTATGGAAATGTCCCAGATCGTGACGTTACCGTCGCGGTCTCCGGCGATGAGGCGGTCTCCATTGGGGCTGAATGCCAAAGCGGAACCGATCCCATCTATTGAAGCTTCGAGCATCAATGCGCCGGTTTGCGAATCCCATATCCGAGCGGTAAAGTCGTATCCTGTACTGGCGATCCAGTTTCCATTGGGGCTGACCTTGACACGCTGGACGAAACTACCGTGACTCATGCGAAGTTTTTCTATGCCGATATTTGCGTCGAATATTCGTACCAGTTTGTCGTCCGAGGCGGTTGTGAACCAGGAACTGTCCGGTCCGAAGGCAACGTCCTCCACCCAGTCCATGTGGGGAACCACGTGGGTCTGTCTTCCGGTCTCCGCCCGTGCGATGCGGGCTGTGCTGTCTTCGCTGGCTGTGACCATTAATTTATCGTCGGAGCTGAATGCCAGATTGAAAATCTCGGAACCGTGCTGGGGACCTTTTTCAGGTGTGCCGCTGAATAGCCTCCAAACCCGGGTGTATCCCTCCCTTGTCGCCACTCCAAGCCATTGTCCATTCTTTTGAAATTTCACCGCAGTGACAGGTCCAACTGCAAAGTTGTAAAAGAATATGTTTTTACGCTGGATAGTGTCCAGCACAGATATAAACCCGTCTTCACGCCCGGCAACTACAAACCGGTTATCAGGACCGATCTCAAGGTCCAGGACGCCGGATCCGAAATTAAACACTTCCTGTGCAGATCCATCTTTGAAATTCCAAAAACGGACAGTGCCATCCAAACTTCCCGTAACGAGAAGGGTGTTGTCGTCTGTCACCAAAGCGTCAATCACATCCTGTTCATGTTGAACGCAATAAACCTTTTCCCCTGTGATCGTCCACACGCAGGCAGTTTTATCCGCGCTGGAAGAAATGATGTATTGCCCATCCATGCTGGTTTGGATATTCCATATCCTTCCCTTGTGTTTAAGTTGGGCAACCGGGATCGGCATTTTGCTGAGGTTATGCCGCAATACATTTTCTGCTTCTGGCGATGGAGAGCGCGTCATTGATTCGATTGCCAGAAGGGTGCTGAGATCCAATTCCCCTGGACGCTCCTTGTAAGCATTTGCCTGCGCGGCGCTCCGTTGTGCTTTGGCTTCGTTTTCCTTTTTCAGCGCTTCCTCGGCGCTTGCTTCTGCCAAGGCTTGTTGGGTGAGCGCAATTTGTTCATTTTCGGCGGCAATGGCGGCATTTTGCTTTGCCAGTTTTTCATTTTCCAAGGCTTTGTACCATTGGAAAATTGCAAAAATGACGATCAGGACGCTGGCAACTGTGATGATTGCAATGCCGACGGTTAAATTCCTTTGTTTCTGAGTAGCATGCGTGCGACTTGCACGGATGTATTCCGCCTGAAGTGGTGTGACTTCGCGTCCTTCATAGACCGTCGAATCCGCCATCCATTTTTCGGCATCGGTCAAGTCTGATCCCTGAAGCAGGTAGAGCAGTTGGCGTTTTTTGAGGTTCCACTCATTGGCGCGCTGCTGCAGACGGGTATGCTGTTTGACCCATCCAAGGTCGGTTTTGATGCTGCTGATCAGTAAAGGGAGAGAGTCCTTGAACTTATCCTTCTTTGACCGCATGTACACCCAATTGGTGGAAGCCAGCTTGAGATGTACTTTCTGTCTCTTTTCAGGATCGCGGTATAGCACGGGAACGACTTTCTTGTTCCCCGCAATCGCCAGATCGAGTTCCCTAATGCAAACTTCCGATTTGACAGAATCCGGACTGATTACGAATAGAAACGCGTCGGACGCCTCGATGGAAGTGGTAATCTCTGCCATCCAATCGGCAGTGAGTGGGATATCTTCCACATCCATCCAGGTTTCCATGTCTGCTTGGTCGAGGGCGACGTTCAACTTCTGCGCAAAGCGTTTGTCTTTGCGGGAGTAGGAGATGAAAACCCTTGTCTTGCGTTCGCGAATCATCCGTTAATATCTTCTGGCTATCGTGTAACGAACCAGGCGGCTATGTACCCCTCGTGTGAAGCGTCTTTCACTTTGAGCCATTGGTCGTTGGCGCCGATATTTGATTCTCCGCCTGCTTCCGCAATCGTAAACTCGTAATTGATGGGCACGCGTTTGATTAGGGTCGCATTGCTGATATATGGCTGTGAGCGTAGAGACACTGCTTCGGCGGTGGTGCGCACTTTCACCACTGCGCCTGAAGATGACGCGGGGGCTCTACTTGCTTGCGCGGAAGTTCCGCCTGCATATCTCACATACCATGCGGCAACATACCCTTCCTTGTTGGCTGTGTCTTTTACCTTAAGCCATTGGTTTACAACGCCGACTTTAGCAATGGTCTCGCTGGAGGATTCGAGAGAGATCAACTGCTCTGTAACCGGCAGACGGCGAATCAGCGTATCTGTAGAGATGATGGGTTTGGAGCGGAAGGATAATTCTTCGGTGGGGTAAAGCGCAAGTGCGCCGGCGGGAACGGGTGCGGGAGCAGAACCGGGCGTCGGTGCGGAACCAGGCGTGGGCGACGTGGCAGGCACCGGGGTGGTGGAGGCGGTGCTCTTTTTGTCCGAAACATACCATGCGGCTGTGTATCCCTGATCGCCCTGCGGGTCTTGCACGTGGAGCCATTGTCCCTGGACGCCGATCTTTGCCTGTGCCTGCGCTTTTGGTTCGAGGCAGAGGAGTTCGGTGTTCATCATCATACGCTTCCAAAGGAAACCGTTGACGGTGGGCTCGGCGCGTAAAGCGAGATCATCTTCGGCGGCATAAAGGACAAACTTATCTGCGGGAACCGGCACTTTTGTCACTTTTGGCGGTTCGGGCGCGTTGATGCCGAAATTATCGAACCACAACACGGCGCTGATCTCTGTTTCGATTTTCGCGCCGTTATATTTGTAGCGAGTTGTCAGCAAAACATCCTTATCAGGAGCGTCACCGCTGTATTTGTACGGGTCGTAAATGATGTAATCTTTATCCTGCTTTTCTTTTATCAGCACAAAGTGGGTTTGAATGCCAGCTTGCTTGTTCCAATCCACTTGCAGGATGACAGGTTTACCCTGCGCCACGGCGGCATCGATTTGTGAGATGGGAGCCGGGGAAGTTTCGCATGGCTGCATATCCCGATAAGCAACGTTGGGCCACACGTAAGGAAGTACGCTGGGTATAAAAAGCGCCCCCTGAAAACCGCCGGCTTTTTTCATCTTATCGTTGACGGTAACAGGGGTTTCGTTGTACCCGATGCCGTTGAGCATCATGGTCACAGACGTCAGCAGGCATCCCCATGAACCGATCGTCTGGTTGGAAGACCCAAGCGGGGTGTTTTTCCAGGTGTCGTCGTTCTGATAAAGGTTTTTCGTAACGAACATGCGCCTCTGCCTCCTGCTTTCTTGTTGGTGATGGAATAAACTCAACCCGACAATTTTACTCCATTTCAACTGCAATGAATTTGCAACTTTTTAAGGTTTCCGAAAGGGACATCTTTCCGCCTCATGTCACGTTTTGGTTTGCCGCCCCTGTTGAATTTTTACTTCCCGCGAGTTTATCCTGACTTCTTTTTCCTCGAAGCCTTTTCTTCGATCTCCAGTTCGCGTTCTGCAATATGTTCATCGAACGTGCGGTTCTTAAGGATGGCGGTCACACCGTTCCATACGAAACCGAAACCAACGAGCAATGGCAGCACAAGGAGACAGCCGCCGAAGATGTAATCAGCAGGACCAAGTTTCATCTTGAATGCCTGTTTGATGAGATAAGGCGCAAGTGTAAGTCCAAACAGAAGTGCCGTCCCGCCCATCAGGATCGCGCCGATTGACTTTTCGTGAACACTGGTTAACTTTTTCGTGAGGAATAACGCTCCAACGATAGCTGTAATGACGAATAGCGCGGGACCTGCCAGGCCGTGCAACATATACCCCTGACCAATGAGAAAGACCCAGTCGAACAAGACGGGCACAACACCCATCAGCACTCCCCATGCGATCAACTGACTGCCTTTGCTGTCTTTCATCAATCTGTCCCGAATCCCCTTGCCAAATGCCAGACCGCCAAAAATATGAAAGATTCCAAAGAATAGAACAAGGAAAAGAGGATTACTTGGACTCATCAGCTCTCCAGTTGGTGAAATTACCAAGAATCAAAATGCGGCATCATGCCGCATTTTGTGCCGCATTATTGAATTATTCATTTTGATATTGTTGGAGCCACCATTCCGTACCGGGCAGCCCGCTTGTTTTGATGGTCTCGAGCAGGGTATTTGTATCGAATGAGACGCGCCGCAGATCCACGTCAAGCGATTCTCCCGATTGTGAAATCACAGCGTATTCAGCCCACGGCAGCAGCTTTGGCACATTGCCCGGAGAATAAGGATGAATAAAGGCGTTTCCGACACTGCCAGAATTGATGATCAATTTCTTTCCATGGCGGCGGTGCATTTGAATGTGGGAATGACCCCCGATGTAAACCCCAGCAGTCAGCCCATTAAAATAAGTGTCCAGGGTTTCGGCCGGTGTGGTGGAGAGAATGATGTCGGTGGGTTTAAGTGGGGAACCGTGAAATGCCAGCGCTCTGATCCCGTTTGGGAATGACACTTCATAAGTCAACTTGAAAGAACGAATGAATTCGAGATCGGACTCGGTGAGGCGTTCGCGGCCCCAATATAAATCCGGAACTAAATGTTCCGTAATCTCGAACTGGGATGCGTGTTCGGGCGCAAGGATTGCTTCGTCATGATTTCCCTTGACGTTGATACTTTTCAGTTTCTTGAGTGTGTCCAGCACCTCTTTGGGCTGGGGTCCAAGGGTGACTGTATCCCCAAGTGACACCACCTGGTCAATACCCTGCTGCTTGATATCTGTCACGACCGCCTGAAGCGCTGTGAAATTACCATGAATATCAGAAATAAAAGCAATACGCATGTGTTTCCCTTTTAATCACCATTGTACACGACAAGCGGGTTTTTCTTACATTTTCACTGCTGAAATAGAACTTTTGGGTGGTTATGACTGTCCTCCGGATTTGAATTGGGATGTGGAGACCAATACGCTTCAATGCTTCCCTCCGAACCGGCTCATTTTACCCGGACCTTTACCCAGCCCTGACCGTGATCTCATCTTCATTGACCTCAAGCTCGACAGCATCACCGTATCGGATATTGGGAATTTCGTGTGTGAGCACTTCGATCAACGACGAATTTTGGAAATGGGATTTTTTTGTTTCCGGATGTGGATAATACACCCAGCCTGCATACTCCCTGTCTTTGTAGATGACTTTGCAACGCGAGAAAGAGAACGTTTCGGGCGGGTGCAAGGTCGTCCATTTGACTTGATCGAATGTGATTTCCGGGGCAGCCATCTCGAAGGTCAGCGGGGCGATGGAGACGTTTAACGTGCCGTCGAAATATCCCTGCAGGTCGAGCCCGCGTTCCTTGAAATAAGGCTTCTGCTTTTCGATTGTGCTGTACGGATAATCTTTGGAGGGACCGGATGCCACTCGATGTCCACGCATGAGAATGCCATGTAACCGTTTGTACATGATGCGGGAGTATATCAGGCTGGGAGGAATTTTGGGTTTGGCTGGCAGGTTTGGGCGGAGGGTGAAGCGGGTGAAAAGGCTGGAAATTAATCCTCGAATTGTGCTACAGTATAAATGTCCGATGTTCTTTCCCGTCGGGCAGGAGCAGGATCATGGAAGTTGAAATTGGAAGGGTCACACATTATTACGATCACATCAGCGTGGCTGTGTTATGCCTGACGGACAGCCTGAAACTTGGCGACAAAATCCACATCCGCGGACATTCGACCGATTTCACCCAGCGGGTTTTTTCCATGGAAGTTGAGCATCACGGCATTGTCTGGGTGAAACCGGGGGATGATGTAGCAGTGAAAGTGAGTCAGCCTGTTCATGTGCATGATATTGTGTATAAGGTGGTGGAAGAAGAGACACAGGAGACTACTGCCTGATTTGCAAGACTATGCAGGAACTTGTACCAGCCCGGATGCCACCAAGGCACCCATGACGGACATCAACACAACAAGCACGAATAGAATACCAAGCACCCAGTTCAGCCATTTCTTTTCTGGGTGATTGACCCAGTAAAATAAAAGGGCGGAGAATAGAAAGGCCTGCGGGACTATTTCAACGTAGCTGGTGATCGAGGTTGGAACGACAGTGTAGATCATGCCTTCTATGGAGGCGGGTGCGGGTCCAAATGTAGAGAGAATTCCGAGCGCCACCAGCACCCAAAACATGATAAGCCAGCCGTTTTTTTTGCTGAAGAGTATCTCGCGCAAGGGATAGAACGCCAGCGCAAAGATGATTCCGCGAATCCACTGAAGCCCGGGTCCTGCCGCGATCCATGGGCTGTCGGTCGGGCGCATGAAACACGCCAATGGTCCGGTGAGATAGGCGCTGGCGTAATCCAGCAGGTTGAAGGCGAGAATGCCCATCAGGAAATATGTCAGCGTGTGCGCCACGCTGGTCTTGAGGATGAGATTCCATAGGGAGGTTTGATTGGTTGTGCTCATTTCGTTTTCCTTTCTCCCATAGGATATGAGTTTCGTTATAAAGTGGCAAGTGAGATTTATCCTGCATTCGCATTCCCTGCGGGGGAACATTTGGCTTTAAATCCAATCTGATTTCCGTCTCCAAACCTTCCAACTGGCAGGCGCTTGGTATAATTCCGCCACTAAATCTTTCGGAGCACGAATGAAAAAACTCACAGGCAACCAGATCCGCCAGGACTTTATAGACTTCTTCGTCGAACAGGGACACACCGCCGTGCCGTCCATGTCGCTTGTCCCCGGCGGCGACTCCACGCTTCTCTTCACAAACTCGGGCATGGTGCAGTTCAAAGACGTCTTTCTCGGCACCGACAAAAAGCCCTATACCCGCGCTGTCGACTCGCAGAAGTGCATGCGCGTCGCCGGCAAACACAACGACCTTGATGATGTCGGTCGCGATGATACGCATCACACCTTTTTTGAAATGCTCGGCAACTGGTCGTTTGGCGACTACTACAAAACGGAAGCCATCGCCTGGTCGTGGCAATTGCTCACCGACGTGTGGGGCTTGCCAAAAGAAAGACTCTATGCCACCTGTTTCGAAGATGATCAGGGCAGCATCCCGCGCGATGATGAAGCCGCCGAAATATGGAAGGCGCAGCCCGGTTTTATATCCGAACACGTGCTTTTCTTCGGGCGCAAGGAAAATTTCTGGCAAATGGCGGATACAGGTCCATGCGGGCCCTGCTCAGAAATCCACTTCGATCGCGGTGAAGAATTTTGCGATAAGAAAGACGTCCCTGGCCATGTCTGTGGCGTGAACAGTGACTGCCAGCGTTTCCTTGAATTATGGAACAATGTCTTTATCCAATACAACCAGTTCGAGGATGGCCGCCTTGAGCCGCTCCCTGCCAAGCATGTGGATACAGGTATGGGCTTCGAGCGAATCGTGTCGGTACTGCAGGGCGTTGACTCCAACTACAAGACCGACCTCTTCACAAGTTCGCTGGGTGTCCTGCGTTCACTGACAGGGCACACCGAAGCGCAAATGCTCGCCGACTTCACGCCCTATCGCGTCATAGCCGACCATGTCCGCTCTGCCGCATTCCTCATTGCGGATGGCGTCGTTCCCGGCAATGCGGGGCGGAATTACATCACGCGCATGATCATTCGCCGCGCCGCGCGGTTTGGAACCAAGATCGGATTGACCGAACCTTTCCTCGCCAAAGTTGCACAGGCAGTCATTGATTATTACGGCGACTTCTATCCCGAACTGCGAAAAAGTCAGATTGCTATTCTGGATAATTTGACCCGCGAAGAGATCCGCTTCGCGCGGACCATTGAGGCTGGCACTGCCCATCTGGAGAATCTACTCTCAGACCTTCGCTCCCAAAAGAAAACCGTCCTTGACGGACACAAAGCCTTCGACCTGTACGCCACCTATGGCTTGCCATTCGAGATCTCCCGTGACATTGCCCGCGAGCAGGGACTTGACGTGGACGAAGCAGGCTTCAATGAAGCAAAGGAGGCGCATGCCAAAGCCTCCGGCGGCGGCAAAGCCATGGGCAAACTCGGCGGCGAAGACGCGGAATTCTTTGCGGGTATCCTCAAGAACATGCAATCCAAAAAGAAACTCGGCGCGAATGGTGTTGAGTATGATCCCTACCATAACCTTGCAGTGGGAGGCGAAATTCTGGCATTGATTGTCAATGGCGGGTTGGTTGAATCGGCTTCTCTTGATGATCAGGTCGAAGTTGTATTGCCAAAGACCGGCTTTTACATCGAAGCGGGCGGTCAGGTGGACGATACCGGCTTTATTCGCGGCGCGGATTGGGAGATCGAGGTCACAGCCATGCGGCGTCCTTCGGCTGGTATTATCGTCCATGTAGGAACGGTCATCTCTGGGCAGCCCAAGGTCGGTGATGAATGCATTGCAGAAGTGGATGCGACCCGGCGTCATGACATCATGCGCAACCACACTGCCACGCATCTCCTTCACAAGGCGTTGCATGAAGTTCTCAGCGATCAGGCGAAGCAGGCGGGTTCGCTGGTCGCTCCCACTCACCTGCGCTTCGACTTCAATCATCCTGAAGCCATGTCCTTCGAACAGATCGAACGCGTTGAGCGCATGGTGAACGAGGCGATTGCCGCAGATATGCCCGTGCATAAGGAAACCAAGTCACTGGATGAAGCCAAAAAAGAAGGCGCAATGGCGCTCTTTGGCGAGAAATATGGCGAGACAGTCCGAACGATTTCGATCCTTGAAGATGCCGAAGGCAAATATTCCTACGAACTCTGCGGTGGTACGCACCTCGAACGCACTTCGGATATCGGCGCGTTTCTCATTGTCAGCGAGGGGTCGGTGGCGGCAAATGTGCGCCGCATCGAAGCGGTGACGGGGCGCGGCGCGTATGAATTGATCCAAAAGCGTTTCAAGACCTTGAAGCAAACGGCGGGCGCGTTGAAAACCTCGGTGGAGGAAGTTCCCGCCAAGGTGGAATCTTTGCAGAATGAACTGGCTGAATCCAAAAAACAACTGGCTTCATTGCGTGAAAATATCGCTATGACCGAATTCGTCCGCAACCTTGATCTTGTCACAGATGTGGCTGGTGTCCCGGTGCTGACTGCCCAACTGTCCGGCGCGGATGTAAATTCCATGCGTCAGATGACGGATCGCTTCCGTCAGCGTTACCCGAGCGGGGTTGCAGTATTGGCAACCACGGTGGAAGGGCAGACGGCTCTCATCGCAGTTGTGACGGATGACCTCGTCAAACGGGGAGTTAAGGCTGGGGATTTGATTACAGGCATCGGCGGGAAGGGAGGCGGGCGTCCCAACCTGGCGCAGGGAAGCCTGCCGAATGGCGACGTCAAATCCGCGTTGGATAAATTAAAGAAAGTTGTCGAAGAGAAGTTGAAATAGAGAGATGGGCAGCCGTAAAGGCTGCCCTTTTTACTCGGCCGGTTCGGCGCAGCGAAAGCCGCGGCTTAATCCCGCCGAGGCGGGTTCGTGTTTGTAGCGCGTGGTGACCGGGAGTTCGTTTGCGTCGGCGTCGTATGCGCCGCTTCGCATCGACCGTTCGATGCCCGCTTCCGCTCCGGTCGGATTCCTGCGCGGCGCTTCGGAATAATAGTGGCGATTGTACCAATCCGAAACCCATTCGCGCACGTTGCCCGCCATGTTCAAGGCTCCGTATGGGCTGGCGCCCAGCGGATAGCGATAGACGGGCATGGGCTCGCCGATCAAGGATTCGGCGTAATTGGCGAGGCGTGGATTGGGGCGTTCATTTCCCCAGGGAAATTTTCGTTCATCCGTGCCGCGCGCGGCTTTTTCCCACTCGGCTTCGGTGGGTAATCGCCTGCCTGCCCATTCGCAATATGCCTGCGCCTGATACCAACTGACGTAGATCACGGGGTAATTTCTGTAAACCCATTTCCCGTAGAACGGGTCAAGGCGGGTGGTTGGGGAGGCGCATCCGCCTGCGTTCACACATTCCGCATACATTGCATTGGAGACTTCAACTCGATCCATCCAGTACGCATCCAGATAAACCGTATGTTGAGGCGAGTTATTATCGGCTTTTCCATCCTTGCCCATGACGAATTTGCCAGCAGGAACGAGCACTTGAACCATGTCATCTATGGGAGATATTTTTATGTCAATGGGTTGAACTTTCGAAGCTTTTCCGAAATTGAAGGAAGCGAGATCGTAGCGAAGTCTTTGGGCGCTGAATGTTCCAGTCCTTAGGGCATTGAAAGCGCGGGTCGTTACATCGAGATGTTGAACGAAGATTACAGCGGAAGCCAGAATCAAGGATGCGGCGCTGATTTTCCAGAACAATGAATATTTTGACATGGGGATGTTCGACGTTTCCTTCAGTTTATGTTTCGTACACCACTTGTCCGTTTACCATCGTAAGAACAGGCTGGATATTCTTTATCTCTTCCGGCGGAGTTGCAAACAAATCTGCCGACCACAAAACTAAATCCGCAAGATACCCTTCCTTCAATTGACCCTTTTGGTGTTCCTGAAATTCCGCGTATGCCGCATCGCGCGTGTATCCGATCAGCGCTTCTTCCAAACTCAACCGCTGGTCGGGATTTTCAGGCGACCATTTTTCACGCGTCAGCGCGGAGTGAATTCCAAGCATGGGGTTGAAAGAGGCAACCGTCCAGTCGCTGCCGAGCGCGAGCGTCGCCTTGGCATCCTTGATTTCGCGCCACGCAAACGATTTTCCCCAGCGGGCTTTGCCTGTCCGCTCCAGCCAAACATCGGCGTCCCTTGCGGTCAATGGGGAGTGCAATGGCTGCATCGAAGCGACGACACCCAGTTCCTTGAAGCGCGGCAGATCATCGGGATGAATGACTTCGATATGCTCCACGCGGTGACGGCTGTCCCGCCTCCCGTTCGACCTTTGAACTGCTTCGTACCCATCGAGCGTTCTCCTCACTGCTCCATCCCCGCAGCAATGGACGAAGATTTGCAAACCCATTTTGTCGCACAAGACTGCCATGCGCGTGAAATGCTCGAGTGAAAAGATACCCTCGGGTTTGGCGTCAGGGTCGTCGGCGTAAGGTTCGAGATTCAACGCGGTGTACGACTCCCACACCCCATCCATGAAAAACTTCGCCGCTCCGCCGCGGACGAATTCACCCTGAACTTTTGCCATTTCGGCAGCTTCGGCGAGCATCGTTTCCATCGTTTCGGGTTTGATGTGATACGGTTCGTAGACCCGCAGAGTCATTTCGCCAGTGTCTTCCAGTGCAGCGTATGTCATCAGTTCCTGCATGTCGCCGTTCATATTGTGGACGCTGGTCACGCCTGCCGTGTTGATTAACCGAATGGCAGTCCGGAGCAGTTCTCGCTTCCGTGCTTCACCGGGCAGTGGAATCAAATCCTCCACAAGATGCATTGCACTCTCACGAAGTTCCCCGGTGGAGATTCCCTGCGCATCGCGGACTATTACCCCGTTCCCCGCACCTTCTTTGCCGGGTTGGAGAATTCCCGCCATTTCCAGCGCCTTGGTGTTTGCCCAGGAGGTATGTCCGTCGTAGGCATTGATGTAAATCGGCTCGTCAGGAAAGATGGCGTCCAATTGCTCCCGAGTTGAAATGATCCCGTATTTGACGCCCCGTCCCTGGATCCATTTGCCGGTTTTATTGTCTTCCTTGTATTTTTTCAGAATGTTCCCCACGTCTTCAGGACTTGCTGCTTCGTTGAGTTGAGCCCCTGCAAGTTCAATGGCTCCCCATAACAGGTGGAAGTGCGAGTCAATGATGCCGGGAGTTAAAGTGCGGCCCTGTCCATTGATTACTTTGGTGTTTTCATTTTTAAACACTCGTGCGCCTTCGTTGGTGCCTGCGTACACGATGCGGTTTCCTTTGACTGCTACTGCCTCGGCGTGGGGCGTCTCCTTGGCGCTGGTGAACACATTTGCGTTCTCGATGACATAATCTGCCTTGATGGTCATGGTTTTCTCCTCTTGAAGTCTCGAATATACATTAACTACGGGACGAGGGCAAGCAAAATCTTTGGTTTATAATCGCCTACATTATGACGAAGGAAAAAGTTGTCGTTGCCATGTCGGGCGGTGTGGATTCGTCTGTTGCAGCGGCTTTACTGAAGGAGGAGGGTTATGACGTGGCCGGCATGATGCTCCGCCTGTGGAGCGAGCCGGGCAAGGAAGATTCAAACCGCTGCTGCACACCCGATTCGATGGCGCAGGCGCGCCGCGTTGCAGCGAAACAGGGTATTCCCTTCTATGTGATCGACGCAAAGGATGTGTTTCGTGAGACGGTTGTGCAATATTTTTTGGATGGTTACGCCCGCGGCGAAACGCCGAACCCGTGTCTGTTGTGCAACCGTCAGATCCGATGGACGTTTTTGTTGAACCACGCGCTGGCCTTGGGCGCGGAATTCATGGCTACCGGGCATTATGTCAGACTTCGGACAGGGGGCGATGGAAGGTTCGAATTGCTGCGCGCAGTGGATCCTTCCAAGGATCAGTCCTATGTTTTGCATGTGCTTACCCAGGATAAGTTGGAACATGCTCTGTTCCCGGTGGGGGAATATCAAAAAACCGAAATCCGTGCGATTGCCGAAAAGTTCGGTCTGCCAACTGCCTCCCGCAAGGATTCACAGGACTTGTGCTTCCTCGCCGGTGAGGATTACCGCAATTTTCTGAAGCGCAACGCGGCGGAAATATTAAAGCCGGGCGAGATCGTGACGCGGGATGGCAAAGTGGTCGGCGAACACAATGGATTGGCAAATTACACCATCGGTCAAAGAAAGGGATTGGGCGTCGCCTCATCTGTGCCTTTGTATGTTATCGCCAAACATGCTGAAAACAATGCGCTGATTGTCGGCGCGCAGGACGAACTTGGAGTACATGAATTGACTGCGCGTGATGTGAATTGGGTCAGCGGGCAAACGCCGCGCGAACCATTCCAGGCGGATGTAAAGATCCGTTATACGGCGCGGGCGGTCCCGGCGTGGGTGAGCCCGATGGAGTTGAATCAGGTTCATGTCAGGTTTGATGCGCCTGTTCGGGATGCCACGGCGGGTCAGGCGGCGGTGTTTTATCAAGGTGAGATAATGATCGGCGGAGGGATCATCGTCTGAAATGGATTTGCGCGTAGCCAACTCGGGCTTGATCGGACGTATTGGATTTTTCAAAAGAGGCTGAATATAGATTGTTGAAACCATGATAACCGTTCCAGTTCTGTTGTTTGGATTTGTGATCGCGCTTCTGATTGGCGCGATATACCACGCCATACGCGGCGGGGATGGCTGGCAATTGGTGCTGTATCTTTTTCTTAGCATGGCCGGTTTTGCGGCGGGACAGTGGACGAGCATGGCGCGCAATTGGTTCCTGTTTATGTTTGGGGCTTTGGATATCGGTGTTGGAGTTCTTGGGAGTGTTTTGTTTCTAGCGATTGGCGACTTGTTGACCCGCGCGAAGCCCGGCGGAAAAAGCGGTGTATAATCCCTGCCCGTTGTGTATGAGCGAAATGAAAATCATAACTTGAAAGACCGAAGGTGATATTTATGGAAGAGGTTACAAAGAAGAACAGATCTTTGCTGGATTATTTTTGGATCAGCGCGCGGGGATTTGCCATGGGCGCGGCGGATGTGGTGCCGGGTGTTTCAGGCGGCACGATGGCGTTCATCCTCGGAATTTATGACGAACTGCTGGATGCGATCCATGCCGTGGATATGAATTTCATCCGCCGCATTCTTAAGCTGAAATGGAAGGAAGCCTTTACGGAATTTCCCTGGAAGTTTTTACTCGCTCTGGTCATTGGAATTGGCACAGCCGTACTGACGCTGGCAAATGCCCTGCATTGGGCGCTGGAAAACCAGCCGGTGATGATCTGGTCGTTTTTCTTTGGCTTGATCATCGCTTCGATCGTAACTGTCCGCAAGCGCGTGCGTCATTGGAACATGACGAACATCATCGCGGCAATCCTGGCGGCGGTTGGCGCGTATATCCTTGTCGGGCTCACGCCTTCCGAGACGCCTCACACGCCGCTTCTGCTCTTTTTGAGCGGCGCAGTCGCCATCTGCGCCATGATCCTGCCCGGCATTTCCGGAGCTTTCATTCTGGTGCTGCTTGGAAAATATGCCTACGTCCTTGCAGCAGTAAAGAGCTTTGACTTCGTCACTATTTTGTTGGTGGGAGTGGGCGCAGTCACCGGGCTTCTGGTTTTTGTCCGCCTCTTGCGCTGGATGTTGAACAAAAATCACGACCTTGTGGTCGGCATCCTTACCGGCTTTATGCTTGGCTCCCTCCGAAAGGTTTGGCCGTGGAAAATCCTTGAACCCGTCAGCGAAACTTTCATCAAGGAAACCAATTACATCCCGGCGGTTATTAATGGCGAGGTGATATTTGCGATCCTGTTCATGGCTCTTGGCGTAGTTCTCGTCCTGACCATCGAATATTTCGCCAACCGGCACGGGGAAACCGTTAAACCCGGATAGCGACAACTTCGCACAATTCATCCAAGGATTCCAATGGATTTTATAACCTTCCTGTTCGACCTGTTCCTCCATTTGGATGAACAACTTCAATTAATCATCACCCAATACGGCGCATGGACTTACGGCATTTTGTTTGCAGTGATCTTTATCGAGACCGGGCTGGTGGTAACGCCATTCCTGCCCGGCGACTCGCTTTTGTTTGCCGCCGGCACATTCGCCACACTAGGCTCCTTGAATGTCTGGTTCATCATCGGTCTCTTGATCGTTGCGGCAGTGTTGGGGGATGCGGTCAATTATTCCATCGGTCATTATCTGGGCGGACGCGCCTACAAGATCAAGTGGATAAAAAAGGAATACCTCGAAAAAACCCACCAATTCTTTGAGAAACACGGCGGCAAGGCGATCTTTCTGGCGCGATTTGTTCCCATCGTGCGCACATTTGCGCCCTTCGTGGCGGGGATCGGCAAAATGTCCTACGGATATTTTGCCTCCTACAATATTATTGGGGGCGCTGTCTGGGTTTTAATATTCACTCTGCTGGGTTATTTTTTTGGAAACCTCGAATTCGTAAAAAAGAATTTCGAGCTGGCCATCATTGCCATCATTCTGATCTCGATTGTCCCGATGGTTCTGGAATGGTGGAAGGCGCGGCGGCAGGCTGCATGAAGCCCGGATGAAAAAACTGACGATCCTCTTCGCAGTCTTTCTATTATCCATCATCGTTCTGGCAGACCTTGGAAGGCTTCGTCGTTTGCTCTCTATCATGAACCGCATTCCGTATGGTGATAAAGTTCTGCATTTCCTCCTGATAGGGACTCTAACCTACCTGGTGGCGACGACTCTCGTTCAGGCGCTTCCGAACAGGGACCCGAAATTGCTTGTCCTGATAAGCGGTTTTATTCTCGCTGTCATCTTTACCATCGAGGAGATATCGCAGGGGCCCATCCCCGGCAGGGACGCCTCCTTGAAGGATTTGTTGGCGAATTATGCGGGTATCGCCTTCTTTGGTTTCTTTTCCTGGCTTTCAAACCGAAGACGGATATCATAAAACTTTTCATATCCTCTAAAAACAAAAGCCCCTAAAGGTATCGAGAACCTTTAGGGGCTGAATTTTATTTCCACCTAGGGTTTCAAAACCAAATGCCCTTCGCTGTCACTGATGATTGATTCCCGATCCCACCACATCGGATAATATTTCACACCTGCCCAGAGCGGAGCCATATCGGTGTAATGCGGATGGTAGGCGTGGCCAGACTGCCCAGTGGTGTGGACAGTCAGCGAATCGTTCAAATTGCTGAAATCCACGATCATGCGCATGGATGGCAGCCAATCCACCTCGAAGGAGACGCCCACGTCCCAACCGGTGGCATTGACGATGCTCTTGCCGCCGCCTGTTTCGAACCCGCCGCGATTGAACAAATCTTCGATGAGGCTGACCCCGGATTCGCCCAGCGTCCCGTTACGGAACGTGGCGGTATGCAGCTCACCCCAGCGGGGCCACTTGGCGGGGTCTTTTCCGTAAGACTTTTCCAACTGTTCGACGGTTTCGACCAATGAAGCGATGAAGATGTCGTCGCGGGTCTCGGTGATGTCCTCGGTTGCCTTATCGTCCCAGAAGAAGTGACCGGGGTCGGGAAGAAGGAGGCGGAAGACCTCGAAATCCTTCGAGCCGCCGGTTACTGCGTTCCTATCTGGAAGGTCGTCATCGAGCGTGTTCTGGTCCAGGTTCCACCAGAACCATTGGAAGGCCGCACAGGACTGCGAGTCGGCGGCGCAGGTGAAATCCCATGTCTGCATCATATCGAGCGCGATTGCCTGGTTTGGCGTTGCAGCTTTGTAATCGATCTCGTTCCAGATCGGCAGAATATTTTGCGCGTTCAGATCGGTTGAATCGCCCTGCATGGACTGGATATAAGCTTTATCGATTTTGCCGGGCGCGTTCTCGATCATGTCCACGATGCGCCGGGCGCGGTAGCCGTAATCCCAATCTGCGGTGATGCGATATGGATAATCCCATGGGTTGACCTGATTATTGGCGGTGACGATGTAACCCTCCGGCGGGTTGAAGGCGTACGGCTGTTCCTCGAAGGGAATGAAACCCGTCCATTCATAATCATCCGTCCAGCCGGGGACGGGCAGTGTGCCATCGCCTTTTTTGCGGATGGGAATATCTCCCGGCATTTGATAGCCGATATTGCCTTCGATATCCGCATAAAGCAGGTTTTGCGCAGGGACGTGAAACCCCCGCGCGGCTTCACGGAACTCTTCCCAGTTTTGTGCCTTGTCGAATCCCCAAATCGCTTCGAAGGGAGTGGAGGGCGTGAGCGCCGTCCAAGCGAGGGCAATGACGTATTGTTCGGGCAGCTCCACGCCGCTGCGATCCTTGAAAGGTACAAAATCCTCATTCTCCGGGTCGCTTTCGTTCTTCAGGGGACCGTACACTTCCGAGATGACGGGCCCATGCCGAGTCTTTTTTACCGTGATGACGACCGCCTCACCGCCCACAACATCGATCGTCTCTTCGTAGGTCTCGAAATCCACCCACCTGCCGTTCACTTCGTATTGGTCAGGATTTTCAGGGTTGACCCTTTCGATATACAAATCCATCACATCCGGGCCAACATTGGTGAAGCCCCATGCGATCCTATCGTTATGCCCGATGATAACCCCCGGCACTCCGGCGAAGGAAAAGCCGGCCGCTTCGAACGGGCATTCATCCGATTTTTCGGTGCAGTGCAGGCCGACCTGATACCAGATGGAAGGCATCTGGATTCCGAGATGCGGGTCGTTGGCGAGATAGGGCTTGCCGGTATCCGTCAATGCGCCGGAAACAGCCCAGGAGTTCGAACCAATTCCATCGCCCACAGCGCCAAGGACCGGGTCGAGCAGAGAGGCGTTGTAAGCTAGTTGTTCCAGCGGGAGTTTAGAATAATCGAAGTCCAAAACCCCGGCTTCTTCTTGAGTCTTTATCCGGACTTCCACCGGCAGTTCGTTCACTATCACAGGATGATCTTCGGGATATTCCGGGTAGAGCAGCGCGACCTGTTCCGGCGTCATCACTTTGAGCAGTTCGGCGCGTTCGATCTCTTCGCCCATATTGCCGCGCAAGTCCCAAGCCATGGCTTTGCCCCACGTCAGCGAATGGACGGGAGTCCACGCCTCGATCTCGTACTTGGGGCTGAGCAAACCGAGGATGGCGTATTCGAGACCGAGAGCCGTATCCGAATGATCCTTGAGGTAGGCATTTACACCCTCCGAATAGGCTTCAAGGATGGCTTTTGATTCGGGTTCGAGCGCCTCCCACTCGGCTTCGGCAGTTTTCCGCCAGCCGAGCGTGCGCAAAAATGTATCGGTTTCGACCTGCCCCGCCCCGAACATTTCCGAGAGTTCACCCGAGCCGATGTGCCGCCATGCATCCATCTGCCAGAACCGATCCTGCGCATGGATGTACCCCTGCGCGAAGAACAGGTCGTGCGCGGTGTCGGCGTAGATGTGCGGGATGCCCATTGCGTCGCGGTAGACATCCACAGGAGCATTCAAGCCCTCCACTTGAATCTCCCCGTCGACCTGCGGGAAGGATCGCGGCGCGACCGTGTTCGGCAGGTAGCTCTTGAAATAGAAAAGCCCCGCCGCGGCGACAATGACGACCAGCACCAAAGCGCCCATGATTATTCGACCAATGAGTTTGCCTGCTTTTTTCATGACTCCTCCGGGGAAAAAGTTCATCCACGCACTGGCAATGTGCGTGGATGTTTCGGATTAAAACCGGCGTTACTGAACGATGCCCAACAGGCGCGGATACCAATACCAGAGAATATCCGCCGCGGGTTTGCTGAAAATGGAAGTGGATTTATCCTGCAATGCGACGGGCATGAAGTAGCCCCGGCTGACGAAACCAGAAACCCAGGAGCGCGCATTGACCGCTGTGAGCATGGCTTCGTAAATATCCGCCTGGGTTTGCAAGTTCAAGCTGGCGGCGGGCAGGTCTGCCTTGGGGCGGGAGAGATCGGAAAAGTCGAAGCAGCCGCCTGCGCCGTTGGGAATGCAGCCACTCTGCGCCCCCGCGGCGGAAGGATAGGCGACCCCGAGAATGACGGGTTTCCCGAGCAGGGAAGCAAGCGGCGCGACTTCATTATCGAGAACCCTTCCGGCTTCGTTGGCATAGTCCGATTTTGCGGCGCTCTGGCTGGTGGAAAGCGGAATGGACCAGAGCAGGTAAATGCCGTCCACGTCGAGAAGGAAATTGACGGGAGTTTCGAGGTTCGATTGGGTGTGCGGCATTGCCCAGAAGATCTGTCCCTTGAAATGTCCGCGCACATCCTGAATGATGGACTTCCATTGAGCTTCCAGGTCGGCGGGGGCGTTGGATGGGCTGCCATCCGGAAGCCTGCCGCCGGGGACGGCGGGCATTGCCCAGTCGCCGCCGAGGATGAGGACTTGCGCGCCGGTTTGAGCGGCAAGATCGGCATAGTTGACAGCGAAAGCCCGGTAGCGGGTAAACCACGTCTGCCACCACTGGGCGTCCCGCGGAGCATTCAGCCAAAAGTCCGAGGGGGAGGCGGGGAAGTGCGGCGTTGGGAAGACGGCAACGTTCAGCCCCAGCGCGCGCGCCTGTGAAATCATGATGGCTGAGTCGATCCAAAGCGGGTCCTGACCGGGCACGGTTTCGAGCCGCAATGGGGAGAGGCTGGTGTACGTCCAGCTTGGGGAGAGCACGGCGAGGTTGGAGCCGATGGCTTTGGTGTTTGCGAACGCCTGCGGCGCATAATACGAATAGTTCGGGTGATACACAGGCTGGTATTCGACGCCCGCCACAAAGGTGCTGGCGCGCGGCGTGATGTTTGCGCCGACCAAGGTTGGCGGTTCGGGATTCTCGAACCATTTCCAGGACCCGATCGTGTCCTTGATATCCTGCCCGAGCAGGCTGGTGGATGCCTGCCTGCCGCTTGGCGATGCGCCGACGGTCTGGTTGTCGTCCGCGCTTCCGCATTGACCGTTGCGGCAGTAGCGGTAGGCGAACGAGCCGAGGAAGTTGAGCGGACCATAGAGCTTGTACGCCCAGCGGTTGTTGCCAAGGGGCCACATGGGGATGGGTTCCATCCAGCCGAAGGCGTTGAACTGGATGTAGATGATGTCGCCGGGCGGCGTGACGGACGGAATGGCTGCTTCGAAGAGGATCGGCGCCGAATTCGTTGCGGCCAGCCAGGTGGAAACACCGTCTTCGAGCGTGATGTCCTGATCCGGCACGATGAGTTCGCGCAGGTTCCATTCTCCGTTGGCCTTGTGTTCCGCATTCCAGAACCCGTCGCCAAGCGTGTATTTGTATTGTATGTGCGCCCCAACGGGCAGCCCCAGAGTAATGGCATAGCGCCCGTCCGGCTGGAGGCCCATGATGGGCATGCGGTCTGTGTTCACGCTGACGCCGCCAAGCAAATCGGCGAAGGTGTTGCCAAGTTGAAGGATGTTGCCCGCAATGCGGACAGGCACGCCGGGCACGGTATCTTTCGGGACTGAAACAATGAAGGTCACATTCACCAGGCGCGAGGGAACCACGCGCAGGTCCACGATGGTGGTCTTGCCCTCCGCCACCGTTGCACCCTGTTGAAAAGGCTGATACATCCCGTCCAGGCTGTAGGCGATCAGCTGCTGCGTGCCGATGGGCAGGCCTGTCAACTCGAAGCGCCCCATCGAATCCGTGACGTGCTGGACGCCGCCCGCCGAAACCAGCATGTTCGGAATGGGCGAGCCGGTGTTCGCATTGAATACCTGCCCCAGAACCGTCCCGGTGGGGCGGGCGTAATTTTTGTCGCTCCAATCCGCAATGATGTCCTGCACTTCACCGGGTCCGACCGCATGGTGCAGCCGATAACGGATGACCGCGCCGAGGCTGCTGTCTTCGTTCACCTGTGAAGAGCCGCGGCGAATGTAGCGATATTTGACAATCGAGTTGTACGGCAGGGGGAGGGTGGCGGTGTAGGTTAACGAATCCCGCGCGCTCATCGGGTAATGCGTGGCGTTCAACGACAGCCCTGTCACCTCATCGAGCACGGCAATGGAAAGCGTTTCGTTGCCCTGAAGCGGTTCCGGCAGGGTGACGATGAACGTCGTTTGCGCGACTGGATACGGCGTGGAGGACGGAACGACCTCGACGGGACCCTGCGTGGATGGAGAGGAACCGAATGGATTTTCTAATAGCGAGATGGTGCAAGCCTGCCCCAAAAAGGCGATCAGGATTGCCACGCTCATCACGCGACGGGACATGAAAAATTTGCCGTTCATTCTCTTCTCCTCAGTTTGGAACGCGCGCTTGAATCCGCGCCCTAGCCTGCCCCCTCTTCGTCGGCAGGGATCTGCGCTTCGGCTTTGTGTTTCCTCCGCCCGGCGTAGGCGATGTAGCTCAAGCCGATGCTGATGAAGTATAACAAAATCATGGGCAGCATCACCAGCCCCATATTGACCGGGTCCACGGTGGGCGTGATGGCGGCGGCAAGGATCGAAATGATGACGACCGCCAGGCGCCAATGCCGGGCGAGAATCCCCGGCTTGACCAACCCGATGGACGTCAGTATGTAGACCACCAACGGGAATTCAAAAAAAAGCCCGATCCAGAACATCAAACCGGTGACAAAGCCAAAGTATTCCCGCGCCGCCCAAAATTCGGAGATGTTCGTGAACCCGCCGAGGAAGGGCAGCGCGGCGGGCAGCAGGACGAAGAAGGTGAACGCCATGCCTGTCAGGAAGAGCAGGGTGGCAAGCGGAATGCCCAACAAGCCCATTTTCTTTTCGCGCGGTCTCAACCCCGGCGCGGCGAACCACCAGAACTCGAACGCAATGTATGGAAAGGCTGCCGCGATCCCAACGGACATGGCCACCCGCATGAAAGCCCCGATCTCCTCGGTCACCTGAATGGCTTGCAGTTTTTCCAGCCCGCCGATGGGGACAGCGATAAATTCCATCACATCCTGCGCGATCCAGAACGAGGCAATGACCGTGACGGACAATGCCAGCACGGAGCGCAGGATGTGCGCACGCAGGGCATCCACCTGCGCCCAGAGCATCTGACGCGTTTCACTCTGGGTGGCGATGTTGGCGAAGACCTCCGCAATGGGGTGTTCCTCCGGCTCGGTGTTCAAAAAGACATGAAACCGGTATATCTGCCGGAAGGGAAAAGCAAGGATATTGAAAACGAGTCGGAATGGAAATGTAACCGCCCGCCATACGCCCGAAAAGAATTTACGCATCGTTTTGTCGGCCGTTATCGGATTCTGTTTGCGATGCCTGCTTTGTCTCCGTATCCGTCTCCGAAGGCGTTTTCGCGGGGGAAGGGTTGGCGGAATAAGGCTGGGAGCGTGCAGGACCTTTTGCATAGGCGGAACGCTCCAACTCCGGGTCGGAGGCGTCCTTCAGTCCGCGCCCGATCTGATTGAGTTCCTCGTTCGCTTCGCGCATCAGCTTGTTGGGCAGAGTGCGCAGTTCGCGCGAAGTCTGCTGGAAGATCTTCCAACCGTCGGAGGTGACGAGGTCGCGCAGCCACTTGCCGATGGTCTTACCCGCGTTCTGCATGTCTTTGGGACCGAGCACGATCAGTACGATAATGATGATAAAGACGAGTTCAGGCATTCCGATGCCGAGGATTTCCATGAGCTATGTTTCCAGTGTTTCTTCCTTTTTAGCCCTGATGACCCGGCGAATCTCGCTCTCGTGATTTGCGAGCGAGCCAAGCACGCCGTTGACGAAGCGCGGGGCGGAATCGGAGCCGTACATCTTCGCCAGCTCCACCGCTTCGTTGATGGCCACCTTCAGCGGCGTTTCGCGCGAGACGGCAAACTCCCACAAGGCGATGCGCAGGATGTTGCGGTCGATCGCGGCGATCTGGTCGAGCGGCCATTCGGGGGCGTATTTTGCGATCGTAAGGTCAAGCTCCCGCGTGATGGGGAGCACGCCAAAGACGATCTGCCGCGCGAACCCGGCGAGATCATCGGAGAGGGTGTTTTCCTCCAGACGTTCCCTGAGGACCTCGCCCGGAAGATGTTTTGAAAGGTCCGTTTCGTACAATACTTGCAGGGCAATGGTTCGGGCCCTGGTGCGGGGTTTCATCCGGCTATGCCTCGATCTCCCCGTAATCAATATCTTCGATGTGGATGTTCACTTCGCCCACCTCCATGCCGACCATCTCCTGAATGGCGCGCGCCACATTCTGCTGGATGTTGCGGCTGACCTCGCGAATATTGACATCCTGTTTGAGGATGAGATGCAGGTCGACGAGCGCGACGTTATCCTTCGCTTCGATCCGGACGCCGTCGCTTGCCCCGCGGTGAAACAGTCTGTTCACGCCGCCGGGAACGGACGCCAACCGGCTGACGCCGGTGACTTCGAGTGCGGCGAGGCTCGAGATGGTCGTGAGTACTTCGGGGGATACCGTGGTCTTGCCTTTGGTTTCTTCCATTTGGAACTCTCCTTACATCATTGCCATGCCGCCATCCACGCCCACGACCTGACCGGTGATATACGCGGCTCCATCGGAGGCAAGGAATGCGGCGGTGTATGCGATCTCTTCGGGGCTGCCGAGCCTGCCGAGCGGGACCATCTTCAACGAGGCTTCGAGGACTTCGGGGTTCATGGCCTTCAATATTTCGGTATCCACAAAGCCCGGCGCAATGGCGTTGACGGTGATGTTCCGCGCGGCGACTTCACGCGCGAGCGCCTTGGTGAAGGCGATCTGGCCGCCCTTGGAGGCGGAGTAGTTGGTCTGACCGGGGTTGCCCATCTGCCCGGCAACCGAGGCCATGTTGATGATGCGGCCTGTGCGTTTGCGCATCATGTGTTTGACGGCGGCTTTCGAGCAGTTGAAGGTACTCTTCAGGTTGGTGCTGATGACGGCATCCCAATCCGATTCGGGCATCATCATGATGAGCTGGTCGCGGGTGATGCCGGCGTTATTGACGAGGATGCCCAGATCTCCAAAGGTATCGATGGTAAATTTGACCAGCGCTTCGGCTTGTTTGAAATCGGAAACATCGGCCTGATGCGAGGCGGCTTTCCCGCCCGCCTCCTGAATGCGCCTGACCACTTCTTCGGCGGCATCGGGCGAACTGTTGTAATTGACCACCACCGCCGCGCCGCGCGAAGCGAACTCGAGCGCGATGGCGCGTCCGATGCCGCGCGAGCCGCCGGTGACCAGGGCAACTTTATTTTCCAATGATAGATCGAAGGACATTAATATTCTCCTATGGCGGGATTATACTTCATGTGGAAGTAACACCGCCGGTATAACATGGGGGCGATGGGAGGGGACTTTCATGATCTGATCTGATCGACCGTGGTTACCGTTTTTTTCAACCCCAACGCAAGAGCCAAGCCGCCCCCCAACGAAATGACCGCCGCCCACACCACGGCATCCTGCCAGAAGCGGATGGGGAATAAGCGGATGAGGGTGTCGGAATAATAGAAGAGCCACGAGTCGCCTTCGAAGAAGATGGAATGAAAACCGGAGAAGAAGGCCCAGAAGATGGCGGGGTCCAACAGGATGCCCGCGCCCGCGACCAGACCGAGGGTGAGCGCCAGCCCGATCATCCACCAGCCCCCGCGGCGCAGACCGTCCAGATATTCGGGGAACCAGTCCATTTGCATGGAAGCCAGCCCAAGCACGCCAAGAATCAGAAGAGTGTAATGCCACACGCGCAGCGCCCCCCGCACGACTCCCTTGACATCCTCCATGTGGCTGAGCTCGCGTTCGTTATAGACAGGGCTCCCGTCCTCGAATTGCAGATCCCCAAGATAGGAAATATCGGCATTGTTGACAAGGTATTCCACCGAAGGTTTTGCCCAGGTGAGACGGTCTTCCCTGGTGAAGCCGTATTCGTCCGGGGGGAACCAGGGCAGGTTGTATTCAATAGTAAAGAAGATCGGCGTGAGCAGGATGCGCAGCGCCAGCCCGATCAGCGCGAATGGTGTGAGGAAGGAAAGGAGGTAGGAGAGGATTTTCATGGTTGTCCATAACATGTCGCTACGAGCAGAGCGAAACGGTCTTTTCAATGGAGGGGATTGCTTCGCGGCGTCAAGCCGCCGTTCGCAATGACAATGGCGCTTTACTGCAAAAACTCCAGACCGCCTTCGAGGACGAAGGAAACGACCATGTTATTGACGATCCATTCGATGGGGGCGAGATCGTCGGTGAAGACGGTGGTGGTCTGGTAGCCCGGCTGAAGATGGGCATAGGTGGAGGCCATCGTGGTGACCAGCAGGGGATCGAGGCCGGGGTCCTGCGCGAGGCGGGTCATGTTGGCGGCGAAGGCAGCGGGTGAGGTGGGCTGTTTGGTGGCGAAGATCATGGTGTTGAGCGTGCCGGGGATGTCCATGATGTGAATGGAAGGGAAGAGCCGGGACATGGTGGTGGCGAGACCGTCGATGAGGCGGCGGTCGCCCGGAGTGGAACCGACGTTCAGGGTCAGCACCCCGTCGTCGGCGAGGTGGGAGGCGCAGATCTCGAAGAACTCGAGCGTGGTCATGTGCGGGGGTATGTAGGGCGGACGGTAGGCGTCTATGGCGATGATGTCATAGGTGTGCGGACTGCGGTCCAAGCCCAGGCGGCCGTCGCCGACGATGACGTTCAGACTGGGCAGGTTCATATCGAAATATTTCCGCCCGACATCCACGATCTTACCGTCTATCTCGAAGCCGTCTATTTGCAGGTCGCTGCCGTACACCGCCGCCGCCTGACGCGCCGCCGTGCCCGCGGCAAGACCGACGATGGCCATGCGTTGAACGCCATCCGGCGAGCGGTCCGGATAAAAATAAGGACCGACGAGAAACTGCTCCCAGGGTCCGTTGTAATAAAGCGTATCGGGATGATAGATGGAGTGGACGCCCTGCCCGTCGTTCAGGCGCAGAAGCGTAAAACCGTTGACCTGCTGCACCTGAATGTAGTTATAGGCGGACTCGGTCTCATAGACCTGCCCGGTGTTGTGCTTGAGCGCGGAACTCGAAAAAGCGACGGCGATGAGAACCAGCACGAGGGGCATCCAAAGCAGTTTGACCATCTCGCGCCGACCTGCAAAATGCGCCAGACCGACCAGCGCGACGATGAGAAGGGTGAGACCGAAGAGCATAAAGGTCAGGCGGGTGCCGATGGTGGGGATGAAGACGAGGGTGGGCAGAAATGTCCCGATGAAGGAACCGAGGGTGGAGACGGCGTAGATCCGTCCGGAGACCTGCCCGGACTCGGAGGCGTTCTCGATGGAAAGGCGGATGGCGTAGGGAGAGACGGCGCCGAGCAAGGTGACCGGGACGATGAAGAGGACCAGCACCGTGACGAAGGAGCCTGCCAGAATGCCGACGCTCAAGGCTTCGAACGCCTCTGCCGCGGACCTGAGGACGGGAACCGCCAGATAGGGCACCAACCCGACCGTGAAAGCCGCCCAAGCCAGGATACGGTACATGGCCAGCGGAGAGGGGTCTTTATCCGCCCATTTGCCGCCGAGGAAGTACCCCAGTGTGAGATAGATGAGGATCAACCCGATGATGCTGGCCCAGACGAGGTTGCTGGTGCCGAAGACGTTGCCGATCAGCCGCCCGGCGGCAAGCTCGGCGGCGAGGGTGGTCATGCCGGAGATGAAGACCGTGAAGAGGATGTAGCGTTTCATGTGCGGGGATTATACCCGCACGCGGATTTCAACTGATACAGCGTGTTGACTTCGCCTGTACGCTCACCTTGCTTTATTCCTCCAATGTCTCAGGCACATATACTTGTTTTAGGGGAATCAATCCTTTGTATCTTGAGTCCAGTTGATCGTAATATTGAAGGATCAAATCTACTAATTGATCTCCATCAATAAGGCGTAAATTGCTTTTGCTCGTCGCAAAACTCAGGGCGGGGCGGGTAAATGACCCAAGGGTCACAAACAACCCAAACTCACCGTTTCCGATCTTTCCATACAATGCAGAGACTTCCGGGTCGCCAGCATTGCCCTCCCTACTTTTTACTTGTACTTTGATAATTGGAGGTTCAAAGCCAAGCTCATCTTTATGGGCAATGATATCAATTCCTCCATCAGGACCTTCCGGTGATATTCGAATTTTGTACCCCATCTTTTCTAGAAGGTGACCAACAAAATGCGCAAACGGGTGACCTTTTAGTTGTTGTGCAAGCCGCTTGATTATGTAGTCACGGGTATTTTGCTCAATATCACTAACCACATATGCTACAGTATCATCTTCAATCTCGGTCTCTGTCGACTTGATTGCGCCTTCCAATGCTGCTATAAACTCATCTGCATATGTTTTCACTTGAAACAGACTCATCGCAGAACCGATCTCATACAATGCACCTTGTGTGAAATATGTACGCGGCAATGTCTTTTCCCACTTGACTGAACGCATATGCGGAAAGTTCTTGTCTAATGTCGGGTTGTACTTATAATCCCCTTGTATAATCCCAATATGAACCTGTCTGTCATTCTTGGATGGATAGACAACCACATCACCAACTTTTATTTCATGAATAAACCGAAATGGTTGACCTGCTGCCAATGGAACTGCACCAGGTTTGGTTTCAGGATAGGCTTCCAGCACTTTGACTTTAAATTCTTCACGTTCGGGTTTAATTAGCGAAAGATCGCCCATATTTTCCCACCCAATTGCAACTACGTTTTTCTTCAAAAACAATGCATCCCCTTCACCAAATCGTCCAGCGCGGACAACCCAAACAGTATTTTCTTTGCTTGCCATAATCTACTTATCCTTCCTTGGTCCAGAAATCAGCCAGTAACTCTGCTTGGTCTAACACCTTTGTAACAGACACTGTATATTCACCCGTGGTGGGATCATCGGGCGGATACTTGTACTTCCTCAATATTCGCTTGACCATCACGCGCAATTTGGCTTGGACGCTTTCTTTCAATTGCCAGTCAATGGATGTATTCTTTCTCACGCTATCCACTAACTCGTGAGCAATTTGCTTGAGGGTGACATCACCTAGCACAGCCTCGGCGGTGGGGTTATCAGCGAGGGCATCATAGAAGGCAAGTTCATCGACGCGGAGATTCATTTGTTCGCCGCGTTTGTCAGCTTCCCTGATATTCTTGGCGAGGTTGATGAGCTCTTCGATGATTTGCGCGGAGGTAATCAAACCGTTCTGATAACGCTTGACGGCTTCGGCGAGCATGTCGGAGAATTTCCTGCCTTGCACCAGGTTGAATTGACTGCGAGTTTTGATTTCGTCATTCAATAGGCGTTTGAGCAATTCTAGAGCAAGGTTCTTGCGTTCCATGTGCAGGATTTCATCGAGGAATTCATCTGAGAGGATGGAAATATCAGGTCTCTTTATTCCTGCGGCGTCGAAGACATCGATCACTTCGCTGGAAATGATGGCGTCGTTGATGATCTGCCGAATGGCGGTTTCGATCTCTTCATTGGTACGGGTCTTGGTTTGGTCGTCAAACTTGTTGAAGCGGGCTTTGATGGCTTGGAAGAAGGCAAGGTCATCGCGGATTTCAAAGGCTTTGGGATTTGGCACAGATAAGGCAAAGGCTTTTTGCAAGCGAATGACATTTTCCTTGAAACGTTCCTTGCCATTCCTTACGGTTTGACCTTCTTTTTCTTCCGTGAGATCGGAAATGTAGTTTGCCGCGTCCAGAATGAAACCAAGTTTCTCTCTAGGTTGTAGTGTGAAGTATTTACGATAGTCAAATGTGCCAAACATGTTGGCGGTGACTTCGTAAATCTCCAGCATTTTGGCGACGGCTTCTTCCTGGTCGTGCTTGATGTCGCCGCGACCTTTGCGGGCGGCGTAGACAGCCAGAGCGTTCTTCAAATCTTGTGCAATGCCGATGTAATCAACGATTAAGCCGCCTTCTTTGTCGCCAAAGACGCGGTTGACACGGGCGATGGCTTGCATGAGGGTATGACCCTGCATCGGTTTATCGATGTACATGGTGTGCAAAGGCGGCGCATCATAGCCAGTGAGGAACATATCGCGGACGATAATCAGTTTGAGCGGGTCTTTGGGATCTTTCAACCGATCGCCAATGGACTTGCGGCGTGCCTTGGTGCGGATGTGTTCCTGCCAGTCGAGCGGGTCGCTGGCGGAACCCGTCATAATGACTTTGATTGCGCCTTTGTCATCATCAGAATTGTGCCAGTCTGGGCGGAGGCTGACGATCTCTTTATGCATCTCCACACAAATGCGGCGGGACATGCAGACGATCATGCCTTTGCCTTCGGCGGCGGAGAGACGTTGTTCAAAGTGAGTCACCAAATCAGCGGCGACTTGTTTGATGCGTGGTTCACTTCCAACCACCGACTCAACGCTTGTCCATTTGGCGAAGCGGCGTTGACGTTCGGTGAGTTCGTCATCTTCGGTGACCTCTTCGACGCGCTCGTCGAGTATTTTCTGGTCGGCGGGGGAAAGCTCAATTTTGGTGAGGCGGCTTTCGTAGTAGATGCGAACCGTCGCTCCATCTTCCACGGCTTGTTGAATGTCGTAGACGTCAATGTGATTGCCGAAGACTGCCTGGGTGTCGCGATCCGCCATTTCAATGGGCGTACCTGTAAAGCCGATGAAAGAAGCGTTCGGCAGGGCGTCGCGCATATTCTTGGCAAAGCCGTCGATGAAGTCATATTGACTGCGATGGGCTTCATCCGCAATCACAACTACGTTGCGGCGGTCGGTGAGCAGGGGATAGGCGGCACCCTTTTCATCGGGCAGGAATTTTTGAATGGTGGTAAAGACAATGCCGCCCGACGCCACTGCCAGCAGTTTCTTTAGCTCATCACGGTTGGCAGCTTGGACAGGGGTTTGACGGAGCAAACTCTGGCAATTGCTGAAGGTTTCGAAGAGTTGCTGGTCGAGATCGTTGCGGTCGGTGAGCACTACAATGGTGGGATTGTTCATCGCCTCTGCCAGCACCAGTTTGCCCGTGTAAAAGACCATCGAAAGGCTTTTGCCGCTGCCTTGCGTGTGCCAGATGACGCCTGCGCGTTTATCGCCGATGGGTTGTTCTGCGACGCTGGGTAAGCCATATTCGGCGGGGTCTTCACGCACGGATTTATCATTGGCAGCAGAAGCGCGCAAGGTGGAAAGGATCGCCTTGTTGACCGCGTAATACTGGTGATAGGCGGCGATCTTCTTGACGGTTTTCTCGCGGGTCTTTTCAAAGACGATGAAATGACGGATGACATCCAGCAGGGTCTTTTTATTGAACAGACCTTGAATGAGCGGTTCGAGTTCGGGCTGGGTCTTTGAATCGACAATCGTTTTGCCGTCTGCGGTCTTCCACTCCATGAAGCGCGGATAATCGCTGGAGATCGTGCCGACCTTGGCGAACCAGCCATCGCTGATGACAAGGAAGGCGTTATAGGTAAACAGGGAGGGGATGTAAAGTTCGTGATAGTTCTTTAGTTGTTTGAACGCGGCATATAAATCGGCATTTTCATCGGTGGCATTCTTCAATTCGATGACTACTAAAGGCAAACCGTTGATGAAGATCACAATATCGGGACGTTTGTTCGTGTTGTTCTCAATAACGGTAAATTGATTGACCGCCAGAAATTCGTTGTTTTCTGGATTGTTGAAATCCACCAACCAAACCTTATCCGCCCTCACCCTGCCCTCTCCCTCAGGGAGAGGGGAACGAAATCGAACATCCACCCCATCCACCAGCAGACGGTGAAAGGCTTCGTTGTTATCAATGACCGTCAACGCCGCTGAGCGCATGACCTTCTTGAAGGCGTCATCCCGTGCGCCAGCGGGGAGATTGGGATTGATACGGTCTATAGCAGAGCGCAAACGCGCAGACAGGACGACTTCGTTATAGTCGCGTTCTTTGCCTGCGCCTTCGGCAAGGTCGGGTCCAAAGCGGACATCATAGCCGTTCTCGTCATGGAGAAGGTCAAGGGCAAGTTGTTCGATTTCGGATTCGTAGAGTTTCATTTACCCTGTTTCTTTGGGTAGCGAGCACTGCTGGCAGTGCCGAAATCATAAAACTTTTTACTGTTATAACCTGAAAAAGTTATCTCACCTTTCGTGTTTCGATCAGTCCAATACTGCCCTTCAAGCCCAATTGGTGGTTGTCCTTTTATCTGCAACATAATTGCCCCATGATGAATAGGGCTTCTGTCTCTTATTGATATTTTAGGTGTATTTCTGTAAGCACCAACAAATTGCCATGTCTCGTCAGCATTCTTGATAATTTCACCTGTTAATAACTCAGAGTTTGACTCCTTGGTAATAAGGCGTGCGTGAATGGTTGAGAATTTTTGTCTAACAACTAAAAAAGCGTCGATATCATCAATGCTCTGTTTGGTTTCTGGATTTATCCAGTTTGACTTAACTTTCCCCTTCCACGTACCTTCAATATAAGGGGTTGAAACCAACCAAGGATAAAAGATTTTCCAATGCCAAGCCCATTTATCGAAAAAAGCAAGAAGTAAAACCAATACCCCAGTTACATTGGTAAAGGGCTTCAATAAATCAAAGGATAGTGGAGTACCTTGTAAGATGAGAGAAATACCCCAAATTACTGCAACAAAGAACACCAAAGTTGATAGTTGAATTTCAGTAATCATAAACAGACATCCTATTTGAAACCTACGTAATCCCATGCTGCTCCTAAAAAAGCATGAGCTTGTTCCCAAGTCCAAGGCTGACTTGAGCGAAACAAATATTTTAATTCGTTGACCTCACCCCATTCCTTACAGCGTTCAAAGGTTGTCGTTTCATTGAATGTGTGTGCCAAAACATAACGGACATCATCACTATATTGGGTATGACCGAAGCCATTATTAGGGGTGTTCCATACAAGGCATTCTATCAAAAAAGATGGGATAGGCTTTGCCTCAGATATATTCTTTTCTTCCATTTCATTTTTCAAGCGCTTTATCGCCCTAGTAATAAATTTGAATCTATTGTTTGTGGTTTTGTTTTTACCAACGCCATTATCATAATTTTGCTTTGGCCAGTTAATAATCTTCCCGCCTTTGTCTGGGTGTAATTCGGTGCCTTTGTGAAATCTGATCTGACTAGCGTATTGATAGTATCTCCTATGCTCAAAAGTTGGAACTACATCGGCGTCAACGCGGTAACTCGTCGCATGGACATCAAATGCTTTATTCCCTCTAGTGACCATATTTCGCCCGAACTTTGCCACAAGCGCAGACTCAACTTCATTCTTGAATTGGGAATATCCATAATCTGCATCGCTAAAACCCGCACTGGATTTTGTGATTGAGCCATCAGAAGGTAAGTCATAGAAAAATACATCTTGACAGCAGACACAAATATCAACATCGCTATCTTGACGTACATTTGTGTTATTCCTGTAAGATCCTTGTGCAAAGACATCAATATTTCGTTTCGATAAGGCTGGGCTTTCAGAAATTGCCGCCCTGATCATTTTCTCAGTGTTACTACATTTCTGTTCTTCTGTATCACTCGATGGTTTTGACCATTCGCGAAAGGTGGTTTCCCAATCTCGTGCCATTTTATTTCCTCCTAATTATTTTTTATTTCGATCTCGCCGCTCATCAACTTGGGCAGGAGCGCGTCGCGTAGGGATGCCAGCGTGGCGGATTGTTGTTCGTTTGAAAGTATTCTTTCAAACAAGGGTTTAACGATTTTATGAAAATCTTTCAAAACATCATTGGGCGGAATAATACAATCAATATTTGAAAAACTTGTAGTGTTGACATTCAAAGTTGCGCTGCCTCCACTGCCCATATCCTTTAGTACTCCTTCCAATTCTTTTGTACGAAAATACAGATAAAAAGGCAAATATTCGCGGTTTGGGATAATCGCATTTATTTGCTGATTCGTTTGACTCTTCTCAGAAGTAATCGCAACTAAACCCACAGTTGCAATGCAACTCACAATAACTGAATAGGGCGGTATAAATTTATTTTTCTGTGATTGAGCACCTTCACCAGTCAAAGAGTCTTCAGTTTTGGTGATAAAAACAGAATCGTGCATATCAGGTATTTTGATAAAAGGTATCTTGCCGCCAAAATAATTTGGGTTTGATTTGGATGGGGTTTTGCCACACACTATGTCTCCAAAATCTTTTAGCTTACCCACCATCCACCCCTGCGGTATTTCTCCCAACTCACTCTCCACCATTTCACCCGATACACCAGGAAAATTGAACTCCACAAACCACTCCCTAAAAATGGACTTTGCAATTGCTTCCAGCGTCGCATTGGTTTGACGGTTGAGTTCAATTTTCTCATCCAGTGCGGAGAGGATGTCCGCGATACGGCGCTGGGTCGGAAGAGGAGGAAGGTCGATTTCGACTTCCTTTAACGACGTGGTAGGACTAGCGATTGCAGGTACTCCAACTTGAGAAGCATTTTTTAGTAATTCATATTGTCCAATAGGTGACTTAAAGAAGTAATAAAGGAATTTCGGTTCCAAATACTTCCTTGAAACTGTTAATCTCATTTGAGATTGCGAAACCAAATATTTTGGATATTTACCATGAGGAATGATACCCACTTGACCTATGGTGCCACGATGTGTGAACACTAAATCATCAGGATATGCAAGACTTCTTTTTAGAGAATTTGCTTTTTCCTCTGAGACAAAAACAAAGTTATCGTCTTCAAAACCGCCATCATTCAGATTTCCACCCCTGATCACAGGCACGCCTTCAGATATAAAATTATCGACTTTCAAATTAGAACCGAAGGGTCCCATCGCAATGTCATCGACAATTATTCCTAACTTATGACGTTGCCAAGCGTTAGAACCCATAACCTATCCCCATTAAATTCTCGCGAATCTTTCCTTCTAGTTCTGCGCCTTTGGCAAACTGCTCGGCAAGTTCGGCAGTGAGTGCGTTCATTTTTTCGTCAAAAGGCACGCCGTCATCTTCGGCTTCTTCTGCGCCTACATAGCGCCCTGGCATAAGAACATAATTGTTATTGCGAACTTCGTCTAACGTGGCAGATTTGCAGAAACCTGCCTTGTCTTGATATTCACCATCTTTATTTCGCCAAGCGTGATAGGTGCCAGAAATCAAAGCAAGGTCTTCATTAGTTAAATTTCGATTGCGGCGATTGACCATTTCGCCAAGGTTACGTGCGTCAATGAACAGAATTTCGTTTGAACGATTGCGAAATTTATGGTTTGTTTTATTGCGAGCCAAGAACCACAAACAGGCGGGAATCATCGTGTTATAAAACAATTGCGAAGGCAAAGCCACCATACAATCAATCAGCCCTGCTTCGATCATATTCTTACGAATCTCGCCTTCGCCGCCTGAGTTGCTGTTCATACTGCCATTGGCAAGCACGATGCCTGCTGTTCCGTTGGGGCTGAGTTTGTGAATGAAATGTTGTAGCCATGCGTAATTGGCATTGCCTGTGGGCGGCACGCCATATTTCCAGCGCACATCGTCGCGCAGTTGTTCCCCGCTCCAATCGCTGATATTGAACGGGGGATTGGCAAGGATGAAGTCCGCTTTCAGGTCGGAGTGCTTGTCGTTCAGGAAGGTGTCGCCGAGTTCGAGTTGGGCGTCAATGCCGCGAATGGCAAGGTTCATCTTGGCAAGGCGCAAGGTGGTGGGGTTTGATTCCTGCCCGAAGATGGACAAGTCCTTGATATTACCTTGATGGTTCAAGACAAACTTTTCACTTTGTACGAACATCCCACCGCTACCACAACAGCCGTCATACACCCGTCCGTTGTAGGGTTCAAGCATTTCTACCAATAATTTCACGATACTTTCAGGCGTGTAGAACTGTCCGCCCTTTTTGCCTTCCGCATCCGCAAATTGACCGAGGAAGTATTCATACACCCTGCCGAGTAAATCTTTGGCTTGATGTCCTTCCTGGTTGAAGCCAATCGTGCCGATCAGATCGATCAACTCGCCCAGGCGTTGTTTGTTCAGTTCGGGGTCAGCGTAGATTTTGGGGAGAACACCTTTCAAGGATGGATTGATCTTTTCGATCTCATCCATCGCGTCATCAAGGTCTTTGCCGATGGTTGGGAGTTTTGCACGAGCTTGTAAATAATCCCAGCGTGCTTTTTCAGGCACAAAGAAAACATTATTCGCCAGATATTCGTCAGGGTCTTCGGGGTCCGCGCCTTCGAAGTCGCCTTTCCCCTCTACCAGTTGGGCATGCATCCCATTGAAGGCATCCGAAATGTACTTGAGAAAGATCAAGCCTAACACAACATGCTTGTATTCCGCCGCGTCCATGTTGGAGCGCATTTTGTCCGCGGCTTGCCACAAGGTTTTTTCGAGTTCGTTGTTTTCAGCCATCATTGTCTCCGCTTGCTGTAAAACTTAACCTGTCTCGCTCAATTTTACCCGACCCCTTCCCCATGCGGTCAAGGGCGGGGAAAGAAACCACCGTTTCTGTGTGCCAAATTTCCTGCCTGAATCTGATCGAATTCCTGCGAAGAAACGCGGCAATTCCTGCCTGAATGTTGCCGGTTTCCTGTCTGAATCTTGCCGGTTTCCTGCCTGAATCTTCCGATCTTCTTCCCTGCAAGTTATGAACATTCAGGCAGGAGATCATTCGGGTCGTCCCTTGCAAAATCAATTCGGCGATTTTCCAAAATTTCCTTATAGGAAATTGGAAAAAATCCCACCAAAGTACCATTAAAACCTCTTGTCGAAGGCGGCATCTTCCATAAAATTATAACCATTCAGGGGGCGTGGCACCCAATAAAAAGCCCCATTCGAAAACAATTCTTTCATCATGATACAGGAGGATACTGTTATGGCATCTAGGATTGCGGCGATCAACGCCTATCGTCCCCGCGTGGAAGCGGGCAATACCGTCCAAAAGCAGGAACTGGTGCGCCAACTGGCGCGCGCCACCGGCTTGAACGAAGGCACGGCAGATTTGGTCATCAAGGAACTGCGCGACATCATCATCGAAAACCTGCGCGCCGGGCGCGGCGTCAAGGTGGAAGGGCTGGGCACCTGGCTCCCCAACATAGATTTGGCAGGCGTCTTCGACGTGCAATACCGCATGGATAGTTTTCTAAAAAGCGCGTTGAATATCATCGGCATTTTCACCGGCAATATCATCAACCGCGAGAACATCGGCAAGACCGCCGATGACCTGGTATCCATGTGGGATAACGACCACCCGCAAGACCCGGTCAGTTAACAGAATGCGCCCCGCCCCCTGATGAAAAAAGCGCCCCCTGTGCAGGAGGCGCTTTTCGGTTAAACTATGCCCGAAAATTCCGTTTATCCGTTAACAGGAGTCTGGATGCGCATGATGGAAGGGCGGCTTATAACCAACTGTTCCCCAATTCCTTTGCCTGTTTTCGAAACCAATCCTTCACGGTGTCCCAACTCACCTGCTCGATCATCTGCGGCGGCGTTTCCTGCTCGGCGCGGTCGAAATACACCATGTGCTTCACCACTTGCGCCTCAAAATCGCGCACGCCGGGGTACTTCTGCGGAGCCATATCGAATAATTCCCGCAGTGAGATCCGCCTGCAAATGAAATACAAATCGTAAAAATCCTTGCGGCTGGCGCGGGCAAGCAGGGCGTCCATTTTCATCAGGGCAATATCCTCCACGCTGGCAAGCCCGCCTGCTTCGGTCTGCATCCATGGGCGCACAAGATCATATCCGTATCCGTAAAAGCCCACGCGCACACCCCCTGCCAGAAACATAAGGTTACCCCACGAACTATCCGATAGCACAGGGGCAAAATCCTTCAATGCGCGGCGCAAGGGTTCTGTCAGCGCGGGGATGTCGCTTTGTGTCTTCGAAAAATAATCCAAATCCACCGAGAGGCGGTGACCCATTTGCAACGCCAGCGCCGTGCCGCCTGCCAGATAAAACTCCTTTGCCAGCCGTGTTTTCGAGAAAGCGGTCATGATCTGCCGCATTGCAGGCGTAACCGTATTCCAAAACACATCCTGCATCATTCGATCTCCAGCATCAACTGCCAAAAGGCCAGGTGCGGCGCGGGCAGGGCAAACCTTCCCCATGCCCGAACCCAACCAGCGATCTTTTTGCGGGAATAGATGCCAAACAGCCAGCGCAGTTCGGCGCGCGTGCCAAAACGCAGCGTGCGCTCGATGATCGTATCCGCATCGCTTTGCGTGTCCAGGTTCATAAAATCATATTCCTGAAAGAATGGGGCGAGTGTGACGGGAATATTTTGCATGGTCATTCCGGTTTATTTAACCATTTTACCCGACCCCTTATGGGTACGGTCAAGGGCGGGAAGCCATCCCTGATGAAAAAAGCGCCTCCTGCACAAGGGGCGCTTTTCGGTTAAACTATGCCCGAAAATTCCGTTTATCCGCAGGAGTCTGGATGCACATCCCAAAATATTATCGCGAAGAAGACCGGGAAAGGATCGTGGCCTTCCTCAAGGCGAACAGCTTTCCCACGCTGGTCTCGCGCGACGGCGAGAAACTTGCCGCCACGCATTTGCCGGTGGAGGTGATCGAGAACGCGGACGGCTCGCTGACCATATTGGGGCACATGTCGCGCGCCAACCCGCAGTGGAAGAGCTTCGGAGAGCAGGAGGTGCTGCTGATCTTTCAGGGACCGCATGCCTACATCTCGCCGCGCTGGTACAACCACGTCAACGTGCCGACGTGGAATTACGTCAACGTGCATGTGTACGGGCGGGCGCGCATGGTGGCGGGGGAGGAACTCAAGTCCCTGCTGAGCGGATTGGTGGGCAGGCATGAAGTGGACACGGGCTACAGTCTGGAGAGTCTGCCCGCCGATTACGTGGAAAAGGAAATGAAAGGCGTGGCAGGCTTCGCGTTGGAGGTGACGCGCCTCGAAGCCGCCTCGAAGCTGAGTCAGAACCGCGACGACGAATCCCATGCGAGCATCATCCGCCATCTCGAAGAACGCGGCGACGACGCCTCGGCGGCAGTGGCGATAGAGATGAAACGCAGGCGGGAGAAGCCTGCCCTTTGAACCCGGAGACCGCTTCGCCCAGCGAAGGGGCCTGCAGCGACCCGGGCCTTCCTTGACGAAACCCGCGGGAGCGAATAAAATCCAAGCCGTTGTCAACTTTGCGCCTCCGCACGGAGGCGCGTTTTCTGCCGAAGAAGTTGGCAAAATCTTTCACAGGGCGAAGGTAACCGCGAGATGCGCGGTGAGAGGCGCCCGAGGAGCAATTCGATGGACAGAGTAGTATTGAAGGCTGTGCGGCGCGAAGTGACGGGCAAGCAGGTGAACGCCCTGCGCCGCTCCGGTCAACTACCGGCGGTGATCTACGGGCGTCACGTGGACCCGGTGGCGATCTCGCTGGAAGCGCACAGCACCAACCTGATCATGAACAAACTGACGGCTTCGAGCCTGGTGACGATCGAACTGGAAGGCAAGGAATACCCTTCGCTCGTGCGCGAACGCCAGCGCGATTACATCAAGGGAAACCTGACCCATGTGGATTTCCTGGCCGTGGACCTGAAGGAAAAGATCCGCGCGACGGTGGGCATCCAATTCGTGGGCGTTTCGCCGGCCGTGAAGGATTACAACGGCGTGCTGGTGCACAACGTGGAACGGCTGGAAGTGGAATGTCTGCCCACCGACCTGCCCGAGCGCGTGACGGTGGATATTTCCATCCTGAAGGAGATCGGCGACGGCATCCGCGTGCGCGAAGTGGACGCGATGCTGACCGATAAAGTGGTGGTGTTGAACGACCCCGACGACATGGTGGCGGTGGTGACCGCGGCGAAGGAAGAAGCCGAGGAAGCGCCCGCCGAAGGCGAAGTTGTCGAAGAAGCTGCCACCCCCGAACTCAGCGTGGAACGCGGCAAGAAGGACGAAGAAGGCGAAGGGGAATAACCCCGCCTTTTGTGGAACAAAAAAGATCCGTTATCTCAGGATGGCGGATTTTTTATTGCAGAGATCGCTTCGGGCTGCGCCGTTTGAGGCCTGCCCTCGCGCAGCGACATCATAAATTGGGAGATTGCTTCGGGCTGCGCCCTCGCAATGACGCTAAAGGAGGTCGAGGGCTTTCAGGAAGTTGACGGTCATGCGGGCGGTGGCGCCCCATAATAATTCGCCGTCGTAGGGGTGATAGGCAATGAGCGAACGATCCGATTCGCGGAAGGAAAACTCCCAATAATTGCCGCGGTTCGCCAGCCACAAGAGCGGAATGGTGAAGACCCGCGCCACTTCCACTCCGGCCACGCGAAAGGCGTAGGGAAAGGGGATGAGGCCGACCACCGGGCTGACGCGGAAACTGCTGATGGTGATCATGCGCTCGAGCCTGCCCAGCACGCGCACCTCGGAAGGCTGCACACCGATCTCTTCTTCGAGTTCGCGCAGGGCGGTCTGCTCGGGCGTGGTCTCGCCGTCGTCACAGGCGCCGCCGGGGAAGGAGACCTGTCCCTTGTGCGATTCGACGCGGTCCGTGCGGCGGGTGAAGAGGATGTGCCATTGGTCTTCGAAGTGGATGAGCGGGACGAGCACCGCCGCACACTTGATGCGGGTGGTTGGTTCCACGGCCATTTCGGCATATTCCTGCGCCGCGGCCGGGTCCGTTTCGGCTTCGCGCAGTTTTTGCGAGATGTATTCCGGCGTGATCGCAGTCATGTCAATTTCCACCCCGCACGGGGCTGCCGCAGTAACCGCACTCGGCAGTGACCTGATCCAGCCATTCCACTTCGTCCGGTTTGAGCGCCGCGCCGCAGGACGGGCAGTGCGTGGGCAGGACGGCTTTTTGAGGCGGCAGGCTTTGGGTATTCGGGGCTTGATCCGCGGCGAGGTTGTTTTGAACCACAGCGGAGATCTCCTGCGCTTCGGCGGTCATGCCGCGCTCGTTCAGTTCCGCCACGATGCGCCGACCGACAACCTGCGCTCTCTGAAAACGGCGCTGGGCTCCGAGCAGGGCGAGGGCTTTACGGAAATGGGGGACGCTCTTTTTCCCATCTCCCGCCAGGAGGGCGGCGCGCCCCGCTTCGAGATAGAGCATGGGGGCGCGTTCGGGGAAGCGGTCTTCCGCCTTGCGCGCCAGTTCGTAAAAAGCGGAGGCGGCGGCGGTGTAGTCACCGGATGCCATTAAATGATGGGCGCGCTTCAAAAGCGGGGGGACAGGGTGCTGGCGGGACCTGCCGATGCCGCGGCGGCGGAACATGCTAGAGTCCCTTCTCGATGCCGATGATCTCATCTTCGAGCTTTTCGCCGCGCGGGTCGAGGCTCGGTTCGATGCGCCGTCCGAAGACGAGAAAGCCCGTGTGCGCCACCATGCGGTCGGTGGGACGGATGCGGGTGGGGTTGGGTTTGTAATAGCGGAGTAGAATCTCGCACACTTCCAAAAAGGCGAAGCGGTGCTTCCTCAATGCCATGAGAGTCTTTTCCACCTGGTTGAAGGTGGGTATGAGCGTGCCGAAAAAGCCGCCGGGTTTCAAGGCTTCGCGCACCTGCGGGATGTAATCGTAGGGGTTCTGCACATCGAGGAAGAAGGCATCGGCATCGGTCTCGTCGAAACCTTCCGAGATGTCGCGCAGTTTGAAGTCCACGCGCGAGGCGAGCCCCACGCGTTCGAGGTTCTTGCGGGCAAGGTTCTGCACATCCTGCTTCTGCTCATACGAGACGACCCTGCCATCCAGGCCGACGGCGGAAGCGAGGGCAATGGTCATCGAGCCGGAACCCGTGCCCGCCTCCATCACGGTCTGCCCGTGGGCGATGCCCATTTGAATGAGGATGTAGCCGATGTCTTTGGGGTACAGGATCTGGGTGGTGCGCGGAAGTTCGTTGAGCAGGTCGGCGAGGGAGGGCTGCAGAAGGAAGAAAGGCGCGCCGGTGTGGCTGAAGACCTGCGAGCCCCAGGGTTTGCCGATCAGGTCGTCGTGCTGGAGCACGCCGCGATGACTTTGAAATTCGCCGCCGGATGAGAGGGTGATGATGAAATGTTTGTGCGTGAGGCCGACCAATTGCGCCAAGTCGCCGTCCCGCGCGGTGGATGCATAGTTCATGGGGATGATTGTACCTGTTCTTGCGGATCGACCCGGACTTCGGTCCTTTTCAATTTGCGGTTGGAGGCGATCAACACGGCGACCATGCCGATGCCCATCACCAGCATTCCGCAGACGAGGGCGGGGGCGTAGGCGTACAGCCATTCGGGCCTGCCGATGGAATCGCCGATGGCGGAGATCCCGGTGCCTACCGCGGCGGCATTCCAGACCCCATGCACCAGCACCGCCGTTAGATAGGCGGCAATGAGACGCCCATAGCGTTTTTCCGTAAAAGCCGAGGCAATGCCCCAACCGACCAGCCCCGAGGCGGCGATATGCAGGATGCTCGTGCCTGCGCGGACGCTGACGATGACCGCCCAGCCGGAGGAGCCGTCCGCGCTGGCGTTCAGGCTTTCGAACAATGCGAAGGCTGCGCCGCTCAACATGCCCAGCACAAAGCCCTGCGCGGGAGACCCGAGCTGTTTGCCAAAGAGCCAGACGGCCAGCGGCTTGAGCAATTCTTCGATCAGCGGGACGAGGACGGCAATGTACCCCAGCGCGGCGGTAATGACATAGGGGTTGGCGATATACGGCGCCAGCAAGGACAGCAGGGCTTCCTCATCGGCTCCGGATTCGAGCAGGAAAGGAAGTTCGGCCAACTCCAGAACGATATCCGGTTGAAAGAGGGCAATGTACACGGAAACGGCGACGATGCCCACGACCAGCACGATCATCTCGAGCGCGATCATCAGGAAGGGCGCAAGCGTCAGGCTCAAGCCGAAGACGGAAAAGAAGCGCCAGCGCGGTCCGGCGTCCAAGCCGTGCGAGCCGATTCCGAACAACAACAAGATGGGCGGAACGATGACGAGCACGGTCAACAACGGCAGCGTCAACCAGCCGAGCCAGACCATTTCAGTGAGCGTGATCAACCCGCCGATCAGCGCGCCCAGGAACATGACGCCAAGGAGCGCGGCGATATGCCAGAGCGCGAAGGGGAACCGAAGCGGCTGGTCGGCAGATCCGCGACCGAGGTTCTTTTGCAGGACGAACCAGGCACACAGACCGAGCAGGACGGTATTGAACCCAAAGGAAAAGGCGACGATGATCCCGCCGACCGGATTGCCCCCGCCCGAGACGAGGTCGATCAGCGAGCCGAGGAAGGCGCCGAATGAAATGAGCAGGAAGAACAACAGGCTTATGCCAAAGACGCCGAGGGTGAGCGTGGAAGACCAGTGTGTTTTATTCGTCTGCATTATTTTTCTTCCACCGTGATGCGGAGTATTTTATCTCCGGGCGGCAGATCGAGCCCGCCAGCGGGGTCGCGCGGGGTCAACTGTTCGGCCACCTCCAAGCCGCTGATGACCCGCCCAAAGATGGTGTAGGCGCCGTTCAAGTGCGCCGCCGGAGCGAAGGTAATGAAAAACTGACTGCCGTTGGTGTCGGGTCCCGAGTTTGCCATACCCAACAGCCCGGGTTTGCTGAAGAGCAGGTCGCTGATCTCGTTATCAAAGAAGTACCCCGGGTTGCCGCGTCCCGTACCGCTAGGGTCACCTGCCTGCGCCACAAAGCCGGGTATCACGCGGTGAAAGGTCACGCCGTCGTACCAGCCCTGCCGCGCAAGGAACACGAACGAATTGACCGCCAGCGGAGCCTTGTCGGCGAACAATTCGACGATAATATCCCCCTTTTCTGTTTCGATGGCGGCGAGGTACTGCTTCGAAGGGTCTATAGCGAACGGCGGGCATTCGGTAAATTGCTTTTGCCCCAGCGCCACAATGCCGACCGTGTCGCTGATGTTCTGATAATCGAGCAGGAAGAATTGCTCCCCGTTGATGAGGATGAGCGGGACGGCGGCGATCTGCAAGTCCTTTGCCGCTTCGTACATGGACGCAAGCCTGTCCGCTGTCTCTTCCGCTTTCATCGCCGCCGAAAGCCGATCCGCGTCCAAACCCGCGCCGGGCGCTTCCTTTAATAGCCATGCCTCGAATTGAGCCGGTGTGAGCGGCGTCCATTCGGCGTATCTTGCAAATAACAGGTCGTGCATCTCCCAGAACCTGTCCTGCTCATCGGCGGCCAGCGCGGCAAGCACAGACAATTCGGACTTATCGAGAATTCCGATCAACGGCAGGGGACGGAAGACAACGCGCAGGTCGTCCCGCTGTGACATGATCTCTGTGACGATCGAATTCATGGAACTGCAGCCCTGCGACTGGAAATCGCAGTATTGAATCAGGGTCACAGGCGCGTCGGCGGGACCGATGGAAAAATCGTCCGCGCTGACGGAGGGGAATGGCACAGCCGTGTTTGGCGTGGAAGTCGGCTCGACCGTGATGCGCGAGCAGGTGAACTCCGGCGTGGGCGTATCCGGAATGACCGGGCTGAGCACAATGGGAGGTTCGGCGGCGGGCGTTTCCGGTTTTGGAGAGCAGGCGGCAAGCGCCAATGTTGGAAGGACCAGAAATATAAGGGCGGATACAAGTCGTTTCATGATGTGATTATCTCAAAGAATTCTTTTGCGATCCATGATGAAGCAATCCTCCTGCATGATTGGAGATTGCTTCGCCGCAAAGAGCAGGAGCGCGGCTCGCAATGACATGAATACTATTCATCAACTTCCTCCTTTAATTGTTCGAAACTCCACATCCATGAGATGGTATTGACGAAGTCCGCGAGGGAGCCGCTTTCTTCGCGCAGGGCGCGGACGGCGGGCCCGACCGGGTCTTCTCCCGCCGCGCCGCCGGGGACATCGGCATAGGCTCCATAGAACGCAAAGTAGGCCTGGTTGATCTTGCGGAGCAGGTAGCCGTTCTTCACAAATATCTGTCGGCGAGCTTCCATATACGCTTCGGCTTCTTCGATCCTGCCTTCCGCCAGCAGGGCGTCGGTGTTGATGCGGGTTTCATGCATTTGGGCGCGGAAGTCGAAGGGCGGGCGGGGCAGGTCTCCGGGGTTGGGGCGGTCGAACGGGGCAGAGATCAGGCTGAGGCTGGGGGGTGAGGCGGCGCTTCTCAATTCCGGATAAAACATTTCGAGGGTCAGCGCTCCGATCTCGTCGCCTGCGATCGAGGCGGTCGTCTCGTTCATGGTGCGCAGTTCCGGGGTATGGTCGTATAACATCCCAAGCGGACGGAAAGTGAGGTAGTTGTGAATCCATTCGTGGGCGATGGTGCTGAGGACCCATCCGAGGTCGGTGCTGCGCATGACCATGGTCGGGTATACGCCCACCCCGCCGACCGGGACGACGAGGGACGAGACGTTCAAGCCCGCATCCACACGGGATTCGAGGGCGGCTTGTTCGTCCACTGTGATACCGGTCTCGACGGAGATATTGGCGGTCTGTCCGATGCGTTCGCGCGGGGAGACGATGAGCGCCATGGGCAATGGCGTGGAGTGATACCAGACGCTGGGCAGGGGCTGTCCTGCGGCGGTGAGTCCGATCTCCGCAAGGATGACGCCGACCTGTTCCTGAAGGACGGCTTCCGCCAGCGGCGCAAGGCTGGACTGCCTTTCATATAAAGCCGCGAGTTCGCCGCGAAGTGACTCGGAGGCGGTTTCCTTGTCTGTTACCGAAGCGTCGGCGTAGAGGCTGGAGAGGGCGTATTCCTTTTCGAGGATGAACTGGGTGGTCCGCAGATATTCCTGGACGATCTGCTTTTGTTCTTCACGCCCCAGAGTCTGTGGAAGGTGAATGGAAGCGGACCGGACCTTCAGCCAGGCGGCGTTTGCCATCCAGGCGGTGTAATCGAACTCGATGCTGCGGGTATAGGCGCGGACCTTTTCGATCGGGTTGGTGAGCGAGGGATTGCTGAAGCCCGTGATGGCGGCAACGATGAGGAGGAGGATGGTGATTTCGAGCCCTCGCAGGATGCGCAGAAACATGCGCCGGATTATACCCATTTACAAGGCAAGGCTGGCCGTTCCCGAATCAATCGGAAGACCGGCTATTGCATTCAACAGCAGGTTGCACATATCACTCGCAATGACATTAAAAAGGACAAGGCAGAGTTCAAAGAACCCCGCCTTGCCAAAAACCTGCCCTCACAGGTATTTATTACTTCTTGTTTTTCAGATAGTTGTCGATGGCAAGCCCGGCTTTGCGCCCGCCGACCATGGCGGTGACGACGAGGTCGGGTCCGGTGACGCAGTCTCCGCCGGAGAAGACGCCTTCGCGCGAGGTCGCGCCTGTGTTCTTATCCTTGACGTCGATCAGCCCCCAGTCCCGTGTTTCGAGGTCGGGAGTGGTCTTGCCAAGGATGGGATCGGGCCAATATCCGAGCGCAAGGATGGCGGTATCGGCGGCAATGCTGAAATTGGAGCCTTCGACCGGCACGGGTTTGCGGCGACCCTTTGCATCCGGCTCGCCGAGTTTCATCTCGATGCACTCCACAGCGGCGAGGTTTCCGTCCGCGCCGGCGATGAATTTGACGGGTTGGGTGAGGAAGCGGTATTTCGCGCCTTCCTCGCGCGCCATTTTGCGGTCCTTCTTTCCGCCGGGCATTTCATTTTCCGTGCGGCGGTACAGACAGGTGACTTCCTCCGAGCCGAGGCGCAGCGCGGTGCGCAGACAATCGGAAGCGGTATCGCCGCCGCCGATGACGACCACGCGTCTGCCGACGAGCAGCGGTTCCTTCATATCATCAGGAAGCTGGTCTGGCGGCACGTTCCCGCGAATCAGGAAATCGGTCGCTTCATAGACTCCGGGCAGGTCTGTTCCCGGGGTGTCCTCCATCTTTGCGTCCACTTCCGAGCCGACGCCGATGAAGACCGCCTCGAAGCCTTCCTTGAAAAGATCGTCGATGGTCTTGTCCCTGCCGATGTAGGTATTCGGCACGAACTTCACTCCGGCGCGTTCGAATTCCTCCCATTTTTCCTGCCAGACGTCCTTGGGCAGCTTGAAGTTTGGAATGCCGTACACCAGAAGTCCCCCGGGAGCGGGTTTCGAATCGAAGATCGTGATCTCGTATCCCTTTGAAACGAGGATTTCGGCGCAGCCAACCCCGGCAGGACCGGCGCCAATGACGGCGACCTTCTTCCCGTTGGGTGTGCCGACCGGAATGATATATCCGTTCGTGCGGCGTTCGTAATCCACCGTAAAGGCTTCCAATTCGCCGCACAGCACGGGCTGTTGGTGTTTGTTCAAGACGCAGGAACCCTGACACAACGCCTCATGCGGACAAACGCGCCCGCAGATCTCGGGAAGGGAGCTGGTCTTGTGATACACGCCGGCCGCCTCCACGAAGCGCCCCTGCTCGATCAGCCACATGGCGGAGGGGATGTCGTTGTGGGTGGGGCAGGCGAGCATGCAAGGCGCGGGGTCGGGGCAGTGAATGCAGCGCGAAGCCTCCACCATGGCGCGCTCCGGGTCGAATTCGATGACGACATCATCGAAATCGCAGGTGCGAACCTCGGGCGGACGAAGGTCCAAATCAAAAAACGGGCGGTTGGCGCGTTCCTTGCGGTCTATTGCTAAAAATTCGCCTGGGACGATCTGCATTGTGCCTCCAATGAAATGAGCGATGCATATAAATGCGCTTCCTGCGATGATACCCAATCCATTCGGACATACATAGGCGTAAATGTCACAAAAGCAGAAGACAATCGTCACGACTTTATCATTAGACAATTGTTAATCATGGCCTCAAAACAAGCCTGCACCGCACCAGTTGAATTACAATCTTCACGGGCATAAAAACCGATACTGCCTTTATATGCATGGTTATAAGACCATAACCCATCAATCCCGTAAGAATGTCCCGCTCTGGGCGGACTTTATATCGGAGGATATGCAATGAAACAATTTTTTTCGAGATTTTCCCGCCGCACCTGGATCATCCTGGGCGTTTTGACGGCGGTGATATTCATCATCGTGTTTTTCGTCTCCCGCAGGCCGGACCCGGTCAGCCAGTTCCAAACGGCGGCGGTCGAGCGCGGGAACCTGGTGGCATTCGTCGGCGCGACAGGAAGCGTGCGCGCACGGCAAAGCGCCAACCTGAACTGGCAGACGAACGGGATCGTGGAATCGGTCAACGCGGAGGTCGGAGACCGCATCTCGCGCGACTTTGTGCTTGCCAGCCTCGATAAAACCTCCCTCAGCCAGAGCATCATTCTCGCCGAAGCGGATCTGGTCAACGCCCAAAAAGCCCTGGACGATCTGCTTACTTCCGATACCGCCCTGCTCGAAGCTCAACAGGCGGTGGATAAAGCCGAGAAGGCCTATGATAAAGCCTACAATTGGCGCATCCAATTGAACGGGAAGATCGACATTAAAGAGTGGGTGTACGACCAGTTCGGCGAACTACGTTTAAAGGAATACAAGGGGTATGCCAGTCAGGATGTGATCGAACAGGCGGAGAAAGACCTGGCGTTGGCCGAGTCGCGCCTCGATGACGCCCGCCGCGAGTACGAACGCCTCCTGAAAGGACCCGACTCGGATGCAGTGATCGCGGCGCAGGCGCGGGTGGATGCCGCCCAAGCCACCTTGAACATGGCGCATTTGGCCGCGCCGTTCGACGGCACGGTCACTCAGGCGATGCCCGCAATCGGGGATCAAGTGACCACCGGCACTGCGGGTTTCCGAATCGACGACCTCTCCAGCCTGCTGGTGGATGTGCAGGTCTCCGAGGTGGATATCAACAGCGTCTTTGTCGGACAGTCTGCAACGTTATCGTTCGATGCGATCCTCGGCAGGGAATATCACGGCGAGGTCGTGAAGGTCGGTCAGGCGGGCGAGACGGTCCAGGGTGTGGTCAGTTTTACCGTGACCATCGAATTGACGGATGCGGACGAGCTGGTCAAACCCGGCATGACCGCCGCCGTCAACATCGTGGTGGAAGAAGTGAAGGATGTGGTCCTGATCCCGAACCGCGCCGTGCGCCTGGTGGACGGGAACCGGGCGGTCTATGTATTGAAGGATGGGATGCCGGTGCAGGTTCAGATCCGACTCGGCGCTTCCTCCGATACGATGAGCGTGCTGGTTGACGGCGATATCCAAGTGGGCGACCTGATCATTATCAACCCGCCGTCCTTCAACGGGGGCATGTTTGGAGGCTAGACAGATGGATCGGGTGATCGAAGCGCGCGGCTTGACAAAGACCTACAAGATGGGCGAGATCGAAGTGAATGCCCTGCGGGGCGTATCCTTCGAGATCGAACGCGGCGAAGTGGTCTCCATCATGGGACCTTCCGGCTCTGGAAAGTCCACCATGATGAACACGCTCGGCTGTCTGGACCGCCCCACCTCCGGCGAATATATTTTGGACGGCGAATCCGTGGCGGCGATGACGGACGACCAGCTGGCGAGCGTCCGCAACCGCAAGGTGGGATTCGTCTTCCAAAGTTTCAACCTGCTCTCCCGCCTGACCGCGCTTGGGAATGTGGAACTCCCCCTGCGCTATGCGGGCATCACCGAAGGGCGCCGCGAACTTGCGCAAGCCGCGCTCGAAGCCGTTGGTTTGGGCGACCGCATGACACACCGTCCATACGAACTTTCCGGCGGACAGCAGCAGCGGGTGGCGGTGGCGCGCGCATTGGTCAACAACCCCGCCATCATCATGGCGGACGAGCCGACCGGCAACCTGGATTCCAAGGTCGGCAAGGAGATCATGAACCTCCTGCTCAGTTTGAACAAGGAGCGCGGCACAACCTTGATCATTGTGACTCACGACCCCAACATTGCCGCGCAAACCCAGCGCGTCATCCGCCTGCGCGACGGCGAACTTGACACCACCAACGGCGACGGCACAGGGAGGAAGAAATGAGTTTTGGACAAGCCATCCTCGAAGCGCTCGAAAGCCTGAACGGGAACAAGATGCGGTCCGGTCTGACCGTGCTCGGTATCGTGATCGGCGTGGCGGCAGTGATCGCCATGCTGGCAGTCGGCAATGGCGCGCAGGAGACCATCACAGGTTCCATATCCGATATTGGGACCAATCTGTTGTTTGTATTCAGCGGCGGGATGGAGGGGGGAGGTCCTCCCGGTGGACCCGGCAGCGGCAGAAGCGGAAACAATGACCGTCCGCTCACGCTGGGAGACGCGGATGCCATTGCCGACCCGTTCGCCGCACCGTCGGTGGAACTGGTGGCTCCAGTCATTCAAGGCAACGGCACCTTGACCTTTTCGGGTGAGAACACCACCACCACCATTTCGGGCGTCACGCCGACGTATTCCACCGTGCGCAACATGCAGGTCGCGGAGGGCGAATTCATCAACGAGGAACACATCCTCGGGCGGATGTCTGTTGCGGTGCTCGGACCCGAAACCGCCAATGCGTTGTTCGGCCACGCCGACGGCGTGGTCGGCGAGACGATCCGCATCGAGGGGCAGCCCTTCCGCGTGATCGGCGTGCTGGTTGAAAAAGGCGGCGGCGCATTCGGCAGTGAGGATAACGCCGCGTATATTCCGTTTACAACCGCCCAGGCGCGGCTCATCAAACGAGGCGCGCTCGATCAGGTGGATGTCATCTTCGTGCAGGCGGTATCCGCCGAAGCCGTGCCGCAGGCGGTCGAAGAAATTTCGAACATCATCCGCGCCCGCCACCGCACGCCCATCGGATACGACGATTTCACAGTCTTCACCCAGCAGGATTTCCTCTCCACGTTCGAAACCATTACAGGGGTGTTGACCATCTTCCTGGGCGGCATCGCGGGTATCTCGCTGCTGGTCGGCGGCATCGGCATCATGAACATCATGCTGGTGTCCGTCACCGAACGTACGCGCGAGATCGGTCTGCGCAAGGCATTGGGCGCGCGCAAACGCGACATCCTGCTCCAATTCCTGACCGAATCCTCCCTGCTGAGCCTCATCGGCGGAATCATCGGCATCATGTTCGGCTGGTTCATCGCCTTCGTAGTGGGGCAAGTCGCCGCGGCTACCGGGAACGATTTCGTCCCGGTCGTGGGCGTGGATGCGATCCTGCTTTCGACAGGCTTCTCGGCGGTCATCGGTTTGTTCTTCGGCATTTACCCTGCCAGCCGCGCCGCCAACCTCGAACCCGTCGAAGCGCTTCGTTACGAGTAGACATGACTGCGCGCAAAAGGATTTTATTTGCCCTGACATTGATCTTATTTTTGCAGGGATGTTTTCGAGCGCAGACGATGGACAATGCGCCCCAAATCATGGAAGCGACCTCCACCCTCCAGCGTCCAACAGCCACGATCACTTCAACGCCGCCCCCTACGCCGACGCTTGTTCCGGCAGTCACCGAAGTTTCTCCAACGCCTTTGCCGGGTGTGACCATTACGGCGGCCAAAGGCAATCTCTACATCCGCCGCGGACCCGGCTTGCCCTACAACCAGATCGGCGTGCTGCATAAAGGCGAAAGCGCAAACGTCATCGGGCAGGATGTGCTCTCGCGCTGGGTGCAGGTCCAGATCCCCGGCTCGGATGCGACCGGCTGGGTCTCCACCATGACCGATTTCAGCAGCATCGAAGGCGATCTGAGCGCCGTGCCCGACTTCACCTTCACCGACTGGCCCCAGCCCGCCTACGTAAAAAACTGCACCGAGCATGACATCCTGCTCGAACCCGGCGAGATCTATCTATATTCGGCGTACACCAATGCCGATTACCTGAACGAAGCCCAAGTAGACCCCGGCGTGTACACCGCCTACGACCTGTTCGTGCCGGGTGAGCCGGAGATCCAGAAGGTCGAAATCCGCGAAGGGATGTATGTGTACCTGACGCTGAACGGCTTGGGCGTGAACCACAAATGCCCGTAAACTTGTTGTAGAATCAGAGGGAACTTACAATGAAAAAACCGGTCTTTTTTCTCGCCGCTTTTGCTTTGATTTGCGCCTGCTCGAACGCCCCGCAGGTGACAGCCGCTTTGGAAGTCACCTCGACGCCTCTGCCGACAATGACGGACACGCCTGTGCCCGCGCCGACGATGACAGAAACACCCCTCGAGACCCCGCTGGACTTTACCCCCGCCTACGACACGGGAGTGGTGGAAGTGCAGGTGGAGGGAGTGCCTGTTAACTTTCAGATCATGACGGCGGACAACCTGGACGGCAAAGGGATTGGCGCGGTCAAGATCAACGACAGCAAAGTGACCCGGTGGAATCAGGAGAGATCGGAGGCGGCGCTGGGGGAGTTTACGCTCAAGATGCTGTATGAGGTGTGGCAGGCGCGGGGCGGCGCGGAAGGGCGCGGCGGGGACAAGGGCGTGAGTTTTGAGCAGTTTGCCGGGATGATCGCGGCGGGGGATGTAGATGGGACGAAGATGCGGCTGACCAATGTATACCAGATGGGGGCGGAGGAGCCCATGCGCGAGCTGTGGATCGCCCCATTTGCGCCGGAGGGAGCGGATACGGGGGAGGCGACAGCGATACGCAACGTGAACTTTGTCTTTACCAATGCGGCGCGAACGGAGGGGATGACGGTGCTAAGTACAAATACTGGAACCTCGTTTAAGACGATAATCAATGGTAACTCAGTTTACTTCTATATGGGATTAGATCGCTATTCAAATTCTGATGTGGGTGTTTCGGCGATTCGATTTGTTGCAACTATGGCAAACGGATTACCAAGTTTTCTTAGAGGAAATGTTAAATTTTTTGAGAATCGTGGTTTGATGAATATAATATCATCTGAGGATTCGCTCAGTTGCTGGAGTTCAGCAGTTCAAATTTTAAATGGTGCAGGGGAAAAGGGGAATAATGAACGAAAATGTAATCCTTGACCAAGTGATTGAGATTTGAGATAACTAAGGGTAGATGAATAAATGGTGGGGATTATTACTGGGAATATTTTTATTGTTTGGCAGCGTTAGCGTGGTGCGGGCAGCCTGTGACCCGGCAGAATGTGGGGGTGGAACATATGAAGAGTGTACGTCACCTCAAGTTTGTCGGGATAAGTGTTGCGTCGATCCGCCGGATCCGCCAGCGCCGGGGACTTGTGAGTGTGGGACGAAGGCGGATGGGACGTGTAAGGCGTGTACGGGTGGAGGGACATGCAATGCCGACTATATAAGAAACTGCATCTCGGGAACTAGGACGGAGCAGGTTTCGGGGTCGCAGTGTGTGCGGATCAGGACGGCGTGTAAAGATGGGAACACGATCGCAGTTGGGAGTGCGCAGAGCGTGGGAGGATGTTGTGAAGAGTGGGAAAGCATATAACAATTTTCCATAGGGTGTCAGGCTAAAAGCCTGACCTACAGACGGCTTATGAACGTATGTTTGAATTCAATCCCAGCGAAGGATGCCAAAATACACTCTCTTGCGATACAATCCGACCCGCGCGGCAGTCCGCTCACAGATGGGCGAACTGCCTCAGAAAACCGAATCAGGCGCCAGCTGGTGCGAGGCGTCTTTTCACGTCAAACAAGATCAGGAGAATCCACATGTCCGAAACGTTGGAACAACTCAAGGAAATCCTCGGAGAGGTTTCCGATATCAACCACGCCGCGAGTGTGCTGGAGTGGGACGAGCAGGTGAGCATGCCGTCCGGCGGTAGCGAAGCGCGCGGACGCCAACTTGCCACGCTCGGCAAGATCGCGCACGAGAAAGCCACCTCGGAGGAGGTGGGGAACCTGCTGGACAAGTTGAAGAGCGAATTCAGCGGCTCCGATTCCGATGAAGCGGCCCTGGTGCGGGTTGCCGCCCGCAATTACGACAAGACCATGCGCGTGCCGGCTTCGTTCGTGGCGGAGCGCGCCGTGGCGGCCTCGAAGGCGTTCGAAGCATGGGTGGAAGCGAAATCGAAATCGGACTTTTCCATCTTCCGCCCGCATCTCGAGAAGGTCGTGGAACTGGTCCAGCGATATGTTTCCTTCTTCCCGCCCGCCGACCACCCCTATGATGTCCTGCTGGACGACTTCGAACCGGGCATGAAGACCGCCGAAGTGCAGGAAATCTTCGCCAACCTGCGCCCGAAACAGGTGGACCTGCTCAAGAGAATTGCGCAAGTGAAGCAGGTGAAGGATGACTTCCTGCATAAGAAATACAACGAGAAGAAACTGTGGGATTTCAGCGAAAAGATCATTGCGGAATTCGGCTATGACTTCAGCCGCGGCAGGCAGGATAAGGCGCCACACCCCTTCGAGACAACATTCAGCGTGGACGATGTCCGAATCACCAATCGCTACGAGGCGGACAACCCCATCGCAACGTTGTTCAGCGCCATGCACGAATCGGGTCACGCCATGTATGAGCAGGGGGTCAACCCTGCCTACGAACGCACGCCGCTGGAGAGCGGCACATCGCTGGCAGTGCATGAGTCGCAATCGCGCATGTGGGAAAACCTGGTGGGGCGTTCGCTTCCGTTTTGGGAGCATTTCTACCCTGAATTCAAAAAAGTTTTCGCCTCCCAGTTGGACGGCGTAAGTTTAAAAGCCTTCCACAGAGGCATCAACAAAGTCGAGCCGTCCTTGATCCGCGTCAATGCCGACGAAGCCACCTACAACATGCACATCATGTTGCGCCTCGAACTCGAGATCGGCATGGTGGATGGCAGTATTGCCGTCAAAGACCTGCCCGAAATCTGGAACGCGAAAATGCAGGATTATCTCGGCATCACGCCTCCCAACGACGCCAAGGGCGTTTTGCAGGATGTCCATTGGTCGGGCGGCATGATCGGTTACTTCTCCACCTATGCCTTGGGCAACATCATCTCCGCGCAGTTGTGGGAGCAGATCAACAAAGACATCCGCGATCTTGACGAGCAGATCCGCAAGGGCAAGTTTGATCAACTGCTCGGCTGGCTGCGCGAGAAGATTCATGTTCACGGTCATAAGTATGATCCGCAGGACCTCGTTCAGCGCGTCACTGGCTCGAAGATCGACTCGGCCGCGTACGTCCGTTATTTGACGAAAAAATACACCGACATCTACGGGCTGTAAATTTGGAAACATCAAAGAGACGCCCTGCCTGCAAGGGCGTCTCTTCCATTTTACTTATGAAGAAAAAAATCATCGTTCTCGCCTCCCTTCTCGGATTTCTATCTGCTTGCTCCCAATCAACCGAATCCATGCCGACACCTTTGCCGCCCGATTACCTGCCGACCGTGGTCGCCATGACGGGACAGGCGGCTTTTGCCACTGCCGCGGCATTGACCCCGACCGCCGCGCCCACCGAAACGCCTGCCCTGCTGCCAACGGCTGAGGTCGAAATCCCCAGCCCCACACCGACGTTTGCGGCGGGTTTCACCCAGTTTGCAAAAATCCAGTTCGTGTCGCCCGGTCCGCTCTCGAGTCTCACATCCCCCTTTACCGTGCAAGCCATCCTTGCGGCGGGCGATAGCGGTGTGGTGCAGGTGGACTTGTTGGGAGAGGATGGGCGCGTTCTCCAACGCATTGTCAAAAAAGTCACGCCCAACCCAAAGGGAATCTTTCAGCGCTTCGAACTTTCGTTCGAAATTCGCGCGGTCTCCGAGGCGGGATCCATCCGCGTGAGCACGAAGGATAAATTCGGCCGGATCCAGGCGCTCAATACCATGCCTGTGCTTTTGTATTCGGTCGGAAGCCCTCAAGTGAACCCGCCGGGGAATATGATCTACGAACGCGTGTCCATAACCGGCATCAAGGAAAAAGCGGATTTTTACGCGGGTCAAGTGAATCTGGAGGGACGCATCTGGCCCGTGAACGATGAGCCGGTCTTTGCCGAACTGATCGCCGAAGACGGGAAGACGATCATCACCCGCGTGCTGGATTTTGACGGCGTCGACACGCAGCCGTTTGAAACGGTCCTGCCTTATAAAGTGGAGGAATCCACGCTTGCGCGTTTGACCTTCCGGCAGGATAACACGATGTTAAACGTCAGCGACCCGGAGTTGGGAAAATTGGTCTATCTCTACAGCGTGGAAGTGACGTTGAACCCCTGATTCGGCTTGCCAAAACAAAACCGAATGGTATAATTCGCACGCTTTGTGACGGGGTGTGGCTCAGACCGGTAGAGCGCACGGTTCGGGTCCGTGAGGTCCGCGGT
>CAZLWG010000002.1:33187-160995 GCA_964563315.1 uncultured Anaerolinea sp. | reverse complement strand
CCCCCTGCGCGATCACATACAATTCCTTGCTCCCGCTATTTTCCTGGAAAATGATTTCCCCCGCTTTGAAGACAACCTCGTGACATAAATTTCCCACCAATTCCAATTGGGTGGGTGTGAATTGATAAAAAATATCGCTTTGTTTCAAAAAATTGATGACATTGGTCATATCCGAAAAATCCTTTCATGAGTGTGGCATATTCGTGGATGCAGCGCAACGACGCGACGCCTCATTGACCTACGGGTAGGTCTGAATCAACCAATCGAGCGGATCCACCTGGATGCCGTTGACCCACAATTCCCAGTGCAGGTGTGCGCCGGTCACGCGCCCCGTCCCGCCGACCAACCCAATCACATCGCCCTGCTGAACCATCTGCCCGACCTGAACCTGGATCGCAGACTGGTGCCAGAACCCGCTGTACACGCCCCAGCCGTGATCAATGACGGTGGCATTCCCGCGCACCGTCCATGGACCGGCAAAGACCACCCTTCCAGTTGCGGGCGCGGTGATAGCCAGTCCGTCTCCGCCTCCAAAATCCAGCCCGGTGTGAAAGCCATTAACCCGCATGTCTGTACCTTGACCGATGTATGTGCGGCGGTTTCCGTATCTTGAAGTGAAGTAAGTTGATTCAGCGTAGGCAATGGCTGGAGAAATAAAATCTCCGCTCCACAGTTTGGTTGGTGTGGCAGGTGACGTTAGTTTCACCAACTCTTGTTGTTCCGACTCTGTCGAAGTGGGTTCGATGGTCGCGGCGTCGACGTAAAGAAGCGGGTCGTCCGGATAATTCCCGGAAATGATCAGGATCAATTGCTCATGGACTTGTGTGGTTCCATCTGGAAGGGTTGCTTCCAACCGCAAAGGATACACGCCCGGCTCCAGCAAAGCATGGACGCCTTGTAGGGCGATCTGTGAGCCGTCCTCATCCTGGAAAAAATTCAATGGATGATCAACAAGCACACCGCCCAATTTGACATCCGGCAATGCTTTGACTTTAATGACGCCTGTGCCTCCCTGCTTGATGGGCAGGTCTCGAATTTCCGCGCTGATGAATGCCGAGGGCAGGCCGCCCGTGCCTTCTCCGTTATTTTCGCCGGGAGCAAACAATGTATCATCCGGCAGTCCGTCCCATGTGCCATCCAATTCGTTGATGCTGACGAGAGACCAGACATCCGTATCGTTTTTCACTGCCAATTCAAACAGGGATTCGCCCGCTTTGGGCGAAAGTCGTTTTTTGTTCGGGTTTTCCGATTGGACGGGAATGATCATGCTGACGCCCACATAAAATTCACTCGGGCTGACAACGCGATTGAGTTTCCTGAACAGGCTTTCAGGCACTTGCGTTTGCCGCATGAGACTGCGATAGGAATCGCCGAAGTTGATGAACTCCGTGCTTAGAACCCCGACAACTCCTTCCAAGCCCGGAATGATCAATTGCTGACCCGCTGTCAGTTGATTCGGGTCAGTGATGCCATTTGTGGACATCAACTCGTTCATGCTGACGTTGAAACGCGATGCTATCGAGGAGAGACTGTCCCCTGATTGGACGATATATACCGGACCCGTCCCATCCTGAGCCTGCACGGGATGCAGGGGAGCCATGATTGCAAGCAATAATAAGAGAGCTGTGAACTTACGCATTCTTGAATTCGACCTTGTCGCCAATTTCATAATCTTCCCAGTGATCGGGGTGGATTTCCAGGGTGTATCTGGCGTTCGCTTTTGGAAGGTAGGCGGGACGCCATGATTTTGCAATGACCTTGTCCACGACCGTCATATCGGAGTCGATCCAGAAAACGGCAAGGTCGAACGGGACGAAGAACATGTGGATGGACGTGTCGAGGCGTGAATCACGCTTCTCGACGAGGAGCAAGCCTGCGTCGGGGGAGAGGCGGGGGCGAAACATCAGCCCGCGCAGTTTGCAAAGGAAGGAGTCGCAAAAGCCCACGCGCGCGGGCTGTTCGACGGGTTTGGTCAGGTTGTTTACATGAATGAAGCGGGGCATATCTATATCGCAAAACAGGGCGGCGCGCGGGCTGCCCTGTCAGAGTGAAATTAATTCGTTACGGTCTTTGGCTGAAAACTTTGTCCACACTATCCATCAATTCCTGCGGGCTGAACGGCTTGGCGATGTAGTCGTCCACTTTGGCGATGTGCAGACCAAGTACCTTGTCTATATTTTGCGCTTTGGCGGTGACGACGATCACGGGAATGTCGCGCGTGGCGGCGTCGGCTTTCATTTGTTGGTATACTTCCCAGCCGTCCATGTCGGGCATCATCAGGTCGAGCAGGATGAGGTCCGGGAGCATCTCGCGGATCATCTTGATGCCCTCCAAACCGCCTGCCGCGCCATGCACTTCGAATCCGCGGCGCCCCAGGATGAGCCTGATCAAATCGATCATTTCCGGTTCGTCTTCGATACACAGTATCTTTTTGACGGTAGTATGATCCATAACTCTCCTGTCTCTTGGTCTAGTTTACCATAAAACAAAATTGGCGATTGCGATGAAAATCATTACCTGGAATGTGAACGGAATTCGCGCCGCGCTTGGAAAGAACGCGCTGGATTGGGCATTTGAAAAAGAACCGGATGCATTGTGCCTTCAGGAAGTGAAGGCGAGACCGGAACAGTTAAATGAAGAACAACACGCCAGTTTGAGATTGCCGTATGAATGGAATTCCGCCGAGCGCGCGGGATATAGCGGGGTGGCGACGTTCTATAAAAAGAAGCCGGATGAGATCGTGACGGGAATGAACGCGCCGCAATTTGATGTGGAGGGGCGCGTCATCCAGACCCGTTGGGCTGATCTGCGTCTCTTCAACATTTACTTCCCGAACGGTCAACGCGGACATGACCGCGTGCGGTACAAACTCGAGTTTTACGCGCATCTATTGGAGTTGTGCAAGCCGCTTCATGAGAAAGGGGAGCAGGTCATCATCACGGGCGATTTCAACACGGCTCATAAACCGATTGATTTGAAAAACCCAAAAACGAATGAGAAAACGTCCGGGTTTTTGCCGGAGGAGCGGGAATGGGTGCGGAATTTTTTGGACAACGGCTTTGTGGATGCCTACCGCCGCCTCTACCCGGAACGTGTCCAATATACCTGGTGGACGTACCGCCTGAATGCGCGGGCGCGAGACATCGGCTGGCGGTTAGATTATTTTCTCGTCTCCGAAGCGCTGATGCCGCGTGTGCGGGATGTGGCTATCCACGATCAGGTGATGGGGTCGGATCACTGCCCGGTGGAATTAATTCTTGATTAGCACGGACATGTTGTCGGTATGGGGAAGGCTGAGGGGTTTTGCAGGCAGGTTTCGGGTCGAAGGGAAGCGTGTTAGAGAATCATATAAAAAAACGCGGTTTCGCCGCGTCAAAGGGGTGGAGTTGGTATAATCCGACTGCAATCAAATTTGGAGGATTCCGTGAATTCCCGTAGTCAATCGTTTTTTGTGTACTTTCTCTTGCTTGTAGCCATTGGAGCCATGTTGTACATGGGCTTCCGTGATAACAACGCTGCAACCGAGCCGCTGACCATCAGCAAGGTGGCGCAGCAGGTTCAAAGCGGCGATATTGCCCGAATTATCGTTCAAAACAGCGACAGCATTCGGGTGGTCACTTCCGACGGCGCCGAGCTTGAATCCCGCAAGGAAGCGGATACGACCCTTGTGGAGCAACTCCGCACTTTTGGAGTGACGACCGAACAACTTGCCAAAGTGGATATCGAAGTCAGCGCGCCGTCGGTGTGGGGCGGCTTGTTGAGCGGCGCGTTGTATCTCCTGCCGATCATTTTCATGGGCGGTTTGCTGTGGTTTATTTTCCGTCAGGCGCAGGGCAGTAACAATGCCGCCATGTCGTTCGGAAAATCCCGCGCGCGCATGTTCAGCGGCGAGCATCCCACTGTGACGTTCGCAGATGTGGCAGGTGCGGAAGAATCCAAGCAGGAACTTTCTGAAGTGGTCGAGTTCCTGAAGGAACCGCAAAAATTCATTCAACTTGGCGCGCGCATTCCGAAAGGCGTTTTGCTGGTGGGTCCTCCCGGCACGGGGAAGACCCTGCTGGCAAAAGCGGTTTCCGGCGAGGCGGGTGTGCCGTTCTTTTCCATTTCCGGTTCGGAGTTCGTGGAAATGTTCGTGGGCGTGGGCGCGAGCCGCGTGCGCGACCTGTTCGATCAAGCCAAGCGTCACTCGCCCTGCATCGTCTTTGTGGATGAAATCGATGCGGTGGGACGCCAGCGCGGCGCGGGGTTGGGCGGTTCGCATGACGAGCGCGAACAGACCCTTAACCAGATGCTGGTCGAGATGGACGGCTTCGATACGGATACGAATGTCATCATCATTGCCGCGACCAACCGTCCCGACATTCTCGATCCGGCGCTTCTTCGCCCCGGTCGTTTTGACCGCCGCGTGACGCTGGATCGCCCCGACGTGAAAGGGCGCGAAGCCATTCTTAAAGTTCATGTCAAAGGCAAGCCGTTGGATCCGCAGGCAGACCTCGCCGCAATTGCGCGCGGCACGCCCGGTTTTGCCGGAGCCGATCTGGAGAACCTTGTCAACGAGAGCGCCATTCTTGCCGCGCGGCGCAACAAGAAATCCATCACCCAGTCTGAATTGGAAGAAGCCATCGAACGCGTTGTGATGGGACCGGAGCGCAAAAGCCGGCTCATTTCGGATGAAGAGAAGCGCATCATCGCCTACCATGAAGCTGGTCATGCCATCGTAGCCAACGCCATCGCTGAAGCAGACCCTGTCCAGAAAGTGACCATCGTCGGCCGTGGACAAGCAGGAGGCGTAACCTGGTTCCGCCCGGACGAAGACCGCATTCTCATGTCCCGCAAGAAGATGCTTGCCACGCTTGCCATGGCCTTGGGAGGACGCGCTGCCGAAGAACTTATCTTCGATGACATCACCTCCGGTGCTTCCAACGACATTGAGCAGGTCACGCGCATGGCGCGTGCCATGGTCACCCGCCTCGGTATGAGCGCCGAAATGGGAACGCTGGTCTATGGTCAGAAAGAGGAATTGATCTTCCTCGGGCGAGAAATTTCCGAACAGCGCGATTATTCTGAAGCTGTCGCCGAGCAGATCGACCGCGAAGTCCGTAAGATCGTCGAGGATGCCTACAAAACAGCAAAAGCGACCATCAAGAAATATCGCAAACAATTGGACTTGATCGCCCAGAAACTGCTTGAAGTTGAATCCCTCAGCCGCGAGGAATTCGAGAAACTCTTCCCGCCTCCGCAAGGAAAAAGGAGCGGCACGCCGCAGTTGGCGTAACTGAACCCCTATAACATAAAGAGCCTCTTTTCGGAGAGGCTCTTTTGTTTCTTCAAATACACGTTACGAAGGATTGGCTTCCTTGTGCTGCCTTACCAGTTCGCGCCGCAAAATCTTGCCGACAGTGGTCTTCGGCAGTTCGCCTCTGAATTCATAATGGGTGGGGACTTTGTATGCTGCAAGCCTTTCCTTGCAGAAGGCTTTAAGTTCATCTTCTGCCAGGGTTTCGCCGGGTTTGACAACGATCCACGCTTTGACGGTCTCGCCGCGATAGGCATCGGGAATGCCTGCCACGCCCACTTCCAAAACCTTCGGGTGCGCGGCAATCGCCTCTTCCACTTCGCGGGGCCAGACCTGATATCCTCCGGGTTTGATGAGTTCCTTCTTGCGGTCAACAATATAGAAATAACCGTCTTCATCCATGCGGGCAATGTCGCCGGTGAACAGCCACACCTTGCCATCACTTAATTTGCGGAGCGTATTGGCGGTTTCGGTGGGCATGTTGTGATAGCCCTTCATCACCTGCGGCCCATGAATGACGATCTCGCCGATCTCGCCTTGCGGCAGTTCGGTTTCGCCGTCGTCGAGGCTGATGATCTTTACTTCCACATCGGGTAACGGCATACCGATGGAACCGGTCTTGTTTACGCCTTCCAACGGATTGCAGTGGGTGGCTGTCGGCGCTTCGGAGAGGCCGTAGCCTTCGAACACTTTGCCGCCGGTCAACTTCTCGAATTGTTCCTTTGTCTCTCTCATTAGTGGAGCGGAACCGGAGATGCAGGCTTTGATGGAGGAGAGGTTGTATTTGCCCGCCTTCACGTCAGGATGATTGTTGATGCCGTTATACAAGGCTGGCACACCGGGGAAGATGGTTGCTTTATGTTTGGCAATGTTATCCAGTACGTCTTTCAGGTCCCGCGGATTGGGAACCATTACCATGCTGGAGCCTGTTGCCATGGCAAAATTCATACCCGCCACCATGCCGTATACATGGAAGAGCGGAATCGCCATCAAGACCACTTCCTTGCCGATCTCCACGTTGGGCATCCAGGCTTTGATTTGGAGTGTATTTGCCACCACATTGCGGTGCATGGCGACTGCGCCCTTCGAGACGCCTGTCGTCCCGCCCGAATATTGGAACAAGGCCGTATCGTCAGGACCAACTTCAATGGCAGGCTTTGAAGCGCTTGCATACTTTGCAAGCAAATCCTGAAACCAGATGTCGCCGTCGCGAAGCCCGCCTTCGATCCTGAATCCGCCTTTCTTTTCCTTCGCCAAGGTGAACAAAACACGAAGGACGGGCGGCAGAGTTTCTTTCAAATTCGTCACGATCAATTTCTTTATTTTGGTCTTCGGTTGTGCCTTCTTGATCGTTTCGTAGAAATTCGTCATCACGAACATGTATTCGATACCGGCGTCGCTGGCTTGGTGCTCGATCTCCGGCGGGGTGTAAAGCGGATTTGTTGCAACCACCGCCGCGCCCGCCTTGAGAATGCCGTAATACGTCATCACGAATTGCGGCGTGTTCGGCATGAAGATGCCCACCCGGTCGCCTTTCTTCACGCCCATTTCCACGAGTGCGGCGGCAATGCGGTCGGTGATCTCGTTCATTTCCTTGTAAGAGATGACCGCGCCTTTAAAGATCGTGCAGGCGCGGTTTGGATATTTGCGCGCGGCGTCCTCAAGAAAATGGAACAACGGCGCGCTTGGATATTCGATTGTGGTTGGCACCCCCATGTCATAATGCTTTTGCCATAACTTGCTGTCCATGCTTCCTCCTCCGTTTGGTCGTTGGTGAAGATGTTATATGGCAAGTATATACGTGAAAATATCAAAAGTCAATTACAACACCTGATTCTGAATTGAGTTACGAATTAAATCTTCAATTTTTTCGATCGCATATTCGTTTGAAGGATTGAACCAATGGATTTGCGAATCGGATTCCTTGAACCAGTTCGCTTGTCTGCGCACAAACACGCGCGTGAGACGCTTCATTTCCGCCTTTGCTTGATCGGTGTTCAATTCGCCTTTTATCACTCTGACGCATTCCCGATACCCGATTGCCGACATGCTTGGCAAAGCGGGTGAGTAACCTTTTTCAACCAGGCCTTTTACCTCGTCGAGCAGTCCATCCGCGAACATCTTTTCGATGCGTTCATCGACCCTCTGATAAAGTTCGGCGCGCGGACGAGTCAACCCGATGGTTATTAAATGGTAAGGTGAGTCGCTTTGTCCGCGCTGCTTGGAAAATTTTCGTCCCGTAGTGAAGATCACCTCCAAAGCGCGAATGGTGCGGCGGACGTTTCTGAGGTCAATGATTGAGGCGGCTTCGGGGTCAAGCTGTCTAAGTTTTTCGTATAGCCACTCTTTACCTTTTTCCTTTTCCATATTCTCTAAAACGTTTCGTAATCCCACATCTGGCTTTACTTCTGGCGGATTCCAGCCTTCCGTTACCGCGCGGATGTATTGCCCCGTCCCGCCGACTAGAAACGGCAGTTTTCCGCGCCCCTGAATATTCGCTATGATTTCCCGTGCCATTTGCTGAAAGATCGCCAGGCTCAATGTCTCATCGGGGTTTACGACGTCAATTAAATGATGCGGAACGCACAGCATTTCTGCGGAAGAGGGTTTTGCCGTTCCAATATCCATTCCGCGATAGAAAAGGCGCGAATCGGATGAGATGATCTCGCCGTTCAACCGCTCCGCGAGTTGAATGGCAAGTTCTGTTTTTCCTACCGCAGTGGGTCCCACGATCAGAATCAAGGTTTTTTTGTTCATTTGGATAATTATAAGATGGGTTGCATCTCATCTTGATATGATTTTCAAACCCGTCAAATGTTCTTCTTTCTGGTAAACTCGAAAATATCTGGAAGGCTCTTTTGAGGTGATTGATTATGCTTAACTGGCAGGGTCTGATAACGGACATGTTCGTCCAGCAGCTACAGGATGGATATAAGCGCATGTACGGCGATATCAACAGCGATTTTGGGCGGATTGTTGCATGGTGCGGAAGACTCTCTCTCGAAAACATATCGAACTCGGACGCGCTTTATCATGACATTGATCATACTGTCATGGTCTCCCTTGCCGGGTTATCCATCATCGAAGGAAAGCATTTGCGGGAAGGCGGAGTGACTCCCCGCGATTGGATGCACTACATGATCGCGGTGTTATGTCATGATATTGGATATGTCAAGGGTGTTTGCCGGGGGGACGCCGACGGCATGTTTGCAACGGGAGTTGGGGACGAACTCATCTCCATCCCTCCCGAGGGAACGGATGTGGCGCTTACCCCATACCATGTAGACCGCAGTAAGTTATTTGTTCGGGAACGGTTCGGGGCTGGCTTGCTTGATGATATGACAGAACATTTGGATGCAGAAGTGGTCGCTTCTTACATTGAAATGACCCGTTTCCCCTCTCCTGAAGGCGAAATGTACCAAGATACCAAAGGGCTGGGCGGACTGGTACGGGCGGCCGATTTTGTCGGTCAGTTGGGCGATCCCGATTATTTCCGAAAATCCCCGGCTTTATTCTATGAGTTTCAAGAACTTGGGCTGAATGAAAAACACGGATATACATGCCCGAACGATCTCAGGAGAAAATATCCCAGCTTTTATTGGGAGCGGGTAAACCCCTATATTACCGATGCGCTAGTGTATTTGCACATGACCCAGGGCGGCAAGCAATGGATCGCCAACATGCATTCACATGTATTTGAAGCGGAACATGGATATTGATATAAAAACCACAGGCAGTGAGCCTGTGGTTTTTATATCGTGGTACTGCCCGAAATCTACGGCTTTGAATATTCGCGGATATCGTCTGTAGTTTCGTCCAATCGGGCGATGTCCTCTTCGGTTAATTGCCATCCCGCCCCTCCGGCGTTCTCTTGCGCCTGAAGCGCATTCTTTGCTCCGGGAATCGGTAAGGCTCCCTTACGAATTACCCAATTCAACGCAACTTGAGTGACCGTCTTGCCGTGGTTTTGCCCAATTTCCTGCAGCGTTTTAATGACAGGCGGGAGCTTTGCTAATAGTTCCTGATATTGTGAAGCCCGCACACCCGGAGGCGGATTATCTACCGAATATTTCCCGGTGAGTAGACCTTTCTCCAATGGGGAATAAGCGATCAAACGAATGCCAAGTTCCTGGCAACGTGCCAGCGTACCGTTCTTTTCCACTTCACGGCTGAGCAGGCTGTAATGGACCTGATTGGACGCCAGTGGAATCCCATGTTGAGCAAGCGCCGAATACGCTCTCAACATGCGCTTTTGCCCAAAGTTCGAAACTCCAACAGTGCGAGCCAGCCCCTGTTTTACACATTCCGCCATGCCTTCCATCATGGTCTCTGGCGTCATCAAAGGTGAAGGCCAGTGGATCTGGTACAAATCCACTGCTCCCAGACCAATCCTTTCCAAACTTCCCTTTAACGCGCGGGGCAAGAAACCTTTTACCAGCCGCCAAGGCCAAGGAAAGAACTTTGTTGCCACAAGGACAGGCTGGTCGGTTTCCCTTAGAAATCTGCCAAGCAGGATTTCGGATTGACCCGATCCATAGACCTCGGCGGTGTCAATGAACCGGATGCCAAGATTTAGGGAAACATCGAACGCTTCACGAATGTCCTTGTCTGTATGGGTTTGCCCATACCCCCAAATAACACGGTCCCCCCATTGCCATGCCCCCAAACCAATTGGAATGGCATGTAAAAACCTGGTTTCATTGCTCACTTCGGTCATTGTTTCTCTCTTGAAGTCTGGTATGAGGCTCAAACCGCCGTCAAACGTCCTCCATTCTATCTTAAAAAATTGATACTTCGAAAATTTCAGGTTACAATCAGCCCGCTCAAAAAATCTTATTTGGAACTAATGGAACGCGAGCCCCCGCGGGGGGTGGGTCTGGCGCTCCCTGAGTTCCGGGAGGTTCCCGTGACACCAAATTTCCAAAAGCGGGATGTGGAATCCGCTTCCAGCCTTAACAAGAGGCTGGGTCTGTCCTTTTCAAACTTGTCCCTGCTGACGCGCGCCTTCACGCATCGCTCTTACATCAATGAACACCCCGAAGCGGTCGAGGATAACGAACGTCTTGAATTCCTTGGCGATGCCGTTCTGGATTTTATTGTAGGGGAGTGGGCGTATCATCGCTTTCCCGAAATGAAGGAGGGCGATCTCACCAGAATCCGCTCTTCGCTTGTGCGGAACGAACGGCTTGCAGAGTTTGCCCGCCGTTTGGATCTTGGTCAGGCGCTTCGGCTGGGACGCGGCGAAAAATCGTCGGGCGGTCATCATCGGGAGAGTCTGCTCGGTTCTGCTTTCGAGGCGCTGATTGGCGCCTTGTATCTTGACTCGGGACTGGACCGTGTCATCCATTTCATGCAACCCCTGCTCGAATGGATGAGCCCCACCATATTGGACGAATTGCACGACCCCAAAAGCGAGTTGCAGGAACTGACCCAAGCTCAGAAATTGGGAATGCCTCAGTATCACGTTGTCCACACCAGCGGACCCGACCACGCCCGCGTCTATGAGGTGGAAGTGAAGATCGCAGACGAGATAAAGGGCACGGGAACAGGATCAAGTAAAAGTTCCGCGGAGAGAGCCGCCGCAAGAGATGCGCTTGACCGCATCGGAAGATAAAGTCATCATACATTTAAGAAATCCAAAATTGCAAACCTGAAATCATAAATTCTAATGCCCCTTCGCCTAAAATCCCTCGAACTGCAAGGATATAAAACCTTCGCCTCACGCACATTGTTTGAATTTGCGGGCGGCATTACAGCCATTGTCGGACCGAACGGTTCGGGCAAATCGAACATCGCCGATTCACTTCGCTGGGTTTTGGGCGAACAATCCTACACGCTTCTGCGCGGTAAGAAGACCGAAGATATGATCTTCTCCGGCTCCGAACACCGCGCCCGCGCAGGACTGGCGCACGCAACCATCACGTTCGATAATTCCGAACAGTGGCTTCCACTTGATTTTTCGGAAGTAGCCATGGGGCGCGTCGCCCACCGCGACGGACGTAACGAATACCTGATCAATTCACAACACGTTCGTCTGCGCGAAATGAACGAACTGCTGGCGCAAGCTGGTCTGAGCGAGCGGACGTATACCATTCTCGGTCAGGGATTGGTGGATGCTTCGCTTGCGCTTAAAGCCGACGAACGCCGCCGCCTGTTCGAAGAAGCCGCCGGGGTCGGGTTGTACCGCGCCCGACGTGAAGACGCGTTAAAACGACTCGACAATACCGAGCGCAACCTTGAACGCGTGCTGGATATCATGTCCGAACTCGAACCGCGCATCCGCAGTTTGGAACGGCAGGCGAAACGCGCCATTGACTTCTCCCGCGCTCAAGCGGATTTGAAACTGATCCTGCGCGAATGGTATGGCTTTCACTGGCACCGCGCTCAACGCGACCTGACCGACGCGCGCGATGCCGTCCGCGCACAGGAAGTGCGGCTTAACGAAACGAAAAAGTCGTATGAAAAAGCTCAGGCGGGATATGCCAATTTCCGCGAAAGGCTTTCGGGGCTGCGAGCCGATCTGAACGAGTGGCATCGTAAAGCCGCCGAACTGCATACCCAACGCGAAGCCCTCAGCCGGGAACTCGCCGTTCTGGAAGAACGCCGGCGTTCACTGACCGCGCAGCAGGCGTCCATCCTTTCCGACCAGGAACATGCGATGAACGAACTGCATCTCGCGCGCGAACGTTACCAGCAAGCCGAAAGCGATGTGACCCAGGCGCAGGGCGAATTTGACGAAGCCCAATTGCAATCTGCCAAGGCCCAAACTGCCTTGCAGAACCGCCAGTCTGAGCGCTCGAGCATCGAAGAACAAATCGGTTCCATCCGAAACCAGATCGAAGCGCTTGCACAGCAACGCGCCGAAAATAACGCCCGTCTCGACGAATTGAAGTCGCGTATCGAAACGCAGACTCAAAAGATCGCGCAGACGCAACGTGCGATTGCATCTGCCGGAGAGCAAGCCGAAAAAGCCGCGGCGCAATACGAATCTGCGCGCAAGGCGCGCGAGCAGGCAAGCCTTGCCTTGCAGGAGTTGGAAGACAAAGCCCTTGCGAAACGCGCCGAAGTGGACCGTCTCGAAAACGAACGCCGCGCGGTGCTCGAACGACGCACAAAGGAAGAGTCTGAGCATTCGCGTTTGAAAGCGCAGATCGAGGTGCTCGAGCAATCCGAACAATCGCTGGCGGGATACGCCGAAGGTGCGCGTTACCTGCTCGATGCGGCGCGTTCGGCAAAACTCAACGGCGCCCGCGGCGCATTGAGCGCGGCGCTCGATGTGCCTGCCGAACTCGAAACTGCCATTGCCGCCGCACTGGGCGACACGCTCGATGCGGTATTGATCGACGCGAACGAACTTGAGAATGCATTGCAGCTGCTCGAGTCCGGCGAAGCAAGCAGGGCGGCATTGCTCCCCCTCACTCAAACTTCCGAAACCTTTAAGATTTCAGAAACCTCTGAGGACATCCTCGGCATCGCTTCTGAACTCGTCAATCCGCCGGAGGAATTGCGCGGCACGGTCCGGCTGATGCTCGGTCAAACTTTGATTGCGCGCGACCGTTCTGCTGCCCGTCGTTTGGTCCATGACCTGCCGAATCATGCCCGCGTTGTGACTTTGCGTGGGGAAGTCTTCCGTGGTGATGGATTGGTGATCGCCGGAAAGACCGCCTCTTCCTCGACCCTGAGCCGGGCGCGCCGAAAACGGGAATTCGACTCCGCCTTGAGCGGACTCGCCAATCAGCTCGGTCGGTCCAATACGCTTGTGGAGCGGTTGTCAAATCAACTTGAGGAGGCGCAGCGCGGGTTGACGCAAGCGGAGACCGATGCGCGTGAAGCCCGCGTCCGACTGGGAGAGGTTCAGGAAACCGAGCAGCAAGCCGGTCTGGAGTCGGAGGCGATGGCGCGTCAACTGGAGTGGCAGAAGAGTCAGTTGAGCCAATTGACTGCCGAGGCACAGGAGTCTGAATCCATCCAAAAGAAACTCAGCGAGTCGCAGGTGCAGGTCGAGAATCAATCGGCGCAGGCGCAGTCTGAATTGAAAGTGGTGGCGGCGAAACTGGCGGAGATCGAAGCGGGTGAATTGCAGGAACAGGTTTCGTATTGGTCCACCCGCGCGGCAGTTGCCGAACAAAGCCTGTCTGCGGCGCAGGCGAAGCTTAATGAGCGCGGCGATGAAACGTCGCGGCTCGATGCCCGCCGCGCGGACTTGACGGCGCGCCTGCGCGAAGCCGAAACTTCATTGAACGGATTGGACGCGGAAAAGAATCAACTGCGCGAGCGCGAGTCGTCTTTGAATGCGCAGATCGAAGCGATGCGCGTCCAGATCGAGCCAGCCGAAAAGGATTTGGAAACCGCGGAGCAGGAAGAGACTCGTCTTCAGGAAAGCGAAGCCAACACCCAGCGTGGATTTGCGAATGCGGAGCGCCTGCTTGGACAGGTGCAGTTGGAGCATACCCGCAAGCAGGAGGCTCTGGACAATTTGCGTCAGAAGATCTCGGACGATTTCGGTCTGGTGATGTTCGATTATGCCGCTGATGTTTCGGGACCTGTGCCTTTGCCGATCGAAGGGATGGTCGAGCAGTTGCCTGTGATGACGGAACTTGCGCCGGAGATCGAAGAGCAATTGGCGCATCACCGCGCGCAATTGCGGCGCATGGGTCCCATCAATCCGGATGCGAAAGCCGAATATGATCAGGAAAAGGAACGTTACGAGTTCATGAAATCGCAGGTGGAAGACCTGCAAAAAGCCGAAGCGGATCTGAAGCAGGTCATCGCCGAATTGGACGAGTTGACCAAGCAGGAGTTCGTCAAGACCTTCGATGCGGTCGATAAGCAATTCCGCGAAACCTTCGTGCGCTTATTCGGCGGCGGCTCGGCGCGGTTGGCTTTGACCGATCCAGAAAACCTAGTGGATACCGGCATCGAGATCGAGGCGCGTCTGCCCGGAAGGCGCGAGCAGGGTTTGGCTCTGCTCTCAGGCGGCGAACGCAGTCTGACCGCGATTGCACTGGTGTTCGCCCTGCTGAAAGTGTCGCCGACGCCCGTTTGCGTAATGGACGAAGTGGACGCAATGCTCGATGAGGCCAATGTGGGGCGCTTCCGTGACCTGCTGGTGGACTTGAGCAAGGATACGCAGTTCATCATCATCACGCATAACCGTAACACGGTGCAGGCTGCGGATATCATCTACGGCGTGACGATGGGGCGCGATTCGGCGAGTCAAGTGATCAGCCTGCGGCTGGATCAGGTGACAGACGAAATGTTGAAGCGGGGGTAGGCCGCTTAATTGGAGACTGTGGACGATGAAAAACCCCGCCTTAGAACTCTGAGGCGGGGTTTCTTGTTGCTTGTAACAACTTATATTATGGCGTCGGCGTCGTTTCGAAATCCTTCAGCGCTTCGGCTTGCGAAGTCTGTTGGACACTGGCGGCTTCGGTGGCGGCGGTGATGAAGTTCGGCTCGGTGGGAACCCGTTCGCGCCAGATATCGAAGATCTCCACGTTGTATTCTTCGCGCGCGGTGGTCATCAGCCATTCGCGGAAGGCAGAGTCTTGTGCGCTCTTATATTGCTCGGCAGTCAGCGGGCGCTCCTGTTTGGCGATCAATTGAATGATGTGGAAGCCGAACTGACTTTGAATGGGCGTTTCGGTGAAGTCGCCGGGATTTTCAAGCGCGAAGGCGGCAGTTTCGAATTCGGGAACCATCACGCCGCTTCCGAACCAGCCCAGATCACCTCCATTCAAGCCGGAGCCTGTATCTGTGGAAAGTTCCTTTGCCAGTTCGCCGAAGTCTTCACCGGCTTTAATCCGCTGGATGATGCTTGCCGCCAGCGCCTCATCCGGGACGAGGATATGGCGCGCCCAGACTTGAAGCTCGGTGCGCGGGACATCGGCGGTTATCTCATCCCTGAGCTTGTTTTGAAGAAGCTGTGTCTTGAAGTAAGATCGGTAAAAATCTTCATCAAAGCCAAGCGCGCTCAATTTTTCATTGGTTTCTGCGACGGAATTTTGGAATCCTTCATATGTATAGGGGGTGGATGTTGGCGATGCCGTGGCAGTTGGGCCTGTTGTCGGCGTGGCGCTGGGCGCAAAGGTAGCCGTAGCAGTTGGCGGCGTGGTGGGTGAGGCGTCCTCTGCCGGGGTGGCTGTGAATGATAGCGTCGCCGTCACAAGAGGAGTGGGGCTTACCACTTCAAATGCTTCAGCGGGGACGTCCGGCATGGTGACTTGTGTCGGAGTGATTGTCGCAGTGGGCGTTCCATCCGGGAAATAGCGGTAGGCCTCCTGAAGGACCTTCTCCACCTCTTCTTCGCTCACGACGATGCCGCGTTTTGCCGCTTCCTGGCGGACGATCTCTTCGTTGATCATCTGCTCCAGCACAGATGTGCCGATTGCCTGCGGTGAATCGAGGGTGGATTCGATCTGCTGTAACTGGGCGGACACGTCCATGCCAAAGAACTGTTGATACTGGCTGTATTGGCTCCAGTCGTTGATCAACTGCTGGCGTTGCAGGCGTACCCGCGCCTCGAAATCCTTGACCAGCAGGTTTGTCTCTCCAACCCTTGCGACCGGGCGCTGAAGTTGGAGGTAGTTGATGTCCACCCAGCCGTACACGAGCAGCAATACCACTGCGCCCAAGATCCCGAAGAAGATATACAGGATGAGGCGGGCTTGCTGACGTTCTCGCTGCAGGCGGGCGACGTGTTTCTTATGTTGAATAACGGGCTTATCGCCCGATTCCTGGGGCATTCTATACTCCTTTAAGGGGCAGCATTAACATAAATTCGGGGCATGGGGATTTCCCATGCCCCGAAGGGATCATCCGGCAATCAGGAGCGGATGTCCTCTATCGATTTGTTGCTGAAAGGCAGTAACGCCACATGACGCGCCTGTTTGACAGCCGCCGCCACTGCGCGCTGGTGTCTTGCGCAGGCGCCGGTCTGCCGGCGCGGACGGAGATTGCCTTCCTCGGTGATGTATTTTCGCAGAAGATCGACCTTCTTGTAATCGATCGTCAGGGTTTTATCGGCGCAAAACTGGCAAAACTTGGGTTTGGAGAAGAACCTGCGTTCTCCGCCGCCACCGCCGCCTTCGCCGCCTGAAGTGTTGCGTTCGTCACTCATTAGATATACTCCAAAACGTGCTAGTATCCAAATCTTCGGATACTAGAAGGGAAATTCATCCTCTGCATTGCCGCTCGCGGCCTCAGAGGTTGTGTTCACAGTTTCCTGCGGGCTGTTGTTCGAATCGCGCCGGTCGCCAAGCATCATCATCTCGCTGGCAACGACCTCCACGCTGGTGTGTTTGACGCCTTCTTTGTCGTCCCAGCGGCGGGTTTGCAGGCGTCCTTCCACATAGACCTGCTGCCCTTTCACGAGATATTGCTTGCAGATTTCCGCCAGGGTTCCCCATGCCACGACATTGAACCATTCGGTTTCGTTATGGCGCTCGCCGTCCGCGCTGTTCCACGTGCGGCTGACCGCCACCGTGAAGGTTGTCACGGGTTTACCGGAGGGCGTGTAGCGCATCTCGGGGTCTTTTCCAAGATGCCCAATGATCTGTACCTTATTAAGACCTCGGCTCATGTTTAAACTCCTTGGCTAAAACTACCGGGCAACTTCAACTATCCAACGACAGAAAGCATGTGACGCATGATCGACTCCTGGAAACGCAGATTGCGTTCCAGTTCGGACGTGGCAGCGGGGTCCATGGTGACGTTCAACAGAACGTACTGACCTTCTCGGTGCTTGTTGATGATGTACGCCATGCGGCGGCGGCCCCATACCTCAGCCTTGTCGACCTTGCCGCCTAATTCGCCGACCCACCCTTTCACCTTGTCGAGCACGCCGTTAAAAGCGGTCTCGTCCAGATCGGGCTGGATGATGCACATCAGTTCGTATTTACGCATTGGGAAAACCTCCTTTCCATGGTTTTGTTCCAGTTCAAGCCGTGGGCATGCCTGGAACGGAAAGGCACGTATGATTATGTATAACGTACCTGTGTTTCGCGGGCGAAGTTTACCACAGAATCTTTTATCTTTGGATGAAAACCCCGCCTCTCTTCTGACTGAAAGTTGAATCTGTCCATATAAGCGAAATCTCCGCTTTACCTCACATAGATCGGGTTGCTGTAGATCCAGCCGCGGCGTTTGCCCAAATACCTTCGATAGGCTTCGATGCGGTACACGCCCGGTTCGGCGGTAATGTACGTGCAGGCGGGTTGGTTTTTCCAGGTTTGGATGACTTGTCCGTCTTTCAATAAAACGATGTCTGCGTGGGAGGGGAGTTTTGCCTGCAATGTCACGCCGAATTTGGCGGGAATCTCGTCGCCCATGACGGCAGTGCTTTCCTTCCCTTGCGCCGTAAAGCGGAATCCGCGCGTGGGGGCGGGCAGGTCGTAGCCGATGAAGCAGTGACCGTCGGCGAGGGATTTGAGGAGGAGGGAATGGTCAATGGTCGCGTCCCCGGTTAGAGGTCCGGGGAGAAGCGCGTGCGTGTTCACGGCGCGGAAGTGAAATTCATACGGGAAGATGACGCGGTGCAGGAATCCCATGCTCATGTGAAGCGCGTGCGCGTCCGAGCCGCCGATGGCGACCACTTTGCGTCCGGTAGAGAGGAGTTCATCCCATTTCGCAAGCGTTTTAGGGATGGGTTGATGTGCGACAAGCGACGGGAAGAAAGCAAAGAATGCGCCATGCAATTTGGTGGGGACAAGGGTTTTCAGTTCGCTGAGCGCGTTCCACAGTTCGATGCCGGTGTAGTTCTGCACGCTCCAGTCTTCCCACGATATATCGGTTTCGTTGAAAGCTTTGGCTTCAGGGTCGTCTGGGTGTGCGAGAAAGGATAAGCCGCCCGCATCGCGCACTTGATGGATGAGGTTCTGCGGATCATCGGCAAAGGTTGCCAGTTCGCGGTTTGCGCCGAAGACGAGCAGGTGATTCTTTTGCGGGTTGCGCGCCTGATCGTGAATCTCCTCGCCGATGAGCATCAGGATTTTCTTGTTCTTTTCCTTGTAATACCCTTCGAAACCGTCCACCAGAATGTTGTGGTCGGTAACGATGACCGCATCCACACCCGCTTTGATTGCCGCGGCGGCGATATCTTTATGCGTGCCGCTGCCGTCGGAATACCGGGTGTGCATGTGGAGATTGATGATGGCTTCGTGCATGGATTTCCTCGTTAATGGGATGTTTTTGCAAGGGTGTCAGGCGAAAAGTCGGGGCATCGTTTGACGATTCGCTTCCCGAACAGGTATAATTTGCCCGCTAAATTCAAGGAGGCACTTTCGAATGACCAATGTATTGGATATTGCGTTGATTATAACCTCAGTGGGTTTGATCCTCAGCGTCATCCTGCAGAGCAAAGGCGCAGGGCTGGGCGGTCTGACCGGCGCGGATACCGGCGGTGTGTTCACTGCCCGCCGCGGCATCGAACGCGTCCTTTTCTGGGTGACGATCGCACTGAGTGTGGTTTTTTTCGGTCTTGTCATTACGATCATCATCCTCGGACGATAAGAACCAGAACCTGAAAGGTTCGCCCGTATCTTTGTCCGGTCTCCGGGCATGGCGGCCCTTTCTTTTTTTCATTCCCAAACTCATATATGAAACGATTACGCTGGCAGATCCTGGTTGTCGCCGTCACACTTGTCATTGTGGCGTTGTTGTTGTTGAGCCAACAGCCGGTGAGTGTGGTTACCCTGCCGGAGGCCGCTCCGGGCGGCATTTATACCGAGGCGGTGATCGGCTCGGTGGGGCGGTTGAACCCTATGCTGGATTGGAACAATCCGGCGGATCGAGACATCAACCGCCTGATCTTCAGCAGCCTGGTCAAATTCGATTCGCGCGGACTGCCCCAGCCTGATCTGGCTGAATCGTGGGGGACTTCGTCCGATGGGGTGCTTTATAACTTTTCGATCCGTTCCAATGCAGTCTGGCATGACGGCCAGCCTGTGACCAGCGACGACGTCATATTTACCATCGAGTTGATAAAAAGTTCCGGGTCGCTTTTCCCGCAGGACATCAAAGACCTATGGTCACAGATCGAGATCAAACGCCTCGACGACAAGACCTTCCAATTCAAACTTCCTGAACCGTTTGCGCCATTTTTGGATTACGCCACCTTTGGCATTCTGCCGAAGCACTTGCTGGAATCCGTGCCTGCCGACCAGCTCGCCAGCGTGGAGTTCAACCTGAATCCCATCGGCTCCGGTCCTTATAAATTCGACCGTCTGCTCACGAGCGGCGGACAGATCACCGGCGTGGCGCTTACCGCCAACGAAAATTTCTATACCAGACCTCCGTTTATCGAGCAGGTCGTGTTCCGTTTTTATCCCAACAGCGCCGCTGCGTTCGATGCCTACAAAAGAGGTGAAGTTCTTGGGATCAGCCAATTGACGAACGATATTTTGGATGCGGCATTGCGCGAACCGTCGCTTTCAGTGTATACAAGCCGTCTCCCGCAGATGGGACTGGTTTTCCTGAATTTGAATGATCCGAGTCTTTCCTTCCTGCAAAACGAAAAGGTGCGCCGCGCGCTTTTGCTTGGTTTGAATCGGGAGATTATTGTCTCTCACATTTTGAAGGGGCAAGCCATTGTTGCAGATGGTCCCATCCTGCCCGGCTCATGGGCGTATTACGAAGAGATCGAGAAATTTGATTACGATCCTGACGCCGCCATGCAATTGCTCAAGAACGAAGGATATACCCTGCCTGCGGGCAGTGAGGCGCGGGCAAAAGACGGTCAATCCCTGACCTTTACACTGGTCCACCCCGATGACGAAATCCACACTCAGATCGCTCGAGCGATTCAATCGGATTGGGCGTTGATCGGTGTGCAAATTCAATTACAGCCAGCGGCTTATGACTCACTTGTCAATGATTATCTGGTTTCCCGAAATTATCAAGCCGCCCTCGCAGATTTGAACATTTCCCGCACGCCAGACCCGGACCCCTATCTGTTCTGGCATCAATCCGAAGCTACGGGCGGACAGAATTACTCGCAATGGGATAACCGCACTGCAAGCGAATTCCTTGAGACTGCCCGCATCTCCGCAGACTTTGCCGAACGAGCCAGACTCTATCGCAACTTCCAAGTCATTTTCACGAAGGATATGCCTTCCCTTCCGTTGTATTACCCCGTCTATTCCTATGGCGTGGATGTTCAAGTTCAGGGTGTGCAGGTCGCGCCTCTTTATGATACCAGCGACCGCCTGGCGTTGATCAATGAGTGGTATCTCGTAACCCGCCGCACGCTCGAGCAGACGCCCGTTCCAACCACTGCGCCATAGATCGAAAAGGAGAAACGTCATGACAGATGCTCGAAAAGCATTGGAGTACGTCCGCACGAATAAAGACAGATATTTGGATGAGTTGAAGGAATTTATTGCCATTCCTTCGATTTCGACTTTGGACGAACACAAAGGCGATATGCGTCGCGCGGCGGAATGGGTTGCCGCGCAATTGCGCTCGCTTGGCATGAACAAGGTGCAGATCATGCCGACGGGTGGTCATCCGGTGGTGTATGGCGAATGGATGGGCGCGGGCAAATCCGCACCCACCATCATGATCTATGGACATTACGACGTCCAGCCGGTTGACCCGGTTGAGTTGTGGAAATCCGATCCGTTTGCTGCTGTTATAAAGGGAAAATATCTTTTCGCGCGCGGTTCTTCGGATATGAAAGGTCAGGTCGTGGCGTCGCTCAAGGCAGTCGAAGCAATCGTCCGCACGACGGGAGCGCCGGTCAATATCAAGTGGATGATCGAAGGCGAGGAGGAGATCGGCTCGCAAAATCTTGAATCCTTTATCAAGAAAAATAAAAAACTGCTTGCCTGCGATTTTTGTTTGAACCCCGATGCCGGCATGATGGGACCGGATAAACCGACCATCACCACCGGTTTGCGTGGACTGGCTTATTTCGAACTGCGGGTATCCGGACCGGACAAAGACCTTCACTCCGGTTTATTTGGAGGCACGGTACATAACCCGGCGCAGGCATTGATCGAACTGGTCGCGGGTATGCACGACAAGAACGGAAAAGTGACCCTGCCCGGTTTTTATGACAAGGTGCGAAAGTTGAGCAAAAAAGAACGCGCTGATTTCAAACGCCTGCCAACCAGCAACAAGGAACTGCTCGAATTGACGGGCGTCCCCGCTTTGTGGGGCGAGCCTCAATTTACTCCGCTCGAAAGAGTTGGCGCTCGCCCGACCCTCGAAGTAAATGGGTTGCTCTCCGGATTTACAGGGCAGGGATCGAAAACTGTCCTGCCTGCCGAAGCGATGGCTAAAATATCATGCCGCCTTGTCCCGGATCAAACCCCCGAAGAAGTTCATAAACTAATGCTGGCGTACTTGAAAAAGAACGCACCAAAGACCATCAAATGGGAGTTGATCAGTTTGAGCAATTCCGGCGCAGCATTGGTGGATGCTGAATCCGCTGGCGTGCAGGCGCTTTCCAAAGCGTTCGAAACCGTCTGGGGCAGGCGGCCCTACTTCCGGCGCGAAGGCGGTTCGATTGGCTCGGTGGTTTTGCTCCAGCAATACGTCGGCGCGGATTCGCTTCTTACCGGCTTCGGTTTGCCGGACGACAATATCCACTCTCCAAACGAGCGCATGCATCTGCCGACCTGGTACAAAGGCATCGAGGCGCTCACACACTTTTTCTATAATTTCAAATAAGGAAAACAGACCCTGCGGGTTTCCGATATCTGCCAGGACTGTATACATCTATGGAAGATCGAATCATCACCTACGGCGGTCAAGCCGTGATCGAAGGCGTAATGATGCGCGGGCAAAAGGCATTTGCCGTTGCCATGCGCGCGCCGGATGGCAACGTTGTTGTCCACACTGAAAAACTGGCGGAAGTCTATCGCTCGAAGATCACAAAGATTCCCTTCCTGCGCGGCGTGATTTTGCTCTGGGATGCGCTTGGCTTGGGGATGCGCGCGCTTACGCTTTCGGCGAACACTCAAACAGGCGAGGATGAAAAATTGGAAGGACCGGCTCTTTATCTGACTTTGGGTCTGTCGCTCGCCTTCGGCATAGGACTCTTCTTTTTACTCCCCGCCGGGATTGGCGGCTGGGTGGAACATGCGCTTGCCCAAACCGCATCCGCTTTATGGATCGGCAATTTGCTTGAAGGGCTACTTCGTTTGCTTTTATTGGTCGGCTACATCTGGGCGATTGGATTCATGCCGGATATCAAGCGCGTGTTCATGTATCATGGCGCGGAGCATAAGACCATCAATGCCTACGAAGCGGGCGCGGAATTGACTCCCGAAAACGTGGCGACATATCCCATTGAACATCCGCGCTGTGGAACGGCGTTCCTGCTGACGTTGGTCCTGCTATCGATATTGGTCTTCACAGCTCTGGGACCTTTGCCGATCCTGTGGCGTCTTGTAACACGAATTTTGTTCATTCCCATACTGGCGGGCATTGCCGTCGAATACATCCGTTGGACGGCGAATAATTTGAACAGCCCCGTCGTGCAGTGGTTGATCAAACCCAACCTGGCATTGCAACACCTCACCACACGTACTCCCGACCTGGCCATGCTGGAAGTGGCGATCCAGTCCTTCCAATCCATGCGAAGGGCGGAAGCAGAGATCGTGACCTAAGTGGGCTAATACAAAAGACACAGGCGCGAGCCTGTCTCTTTTTATTTCTAAAACTCGATCTCGCCAATTTGCTCGAAGTTGATGTCGAACAATTCTTCGGCTTCAGTTTCGAGTTCGGCGTCGAGGGTGTCTCCGGCGCGGGAGCCGCGATTGCAGTACGATCTGTAAGGGCAGTAACTGCATCGGATTGTGTCATCAGTTTTCGGGTAGTCTGAGGCGGATGTCACTTCATCGGAGAGGCGGCGAAGCGCGTCCCAATCCCGTTTGAATTGATCTGCCTGATAAGGGAAGATGGCAGGATCGTTCGGAAAATCGGCAAACCAATAACGCATCTCGATTTGTTCCGGCTGGATTGTCGCGCCGCCGTTGAGGTGCATGCCAGCATGGACAAGCAGGGCGCGATAGACGCGCGTTTGCCAGCGGACGGCGAGCCATTCGGTTTTGGGGCGTTTGCGATAAGTCTTCCAATCGTAGATAATGAATTTGTCAGAGTCGTGCGCGACGAGATCATATTTTGCGATCAGGCGAAAATTCCCCAGCGGCGCGGAAAGCGTGACTTCGGTTTTAAGACCCTTGAGGTCATGCAGACCTTGGAGGTCTTTGTCATTGATAAAATTATCCCACCAGCGTTGCAGGTGGTCGGTGTTTGCCAGCTTTGCAACCTGCCCGGCAGGAATGCCGATGAAATACTGCTGTGCCAACCGGTGAAAATATTCGCCTTCCTTTTGATGCTTTTCGTTTTCGAGCGCGGGCTCGGTTTCGATGGCGGGATATGCCAGTTGTTGCAGGTAGCGCAGTTCGAATCGGCGCGGACAATCGTTATAATCCTGCAGGGATGACTGGCTCAAGGTGGTCAGTTGGATCGGCATGACCTTATTTTGCCACAGAATTTTGCGCCTATGCTATACTTCGAAATATTTGGAGTTAAAATGGGACAGGATGCACAAGTAGCCATCTTCATTGATTATGACAATATCGAAATAAGCGTCGAAGAAGTTTTGGGCAGGAACGTGGATGTGGATTGGAACCGCATCTTCACATACGCCTCGCAACTGGGGCGCGTTGTCGTGCGCCGCGCCTACGCCGACTGGGCGGAAGCCGCCAATAAACAGCGCCAGCTGCTCACCCTCGGCGTGGAGTTAATCCACGTCAACAGCAAGCGCGGAAAGAATGCGGCGGACATTCGCATCGTGATAGACGTTTTAGAATTGTTTTACAGCGAAAAGGACGCATTCTCCCACGTCCTGCTCGTTTCGGGCGACGGCGATTTTACCGAGTTGGTGCATCGCCTGCGTGCGCACGGCAAGACGGTTGTTGGCATGGGTGTCAGCGGAACGACGGCGGATTACCTCGTCACCGCCTGCGATAAATTTGTCTTCTACGACAAATGGCAGGGGGTTGGAAAGTTCAAAAAGACCAATCAAAACGGTGTACAGCAGAAAACCATCCATCAACCGGCCTTGAAGCAGAACAACAACCATGCCGCACGTCTAACCCGGGGTCAGCCCGCGCCAATTTCCCCTGAAAAGCGGCTCGAGCGGTATCTGAACATCCTCGCTTCGAATAAGATTCGTATGACGCCCACCTCATTTCGCCCCGTGATTATCTACAAGATATTCGAAATCGTGAAGGCAAATCCCGGGTTCACCTTCAATGAGTTAAAGGAATTTTCGCAGGAATTCTTTGCGAACGCCACGCCCAGAATCGAAGCCAATCTTGTGCAGGATACGCTTCATCAACTTTTCCACACTTTTTCCTTTGAATTCGATTCCGACACAAGCGAACGGATTTGGAACCGCAAGATGTGGCTCCCCGAAGATGTCGGGTCTGCCGCAGACCTGCTCGACAAATGCGACCAGAAACTTCTCCAGTTGATCATCGCGGACCTTGGGGTGAATGAACCTCTGGATAAGGACATAGCGGCGCAAATTCTTTATGGCAACGCGGGGAATCGTAAGGTTCTGAATCACATCGAAGAATTACTCGCTGCTGAAAATCAGGTATAATCCCGCACATGATTTACGAATTCAGCACAGGCAAATCACCATTGATTATTGGGGTGCGCGGCTTCATCAAAGGGGAGCCTCCTCGAATCGCGCCTGTACGCTGAACGTTGTGTCGACTTTCACATGCCGCAGGCCGCCTGCGGCATTTTTGTTTAAGGTAACCATGATCCAAATTCAACTCTCCAACACCACTCTTGTCCTTGGTGCAAGACGCATCTTTGAGAATCTCGACTGGGAGATCCAGAGCGGACAGCGCATTGGTCTAATCGGCGCAAACGGCGCGGGGAAGTCCTCACTGTTTAAACTGATCGAAGGCGAATATTCTCCCGAACTGGGCGGGGGAATCACCCGCGCCCGCCTCGTCTCTACGGGATACCTGCCTCAACAACCCGAGCTGGATCTCACGCTGACGGCGCTCGACTCCGCGATGGCGGGAAATCCGCGTGTGGCTGAAGTTCACGCCGAGTTGGAACGCGTGGAAAAAAGCCTGGGCGACCCCGAAGTCTATAACGATGAACGCAGACTTCAGCGCGCGCTCGAACGCCAGCACAGACTCATCGAAGAATATGATTCCCTTGGCGGCGACTCATACCCGGAGAGAGTTAAGGGAATCCTGCTCGGGCTGGGACTCGCTCGAAGCGAATTGACCAAGCCCCTGTCTGTGTTGAGCGGCGGGCAGAAGAAACTGGTCGGGCTGGCTCGTCTTCTTCTCGTCAAACCGGATATCCTGCTGTTGGATGAGCCGGACAACCATCTTGATCTGCCTGGAAAAATATATCTCGAAAAACTCATCCGCGAATATGACGGCACGGTTGTCATCATCTCGCATGACCGTTATCTGCTGGATGCCGTCGTCACACACATTGCTGAATTGGAAGACGGCAAATTGACCCTTTTTGAAGGTGATTACACTTCTTACATCAACGATAAGGAGATGCGGCTTGCGCGGCAGGAGGAAATGTTCCGCGCACAGCAGCACACGATCAAACGACTCGAAGCGGCGATCAAACGTCTCGCAATTTGGGGAAAGGTGTACGATAACGAAGACCTTTCGCGGAAAGCCAAGTCCATGCAGAAACGGCTCGATAAGATGGAGAAGATCGAAAAACCGGTTGCGGATCGCAGGCGTATGGAGTTGCAGCTTAACGGCTGGCGCGGCTCGAATAAGGTACTGGAATTGGCGGAGGTTTCCAAATCGTTCGGTGAGAAAACCGTATTTTCGAATCTCAACCAGACCATCTGGCACGGAGAGCGGGTTGGTCTCATCGGCGCAAACGGCGCGGGGAAGTCTGTGCTCCTTCGGATGATTCTTGGGCGGGAGGCTCCTGACGCAGGCGAGATAAAAATTGGTCCGAGCGTTTCCATTGGACACTACGCACAGGAACATGAGACACTTGATTTCGACCAAACCGTGCTGGATGCAATCCGCTATGCGGGGGAGATGAGCGAGGCCAAGGCGACTGCGTTCTTGCTTCGTTGTCTCTTCACGTACAAGCAGGTGACGCAGAAGATCAGCGAACTCTCAGGCGGAGAACGGAGCAGACTGCAACTCGCGCTGGTCGTGCTCTCCGGCGCGAACTTCCTCCTGCTGGACGAACCCACCAACAACCTGGATATCGCCTCTGCTGAGGTGCTCGAGAGCGCGCTCGAAGATTTCCTCGGCACAGTGTTGATCATTTCTCACGACCGCTATTTTCTTGATCGGACCGTGGAGCGTTTGCTGGTCATCGAAGACAACCGGTTAAAGGAATTCCAGGGCGGGTATAGCGATTATTTGGAAAAAACGGGACGCCCAGCATGAAAGTATCTATTCCCATTCGTACATTATTTCATTATTGGAGTGATAATAGATTGAAAGGTGGATTTTCACCGACCTCCTCTATAATGCAAACAAGACCCACTTTGTTGCATTAACAAGGATGATTATGGGACATATTTTTATTTCGTACAGTAAGAAAGACGTGATTTATGCCGAAAAGCTGGTCAACGCCCTCAGACGCGAGGGGTTCAATCCATGGGTGGATATGGAGGAGTTAAGCGCAGGCACGCACTGGCAAAACCGTTTGCATAAACAAATCAATAGTTGCGATGCCTACCTGCTCATCATGTCTCGCAATGCCAAAGCCTCGCAATGGGTGCCGGATGAACTGGTGGCTGCAAAGACAAAGGGAAAGCCGATCTTTCCACTCTTGCTGGATGATACAGAGTTGTTTTTGGCGATCCAGACCATACACTATGAAGACGTGCGCGGTGGAAAACTCCCCTCCGAAAAATTCTATGAAAAACTTTCCAAGGTGACCACGCGCCGGAAGAAATCTGGTCGAAAAATGGAAAACATCCGACTTGCGGACTCTGCCCGAAGAAATCAAATCAGTTCAGGCGCAGGGAAGATTGTCCAGTCGCTTTCCAAAGCGGGCTCTGATCTTGCGGATTTTATCTCGGTGTCCTCCAAAGCGACGAGCAAACTGGCAACCGCAATTACGAAAAACGAAATTGTGAAAAAGGTCAACACACGGGTTAAAAAACGAATAAAGCGGACAACCAAGTTGCTTGGCTGATCGTTTTATTCGTATCTAAACCTGATCACGCCAACCCCAAAAAATACTACCGCGAACCCGAGCAGAACCTCCGCCTCAGGCAGTATCTCGATCAAGCCGCCGTTGCGTAAGACCAGATCAAGCAGTCCTTCCATTGCCCAGGTAGTGGGAAGGATCTTCACGATGTTTTGCACAGCAGCAGGGAACAACTCCAGTGGATACCAACAGCCGCCCATCAGCGCCATGACCATGCCCGCCATGATGCTTAATCCGCTGGCTTGACCTTCGGTCTTGACGAATGTTCCCATTGCCGTTCCAATCGCTCCTGCCGCCAACGCTGCGCATAGCAAAATAACGAAGAGCGCAGGCAGGTCACGTCCCCAACCGAGCCCCATCACAAAGACACCGAACAGAACCAACAGCGACATCTGGATCAAAGCCATGAAGACCTGCCCGGAAATCGTTCCAAGCAGGTAGGTGGCTTTGCTCGTCGGCGTGGTCAGGATGCGGCGCAACGTTCCTTGTTGACGTTCGTAGGCGAACAGCGCAGAAATGCCGAATAGCGGGATGAACACCCATGTGATCAACTGCCCCGCAGATGAATTGGCTCGCGGGTCATACTCCACCTGGTCGGGCGTGCTGCCTTCGATCACTGTTACGCGTTCGGGCGTATCTGCTTGCAGGGACTGGGCGAGTTTCAATGCGTCATCGAAGTAGGCTTTTTCATCTTCGGATGACTCAAATGTGCCATTCGCCTTCGCTTCATCCACCGCCAGGTTTGCCGCGCTGATTGCGCTGCTTACCCGCCGAATCGCTGTCTGAACGGCGCGTTCTGCGACGGTGGCATTCAGGTTGTTTGGCTGCTTACGAAAGTCCAGTTCTGCCGTTTTGTTTCGGATGGATTCCAGGTCCAACCCTGTGGGAATGATTAATAACGCGGATGCGCGGCGAGTATTGAACATCTCTTCCGCTTCATCCAACGGAAAGTATTCCGGTCGCACTGCTGTTGATTTTTCCAGCTCCGAAAATATTTCCCGTGAAATGGGCGTATTGGCTTGGTCCACCACGATCAAGCGGATGCGGTTGTCATCATCACCTGAAGGTGTCCCACCTGCGAGCAGGAAGGTGAAAATAATGGGCAGGATGATGAAGAACAACAGCTCCGATGAACTTGCAAAGCGGATGATCGCGTCTTTCCACGCAATGGCAAATAGTTTATTCATAATTGCTCCATGCATGTCATTGCGGGAAGCACCGCGACGAAACACTCTCAGCCTCATTGGAGGTTGCTTTGTGAGGCTGTGGAGTCACTCGCAATGACATGATCTATTTCTGTATAAGATTCTTTTTCCCGAACAGCGCCGTAGCGATCAGGAACAGGATCAAGCCCATCGTCAGCAGGGCAGTTATCGGCGTGGAAAGATGCGAGAGAGTCCCGCCAAGAGCAAGGGTTGTGAATCCGTCCAATGCCCAGGCATTTGGCGTGATCTTGCTGGCCATCTGCACGGCGGGCGGCATGTTCTCGAGACTGATGAAACTCCCGCCCAGGATGCCGAAGATCAACATAAGCGCCGAGCCGATGCTCCCAACTTGTGCGGGCGTGCGTGCGAACGCCGTGATCAACATGCCCCAGCCCGCTGCGCCAAATACGGCGGCAAGCACCACCGCCAGCACGCCAAGCGGATCGCCCCATTTCAATTGAAAGAGCAGGGTGGTCGTTCCGATAAGAATGAGCATTTGCGCCGCCCCTGTAAGATAAATGCCGAAGACTTTGCCGCCCAATATTTGTGCAGAGTTGGTCGGCGAAACGAGCAAACGCGGCAACGTTCCTTGCGCCTTTTCGGCAAGTATGGAACGTCCTCCGTAACTGACGGTAAACATCAAAAACATCAGCGCCATCCCGGGCGCGAGATAAGCCAGCATATCGAATTCCACCGCATTGCCGGCTTTGGTTTCGCTGTTAAGTTTTATTGCAAGCGCGTCATCGATGGGGTTGTCTTCCAACCGCCTCGCCATATCCATCCCCGCCTGTTCGCCTTGTTGAGGTGAAATGCGCCCACTGATGATTAATTGAAAAATCGCGGTCTGACCGCTGATGCGCCCTTCTTCCACACGGCTGATGAACTCATCCACAATGGATTTGATGATGCCCGCACTCGTTGGGCGCGCAGGATTGGCATACACTTCGATTTGCAGAATTTCGGGCTCTTCGACGAAATCTGCCTGCCGGGGGATGACGCTGCGCGTGAATCCTTCCGGTATGATGATCGCCGCCGCGGCGGTATCTTCATCGATTGCTCGACGCGCCGCCTCGGGGTCTTCGCTCAGAGTTGGTTCGACCAATTCAGCCAAATCCTCCCCTGTGAACATATCCTCGAGCGCATCGCCCAATTGCTCTTTGTCCAAATTAACGATAATCACGGGGATATCTGAAATCCCCGAATTGGAACTTCCACTGAACCGCCCTGTCACCAATCCCATGCCGAGCGTGAGCAGGAACGGGGCAAGCAGCATCATGATCAATGCCGCGCGGTCGCGGAAGGCGATCTTTAAGTCTTTGATGCCGATGATGAATAGTTTGAGCATTAAGTACTCCGCAATGATCGTCAGTCTCTTAGCGCGCGCCCTGTCAAATGCAAAAACACGGCTTCAAGATTCGGCTCGCGGATGTCAATCGAATGAATTTTGATGCCGCGTTCGTTGGCTTTGGTGACAACGTGGGCAAGGACGTCTTCGGCAGCGGGGGTGATGACTGCAATCTCATGATCAATCGCATTGACTTCCAGAACGCCGTCCACATCTTTCAACGCCGTTACCAGGGCTTCGGGATCTTCGTTTTCACCGATGTGCAAAACCAGTGTTTCGGTTTGTCCCACCTGTTTGGTCAGTTCTTTTTGCGTGCCGAGCGCGATCAACCCGCCATGGTCAATAATGCCGACGCGGTTCGAAAGTTCCTCGGCTTCTTCCATGTAATGGGTGGTGTAAAGGACGGTCATCCCTTGCTTGTTCAAATCCTTCACTGTGTCCAATATTGCGCGGCGGGATTGCGGATCAATGCCGACGGTTGGCTCGTCCATGAACAGGAGTTTTGGTTTGTGGAGCAAGCCCACCCCAATATTGACGCGGCGCTTCATTCCGCCTGAATACGTTTTGACTCGGTCTTTGGCTTTGTCCACCAAACCGATCTGTTCCAGCACTTCATCCACACGGTTGTGGAGAGACTTGCCGCTCAAGCCGTACATTTGCCCCCAAAAAATGAGGTTTTCTTTTGCTGTCAGGTCTTCATATAAGGCAAGGTCCTGCGGAACGACGCCTATCTCATTCCGTACAGCCATCGGCTCTTTCACGACGGAATGCCCTGCAATCATCGCGTCTCCCGAGGTCGGTGTATATAAAGTTGAAAGCATGGAGATTGTGGTGGTTTTTCCCGCGCCGTTCGGACCGAGGAGGCTGAATATTTCGCCAGCTTTGATGTCAAATGTTATTTCTTTGACAGCAGCGAAATTACCGTATTTTTTGACAAGTTCTTTCACTTCAAGAATATTGGGCATGGCGGTTCCTTTTGCTGGTTTGTTATCTCTACGCTGAAAGGGGGGGATTCGTTGTATTTTACTGGTTATTGCCGCTCTCCTGCATCTTTGCAATTCCCGCCAATTGTCTCGCAATATCCTTCATCACCTCATCTGGCACGCCGTCTACGGCTTTGGATTGGATGCGGGTGTCAATCCCGTCGTTGACATAATCCACGACGATGAATTCTTCGAGCGTGAGGGCAATCTCGGTGGAGAACCAATCCAACCTGCAGATGGAAGCGATGCGTTGGGTAATGTTGTGTAGCGGAGCAAGCTCATGTTTCTGCTCGTCCTGTTGTGTGACGATGGAATATACATGGGTCATCGGGTGCCACCAGCAAGGGTAAGTCTTTCCCGCTGCATGGAAGACTCGAAACCAGGCAGGATGTCCATGAATAGTGCGCGGTGTGATGGTGGCTTGAAGGAGGTATTTTTGTTCGGGAAAGTCCATGCGCGCGCGCAGGACCTGGTCGAGGGAGGATGCGCCCATGATGACGCCTTCGCCGCCTCCACCGTGTGACGGTTTGATGACGAATTGTTTGCCGAGCGGCGTCAAGTCCAGTGAATCAAGAACGGGTTGTTCGAGAAATGGCGCAAGCAGGATGGTGTATGGTGTGTGAATGCCGGCGCTGATCAGTTCGAGATGCATGGTGGCTTTGTCTTCCGACCATGCTGATATTTCAGCGGGGTTAATGCGCCGCCTTCCGTTTTCCTTTGCCCAGCGGATGATGGGGGTAAAGCGGCTATCTCCTTGTGACCGGTCGAGGAGCGTGTGAAAATCCGTTTCGCCTTTGTACAAGGCTGTAACGGATTCAAGAAGGTTGTCCGGTGTGACCTGCCAGAGGGATAATCCCAGTTCATTGCAGGCGGATGCCACCATGCCTGCGAAGGCGTCGTCGTATTCCCAATACCAGGGCAGACAGAGATCGTAGTGCATGAGGCGATTATAAAGTAGGGGCAATGCTGGTACAATGGGCGCAATCAACGAAAGGAAACTTTTATGTCAAAAGATACAATAGAGGATGGAGTGGTTGTTTCAATGGACTATAAATTAACGGTGGACGGCGAAGTGCTGGATTCCTCCGATGAAGCGGGTCCTTTGCAGTTCCTGGCGGGTTATGGAAACATCATCCCCGGTTTGGAACAGGAAATGATGGGCATGAAGATCGGCGAGAGCAAGGATGTGGTGGTGAACCCTGAGGACGGGTACGGCGAATTTGATGAAGAAGCCTTTATGGATGTGCCGCGAACTGAATTCCCCGCGGATATGAAACTGGAGGAAGGTCTGGAATTGCATGTGACGGACGAGGATGGCAACCATCAAGCGGCATATGTCTCAAGTTTTGACGATAAAACGGTAAAACTTGATTTCAACCATCCATTGGCGGGGGCAGTCTTGAATTTTTATGTGAAGGTGGTTGGTTTGCGTGAGCCGACAGATGAGGAGCTGGATCACGGCCATGTCCATGAGGGCGGGCATCACCATTAACAGCAACTAAAGATCGTGCATACTTATTCAGCAAACAGCGGCTTTCAATTCGAAAGCCGCTGTCTTTTTATCTGCCAATTCCAAACTTGTTTAACACCGAAGGCAAAGATCAAAACACCCAGGACAAGACCGCCGAAATTATTCAGAAAATCGCTGACAAGTTCCCATTGACTGCCAAAGAGATAACCCAGCCCCCCATAGCCGAGAATCCAAACGATCTCGCCGAGGGCGTCGTACGTCAACCATTTTTTGAATGGAAAGCGGGTTGTGCCGGAGAGCAGTGTGACCGGCAGGGCGATGGCGGTGATGAGAAAGCGTGAAAAGAAGATGGAGAGCGGACCCCATTTGCGGAACGTCTCTTCGGCTTGAAGCCAGCGGGGAGTTTGACTAAAGCGTTCGAGAACATGCTCACGGGCATAGTACCCGATCAGGTAACTGATCGCGTCGCCAAGCACCACGCTGATGATGCTGAAAAGGGCGGTGGTATGCCAGGGCAGGAACCCTTCGCGGGCGAATGCGCCCGCTGCAATGACCAATACGGTGCATGGCAACGGCACGCCCAGACCACCAATGAAGACGACCACCCAAAGCAATGGCGCGCCATAGTTAATGACTTGTGTAAGAAGGTATTCGGACATGAAAACGCCTTACGGAGCAGCAGGGATGGGCGTCAGCGGGGGGAGGGGCGTGGAGGGCGGGACAGGTGTCGGCGGAGGTTGATGCGCGCGAATCGTAGATTTGATGATCTCGATCACAAGTCCATCCGAATGTGGATAAAATTCCCGGTTCAATTCTTCGATGCTTTTTTTGCGGTTTCCTTTCGAAGGGATTTCCAGCGCATCGAAGAGAATGTCTTCCGGCACATTGTACATGCGCGAGACGAAGGGAACGGTCATCCACTCGCGGACCTCGTTTACATCGGTTTCGATTTCGCCATGAAAAGGCGGGGGCGGTTGGCCTTGAAATTTCTTCAGGGCATGAAAGGCGCGCAGACCAAAGAACAGAGTAAGCAGACAGCCAAATATGATCAACCCAACGATAAGAGCGCTCTGTTTCTTTTTCGGTTTTTCAGACATTTGGTTTAGTCCTGCCACTCGAGTTCGAAGTCGCCGATATAGACCGTGTCCCCTTCCTGCACTCCGGCTTCGCGCAGAGCGTTATCCACGCCAAGTTTTTGCATCAGGCGTTGGAAGCGGCGGATGGAGCCGTAATGTTCCCAATAGGTCATCTTGGCGGCGCGTTCAATGGCGACGCCTGTGATGCGCCACTTGTCTCCGTCTTCGCGGCGGATGTCGAATTGATTCGGGTCCACTTCCGGTTTGTAGACGGGCAGCGCCTCTTCCTCGATTTGTTCTGGCGGCAGTTCCCGCAGTTTTTTATGCGCTGTCAGCAGGACTTCACGCGTGTTCGTTCGAGCCATTGCCGAAGCGGTGATGAGTTCCACCTTCTTCTTCTTGAAACTGGCTTGGATGTCTTTCAGCCTTGCCTGCGCGTCGGGCTGGTCAATCTTGTTCAGCACAACGACCTGCGGTTTCTTCCCAAGCTTCGGATCGAACAAGGATAATTCCGAATTGATCTGGCTGAAGTCGGCGAGCGGGTCTTCAGAGAGAGCGTCGATCATGTGGATGAGCACGCGGGTACGCTGGATGTGCCTCAAAAAATCATGTCCCAAGCCTGCGCCTTCGTGTGCGCCTTCGATCAAGCCGGGGATGTCTGCCAACACTACAGTTGTATCATCGTCAATGTTGGCGACTCCGAGATTTGGTTCCAGCGTGGTGAACGGGTAATCGCCGATGCGCGGCTTGGCGTTCGTCAGAACGGAGAGGAGCGTGGACTTTCCAGCGTTGGGCAAACCGATGATGCCGATATCCGCTATCAGTTTAAGTTCGAGGCGCAGGAGTTTTTCCTCGTGCGGCTCGCCGCGTTCTGCCGTCCGTGGAGCTTGGTTCCGCGACGTGGCGAAGTGCTGGTTGCCGCGCCCGCCGCGCCCGCCCTTGCAGATCACGAGTTGTTGACCCGCTTCGGTCAAGTCGCCGAGAAGCGCGCCTGTTTCAGCATCATAGATCACCGTCCCCGGCGGCACATGGATGATGAGGTCTTTACCGTTGCGTCCGGTCATTTGCGCACCGCCGCCGCCCTTGCCGGGTTCGGCTTCAAACTTCTCATTTTGGCGGAATTTCGAAAGCGAATTGAGCGTGGGCTTTACTTCAAAGATGACGTCGCCGCCCTTGCCGCCGTCGCCGCCGTCCGGTCCGCCGCGCGGCTCGTATTTCTCGCGGCGAAAATGCACCATGCCGTCGCCGCCTTTTCCCGATCTTATATGAATGTTGACTTGGTCAATGAACATCCCCCCATTATACCCACCGCGGTCACAAACTGCGCTTTTACAGATCGTGACCGCGGTGGGTATATAACTTGCCTCGCGAATTTATTTTACGAATTTCCAAGCCGCAGGCAGCGCCAACGCCGCTGCGATCAACTTGATGGTGTCGCCGACCAGGAACGGAAGCAGCCCAAACTGAACGGCTTTGCTAAAACTTCCTAAAATGAACGATAGCCACGACACACCGAAAACGTAAATGATGACCATTCCGACCAGGAACGGCAGGATGGATGTGCGGACGCTTCGTTCCAAGCCGCGTTCTGCCAGCCAGCCCACAGCATACGCCGCGCCGACAAATCCCAGCAGGTAGCCTGCCGTTGCGCCTGTCAGAATTCCAATCCCTGAAGCGCCGCCGGCAAAGAAGGGAAGCCCCAAGCCGCCCTGCGCAATGTAGGCGATCATTGCCGCCGCTCCGCGTTTGGAGCCAAGCAATGCGCCTATAAGCAGAACGGCAAACGTCTGCCCTGTGATGGGAACGGGCTGAAGCGGTATTTCGACCTGCGCGAAAAGCGCCACCAGCCATGAGCCGGTAAGGACGAGGAATACATCGCGTAGCCAAGCTGTTGTGTTGGGAAAGTATCGGGTGGAAAGAGTGGGAGCCAAAGCAGTCATGTCTAAATTTTTTCCTTTTGTGATGTTTGTATGTAAAACACGGATACCCTGAAATGGTTTTGATTGTGGTGATAAAATCCTGCCCGCGGAGATATTTTAAACCTATGGCCAAAAAGAAATATTCGATCAATTGGGAAGACGATCTTCCCGTCTCTTTTGAGGTGGACGGCGTCCTTTACGAAAGCCTGGAGCAGGTGCCGGACGAGACAGACCGTGCCAAGCTGGAAGCGATATTGGATTCTTCGTTTGGCATGGAGTTCGATGAAGCGGAATTCGAAGCGCAGATGAAAAGCGGCGCAAAGGCAGAGAGTCTGATTCTAGGCATCTTTTCCGGCGTTGCAGCCCTGATGTTATTGGCGGCATTGGTTTCATCCTTCTTCAATATCTTGAAGATCAACCGGGAGGAAAGCGCCGACGGCACCGTGGTGGATATGGTCTCACGCCGCGAATACGTCAACGAACAGGATCGCGTCGTCCGCGAATATTATTATCCCGTTGTCGAATTCACATCGCGCGATGGGCGCCGTCATTCCGTGCAAATGACCGAAGGCAGCCAAACGCCCCCCCACGAAATTGACGATAAAGTCACTGTGCTTTACAATCCGAAATCCCCGCTCGACGCGCGTATAAAATCCTATGGCAGTTCCGCATTGATGTGGGTGTTGCCGGGTATTACCGGCGTGCTGGGATTTGGATTCCTCGGCGCTGTGATTGCAGTGCGTAGATTAATGGCTCCGAGTTTGTGATGGATATGAACTGGCATAAAACTATTCTCGAAATTCCCACTTCCGGCAAGGGACTTCACGACATCACTTCTCCTGTTCGTGCGCAATTGAAAGAATGGGGCGTGCGTGAAGGGATGTGCTTTCTGTTCCTGCAGCATACCAGCGCCTCTTTGGTAATCAGCGAAAATTGGGATCCAACCGCCCGCGCCGACCTTGAGACCTTCATGGAACGCCTCGTCCCTGAACGGGATACTTGGTACACGCACGATCTGGAAGGACCCGACGACGCAACCTCCCATATCCGCGCCATGCTTACGGATACCAGTTTATCTGTACCTGTGGATAACAATGATCTCTCGCTTGGAAATTGGCAGGGAATTTACATCTTCGAGCATCGCGCCCGTCCGCACCGGCGGAAAGTGTTGATGCGAGTATTGGGCATGGAATAGAAAAAGAGCCGGGCGAATCGCTACCCGACTCTCGATTTCTAAAGATCAAAGATCGTTACTTCTTTGTGCCAAACTTCTTCATCAACACATCCTTCAATGTAGGTTGACCGATCTCCTGCAATTCATAGCGGACTCGTTGTGTGGGCTTGTTGATCTTGATCACGCGGCTCAGGTCAATCGGCGTGCCGATTACGACTAGATCCACATCGGACTTGTTGATGGTTTCTTCGAGTTCCTTCGTCTGCTTATCGCCGTAACCCATCGCAGGCAGGATCGGACCCGTGGTCGGATACTTGGCAAACGTGTCAGCAATCGTCCCCACTGCAAAGGGTCGCGGGTCGACGATCTCTTTCGCACCAAAACGGCGCGCTGCAACGTAGCCAGCGCCATACGCCATTTCGCCGTGTGTCAAGGTCGGACCATCTTCCACGACCAGCACGCGCTTGCCGAAGATTGCATCGGGATCATCCACGAAGAGCGGAGAGGCGCCCTCGATCTGTACTGCCTTCGGATTCAGTTTGCGCAAATTTTCGCGCAGCTTGATGACGTTCTCGGCATTTGCCGTATCCACTTTGTTGATGACGAAACAATCCGCCATGCGCACATTGGTCTCGCCAGGGTAATACGTTGACTCATGTCCTGTGCGGTGTGGATCTGCGACCACGATCTGATAATCAGGCACATAGAACGGAAAGTCGTTGTTGCCGCCGTCCCACAAGATAATGTCCGCTTCGGCTTCGGCTTTGCGGATGATCTTCTCATAGTCCACGCCTGCGTAGATGATCACGCCGTTATCGATATGCGGCTCATATTCTTCGCGCTCTTCGATGGTGCAGTCGTATTCATCGAGGTCATCATAGTCGGCATAGCGCTGTACTTCCTGCGCGACGAGATTTCCATACGGCATGGGGTGACGGATGGCGGCCACTTTGTAACCCATCTCTTGCAGAATCAGGGATACGCGCCTCGTGGTCTGACTTTTGCCTGATCCTGTCCGAACGGCGCTGATCGACACGACAGGTTTGGTGCTCTTGATCTGCGTGTTCTTCGTGCCCAAAATGCGGAAGTCCGCGCCCGCGGCGTTGACCATGCTGGCTTTGTGCATCACATATTCATGCGGCACATCACTGTACGAGAAGACCACCTGCTCCGCGCCGTGTTTTTTGATGAGATCAACAAGTTCCTCTTCGGGGTGGATGGGAATGCCCTTCGGGTACAAGTCACCAGCCAGTTCGGTGGGATAGAGGCGCCCTTCAATGTTTGGAATCTGCGTCGCAGTGAACGCCACAACTTCATAATCCTTGTTTCCGCGATAGTAGGTATTAAAGTTGTGGAAGTCGCGCCCCGCGGCGCCCATGATGATGGTTTTGATCGGCATAGGAAACTCCTGTGCATGTCGTCATGGGGACAGTGTCCGAAAGAACTCCGAATGGGATTTGAGCCTCTCGTTTTTACCCACGATGACATTTACGATAGTTATTATCTAATCTAAAAGAAATCAGGCTGGACGAGTAGTAACGTTCAGCTTAATTTTTATGTGACATGGAGTAAATGGGATAGTTTAGCGAGTCCTCCTAACTGGGGCGGTCAGACAATGAACCGCCCCATAGCCATTGACCAGTTTGTTCAACTCTGCGCTCAACACGCGGAATCCGCGCCGTTCCAGTTCGTGGATTACACGTTGATTGGTGGATAACGCCATGATGACGGTTTTGTTTCCGAGGTTGAGTAGATTTGTGGCGAAATTCTTTTGCTCCCCTTCGTCCACCTCCAGCACTTCGATGCCTTTTTCCGAAAGGAATTCCCGAAAGCCGCCGAGTTCTTCGATGATGAAACTATCCATGTTGCGTGAGATGCGGATGACCTCGCGCTGGTCGAGTTCGTTTCCGTAAGCCATGACAAGGTTCGGCGTGAGCGGAATCCAGAACATATCCAGATGCATGATGCGCATGTGTTCTTCGGTGGGTGCTCCATACAACATGGACTCCGCTACATGCCGCTTGTTGACCGCCGCGATGATCTGAATGCCCCTTTGCTCCATTTCCAAACCGATTTTTTTGGAGAGGTTTTTGACTGCGCTTAGGGTCGTCCGTGCGCCGACGCCGATATAGCAGGTATCGCCTAAAATGGCGACATCGCCGCCTTCGATGGTCCCGTGGTCGATTTGCACAAAGCCATTGTCATATCCCAATTCAACCAGTGCCTGCTTGAAGATGCCCACTTCCGGTTTGCGGATGTCCCATTTCAAGGCGGATAGGACGATGCGGTCTGTCAATGCTTGCGATTGATCCCTGCCATAGAAAATATTGGCAAGCGGGAGTTCATGAGTCAGACTAAGCAAATGATTGAGGCGGATCGCGCCAGCTTCCCCGTAGAGTGAAGCGTCTTCATTCAGAATTTGTTTGATTTCATTTTGAACCTGCAAATAGACTTCGTCAATATCCCCATGAATACCTTCGTTTGAAAAATCGACAATTTTTCGGGAGCGATAGGCCTCGTAATATTCGTTTGCCCGCTGAAGTAATTTCTTCTCGATCTCCTTGATGGATTTTGGCGCATCCGGCATTTCTCTTGCGGATAACGCCCTGGCCAGCGCATCCTTCGCACGTGTGAATTTGATCCGTTCTCCCTCGATCAATCCCTGCATGTGACGAAATTCCCGCCGCGCTTCCTGCACATCGTAATAACTGAAAAACAGACTTTTCGACTTGGGTAACAATTGTCCTAACAATGCCTCGATGCCGGGCTCGCCCCAAACCAAAACCTCTTCCAGCGAATGTGTTTCGTCGAATATCTCTGTTTGCATGGATCACCGATAAAAAAACAGACCAAAGCCTGTACAGGTTTCAGTCTGTTTTATCATAGAATGAGCCGCCTCGCTACATGACATTGGGCGCTTGGATATCGAGCAGGCGCAGGGCATTGGCTATGACTTGCTTTGCCGCCGCCACCAATCGCAGGCGTGCCATCTTTACTTTTTCGTCTTCTGTTTGCAGCACAGGCACGGCGTGATAGAAGGAATGAAAGGCGTTTGCCAGATCATAGGCATATCCCGCCATCACCAGCGGGCGGTATTCTTCCGCCGCCTGCTGAACCTTTTGCGGAAATTGGGAGATCTGCTCGATTAACTCGATCTCGTGTTTGGACAGCTCATAATCAAAAGATGCTTCCGATGATAATCCCTTGGATTTCTTCAAGATCGAGTTCGCCCGCACATGCGCGTTTTGAATATAGGGACCAGTACGTCCGTCGAAGGACAGGGCTTCGTCAATATTGAAGACGATGTCCTTGTTGTTATCCACCGACAGCATGGAATAGGCCAACGCGCCCAAACCGATCTGTGACGCGATTTTTTCTCGTTCCTCGGCTGGAATATCCCCGCTCTTCTCGGCTTCCACCGCCAACACACGCTTTGCCGCCTCATCATAGACTTCCTTGAACAATGCCACGCGCCCGCGCCGCGCCGACATGGCTCCTTCGGGCAGGGTCACATAGCCGTAGGAAAGGTGGTAACACTTCTCTGCCTGTGGGAAGCCCCACATTTCCAGGATTTTGAACGCCTGCTGGAAGTGCAAACTCTGTCGAAAATCCACCACATAGATCGAGCGATCCACATGATATTCCTCGAATTTGACCTTTGCCAGCGCCAGGTCTTTCGTCAGATACAACGACGTACCGTCGCTTCGCAAAATGACCGCTGTGCGGTATTTTTCCTTTGTCAGTCCGAGTTTTTCATCTATCTTGACGATTACCGGTCCACCCTCCTGGCGCTCATCTTCGGCAATTCCTTTTTGGATCAGTTCATCCACGATTGACTTGGAAGGCTCGTCGACTTCGCTTTCATAGAACCACACGTCAATATCCACATCCAGCATGGCGAGGATGTCGCGCAATTCTTCCAAACTCCAATCGCGCGTGGTCTTCCACAACTCGCGCACATAAGGATCGCCCGCATCCCATTTGCGATACATCTCGCGGCGTTCGGCATCGTACCTTTCACGCTTTGCTGTTTCCCCGGGCGTTTCATCGTCTTTTTTTTCGAGCATGCCGGTCGCTTCCGCATACAGTTTCAAAAGCCACTGTCCGCGTTCATGGACTCCGGCAGGTTCCTGACCTTTGTAGAACTTGTCATAGATCCACATCACGGTGACGACACCCAGCCCCAAGTCGCCGGGGTACGAGGCACGGATGGTTTTGAAACCGGCAAACTCCACCAGCCTAGCCAAAGACTCACCCAGAATCGTATTCCGTGCATGACCTATGTGAAACGAGTGATGCGTGTTCGGCTGGGCATACTCGACCATCACTGTTTCTGTTTTTGGCGCGCCCCGCCCAAAATCCGCGCCTGAGGCTAGGGTTTCATCCACAACGCGGCGGGCATAGTCGGATGTTTTGAAATAGATATTTAGATAGCCCTTCACCGCTTCGATGTGACTGATTCCTTCCACGCTTCCAATCTGACCTCGAACCTGCTCGGCGATTTCCTGAGCTTTCTGCGGCACCGGGATTTTCTTCCCTTTGCCAAGTTTTGCTTCGTTGGCAGCGGTTTGGAAGAACGACGTGGAAAACCCCCATTCCCCCGTAAACGGAATGGACTGCCACTTGAGTTCCGCCAAGGCGATGTCGCTGGCTTTACAGAACGCTTTTATCTTTTCTTCGATGAGTTGCTGTTCTTTTTGAAACATGACTTTTCAATTATAGGCTTCCCGCCCCGTTTGTGGGAGGTCAGGATGGGAGGGATAACAAAAACGGGAGCCTTTCGACTCCCGCTCTGTTTGAAACTGAAACTACTTGTTCTTGCCAGTCAGAGCCGCAAGATGTTTCATTAAACGGCTTTTACGGCGCGCGGCGTTGTTCTTGTGGATCACGCCTTTTTCCGCTGCCTTATCCAGCGCGCTGATGGCTTTCATCACCGCTTCCTTGGATTCGGGCTTGCCGGTTTCAATAACTTTGCGGGCATTGTTAACGGCGGTACGCGCCGTACCACGGACATTACGGTTGCCCAGGCGCCGCTTCTCATTCTGACGGTTGCGTTTGATTTGGGATTTGATATTAGCCAAGGTCTTCCTCCAAAATACTTGCCATTCTTTTTTGACAGCGCTGTATTTTACATGAGGGCTGTGTATTTGTCCAGTAAATTAAACAAAATTCCGCAAGTGCCCTTGTTTGCGGAATTTTGTTTTCCGGTTAGTTGATCGGGGTGAAAGTGACTGTCGGCAGTACTGTGCCAGGTCCTGGTGTGATCGGCGTACTGGTGGGCGGGCGGGTGGCGGTAGGCGTGACCATGTTGACCGGGATGACCAGCTGTTGCCCGACAAACAGTTCGTTTGGATTCTCGATATTGTTTTCCTTGATAATGTCGTCAATCGTGCTGTTGAAGTTTGCCGCTATGCTTCCCAGCGAGTCGCCAACCTGGACGGTATAATTGATTTTCGTACCACGTGGCAGGTTGGGAGGAATGGGAGTGGCGGTCGGCAGTTCCATTCCTGGGTTGGGAAGCAGGATGACTTGCCCTGGAATGATGTATTGCGTTGCAGGGTCGATGCCGATACCAGCTTCTGGATCGAAGGGATTCAACAGCAAAATCAACGCAATTCCATCGTCTCCAAGTCCATAGCGTTCCACAAGCAGGGCAAGGTAATCGCCTTCCTGAACGGTATAAGTAAATGGAGATGAGAACGTCGCAGTCGGAGTGATCGTCGGGGTGGAAGTTTCCGTTGGCATCGGGGATGGTGTGGAAGTATTGGTCGGTGTGGGCGTGATGGTGGGTGTTGGCGTTTCCGTGGCAAACAGCGCGTTGAGCGGCTTCCCGGGTCCGGAAAGCCAATAGATTAGCAGCCCAATACCTCCCAGCACAAGAACACCGGCAAGGATATAGACAATATTTGGACTGCTTCGTCTGCGCCTGCGAAACGAGCCGATCCCACCGGATGATGAGGATGAAATAGGAGGTCTGTTGTTCATTAATCGTTTCCTTTTTATTATTGCGCCTTAACCTTTTTTTTTCCGTCCGCGCGCAATGCAAAATAATTCTACCTGAAAAACGGAGCTGTGGGCGGCGCAACTTGTGGAAAATTGACGGATGGTTTTCGAAACAAAGCGTGTCAAAGGCAGACAGCCTTTGACACGCTTCCATTTATCTGTGGGCTTATTTCATGTGTTCTTTCAAATACTTCCCCGTGTGAGAACCCTTGGCTTTCATTACCTGTTCCGGTATGCCCTCGGCTACCAGTTCGCCGCCACGGTCACCGCCTTCGGGTCCGAGATCTATCAGCCAGTCTGCCACTTTGATAATGTCGAGATTATGTTCGATGATCAAGACCGAGTTTCCCGCATCCACTAATCGTTGCAAAACTTCGATCAATTTATGCACATCGGCCGCATGTAACCCGACGCTCGGCTCGTCTAATACGTACAGCGTCCGTCCTGTAGCCCGTCGTGACAATTCCTTCGAGAGCTTCACGCGCTGTGCCTCGCCGCCCGAAAGCGTCGTGGCGGGCTGACCCACACGGATATACCCAAGCCCAACCTCCTGAAGAAGGGTTAGTTTATTCTTCATCTGGGGATAATTCTTGAACTCCTGCAAAGCATGGTCAACAGTCATGTCCAACACATCGGATATCGAATATTGGTCGCGGAATAAAACCTGCAGCGTCTCTCGGTTGAAACGTTTTCCGTGGCACACATCGCATGGCACGTACACGTCTGGCAGGAACTGCATTTCGATCCGTAATTCGCCCTGTCCCTGGCAAGCTTCACAGCGCCCGCCATGCACATTGAACGAGAAACGGCCGGGCTTATATCCGCGCACCTTGCTTTCGGGCAGGTCAGCAAATAACTTTCGGATCTCATCGAACAAGCCAGTGTACGTACCCGGGTTGGAGCGCGGCGTTCGCCCGATGGGCGACTGGTCAATGTTGATGATCTTATCCAGATGCTCTGTGCCTTCGATGCGTTCGTGTTCCCCTGCCTGCGCTCGAGCGCCCATCAATTTTACAGCGAGCGCGTTATACAATATGTCGCTCATGAGCGTGGACTTGCCCGATCCGCTCACGCCTGTGATGCAAACCAATTTCCCAAGCGGGATTTTTACGTCAATCTTCTTTAAATTGTTTGCAGATGCCCCAACGATATTGAGGCTTTTCCCATTCCCTTCCCGCCTCTTTTTTGGGACCTCAACCTGCTTCCGACCTGAGAGATAGAGGCCAGTCAGTGATTTTGGATGCGCCAGAATTTGCTTTGGCGTGCCTTCTGCTATGACTTTTCCACCGTGCTCGCCCGCGGCTGGACCAAGGTCTATCACCCAGTCCGATTCGCGGATGGTTTCGTCGTCGTGCTCCACAACCAGAACCGTATTGCCCAGATCGCGCAGACCCTTGAGTGTTTCCAACAGGCGCGAGTTGTCGCGCGGGTGCAATCCAATGGACGGCTCATCCAAAACGTAGAGAACACCCACTAAACGAGAACCAACTTGGGTGGCAAGTCGGATGCGCTGTGCTTCACCACCGGATAATGTTGTGGCAGAGCGGTTCAACGTCAGATAATCCAACCCCACGTTGACGAGGAAGGTCAAACGCTCGTGAATTTCCTTCAGCACCCGTTCTGCGATGGTCTTTTGTTTCGACGTCAAGGGAGAGTTCTTACTGGAGAGTTTTTTCACCCACTCCAGCGTTTGCAGGACAGGCCATGAATTGGCTTGCACTATGTTCACTTCGTCTACAGTGACTGCCAGGGCGGCGGGGTTAAGGCGTTTGCCTTGACACGCCGGGCAGGGTCTGTCGGACATGTATTCCGCGATCTTTTCGCGCATCCATTCCGAATTGGTTTCGCGGTATCGCCTCTCCAGGTTGGTGATCACACCTTCGAACGAACGCGTAAATTTAAATTCATTTCCGTTTGTATTCTTGTACGTCATTTGGATTTGCTTCTCGCCAGTGCCGTACAGAACCGTAGAAATCTGCTGCTCCGTCAATTCGCTGATGGGTTTATCCATGTCGATTTTGAAAGCGCGGCAGGCTCCCTGCAAGGATTGCCAGTAATAACCGCCTTCTTCTTTCGGACCCCATTCAAGGCTGGCAATGGCTCCATCGTTCAGAGACAGGTCTCTATCCGGGATGATGCGTTCCGGGTCTATTTCAAGTTTAGAGCCGATTCCCTGACACTCCGGGCATGCGCCCTGCGGCGTGTTGAAGGAAAACGTGCGCGGCTCGATCTCCGGGACAGTTGATCCATGTTCGGGGCAGGCAAGGTGCTCTGAATAGGCGATGTCTTCGCCCTCACCCCCCGCCCCTCTCTTTGAGGGAGAGGGGTTGGGGTGAGGGATGTTGACCGTGACATGCCCCTCGCCGAATTTCAACGCTGTTTCAACCGAGTCCGTCAGCCGCGTGCGGGCGGCTTTCTTTTCCTCTTTATCTTCATGTTTTGAAATGACGAGGCGATCCACCACCGCTTCGATGGTATGTTGTTTATAACGATCCAACTCGATCTCATCATCGAGCGAATGGACGGTTCCATCCACGCGGGCGCGGGTGAAACCTGATTTGCGGATTTCCTCGAACACGGCTTGATATGTGCCTTTGCGTCCGCGCACCAGCGGGGCAAGGATGAGGATGCGCGTGCCTTCGGGAAGTTTCTCGATGGCGTCCACGATCTCCTGCGCCGATTGTTTGACCACTTCACGTCCGCATACGGGGCAATGAGGGATGCCTGCTCTTGCGAACAGCAGACGCATGTAATCGTAGATTTCTGTGACTGTGCCGACTGTCGAACGGGGATTGTGGCTGGTGGATTTTTGATCAATCGAAACGGCGGGGGAGAGCCCGTCAATGTAATCAACATCGGGTTTGTCCATTTGACCAATGAACTGCCGCGCATACGCCGAAAGCGATTCGACATACCGCCTCTGACCCTCGGCGAAAATGGTATCGAACGCCAGCGACGATTTGCCCGACCCCGACAACCCTGTGATGACCACGAACTTGTCACGCGGGATTTCGACGGTGATGTTTTTCAAATTGTGGACGCGCGCGCCCACGACGCGAATGGAATTGGATGACATTGTGTGAACCTTTTTGGATGGGAAGAGCGTATCAATTATAGCACATACGTTCTGATAACCATAATCCTTTGACAACAGGCAAACCTTAATTATACCAACCCGCTCCCTCTGCTTTTGAAATCAGGACGCAAGTGGTCATGTTATACTGATAGCAACTTCTAAAATCCGGCGGTGTTATATGTTGCAAAATCCGCCGGTAAGGTTTTTAACTTGTCGGATTTGGAATACAACGAAGAAAAGGTCTTGGCGCTTGCCTCCAAAGGCGACCGTGATGCTTTCGGTCAGCTTTATGAGCAATATGTAGAACGTATTTTTAACTACGTATACTACCGCACAGGCAATCCCCACGATGCAGAAGACCTCACTGCCCGTGTGTTCCAGCGGGCTATGAACCACATTAAAAATTATACAGACCGGGGCGTACCTTTTTCTGCATGGTTGTATCGCATAGCCCACAATCTGGTTGCCAACTGGCACCGTGACAGGAGCCGCAAGCAGGAGATCCCCATTGACGATCTGCCCATTCTTCCGGCAAAAGGCGACCACCCGGAACGCAATCTCGTCCGCACGCAGGAACAGGAAGCGTTGTTGCGCATGATCCGCAAACTGCCGCCGGAAAGGCAGAATTTACTAATTCTGAAATTTGTGGAGAACATGTCGAACGCCGAGATAGGCCGGATCATGGGAAGGAGCGAAGGAGCAGTGAAGAGTCTGTATCATCGAACGCTTCTGGCTTTACGCGACCAACTCGAAGGACAAAATCTTAATCTTGAAGGAGAGTAAACCATGTTGAGAATTGTGACGGACGGTGCTGCGGACATCCTCCCCGAATGGGGAAGTGAATATGGTATCGAGATGATCCCCGTGAATATTTTGTTCGGGGAAAAGTCGTACCTTCAAGGGGTGGAGTTGGACAACGAAGGTTTTTACAAACTGGTGGATGAGAGCAAACGCATCCCCAAAACATCCCAGCCGTCGCCGCATCAATTTGTTGAGTTCTACCGCAAGGTGGCGCAGAAAGGCGATACGATCCTGTCCATTCATATTACTGCAAAATTATCGGGCACATATGCGTCTGCCGTTTCTGCCGCGGAGGAATTGAAAGGCGAATTCAATGTGATTCCGATTGACTCGGCTTGCGGCTCGCTTGGTATTGGGTTGATGTGCCGCGAGGCCCGCAAGATGGAACGCGCCGGGAAAAGCGTTGACGAAATCGTGAAATATATCGAGGAAATAAAGGCGAGGGTCCGTGTGATCCTTACGCTGGATACGTTGGAATATGCAAAGATGTCCGGGCGGGTGGGGACCATGCAGGCGGCGCTCGCTTCCGTATTGAACGTCAAGCCGATAGCGGTTCTTCGGGACGGCGTGTTGAACATGGCGGAGAAGGTCCGCACACGTAAGGCCGCTTTGGAACGTGTCATTGCAATGGCGAAGGAAGAATACGGAAATCAACCGGTTTACCTTGCCATTGTTCATGCGCGCGATGCGAAGTCCGGGCAAGCGTTGTTGGATGACGCAGTGAAACACTTCAATTGTCAGGAAACCATGATGAGCGAGCTATCCATTTCCATTGCTGCAAATCTTGGACCCGGAACCGTTGGGGTGATTGTTTATCCATCCGGATAATAGATAAAGGAACAGGCAAGACTATGACAAAACGCAGGGCCAAATACATGCAGGATGACAATCTGGATGCAATCGAGGCGCATCTCGCCGGAACTTTGAAACCGGTAACGCCTCCGAGCGGTATTGTTCAACGCCTGAAAGATCGCGTCCAATTCCCAAGCCGCAGAGAAATCTCACTGCGATTGAGCGATTGGCGTCGGTTGTTTTTTGTGTTTGGCGGCGTGATGTCTGGAATGCTCTTGCTGATTACAATCGCCCGAGTCTTTTATTATCTAGCCGGACGAAGAAGCGCGATGTAATTTTCTCATTTTCCATAACCTCCAAGGATGCCCTTGGAGGTTAGTTTTTTAATAGCCAGTCACATAATGTGCGCGCTTCAGCAATGAGATCTGCATTGACGGGGAGTTTGAATTCTTCAGTGACGCGCAAGGTCAAATGGTCGGCAATCAGTTTCAGGTCGGGGGGGAGAGGCGATTCGTCCTTAATGAGATTTAACAAATCATAGGCGCTGGTGCTTGGAGGGCGGATCCCCCGGCGGGATAGATAATCTCGAATGGCGATGCCTGCCGCGCGTCTCGCGCAGACCCGCGCCTGACCCTCATTGCCGCGTGCCCTTGCCTGCATTGCGCGTGTGAATTCCTGCTCCAGTTCAATGGTGTTATTATTCATGCGCGCGATTATACTTCCCAACCACTTTGGAGGCATTGATGAGAGATAAATTAATGCGGTCTTTCTATCTCACGACGATTCTAGCGCTGGCGCTTTCTGCGTGCGGCGGACTGGGCACTTCGATCTCGGATGGATCGTCGGCAGCGATGAATGGCGAAGAACCGTATGAAATAACCGGCACCTATTCCATTACGAACGATTTTGTTTTTACATATTATGTGGAAAATGCGGTGGCGTTGTTGGATATGCATGGATTTGTGATCCGTGACCGCGAATGGGAATTGCCGGTTGATTCGCAGGTGCTGGGTTATATGACGTATGACCCCGAGTCTCTCGGCGGCATGTTCGATCTGAATCTTCCGGCTTTGCCAGAAGGCGAATTCAATGACGTGGATAACGATGGTATGAACGATCAGGGCGTGCAAATTTTTGCCGTTGGATATTCGCCCAACTTATATGGCGATCCGTTTTCGGCGGGCGATGACCGCTCCAATGGATGGCCCACATACCTTGCTTCCGTGAAGATCGATACCGAGAACGAAGATGAAGTTATCGTCGGCATGCTGGTGATCTGGTCGCCGGATGCGGACCAGGAATTCCCTACAGGTTTTGGCAATGACGGTCTGTTGTTTACGGATGACGATCCGGTTGGTTCCATTGGGGCGGGGTATACAATCGTAGATTTGGACCAAAATCCATTTGCCTTCATTAAACAACCCAGTGTGGAAATGACCTTGTACAAGCCTGCGGATGTGGCAGTGAAGGATTTTTCCGTACTCTCCTATACAAAATCATTTGATGCGATGTTCGAGATCGTGCGCAAGGAATATGCTTTTAACGGTGTCGCGGGCAAAGAACCCGATTGGGATGCCTTGTATGAAGAACTCAAACCGCGCATCGAACAAGCAGAACAGGATGGCGATGCAAATGCCTTATATCTGGCCTTGCGTGATTTCACGTGGGCATTCAAGGACGGCCACGTCGGCTTGGACGGCGGACAATATGCGAACGAAGATTTCACCAGGGCAATCGAAGGCGGCTACGGATTTGCCATCCGTGAACTGGATGATGGGCGCGTGATGGTCATTTACGTGCTGGACGGCGGTCCCGCAGCGCAGGCGGGGATGCAGGTCGGCGCGATGGTGACGGCTTTCAATGGCGAACCGATTGGAGATGCAATTGGAAATGTGCAGCCATATGCTTTGCAGTCCTCCGATTTTACGATTCGTTACCAACAGGCACGATATCTTTTGCGCGCGCAGGTGGGAAATACTGCCGAGGTCACATTCACAAATCCGGGAGGCGCGCAGCAGTCCGATACATTGACGGCAATCCCCGAGCGTGAATCCTTCAGCCGCACCTCGATCTACTTTGGCGTGAATACAGACGTTCTCCTGCCTGTGGAGTCGGAGATCATCACCCGCGGCAATGCCCGCATTGGTTATATCCGTATCAATAGCAATTTCGACGATCTCAATCTTCTCGTGCGTCTCTTCGAACGCGCACTCCAGCAATTCGAAGCGCGTGATTTGGAAGGCATCATCATTGACATGCGCTACAACACAGGCGGCGCCGATTTGGGGTTGGCAGGTTTTTTGACAGACCAGGAAATTCCACTGGGACAGTTGGAATACTACAGCGAACTGACCGGCAAATTCGAACCGCAGGGCATTCGAGATAAAGTTATGCCGAGCGGGAATCAATATGAATTCGACAAGATGGTCTTGTTGGTTGGGCAGGCATGTTACAGCGCTTGCGAGATAGAAGCGTATGGATTCAGCCAGGTGCCGGGAATGATCACGGTGGGGCAATACCCGACCGCCGGTGTGGAAGCGGAAGTGGCGCGCGGTCAGTTCAAACTACCCGAAGGGTTCTCGCTTCAAATTCCAACGGGACGCCTGGTTCTGCCTAATGGCAGTATCTTCCTCGAAGGGAAAGGCGTTCCGCCGACTTTACGAGTTCCAGTGAATGAGTCTACTGTCCTGACAACCGATGATGCGGTATTGCAGGCAGGTATACAGGCCGTTCTTGAGCCGCTCGGAGCGGGGATCAAACCGTCTGCACCGCCCGCAGTCGCATCGGCTGATGAGGCCGAGTCCGCGTTGTCAGCAGGCGCCAGGTTCCTTGAGGATGCTGCGCGTGAAGCGTATGAAGAGACTGATTTTGCCGCCCCCGGTGTATGGACATATACAATTGCGCTGACCGAATCGGAGACCCTCATTTGGGCATACCCCTGGTGCGCATCCGATGCTGACACACTTGGACAGAACTTCAGCCAGATCGGTTTGAAATTCACCCTCGAAGGAAAAGAAATTCCGGCTGCTGATTTCAATACCCTTGAGGTCGAATCCGGCGGACGTCAATGCCGCCTCGTCTATACTGCGTTGTCCGATTGGAAAGCTGGCGAACACCACCTTGCCACTAGCATATCGTTCAAGAACGCCATCAATGACGGCCTCTCAGAGTATGAAGCGGGCGACTATGTCTCAGAGTACACGGTATATATCAGACCGTAGGAATGAAGCGGGTTAATTATGAAAAAAGACGGGCGCAACGCCCGTCTTTTTTAGTCCACAAACCTGTATTTGATCAATGCCCAAACCGCCTCGAACGCATCGTGCAACTTGATCTTTTTCCCCTGCGTATAATCACGCGGATTGAATGTGATCGGCACTTCGAAGATGCGGTATTTCCGTTTCAGGATCTTCGCGGTGAATTCAGGCTCGAAATTGAAACTATTGGCGCGGATCACCATCCCTTCGATCACTTCCTTGCGGAACACCTTGTAGCCGGTTTCCATGTCGGTCAGGATGGTATCGTACAGAATATTCGTCATCAACGTGAGCGATTTATTTGCCACCATGTGCCAGAACATCGTCACGCGGTGCGCCCTGCCTAGAAAACGCGACCCATACACGACGTCCGCAAGACCTTCTTCAATGGGCTTCAACAATTCGGGATAATCGCGCGGGTCATATTCAAGGTCAGCATCCTGAATGAGAAGCACATCTCCTTTTGCAGCGGACATGCCGGTGCGCACCGCCGCCCCCTTGCCTTGATTCTTTTCGTGCAGGATGACATGCAATCCCTTCTTGCCGTCCAATGTTTTCAGCAGATCACGGGTGCCATCCTTGGATCCATCGTCAACCACGATGATCTCGTGAGGACGCCCCGTATCTTGCACGCGCTTTAGAATGGTTTCGATGCTTTCAACTTCGTTGTAAACAGGAATTATGACAGATAGTTTCATGATGGCTGGATTATAAACGAAAAGAAGTATAATCGGGTTCACGGCAGTTACACCATTTCCGCTTTGGATGAGTAGACATCATGATGAAACAAACAGGACAAATGCCTTCCGCGCCTGTTGGTGGGTTTTCTCCGCCGCAGATAAACACTCTCGAAGATACCGGGCTTTCGCCTCTCTGGTTGCAGGATTTGATTCTCAAAGTCCTGTATTTTCGGGGCTACCTGACCGGTTTCAAGATTGCGGAGGAGATCGCGCTTCCATTTGCGGGTGTTACAGACCAGCTCCTTACCACGCTCAAACAGGAAAAACTGATCGAAGTCAAATCCTCGCAGGGAGGTCTGGGCGAGGGCGCGTACACGTATGGGATCACGTCTGCAGGCATTCTACGGGCAAGAGAGGCGCTGGAACGCAGTCAGTATGCGGGCGCTGCCCCTGTTCCATTCGAAGTCTACAATGAAGCCATCCGCCGCCAGAAGACCGGGCGCGTTGCTGTCACCACCCGTACCATGCGCCAGATCCTTTCGCAAATGGTCATTTCGGAATCGACCTTCCAAAGGCTTGGACCTGCGCTAAACTCCGGCACATCCATCTTCATGTATGGACCCCCAGGGAACGGCAAGACCAGCATTGCCCGCGCATTTGGCAACCTTGTCCTCAGTCACAGCATGTACATTCCTTATGCTTTGTATCTGGATGGACAGGTCATCAAAGTCTATGATGCTGTCAGCCACAGTTTGGCATCGGACGGTGATAACGGCAACGCAAGCAGCACGGGTGGATTGCGTTCGAACACCCGCCGCGACCCGCGCTGGGTGAAGATTCGCAGACCCTTCATCGTTGTGGGCGGCGAACTGACTCTCGAAGGGCTGGATCTTGTTTTCGATGACACTACGAAGTTTTATGAGGCGCCATTCCAGGTAAAGGCCAATGGCGGCATCCTTCTCATTGACGACTTTGGCAGGCAGCAAGTCCGCCCCCGAGACCTGCTCAACCGCTGGATCGTCCCGTTGGAGAACCGCGTGGATTACCTGCGCCTCCATACCGGACGCAAAGTGGAAGTGCCCTTCGACGTATTGATTGTCTTTTCCACAAACCTGCCGCCAAAGGATCTGGTGGACGAAGCCTTCCTGCGCCGCCTTCGTCACAAGATCGAGATCGGCGACCCTTCATTCGAGGAATACCGCGAGATATTCCGCCGCGTCGCGCAGGATAAGCGCATCGAATACAACGACCAAAGCCTCGCCTATCTTTTGCAGGAATGGTACATCAAACGCAACCGCAAACTGCGCGCTTCGCACCCCCGCGACCTGTGTGATCAGATCATAGACATCGCTTCCTATCTTGCCGTCCCGCCGGTCATGTCCCGTGAAATGATCGACCATGCCGCCAAGGCATATTTCGTGGATATCTAACCCGCCTCCTCGGACCCGCAATCTGATCCTCATGCTCGAACATTTTCCCACCCCCATCATCCTTGCCCATCGCGGCGACCTTGCCCACGCACCGGAGAACACCCTGCCGTCTTTTTTGCAAGCCATTCAAAAAGGCGCGGACGGCGTTGAACTGGATGCAAAACTGACCGCCGATGGTCACGTCATCGTCATTCACGATCCGACAGTGGACCGCACCACGAACGGCAGCGGCAAGGTTGCTTCGTTTACCCTCGAAGCCATCCGTACATTGGACGCTGGTGCGTGGTTCGACTCGAGGTTTGCAGGCGCGAAAATCCCTTTGCTGGAAGAAGTGTTTGAAACTGTCGGCAAGGATAAACTTATCAACATCGAATTAACCAACTACAACACCCCGCGTGATGGATTGACTCAGCGGGTCTGTGAATTGATCAAGCGTCATCATAACCAAAGCCAGATCATTTTTTCCTCATTCTTTCCATCTAATTTAAAAATAGCCTCGCAGATGCTCCCTGAAGTTCCGCGAGGACTGCTTGCCATGCCCGGTTTCATCGGGCTTTGGGCGCGTTCCTTTGGATTCATGTTTGGTGATTATCAGGCTTTGCATCCTCATATTTCGAGCGCCAGCCGCGAACAGATCCAACGCGCGCACCGCATCAAACGCCGTGTGCATGTATGGACGGCGAATGCGCCCGAAGATGTCACCCGGCTCAGGGAATGGGGCGCGGACGGCATTTTTACCGACGACCCGGATACTGTTCTGCGCGCGCTGGGGAGGGCCGGATGAGACTGTCCGAATGCCGGGAACAGGCTCGAGCGGGGAATGAGGCGAATTATCAGGCGGCGTCGTTCTTCGAGCGGCGTCCGTTTTGTCTTAAAGTTGAGTTGTGTTATAAGAGGGGACGATGCGTTTAATCCGGACTATTCTTTTGCTTTTGTTCGTTCTTTCGCTTTCACCTGCGAGTGTGCGGGCGCAAACGCCCACGCCGCCTACCAGTGTAAGGCTTGTTTTGGATGCGATGACTCCCGAAGAGCGCATTGGGCAACTGTTCATGGTTGCCTTCAATGGGACGGATACCGGCGCCGAATCGCAGATCTATGATCTGATCGTCCGTCATCATGTTGGCGGCGTGGTGTTGATGGCTTCGAACGATAATTTTGCCGGGACGGATACACCCGCCCAGGCGCATTCGTTGATCGAGGAATTACAGCGTTTGGAATGGAATGCTTCCGTCAATTCGGAGATCAATCCGTTCACCGGGCAAAGAGAAAAGGTGGTTTATGCACCGCTTTTTATCGGTATCACGCAGGAGGGAGATGGTTATCCAACCGATCAGATATTAACCGGTTTGACTCCAATGCCAAGTGAGATGGCAATAGGCGCAACCTGGAATATTGGGATGGCCGATCAAATGGGCGAGATTCGCGGGCGCGAGCTTGCCGCGCTCGGTTTCAATTTTCTTATTGGACCTTCCCTCGATGTGTTGGACAGCCCCACGACGCTCGGGGGCGATTTGGGTACGCGCGTTTTCGGTGGTGATCCGTTTTGGGTGGGCGAGATGGGACGTGCCTATGTGACAGGTTTGCATCGCGGCAGCGATGGAAAAATGTTCGTGGTTGCAAAACACTTCCCTGGTGTGGGCGGCGCAGACCGACTGCCCGAAGAGGAGGTTTCCACTGTTCGAAAATCGCTCGAACAATTGAAACAAATAGAACTTGCGCCGTTTTTTTCTGTAACGAATATTTCCAATCCTCCCGAAATGGTCGTGGATGGGCTGCTGGTTTCTCATATCCGTTATCAGGGATTTCAAGGAAACATCCGCGCAACTACGCGCCCGGTCAGTTTTGACTCGCAGGCGTTGGGTCAAATCCTTACCCTGCCCCAGTTTTCGGACTGGTTCGAGGCGGGCGGGTTATTGGTAAGCGATGATCTTGGTACGAATGCGGTGCGTTCCTTCTACGAATCGGGCGGAGGACAGTTCCTCGCGCGGGTTGCGGCGCGGGACGCGTTCCTTGCGGGAAATGACATTCTATACCTTGGCAATATCAAATCCAACGATGCGCCTGATAGTTATACGACCGTTATCCGCATTCTGGATTTCTTTACGCAAAAGTACCGCGAGGATCCGGCATTCGCCGAACGCGTGAATGAGTCCGTTACACGCATCCTGACGGCAAAATTCGAAATGTATGGGAGTTTTGCTCTTGCCAATGTCCTTGTTTCAAAGGAACGGCTGGCGGATTTGGGCAGTGCTGCGGACGTCACATTTGCTGTGGCGCGTAGTTCCGCGAGTCTAGTGAGTCCGGACTTGCAGGACTTGACCACTGTCATGCCGCTTCCGCCCCAGCCTAATGAGCGCGTGGTCTTTCTTACGGATGCCATCAGTGTAAAACAGTGTTCGGAGTGTCAGCCTCAACCTGTGCTGGCGGCAAACGCTTTGGAAACCGCCACCCTTCGGCTGTACGGCCCCGACAGCGGGAATCAGGTTGAAGGGTTCAGACTCAGTTCACATTCGTTTCAAACCCTTCAGGCTTTTCTCGATTCTCCGGATGAAAATCAGTTCCTGGCAGACGACCTTGATAATGCCGACTGGGTCGTCGTATCCATTGCGGATTCGTCGCAGAGGCAGCCCGCTTTGATCAGCCGTTTTTTGCGGGAACGCCCCGATCTCTTACGCGATAAACGTGTCATCCTTTTCTCATTTGGTGCGCCATATTATTTCGATACCACCACAATTTCGAAATTCACTGCGTACTATGCTCTTTACAGCAAGCAGACACAATTTGTTGATGTTGCTGTCCGCCTGTTGTTTCAGGAGCTAACTCCGATCGGGTCTTCCCCCGTTTCGATATCTGCTGTTGGGTATGACATGATCAAGGTTATGGCTCCAAACCCGGCTCAGATCATCCCGCTCTTTCTGGACCTGCCGCCTGCTCCTGTTACCCCGGGCGCGCTCTTCACGCCGGAAGCGACTCCGATTCCGCTGTTCCGCATCGGCGACACCATCGATCTCCGGACGGGCGTAATAAAAGATCATAACGGACGGCCCGTTCCAGATGGGACAGTGGTGCAATTTTCCATGGTGCTCACCGGTGAAGGTGGGGGCATTTTACAGCAGGTGGAAGCGGTTACCACGCAAGGCGTGGCGCGTGCATCCTTTGGCTTGGATAAACCCGGTCTGCTTGAGATCCGTGTTTCAAGCGAGCCGGCGGTTGTTTCCGAAGTTTTGCAATTGGATGTGTCTCAATCCGGCGCTGTGGCCGTGACTGTCGTCGTGCCTGAATTGACACAGTCCACAGAGTCGTCCCCCGCACCGCTTCCTGCTGAAGAAGAAGAGGGGTACATTTCGCAGGAAGGCTATCCGCGCTTTTTTGCATGGTTTATTTCCATGCTGATGGTCCTGCTTGGTGGAGTGGTTGTCTACAGTGTGGCTTATCGCCTGACAAACCGGACTCAGGCATTACGCTGGTCTTTGGGGATGTTGTTGGGGGGCTTGACCGCCTACAATGTTCTTTCCTTCGGGCTGTTTGGAATCACAAATTGGATCGCAAATTCAGGGTTAACCGGGGTGGTCGTATTTACCTTCGTGGGTCAGGCGCTTGGATTCTTTGGGGGATGGTTATGGTCGCGCCGCTAAATTGGCATGATTATTCAATCGAAATCATGAAAAAGGGTGATACCATCCTGCCCATCCCAGCAGGCAAGGAGAAAATACATGGAAACAAAGAGTAAAAACAATCGGGAAAAACAACCGCCCATCCTCTTTGACAAGACACAAGCCATCATCAAGGAAGTGAACAAGCTTCTTGGCGGAACGCTTGTAACCTATTTCAACAACCCGCGCGGAAGCGTCTGCCACGATGACGTGGTAGCTTTGTTCGAGTTGTTGGAGAAGATCGGGCATCAAAAGAAAATTTATCTATTTATCAAATCCAGCGGCGGCAACGGGCAGGCTTCCCTGCGCATCGTCAATCTCCTGCGGCAGTATTGCGAGCAGGTTGTCGCTGTCATTCCTCTTGAGTGCGCTTCTGCAGCCACGATGATCGCGCTGGGCGCGAACGAGATACGCATGGGCCCGATGGCATATCTCACACCGGTGGACACTTCCCTTACGCACGCGCTTTCTCCCATAGACCGCGACAACGACCGTGTCAGCGTGTCACTCGATGAGTTGACCCGTGTGGTTCGGTTGTGGCAGTCTCAAAAATCGGATAAGAGCGAGAATCCCTATCAGCAATTGTTTCAGTACGTGCATCCGCTGGTGATTGGCGCGGTGGACCGTGCAGAGTCGCTATCCATCATGCTGTGCAAGGAACTGCTTGCCTATCACATCAAGGATGAAAAGATGCAGGATAAGATTGCCAATGCTTTGAATGCGCGTTACCCGTCGCATGGCTACCCAATCCTGCTCGAAGAAGCCAAACGGATCGGTTTGAAGAGTGAACACCTTGCACCGGAGATCAACACGCTTTTACTGGAACTCAACGAGTTGTACAGTGAGATGGGTCAGCGTGCGACCACCGATTTCGATGATACGCATGCGCATGGAAACGAGATCCTCAACATCTGGGAATCAACGGACGTGCTGGTCTATTATCAACAGGACAAGGATTGGTTTTATCGTACCGAGGAACGCCGCTGGATCTCGCTCAACGACAACAGCAGTTGGCGGCGCACAGTAAGAGTCGGGAATAAAGTGGAAAAATCCATTTTGCATATCGCGTAAACGAAACACCCTGAAACAGAAGACGGCTTCCTCCACAGGAAGCCGTCTTAGAATCGAAAAAGCATTTACTCGATCTTTTTACTGATCTTGCTCATCGCGTATTCCGCCAGTGCCGTAATCGTCAATGACGGATTCACACCTGGGTTTGCGGGCATGACGGATCCGTCAATGATGTACAAGCCTTCGTAATTGTGGATGGCAAAATTTTCATCCACCGCGCCTTCCCCTGCGTTTTTTCCAATGGGCGCGCCGCCCAAAATGTGAGCGGTGGTTGGCAGCCCCAGAAGATTTTCCCCAATCGAGCCAAGAGGGATTCCGTTCGTTCGCCTGGCAAATTCACGCGTAATCTCATGTGAACCGTTCACTTGCGCGTTGATCTTGTAACCCGGTTCCTCGTCAGCGACCATGCCTGTTCGGAACAACGTAAACAGGCTGCGCCCGATGCGGAAGCGCATACGATTGTCCGCATGCTGCATGATGAGAAGAATGGTCACGTTGTGTGCCCATCCCGGGAGGATAAGAGCTTTGGCAAAGTCAATCGGATGCGTGATCGCCCACCAGAAAAATTTCAGGATGCGAACCGGTATGCTTACATCGGCATCAGTCAATGGTACGGCAAGGAAGCGCAGCAGCGACGAACCGTCGGGAAAGCGGGTCGGTTCGACGCGTGTCATCTCATCGTGATTGTAAATGGAGGAGATTGCGACGCCTTCCGAATAATTGACATCTGACTTGCGCGCCACGCTTCCAAGCAGACCTTCGGAATTGGTCCTCACCATCGTCCCCAGCTTCGCTGACAATCTTGGCAGCGACTTTTTAACATCCCGTAAATTCAACAACAGTTTCATCGTCCCCATCACGCCTGCGGAGAAGATGACGTTCCTCGCGTGGACGGTTTGTGTGCGTTTGAAAAGTTTTGTGGAGTCTCGGTAGATAATCTCATAACGCTCCCTCACCCCTTGCCCCTCTCCCCGAGGGAGAGGGGTTGGGGTGAGGGAGTGAACATCGGTTACTTCCACCTCGGAGATCACCTTCGCCCCATTCTTCTCTGCAAAGTACAAATAATTTTTCGGCAGGGTGTTCTTCGCGTTGTGACGGCATCCCACCATACAGCCGCCGCAGTGTTGACAGCCTGCCCGGTCTGGACCTTCTCCGCCAAAGTAAGGATCGGGAACGGTCACACCAGCTTCCCCGAAGAATGAGCCGACATCCGTCGCGCGGAAGGTGTGCCCCATGCCGCGTTCCTCCGCCATTTGTTTGAGAAGCAGGTCAGCCGTCCATAGTTTCGGATTGCGCGCCGCGCCAAGCATTTTCTTCGCCGTCTCATAATGAGGGCGAAGCGCCTCGCCCCATTTGATATTTTGATTCCATGCCGGGGTGGCCAAGGTTTCATCGGTTGGAACTTCCAGCACGTTGGCGTAGCCGAGACTTCCGCCGCCCACGCCAGCGCCGTGCAGAACCATCACGCCTTTGAGAAGGCTGATCTGTAGGATGCCATATCCGCGCAGGGCAGGCAGCCAGAGATATTTCCAATACTGCCAGTTGGTTTTGGCGAAGTCGCTGTCGTTGAATCGTCTCCCTTTTTCAAGAACGAGGACGGAGTACCCTTTTTCCGTTAATCGCATTGCCGAAACGCTGCCCCCAAACCCCGAACCAATGATCACATAATCGTAAACTTGCGCCATCGTCTGCCCTCCGCGTTGAGTTGACGTGATTATAGCATTGCTGCGCGGCACACATTCCTGAAACAGCAACTCCCCGTCCTTGACGGGGAGTTGCTGAATTTGTCACGGATTTTTACCGCCCGACCCGCCCCCGCCTGAGCCACTTCCGCCAGATTCGTTTCCGCCGGAACCGCTCCCGCCGGAGCCAGGCGTAACGCTGGGATTAGGACCGCCCGGGTTGACGTTTGGTTCGCCGGGGTCGGTATTCGGACCGGCTCCGCTTCCATTGTCGTTGTCGCCGGGTTGAGGCTCGCCTTCGCCGTTCTGCTGACCGTTTCCATTCTGCGCGGGCGGTGTTTGTTCCTCGTCCTGCCCATATTGAAATTCGTTGCGGATCGTCTCACGATTCAGCAATTCGTTCTCCACTGCTTGCAGGCGGAGTTGCAGCATTTCGCGCGTGCGTTCGAGGATGGGCTGCGCATCCTGCGTTGCATGGATCTGCAACTGCTGCATGATGCGATCCTGTTCCTGCAAGCGGTCGCGGATCTGCAGAAGCGTCTGGTTGAGCGTGGCTTCATCCAGATTGCTGCAAATTTGAAGCGCCTGATGGATGTGTTGTTCGAGCCGCAGCGCAACCTGGTCGGGCGGAGTCTGACCGTCTTCCGTCAATTGAGTCATTTCCTGCACGCGGATTTCCGCCAGTTCCATTAAACGTTCCACCTTCAATTGAGGGTCATTCTGGAATTGCAGGCTGATATCTTCGCTCCATGTTTTCAAGACATAGAGTGGTTCATTCGGCAGGTCGTTCTGTGCTGCACCTACAGCGATTGTTCCGCCGCCGAATGCCAGACTTGCGATCACGAGGATTGATATTAACATGTTCATGGCAAACTGTTCCTTTCTGAATATGAACTTCCACCCTGTACGACGCTGGAACTCGCTTGCAGATACTGCCTGGTTTAAGAATAAAGCGCGTCCACGCGCGGCAAGCCGCGGGTCGCGTGCGGGAACCGTCTTGATCTCGTCAAGCCGCGCCCGAATCATTTCCTCAAGTTCGTTTTGCTCATTCATCGCTAATCAACTCTTTTCCTTCAACAGCCTTTGCAGGCTTTTCAATGCGCGATGCTGAATGGATTTGACCGCACCGACAGGTTTCTTCAACGCGCGCGCGATCTCTTCGTTGCTCCATTCTTCCAAATATTTCAATGAGATGACCTGTTGCTGGTTCGGCGTCAACTCGCGGATCGCCTTGCGCACCTGCGTTTGTCGGATATGCTTCGCCGCCTCTTCCTCAGGGACATCTGCTTCGCTCCGAACGGCATCGCTCAACTCTGACGTCTCTTCATGTCTTCGATAGAAGTCTGCGATCCAGTTGTGGGCGATTCGGTACAGATATGCCTGCAAATGTTCGCGCGGACCGCCCCGCTCCCGTAAGGTTTTCAGAAAACGTGAAAATGTTTCCGATACACAATCTTCCGCCAGCGTCGTATCTCCAAGCAAACGCATGGAATAATTATACAAACCCAGGCTGTAAATGTCGTAGATTTCCGCCAGGGCTTGTATGTCTAATTGGGTTGCGCGTTTTAATAACTCCTGCTCTTCAGGCAACTTGAACTCTCATCTATTGAGACGCCGATTCGACATTTTGGATACTCCCCCTTTGTTCTTCATTCTTAATTATTGCCCAAAACCACCTTGCTCCTGTAGAACGTGACGCTGGAAATAGCGCCTTCCTTGAGTTTGAAGCCGCCGGTGAATTTCACCCCGCCTACTGAAGCGATGTAATCTATCCACCCAATTGGGATTTCCACATACATCGTTCCTTTGACGGGATATTCGTAGATGGCATTCGTCCCGTCCGCGCGGGCAATGCGTAGAGATACGTACACGTCTCCGTTGGATTTGTTGACCAACTTGACAGTCCCTTCTGAGGCGTTCTTGGGAATGTCCCCGGGATAGGTTAGTGCAGTCGGCTCCTTTGTCGAGACGGGAGGCTTTACCGGAGAGTACTTAGCGGGAATATAGATGATTTGCCCGGCATACAAAACGTTGATATCCCATATTTGCGGGTTTGCGCCCCACAATTCGTTCATGCTGATTCCATATCGGCTCGCGATCTTGGCGAAGGTGTCACCGTATTGGACGATATATGTGGTTGTGTTGCTGGTTGCGGGCTGATAATGGTATTGGTTGTAGTAATAGGAAGGATCATAGCCGTCCGTTGGAGCGGTGGATGCAAGGCCGGGAATCGTCAGCACCTGACCCACCTTCAATGTATTGCTGATACCCGGATTGGCGGTGTAAATGGCGCTAGTAGACGTCCCACACAAAGCGGCAAGCTTTTCGACAGTGTCGCCTGATTCAGCAACCCACGTGCCCCCGCACACACCTCCTGCCTGGACCTTGAGCGGAGTACCAAAAACCAGCAACAGGACCAGGCCCATGACAGTGATCTGAACAAAAAAACTCCGGAGCATCGAAGCACCTCCTCAAAATTATCCGATCGCCATGTCTCTATTGTAGCATTCAACAAACAATTTTGACCGGGACCGCGCCTAATAGCTATAAAATCCTCTTCCGCTCTTCCTCCCCAAATATCCTGCGTCCACCATCTTGCGCAATAAGGGAGCTGGGCGATATTTGTCTTCGCCAAGGTCGCGTTGCAGCACTTCCATCACAAACAGCACCACATCCAAGCCGATCAAGTCTGCCAGCGTAAGCGGACCCATTGGATGATTCATGCCGAGTTTCATGACTGCATCAATGGCTTCCGGCGTGCCGACGTTTTCCTGCAAGGCAAATATCGCTTCGTTGATCATAGGGCACAGGATGCGGTTAGAAATGAAGCCCGGCGAGTCGTTTGCTTCAACCGGCTCTTTACCCATGACCTTGCAAAGTTCCAGCGTTGTTTTCAAGGTCGCCTCATCGGTGGCAAGCCCTTTAACGATTTCCACCAATTTCATGAGCGGCACGGGATTCATGAAATGCATCCCAACGACCTTCTCGGGGCGTTTGGTCTGCGCTGCGATCTTCGTAATTGAAATGGAGGATGTGTTGCTTGCAAGGATCACGCCTTCGCGGGCATTCGCATCCATATCTTTGAAAATCCTGAATTTCAATTCGGGATTTTCCGTTGCCGCCTCGATGACGAAATCGGCCCCCTTCATCGCCTCCAGCGTGGACGTGAAATTGATTCTGCCTACTGCGGCTTTTTGTTCCCCAGTGAGGATTCCCTTCTCCGCAAGTTTCGCCGCGGACTTGGTAATGTTAGCCTTGGCTTTTTCGAGCGCGGTTGGCGCCACATCCATGCAGGTGACTTCATAACCCGAGGTCGCCGCGACTTGTGCAATGCCGTTGCCCATGGTTCCTGCGCCGATGACAAATATCTTTTTGATGGTCATTTATTCTCCTTTAGCATATCATTGATATGTTACTTTTGTTGTTCTCGCCAAAGTTTAACATTGTTATGTATCTGTTCGATATGTCCTGGGATATGTGCCGAATAGATGTTGATCCACTGCTCGAACGTGTACGACTCATCATATTCGGGGTGCTTCACCGAATGCGCGAACACCTCCTCCGGCTGGCGCTTGAGCAATTCATACGTTGTCTTGCGGACAAGTCTCGTCGTTTCCAATGCGTCTTCGACGCTGTGCTCGTGATATTTCAGGGAGATCGCCCATTCATCCTGGTCGTATCCCATCAACAAACCGCCCGGCTCCACGATCAATTTCCGCGCGCGCAACGCCGCATTGGATTCACTATCCGCGATGTGGATGATGATCTCATGCACGCTCCACTCCTTCGGCTCCGGTTTGAACTTCATGGCCTCTGCCGGAACTTCCGCCAATGCCGCTTTCAACAAATCATATCCGCGCCCATATCGTTCGATCTTTTCGTTGCGTTCTTTGGTGTCCAAGTTTCAACTCCTTGCCACTTTTAAAAATTGAGGGTTTGAACATTTCCACATTCAAACCCTCAAACCGGCTAATCTTCCAATTCGATTGCCATCGCCACCGCTTCGCCGCCGCCAAGACACAACGACGCAATGCCGCGCTTCAACCCGCGGTCTTTCAACGCGTAAATCAACGTCGTCAGTACGCGCGCGCCGCTTGCTCCCAGCGGATGACCGAGCGCAATTGCCCCACCGTTCACGTTGACCTTGCTCCAATCCCAACCATCATCCGCGAGTGCGCGCCCATCCGCGAGCACCTGCGCGGCGAAGGCTTCGTTCAACTCGATCAAATCCACATCTTTCATTGACCAGCCGATCTTTTTCAACAACTTAGGCATGGCATATGCAGGAGCGGCAAACAGATACTTCGGCTCGACAGCCGCCTGTGCATAACCGACGATCCTGGCGATGGGCTTCAGCTTTTTCTTCTCTGCATAAGCGCGGGACGCCACCACCGCCGCCGCCGCGCCGTCGTTCATTTGGGATGCGTTTCCCGCAGTAACCTTGCCGTCGGATTTGAACACCGGCTTCAATTTGGACAACGCTTCCAGCGTCGTCTCTTTTCTTGGACCTTCATCCTGCTCCACGACTGTGACCTGCCCCTTCCTTCCGGGCACTTCCACGGGAACGATCTCTTCCTTGAACTTTCCGGCCTCTTGCGCGGCAATTGCTTTTTGGTGACTCTCCAACGCAAACTGATCCATTGACTCACGGGTGACTTCATATTCATCCGCGATAAATTCCGCCGCCATGCCCATGCCCCAATTTTCGAACGGGTCCCACAAGCCGTCGTGGAGCAGAGCGTCGGTCATTTGCGCATCGCCGAATTTCAATTCGCCCATGCGCCCGCTGACCAGAAACGGCGCGCGGCTCATGGACTCGAATCCACCCGTAATGAACAAGTCGCCGTCTCCTGCGCGGATCGCTTGCGCCGACAACATTGCCGCCTTCAAGCCTGATCCGCAGACCTTGTTCAGCGTGGTGGCGCTGACCGAAGCAGGTACCCCGCCGAAAATCCCGGATTGACGCGCCGGGGCTTGTCCCAATCCCGCCGTGACGACGTTTCCCATCAACACTTCCTCCACTTCGCCCGGGTCAATTCCTGCGCGATCCACCGCCGCCTTGACGGCTATTGCCCCCAGTTTTGGGGCAGGAACACTGCTCAACGCGCCTTGAAATTTCCCAACCGGCGTGCGCACTGCGCTCAAGATGACAGCTTCAGTTTCTTTGTTCATGTGATTCTCCTGTGGATGATACGCATATTATACATGTTTGATACGGTAAAATTCTGCCCATGACTGAAACCCAATCTCTGTATGATTTACTTGGCGGCGAGACGGGCGTTCGCGCACTTGTTGACCGCTTTTATGACTTGATGGATTCTTCGCCCGAAGCAAAGGACATTCGCGCGCTTCACGCTGCCAGTTTGAAGGGTTCACGCGAAAAGCTTTTTATGTTCCTCTCAGGCTGGTCGGGCGGACCGCCCCTTTATGTGCAGAAATTTGGTCCTCCAAAACTGCGGATGCGGCATATGCCTTTCCCCATTGGCGAGCGCGAACGCGATCAGTGGCTGCGGTGTATGGATCGCGCCATTGACGAAGGCGGCTATCGGCGTGCGATAATGGAGCACCTTAAATCCCGTTTTGCCGAGATTGCAGATTTTATGAGGAATCAATGACAACGACAGTTGACCGTCCCTCGCGGTCTAATCCCCAATATTCTTCAATGCCTCTTTCCGGCTCAAGGGATGTAATTCTTTAGTTGCTTTTACAAATTTTTTCACGGGCGCGGGATTTGTCCATGCGTATTGGCGCAACGCCCAGCCGATGGCTTTGTTGATGAAGAATTCATCCGAGCCGAGGTTTTCGCGGATGATCTCGCATAGTAAGTCGAAGTCGGTTTCTTCTTTATAGCCAAGTTGAAACAATAATGCTGTGCGGCGCAGCCAGAAATTGTCTGATTTGCGCCACTTTTTCAGGTATTTATCTTTTACTTTTGGAAATCGTTTGAAATGTGTACCAACGGCGTGTCCCGCAATTGTATCTACTGTGTCCCACCAGGATTTTGTGACGATCAAATGCTCGAGAGTGGTGATGAAATCGGGCTCGAGTTTCTTTTCCAATTTGCCGATTAAACTGACAGCCGCGTATTGAAACTCCCGCTGGGGGAGCAGCCACAGATCCCGTGTGATGCGGTCGAGTTCGCCTGATGGCGGGAGTCCCTGATCCTTGATGAATTCCTTTTGCAGTGCAACCCTCATGGGAGTTTTGATTCCCAAAAACTCGAACTGACCGCGCACGTATTTTTTCATCGGTGCGGCGTCGACGGGGTTTGCGTTCTGTTCGAATAGAATTTTGAGCGAACGAGTATAAGGATGCATGACGTTTTCAGATACTCCCTTAACAAGCTTTTCCGGGGGAACCTCAAACCACGCTGTTGAGTTGTTCGTTTATTCTTTCGATCAATTCATTAGGATGGAATGGTTTTGTAATGTAGTCCGAGGCACCTGCGCCGAATGCAACGACTCGGCTGTCGCTGTCGTCGAGGGCGGTGACGATGATGATCGGGGTGTAGATAAAATCGATCTCTTCGCGCAGCATCCTGCATACCCGGAACCCGTCAGGCTGGGGCATCATCAGATCTAGCAGGATGAGATCGGGATATTCAGCCTTTGCCACGCCTACCGCCTGCGAACTATCGTTGACTGTTACAGTATTGAAACCGTCCGCTTTCAGGAGTTTTTCCAACAAATCAGTGACGAGTTTATCGTCGTCCACAATCAGGATTTTTGCCATGAGACCATCCGAATAATTGGAATAAATTGCGAATTTATTCTATCTTACAATCAAAGAACGAATACGGCAAGCCGCTAATAATGGCGATGCCTACTGGGCGAAGCGTGTAAGTGGTCTGTGCCCTTGAGCTATTGGTTTAACGTTTTTTCGATTTGCTTCAAGAAACTTTTGGGGTGGATGGGCTTTTTAATGAAATCGTTTGCGCCTGCATTGAATGCATCCCTTTTTGTGCCTTCGTCACTGAGAGCTGAAATCATGACAACTGGAATGTGCATGATCATGGGATCAGATTTTATTAATTTGCACAATGCGATACCGTTGATCTCTGCCATCATGATATCCAAGAGGATCAGTTCCGGCATTATATTCTCGACTGCTTTGAGCGCATGCTTGCTTTCATTTACGGAATGAGGTTCATGGCCGCCCATTCGAATGATGTTTTCCAATAGAGTTGTGGTTTCCGCATCGTCGTCCACGATCAATACGATTGCCATGTCTGCCTCCATACAGTTAGGGGGGGGATTCGGCTGGCGGCTCATTTCATTTGCGTAACAGTGCGTCCAATTTTAAAGCAAGATCGTCCAGGTCGAATGGCTTGGCGAGGTAGCCGTCCGCGCCGACAGTGGCGGCTTTGCTGTTGCTGATCTCAAAGGCAGTGATGATGAGGATGGGGATCCTGGAGAATTTTGGGTTGGCGCGGAGCATCTTGCACAGTGTGAAGCCATCTGGCGGAGGCATCATAATATCCAGGATGAAGAGATCGGGGGATGCGGTATTTGCGGTTTGGATTGCCTGCGAACTTTCGTTGATTGCTATGATCTGGTAACCTTTGGATGAAAGAAACCGTTGTAGCATCGTAGTGACTTTTTCGTCATCATCCACAATCATGATCTTTGTCATAACACCTTCTTGAACCGGTGCCGATGAAGAGCGCAAGCCCGTCGAACTAATCTGGAGACTTTCTCAAGTGTACTTCAAAATACGGGTGACCGTTTAATACCTTTCGAACCATTTCTCGTCAAGCGGTTCCCATTCTTCGCTCTGATCGGCTCGGTCCTTCCAGTTTTCCTTTCCGCTCCAGTTTTCGATTTTGATCTCGTATACGGATGTGCGTTTCAACTCCTTGTCGGTTGCGGAGCGGTAGTCCTTATCTATTTGCATTTCTCCAAAATACTTGGCGATAAGTCTGTGCAGGACATCCCGTTTTTCGTTATGGTCTTCGATTATCCGCGCTCTGCCAAAGATAATAACGCTTCGGTATTGGAGTGAAAACTCGAGGGCGATATTGGAGGGGAGCAGCCGCCCAAGTTCGCTGACTTCCACACAGACTTCGGGATGACGTTCGATGTTCGAGCGGATCCGCCCGGCAATATTCGAGTGGAAAATGATGCGGTGACCGGTTTCGTCGTAGAAAAAGGTCGTGGGGTTGATGAACGGCTGGAGGTCCCAACGTGAGGCGATGTGGGCGATCTGTCCGTGATGGAGCATCTCGCGTATCCAGTCATCTTCGCGCTTGTATTCAGGGAGTCTTTGAAATGCGGTTGGGGATTGGTTTTCGTAGTTTCGAGTCATGGTTTATCTGTCGTCTACAAGCAGGCGTTTATACCATTTCCATTGCGCCGCGAAACCGATGAGGAAACCCGCTCCGCTACTGACCCAGGTGATCCAATTTATTCCGTTGAAAAATGTAAACAGAAAATAGACAGTCGCAGCCGCGGTGAGCGAGCTAAGCATGGTGACTTCGATGGCGATCAGGTTTGCTATGCTGTAGGGTTTATCGGTTGGAGGGATGGTGCGATTGCGCCATTTGAAAGCCGGTTCGATTTCGGGATTGTGTTTGATGTAGTAATCCTTGATGTAGTTCATCGCCTCAACGGATTCATGCCATGCGGCGCGCAGCCTTGCGAGCTGTGAAATGGTCAGCGCGCCCATGACCGTGAGTACGGTGAACAGGATGAAGAACGCAATGGACAGAATCTGTTGCTGCGGCTCGAACTGGGTTCCCACGATGGCGGCAACGAAGGAGCCGACTGTTACAAAGTAGAAGGATGTGAAGCGCGAGCGGTCTTCGTTTGCCTGGAATACCGTTTCGGCGATGTATTTATATTCGGCTTGCAGGATTTCGTCTTTGTCCAATTTTGGTTTTACCGCCATGATATTTCTCCATTTTCAAGGTGTATCATCATGTGCGTTTCAAAAAAGGTCTTGCATTCGCAAGACCTTTTGGGTTGTCGCCCTAGGCTTCGAACGCCCACTCGCCCTTGCGCATGATGGGTTCGCGCGCGCCGTCTTTAGCGATGCCGTCAATGTCCATTTGCGGGGAACCGATCATAAAGTCCACGTGGTTGAGGCTGGTGTTGCCGCCCGCGGATATGAATTCTTCCTCGGTCAATTCCTCGCCGCCGGTGAGGGTGAAGCGATAGGCGCGCCCGATGGCGATGTGACAGGAGGCGTTTTCATCGAAGAGCGTGTTATAGAAGAGATGTCCGCGCCGCCCGATGGGGGAACTGGCAGGCACGAGCGCCACTTCGCCGAGGCGATGCGAGCCTTCGTCCGTATCCACGAGTTTCTTCAAGGCGGCTTCGCCTTTCTTGGCAGCGACCTTTGTGATGCGCCCGTTTTCGAATGTGACCTGAAAATCTTCGATCAGCGTTCCGCCGTAACTTAGCGGGAAGGTGGCTGTAATCACACCATCCGCTTTGGTGCGATCCGGCAGGGTGAAAACCTCCTCGGTGGGCATGTTGGCAGTGAACGCGACGCCGTTCTGCGCGAGCGATTGAGCGCTGATCCATTTATGTCCATTGGGAAGACCGAGAGTGAAATCCGTGCCGGGCGCTTTGTAATGCAAGCTCGTGTATTGTTTCGTCTGTAAATAATTTGCGCGGTTGCGCAGGGCGACGATATGATCCTCCCACGCCGCAATGGGATCGGGCTGGTCAATGCGGGTGGTTTCGAAGATCGCATTCCACAGTTTTTCCTGTGCCTTTTCAGGCGAAAGATCGGGGAATATTTTTTGCGCCCATTCCTGACCGGCGGCGGCAACGACACACCAATTGGAGGCGTTTGTAGTCACCAGTTTTGTAATGGGCTCCAAATTTACCAAATGGGTGTGTTGCATTTTGCCGACGACTTCGGGGTCAAGGCTCCCGAGTAGATCGGGATTCATGCCGGAGATGGAGAGCAGCGCATCGCCATTTTCGAGCATGTTCATGATGCCTTGAACCGCCCATGTTGGATATTCGTCGAACGAATCTTTCGGCGCATGTTGAGCGCGGATCTTCAACATCTCCTCATCGCCCCAGATCACGTCCACGAATTTTGCGCCAACGCCATAAGCCGCTTTGGCAATTTCACGCACCAACGGCGCAAATTGAAGCGGAACGCCTCTGTTTGCGGCGAGCGTGATAATCAGCCGCTGCCCGGCGCGCAGGTTTAAACCAACTTTTACGATCGCTTCGGCATATTTCGCCAGCATTTCCTGATGGGTGTTTGCGGTCATAAATCCTCGATTATTTGGGATGTGCCAAGTATAGCATGGACGTTATTTTTTCGCTTTTTCCTGATTTTGTTTTGACCTGACGAAAAAATAGTAGGTCGCCCCAGTCAACACAATAAGTAGAGAAAAAACCACCCATGTTTTTTTCACCTATTCAGTGTAGCACAGACAGAAAAAGTAAAGCAATTGGTTGATTAGTGATTGTCGGCTTCCATTAAAAATAAGCCATTTAGCCATGTCATGTATTTATCTTTTTGATCTCCGATAATGACTTTTAGACTTTTACTAGATGGAGCCAATCCTGTGTAATCCATAGTTACTTCTCCACTTCCTTGAACATATACACTATCAAAACTACCACTTTGGTCAGCATAAGCGAACAAGTAGTACAGAGTGTTATCTCCAAGTTTTTGCCACAGTTCACTTCTGCTATCAAGGTTCCCGGTTCCTCCTGCAGTAGTATTCTTGCCTTCCCAGTATAATCGTCCTATTCCACTTACAATGGTTTGTCTTGCCAACACAGGATTACCATGACCATCTGATTCAATGATTAAGCCTGGTAGGGTGCCTTGTTTACGACCATAGCCTCGAATCATAATTTCCCCTGGAGCTTCGTTCACTTTCAGTACTAAAAAAGGCACCATGACGGTTGACTCTTCTTTTCTTGCAAGTCCTGCCTGTGGCACTGTCAATCCCGCCAATTCTCCACGATCCGCTCCCAATTTTTCTGTAGTGGGCCAAGTGATATCAGGGTTGTGAGGGTCATCACTGATTTCAAATTTGACATCTTTGGAATTGTTGATCTTGATCCACTCACCATCAACGTATATATGCAGGTAGCCATCGTCATCTCTGGCTGCTGGGTAGTACATCTGGATTTCCCGCTCTTTGGCAGTCGAGCCATCATTGAGGCTAACCATGTCAAAGGTCTCTGGGTGAATGTAGGCTTCGCCATTGTAAGTGATGGACTTATCTTTTCTCTCTGCTTCTCGTTTCTCCGCAAGAGCGATGCTAAAGGCTTTGCGCTGTTCGAAATTCAAAACACTCACATCTTGAACTTTCCCCGCGAGATACTGAGCAGCCTGTTCTTCAGGCGGCAGTTCGGTAAAGGGAATTTCCGTTGCGGTGGCGGTCGGCGCGGGGAGTGCAGTAGACAGGGGCAAAGTGACTGTCGCTTCCGAAGTGACAGTCACCTGTGAGGCGGGTTGGTCCCCTGAAGGGGACAGGCAAGCGGTCAACGATAGGGCGAGAATGGCGAAAAGGAATTTTTTCATGCGGGTGTCCTCCTTGGATTATAGGAAAATGAGCATGACAAATTGAAATCCCCCACCGATGCTTTTGGAAAGCACATTTTGCTTATAATTCGTATGGAACGCGAATACCATCCCAGGTTGGGTTAAAGTCTTTTGTGTTGCGCGTGACCAGAACAGCATCATGCGCTTTTGCGGTTGCCCAGATGATCGCGTCGGGCAGGCGGATGCGGTGTTGACGCCGCAATTGAACAGCAATTTCAGAAACCGCCATATCAATCGGCGCAATCTCAAAGTGGCTTTCCAAAAAATCGCGTATCTGCTGGTCGTTTTCCTTCTCCCCGACCAAAATTTCCATCCATGTGATCCTGCTGATGATCACACGCTCATATTGATCGAATTCCGCGTCGGCTTCGGAAACGCCGTTGAGCGCATCAATGACGATATTTGTGTCGAAGACGGCGATCACAGGCGATGGTCCCATTCAGAACGAACACTTTGCTGATATTTTAGCGCATCGATCTTGCGTCCGCGCCATGAGCCGTAGGCGGGATGTTTATGCAGGGAAATTTTCCTGCGCGGTTTTACACTGCCCTGTCTTTGCAGGAACAGGATGAAATCCAACGCTTCGCTCTGTTTTTCGGGCGGCAGGAGTTGAATTTCCTTTTGGATTTGTTCAAGCAGGGTCATCATTCACCTCTGTGGTGATTTTACTTCAATTTTGGAAACGCCTGTCTGTCTCAATTATACCGACATTTTTTCGCGTCCGATTCAATGCTTTTTAACCTGCGCTGTGTTATATACTTGGAATACATCCCTGCAAAAGAGGACAATTACCCATGCTCACCATCGAAAAAGTGGATACCGATAACAAAAAGCAAGCCAGGCGATTCGTGGAATTGCCTTTCAGCATTTATGCCGACTGCCCGCAGTGGGTCCCGCCTTTGAATGTGGATGCGTACAACCAGTTGAATAGAAAGAAACATCCCTTCCATGAACATTCGGATATGGATTTTTTCCTTGCCGTGCGTGATGGGCGGGACGTCGGGCGCATCGCCTCCATTGAGAACAAGCCGTATAACCAATATCACAACAAACGGACAGCGAATTTCTTTCTCTTTGAATGCGAAGATGACATGGAGGCCGCAACGGCATTGTTCGATGCGGTTGCAGGATGGGCAAAGGCGCGCGGATTGAACGTGGTCATTGGCCCGAAGGGCATGGGCCCGTTGGATGGGTATGGCGTGCTGGTCTTTGGGCATGAACACCGTCAGACGATGACCATGCTCAATTACAACCACGCATACTATCAGTCATTATTGGAAACGCAGGGGTTTGCCAAGGAAGTGGATTTCGTCTCCTGCTTTCTGCCTGCCGACAAGTTCCAAATGCCGGAGCGGGTCGGGCGCATTGCCGAGCGCGTGATGGAGCGAGGCCACCTCGAGATCAAAACCTTCAAGAGTAAAAAGGAATTATTGGGGTGGGCATCCCGCATTGGAAAGGCTTACAATGATGCCTTCGTCAACAATTGGGAATATTATCCTTTGACCCAGCGTGAAATAGATTTTGTGGTGGAGAATATAATGACGATTGCCGATCACCGCCTGATCAAAATCATCACACATGGCGATGATGTGGTCGGCTTCTTGTTTGCGTTCCACGATGTTTCTGCCGCCATGCAGCGCGCGAAAGGGAAGTTGTTTCCTTTCGGTTTGATTGATATTTTGTTGGAGATCCGCCGCACCAATACGGTTGCCGTCAACGGCATGGGCATTCTGCCCGAGTATCAGGGGCATGGCGGCAATGCGCTCCTGTATTATGCAATGGGGAATACATTGTTGAACTTCAAGCAATTTCGGCATGTGGAAATGACGCAAGTCGCCGAGACCACCGAACAAATGCGCGCAGACTTGAAGAATCTCAATGGCGTGGAATACAAAAACAATCGGGTCTATCGAAAGGAACTATAAATTGGTATCCGCTTGCCTTCCGCAGCTTACTTTATTTTGTTCGGATGGGTTTATTTCATCCGATTTTTATCCGTGTACGTCATGCGCCAATTTCGAACCTCATCTCTTCGCTTAACTTATGCGGCTTGCCATTCTCCTGTTTGCTCAACGGCAGGATGACATGAAACTGGCTGCCGGGAAAATTGACTTCGTCGTAGCCAGGGCTTTCCACCCAGATACGCCCGCCATGCGCTTCCACAATCCCTTTTGAGAGAGCCAGTCCCAACCCGGCGCCGCTTCCCTGGAAGCGGGTCTTACTGGTGGAGTGTTTGCTGAGTTCGCCGGGTTGAAAGAATTTGGTAAAAATCACTTCGCGCAGGGTGGGGTCAACGCCCACGCCCGAGTCACTGATGATGATTTCCACGCCGCCGTTGGGCAGGTTGGTGATGGCGGGGATTTGTTTTCCTGCGATGGCGATCTTCCCCTGGTCCGGGCTGAACTTGATTGCATTGCGAATGAGATGGTGGAATAGTTTTTTTAACAGATTCGAATCTGCTATGATGAGAGGCAAGGGCGGCAAGTCGACGGTTAAGGATTGCTCCCGTTCACTGACGGACTTTTGCTGCTCCTGGCAGACTTCCTGGAGTAAATATCCTGTGTCCACGGGTTGAAGATGAGGCGTGAGGGAGCTGGCATTGATCTGGGCGATATCGAACATGGAGTCCATCACTTCGTGCAGGCGCAAGGCGCCTTCGTGAATCCCTTTGATCATCATCCGGGGGTCGGCGTCTATCTTTGGATTTTCCAACAGCATTTCCGTGTAGCCTTTGATGATTGTCAACGGAGTGCGGAGTTCATGCGAGGCGATGCTGATAAAGTCGGATTTTGCCTGGTCTATCCGTTCGAGTTCCTGATTGTTCTTTTCGAGGGCGCGTCGCGCCCGGCGCAGTTCGTTGTTTAGCTGCATCAAGTTATCGACGAGGCGGGCGTTCTCCAGCGCCACTGCGGTCTGGTTTGCGTGGGCGCTCAGAACCGCGAGGTCTTCGCGGGTGTAGCGGTTGCCGCTCATCTTTGGTCCGAATGCCAGCAATCCGATCCATCGTTTTTTTGCAAAGATGGGAATGTAGACTTCGACACGAAGATTTGTGAACCAGTCATGCTCGTTGGGAGATGCGGTTCGGAAAACGGGAAGCAGGTCAAGGTCGTATTGAAGAAGCGGGCGTTGTTCCCGAATAAAGTAGGAGGCAATGCTCCCGTTCTCTTCGAGTTCGATCGCAACCGTCTGTCTTTCTTCAGGACTCTGCGCATACCGAAGTTTATACGCCTTGTTTCCATCTGTTTTGTGTTCCGAGTCGACCAGAAAGAGAAAGCCGCGTTCGATCTGCATGGCTTCGAGCATGATGCCGATGGCCACGTTCGCGAGCTTGTCCATATCGAGGATGTTGCTGATGCTTTCGCTGTATTGATGAATGGTCAGGCTTGGGTCGTATTGGTCGCCCCCTGACCATCTATTGACGACGCGCGAGATCAGGGTTGTGAGCGGCGAAAAAATGATGGCGATTAGCAGGGCAATGAACGCGCCAGCCAGCAGGGGATTGAAATTCCTGTCAGCGCCGAACAAAGCTTGCATCAACAGAAAGCCTGTGACGTAAAACCCGACGATGACGATGGCGGTAACAACATACGTCAAGCCATGACGCAGGATGGTCCGCAGGTCGGGGACGTGATGAACGCCGACCACGTAGGCCAGCGTGATGGCGACAAGCAGACGAAGGGGTTGCCCAATAAGCTGTATGCCGGAGAAAAGCAGAATATCGCCCAGCATTGAAAAGAAAATGACCAGCCACCAGTAATTTAACCGGTTGCGGAAAAGCGGTTGGCGTGCGCTTCTTCCTACATTTGTAAGAGTAATGATGAGGGTGATGGAAACGACCAGCCAGCCCAGAATTGCCCAGGCGGGTCCGAGCCGTGAGCGGAAAAGGGTCAGGCTTCCGTTTGTCCAGATCGTGTCGGGCAGGTTGAGTGCGTTCGTAACGATGAGCGCGAGGCTGAACATCCAAAATCCCCAAAACGCCGTCCAAGCCCACCAGGTTTTGCGCTTTAAAAATGTTTGAAGCGCGATGACCAGTACCGCTGCCAGCGTCAATGCAACATAGGTTTGCAATTCTTGCAAGACGAGAGCATTGCTTTCGCCCTGCCACATCGCCTCTGTCACGTTAATGACCATGGCAAGCAGGGCATACACCATCACCAGCCAGGTGGCTGTTTCATGTCCGCCCTCGCGGCGCTGTAACGCAAAAAAGACAACCGGAAGATAAAGCGCCCCAAGCAATAACAAAAAGATGAATTGCGAAACCGATATATTCATGTAAGATGGACGGATTTTACTCGAATTTATTTGATAATCGGTTATCATTGTTGTTATGCTAACCTCCCGCGCATCGCGTCTTAAATACAATTTTTCGCAGGATTTCTTTCGACCAGACGGCCACATCGTCTTTGCAGACTTGAACTCCGCCCGCGCATTCGCCGTCCAAATGTCATCGCTTCACACGGACCCCATACCTGTCTCTGATCTATATGCCTTATCCCTGCTGGATGAGGCGTTTCATATCCTCCTCAAACATTATTACAGCAGGTACACCGGCGTGATGGGACGCGCCATGGGCATGCTGCAATCCAACCTCGGTTCCAAATACGACCTGACCCTTACAAAATTCACCGAGGAATTTCCGCCTCTTTCTGTCTTTCACGGCAAAGTGACGGCAGGCGTGTATCTCGCCACCAAAACGCCAAACTTTGGCGATTTCGGGCGCGGAGTGCGCGCGGCTGCCATCGAAGAAATAGTTTTAATAGACAATGTAAACAAGAATCCCGCCGCCAGCCGATACAAGGAACTGTTCGATGAAGTCGTATTGAACAATTCGGCGTACAAGGAATTTACAAGCCGCCTGCTGGAATTTTTCGCTCAGCAGCCCGGAATCGGACCGGTGGGCGAGGGTGAAACACTAACCGACCTGCTAATGGCGCCCATCAAAGCCTCGCCTGATTCGCTTGAAGGGCAGTTGAAATTCGTCCTTGAAAAATGGAGGCACCTTCTTGGCGAGGAATTTGTTACCCGCCTCCTGCGAGGTATGGACTTTTTACGTGAAGAGACTATCCGCCAACATGGACCGGTGGATACCTTCTCTGCCGAGACGTATATCCCAACCTATTCCGATGCCGAATATGAGCGCTACAGCCAGGATCAGGAATGGATGCCGCGACTTGTGCTGATGGCAAAGAATACCTATGTCTGGCTCGACCAACTTGCCAAAAAGTATCAGCGTGAAATAAACACCCTCGATCAAATTCCGGACGAAGAATTGGATTTGATCGCTTCGCGCGGATTGACAGGCTTGTGGCTGATCGGCTTGTGGGAACGCAGCCGCGCCTCGCAGAAGATCAAACAGCGTATGGGCCAGCAGGATGCAGTCGCTTCGGCATACTCGCTTCATTCGTATGATATTGCAAGTGACCTCGGCGGTTGGGGTGCTTTGGAAAATCTCCGCGCTCGCGCCTGGCAGCGCGGAATCCGCCTCTCCGCGGATATGGTCCCCAATCACATGGGCATTGACTCGAACTGGGTTGTCGAACATCCCGACTGGTTCCTCTCAATGGATGAGCCGCCTTATCCATCTTATACCTTCAACTCCGAGAATCTTTCCGATGACTCTCGTGCAGCCATCGTTTTGGAGGATCACTACTACGACCATTCCGACGCTTCTGTTGTGTTCAAACTCCATCATTATCATGAGAATCGAACCAGATATGTTTATCACGGCAATGACGGCACATCCTTCCCGTGGAACGATACCGCTCAACTCGACTACAGTAAACCCGAAGTCCGCGAGGCGGTGATACAGGTCATCCTCCACGTGGCGCGAAATTTCCCCGTCATTCGCTTCGATGCGGCAATGACGCTTGCCAAGAAACACATCCAACGCTTGTGGTTCCCCGGGCCCGGTGCGGGTGGCGCGATTCCATCCCGCTCGCAATTTGGCGTGACCAAAGCTGACTTCGATGAAAAAATTCCAATCGAATTTTGGCGCGAGGTCGTGGACCGTGTGGCTGCCGAAGTGCCGGATACATTATTGCTTGCTGAAGCTTTCTGGCTGATGGAAGGTTACTTCGTCCGCACGCTTGGCATGCACCGCGTGTATAACTCCGCTTTCATGCACATGCTGCGCGACGAAGATAACGCCAAATACCGCATGGCGATCAAAAATACGCTGGAGTTCGATCCGCAAATTCTCAAGCGTTATGTCAACTTCATGAACAATCCCGACGAAAAGACCGCCACTGAACAATTCGGCAAAAGCGACAAATATTTCGGCGTCTGCACTTTGCTTTCCACCCTGCCCGGCTTGCCCATGTTCGGTCACGGACAGATCGAGGGCTTCTCCGAAAAATACGGAATGGAATTCCGCCGGGCAAAATGGGAGGAGACGCAGGACGACGGCTTGGTCCAAGCCCATGAATGGAGAATCTTTCCGCTTCTTCACCGCCGACACCTGTTTGCAGACGTCGGGAATTTCCTTCTTTATGACTTTTATCTGCCAAACGGTTCGGTGAACGAAAACGTATTTGCCTATTCCAACCGCCTTGACGAAGAACGCGGGCTCGTCATCTATCACAACAAGTTCGACGATACAAAAGGTTGGATAAAAACTTCCGCCGCCGCTTTGGACAAAGGCTCCGGCAGCCTCAAACGACAAAATCTCGCCGAAGGCATTGGTTTGCCGAATGCGGGTTATCTTATCTTCAAGGATTATGCCGCCCAGTTGGAATACATCCGGTCATGCGCGGACCTTTGGGAAAAAGGCTTGTATGTGGAACTTGGCGCCTACCAATGCCACGTCTTTATGGATTTCCGCTTTGTGTATGAAAAGGAATGGCAGATCATCCATGACCGCTTGAACGGCGCGGGGGTTCCGTCCATGCAGGAGGAATGGCGGAAGTTGTCCGTTGCAAATGAAGCACCTGCGGCAGAGGAGAAACCCGCTGAAAAGAAGCGCGTTACTCGCAAGGCTGCCAAACCAAAGGCGGAGAAAAAGCCTGCGGCGAAAGCCAAATCTGTAAAGAAAACATCCGCAACGAAGAAACCCGTTAAAAAATCAACGACGCCAAAGACAAAGCCCATTGCAAAAAAGGCTTCAGTAAAAAAGACGACGACGAAGAAAAGTAAATAAGTTATTTGCCCGGGTAAAGAATATTTCCTTCACCAGGCATTTTTTGGAGGCCTTGTCATGAAACTCAAACTCTACTTCATCACCCTGATTGCCTTTCTAGGCATCGACGCGTTTTGGCTGGGGCTGGTCGCGCCGTCGTTCTATCAGTCGCAGATAGGGTATATCATGGCGGAGAATCCCAACTTCTTTGCCGCGGGGGTCTTTTATCTGTTGTTCGTATATGGGATGGTGATATTTATTGTCGACCCAGGCGTGCGCGAGGGCAGTCTCTTTCGGGCAATATTGCGCGGAGCGTTGTTCGGGTTGGTGACATATGCCACATACGATCTGACCAATCTCGCTACGCTGGAAGGGTGGCCCGTGCTCGTGACGGTGGTGGATCTGGTCTGGGGAACTGTACTGAGCGCATCTGTAGCGCTGGTCAGTGTTTGGGCGGGGAAAAGGTGGGTTAAGTAGAAGCAGGCGTCAGCTAGTCAGAAGCGCCTGCGCGTAGTCAGTTCATGAGCGCAAAATGAAACCCTCCCTACAACTTCCATACGGTTTCATTAAAACTTACATTTGTCATTGACTCGCACTTTGAAAGGTACTATACTCATCACATACGAGGTGACGCCGTTATGAGCATCTTTTATGGAGATACCCGGTTTTGTTGAACCAGACACGCGATATGACCGCGTGTCTTTTTATTTCTCTCAAAAAAGGAGACATATGCCATGGACTACGGAATGATCGGCAAGATCGAAAAGGCAAAACGCTACGCGGAAGATCGGAGACGTTTCCGCTTCAATCAGTTCGACCTTACTTTTCATGGTGATAATAACGATCACCATGTCGCTTATAATGAAGGCGAGTTTACTTGTGACTGTGAATTCTTTCTAACTCACAAGCGCTGTGGACATACCATGGCGCTGGAAATTCTACTGAAAGACATGATCGTCGAGACCGTTGAAGCCTGACTACAATCGAATACCCAAACCGCCCTGCGTGCTGCACAGGGCGGTTTTTGTTATGGGTGAGTGTTCTCACTTTATTATCAAATCTTAAAGATTGTAGTGTAAAATTTCCAGCATGAATCCGAAATTTTCCCGCAGGGATTTTTTGAAATTAAGCGGTCTGACGCTGGGTGGGCTGGCGTTTTCGCCCTTTTTGCCTGGGTTGACCGATTTCGATGACAGTTTTGTGGTGCGTATCGCCACGGCACAGATGCCCGTCCGTAAAGAGCCGACGGACGAAAGCCGCATCGAGATGACCTGGTACCGCGACGAACTTGTACATGTGTACGGTGAAGTCACCGTGGATGAGCCGAAGCATAACCCGGTATGGTATCAGGTATGGGGCGGATACCTCCATCGCGGACGCCTGCATCGCGTGAAAACGATCTACCAAACGCCGCTTTCCTCCCTGCCCGAAGGTGCGAAATATCTTGCCGATGTTTCCGTGCCGTTCACCACGCCGTATCGTTTTTCCAAGACCTACGGTTGGCAGGCGATGGCTCCGCCGCTTTACTATGGTTCTGTCCACTGGGTGGATGCGGTGGAGGAAGGACCCGAAATGGCGGATTACAAAGGTCCGTGGTATCGCATATTCGATGAACTCGATTCCAACGTCTCCTATCATGTTCCAGCGATCCATTTGCGCATCCTCCCGCGAGAGTTGATGGATCTGGTCTCTCCCGAGGTCCCCTACGAGGAGAAGTTGATAGAAGTCAACCTATCTTCGCAGAGGCTGTACGCGTATGAATTCGGAAGCGTAGTTTTCGAAACCAATATTTCCTCCGGCGTTCCAGGCGACCCAACCGGCGGTGAAGGGATCCCGACCACAACCCCCACCGGAAAGTTCACCATCGTGGACAAGGTCCCCGCCAAGCACATGGGCTTCAGTTTCTTTGGAAGCCAAACCACCGGAAACGTACTGGCTGACGTGGATAATTACGTCCTGCCCGGCGTTCCCTGGACTTCCTTCTTTACTCCGCTTGGACATGCCTTTCACGGCACCTATTGGCATGAGAACTTTGGCGCGCCGATGAGTCACGGTTGCATCAATATGCGTACTGATGAAGCCAACTGGCTCTTTCGTTGGGCGAAACCCACACACGCGCCGGATGCTGTCGCCACGCGCGGGCTTGGCACCAAGGTTGAAGTCCATTACTAGATCGATTTCAGTTTAAAAGGATAACCTCTCCATGCCGCTTCTCCATTGGACGGAAAAGCATCACACCCCGCCGACGCCTGCTTCTGTTATCCTCGATTCGATCCTTTACCCGAAAGGACGCGGCTATCCAAAAGCTCGTCCCGATGGACGAGTGATATTAGGGGATAACCTAGGCGTGATGGCATCGCTTTTGCCCGAATATGAAGGGCGCATTGACCTCATCTACGCCGACCCGCCGTTCTTTACAAACCGAAAGTTCACAGCCCGTGTTGGCAGGGGAGAGGATTCGCGCCAGCCGTCCAAATGGAAATTGGCGGAAGGCTATCACGACTCTTGGCAAGACCTCGATGCGTACCTTCAATTCCTGTATGAACGCCTGTCAGTGATGTACCGCTTGCTTGCGCCGAATGGATCCTTATATCTCCACCTCGATTGGCACGCGGATGCCTATGCCCGTCTCATTCTGGATGAGATCTTTGGCGCAGAAAATTTCATCAACGAGATCATTTGGGCTTATCACGGACCGTCGCCCATTCGCACGGCATTCAACCGAAAACACGATACCATCCTGTTCTACGCAAAAAGCAGGGATTATGTCTTCAATGTGGATGCCGTTCGTGAACCTTACAATCCCAATACTGTCAACACATTCAGATCTTCGAGCAAGGCAGGGTTTGGAAAAGTCCCTGATTTGGAGCGCGGTAAAGTTCCGGAGGATTGGTGGTATTTCCCTGTAGTGGCGCGTTTGCACAGCGAGCGGACAGGGTATCCCACCCAAAAACCAGAAGCTTTGCTGGAACGGATTGTGTTGGCTTCCTCCAATAAAGGCGGACTTGTCGCCGATTTCTTTTGCGGCTCCGGCACGATGGCGTTCGTGGCGGCAAAGCATGGACGTAAATTTATTGTGTGTGATGAGTCCGTGCGGGCGGTAAACACCACACGTGCGCGTTTGGCGGGGGCGAAATCCGTGTCTTCTCTGGAGCGCGATATCCGTATCAAGAACGAGTTTGCAGATAAATCGAAGAAGATCAAGGGTCTTGTTTCAGGGGAGATTGTTCATCTGAAAACGTCTCTCGATGTGGACTATTGGGAGGTCGATCCGGATTGGGATGGGAAAATCTTTCGGAGCGCGGCGCAGGCTCAACGTCACGTACGAAGCGGTAACATTCCAATGGAATTAAAAACAGAAATCGGAGGCAAAGTCTGCATCCGATTGGTGACAGTTGACGGAAAACAGTTTCAACTAGATATCTAAGCGGTATCCAACCCCGCGGATGGTCTTGAGGAATTTGGGGTTATCGGGGTCCAGTTCGATGGCGCGGCGGAGCCAGGAAATATGCACATCGAGCGTGCGCGTATCGCCGGTGTAATTGGTCTCCCACGCTTTTTTGAAGAGCGATTCGCGTTCGACAACTTCGCCGTGTTTATCCATCAACAACTGCAACAACGTTACGAGACGGGGAGTGAGTTTTGTGCTTCTGCCGAGACACCGCACGCGGCGTTTTTCCAGGTCGAGCCGAATCGGACCGACATGCAGGACGTTCTTACCGTCGCCGGGGAGAAGCGGCTTGATGCGGTTGACCAATTTTTGTACGGTAAAGGGAAGTGTCAACACGGCATCTGCCGCGTCCTTGCTGACTTCCTTGTCTTCTTCGAGGATCAGGATGATGGGGAGTTTTTGATCTTTGTCACGGATCGCTTGAGTAATGCGCAATCCTGTGCTTCGCAGTGATGCGGCGTTAATGACGACCAGACTGGGGCTGACTTCCTTGAGAAGCGAAACCGCCTTGCTGCCATTTTGGGCAATATGTACATCAAATCCCTTCTTTTGCAAATCCAGGGCAAAGGAAGGGATCTCGGCGTGTCTGACTTCGATAACCAGAAGTGTGGTGGTTTTCATAATGAAGGTTTGAAAAAGAATAAAGATTTCCGCATAACAAAAGAGTGAGATGAAATTTAAGTTTGTTAAGGTAATTGCATTATACACTATATCTTAATAAACGTTTTCAACCCTTGGTACTATTGGATACTGTTCGTGCGGAGCGACACATTCAGGCTATTTTCATATTCGCTTGACTTTTTCGTGTTTACTTGGTAATATCGGCGGGCTAAACATCCGATGCGGGGTGGAGCAGTGGCAGCTCGTCGGGCTCATAACCCGAAGGTCGCAGGTTCAAGTCCTGCCCCCGCTACTAACGAAGGTCGTCAGTATTCCTGACGGCCTTTTTTATTTTGCGTGACAAAGGGTTCCCTTTGCTTCATTCCATGATTTGAACTGTATTCCACCGCCCAAGCAGAGACTCACTCTCTGTCAATCCTTGGCACTGCTGGTCCAGAGCGTTGTATTCTTCATTCCATTGGGACATGAATGTGTCATAATCTTGTTTATGTGCCCAGCGGTCTACTGTAATGTACCGCAGCGGATTCACTTCATCGTGCAACAAGTCTGTTCCCAAATAACCGGCGGCTTTTTGGAACAACTCCGCCCATGCGCCTGCGGGCGAGTAGATCTGTTCGTACTCCACCTGCTTTTCTTCTTTCACGTGATATTCCCAGAGAATCAGGTACATGGATTAACCTGCCAACAGCGTATCCACTGCCTGCGTCAACTCCCTCAAATTACCGACCTTGAGCACGATACTACACAACGGCGCATACTTTTTCATGTCGCTGTCGCCGTTCCACATGTGATCGGGTTCGGGATTCAGCCAGATCGTGCGCGTGGCCCGGCGGGCCATCGCGGAGAAAATATCGAGGCGCGGATCGTTGTAATTGTTGCGCCCGTCTCCGACGATGAGCAAAGTTGTTCCGCTGTTGAGCGTATCCATGTACTCGTTCTGAAAATCGTTGAGCGACCAGCCGAGGTCGGTGTTGTAATGTCCGCTGGGCATGCGCCATAAAACGGACTGGATGGCTTCGTCCGCATCCGTTCCGGTGAAATCCTCCGAGATGGATTCGAGATGATCAATGAACGCGAACGCATGTGTCTTGCGGACCTGCCCCTGCAAGGCAAACAAAAAACTCAACATCAATTCCGAACAAAACCGCATGGATGTGCTGACATCGCAGATGACCACGATCTTCGGCTTGCGGACTTTATCGCGGTGTTTGATCTCCATTGGCACGCCGTGATATTTCAAGTTCGCGCGGATGGTCGCCTTTGGGTCCATCTGTCCGCTTTTCATGCGTTTCTGACGCAGGGCAATTCTCGTCTTCAATGCGGCGGCGAGTCGTTTTACTTCGCGCTGTAAAACTTTTTTATCCGCATCGGATAAAGCCTGGAATGGACGGTTCATCAGGGTATCAATATTCTCTTCGCGCGGACGTTCGCTCATGTTCTCGGCGAGTCTTTGTCCTGCAAACTGTTCGATCTGTCCCTGAATCCCCTGCATGTTTTGTTGGATCAACTCCCGCAGCCGTTCGAGGCGTTCGTCGTCCATGCCCATTTGTTGAAGCTGCTCCATCAACTCGCGCATCGCTTTTTGCACTTCCGGGAACGCCATCGCGCGCATCATGCGCTGGGTCATCCAGTTTTGATATTGAAGATTATCCGCCTGGTTCAAACCGACGAGCTGCGCGAGCGCCTCAAGCTCCGCACGGGTGAGCGGCTCGCCGTTCATCAGCCTTTCCATTCGCCGACGGAGTTTCTCGGCAAAGTTTTGCAGAGCCTCCGCCAGCATCCTTGCCTCTTCGGGTGTTAAATCGTCGGATGGGTTTCCACCCATCATCGGCGGCTGACCCGAGCCGAAGAAGAGCGGAAAAAGTTTATCGAAAGTGGGGAGGTCTTTTACGTCCTTTATCAACGTTGTCCGCAGGGACAGCCTGAACGACTCGCGGTCTTGAATCCCAAGCAAATCCACTGCCGAAAACGCCTCGGCAGATTCGGCAAGCGACACACGCACCCCGCCCGCGCGCAAGGCTGAAATCAACTGTAAGATGCGGGATTCCATCGTATGTTAAAACCTTTCTGCTATATATTCTACTTCCTCTCCACAAAGCGACTCGAATTAACTTGCTGCATTTGGGAGAAACAGAAGGGCTGCTATCTTCTTTCTCCTTTGCCTGCGCGAGCCCAGTTCCACACAACAACCAATAGAACTGAAACAAGGATCACAAAACTGCCGTTGACAAAGAACCACTTGACCAGAGTAAAGATCGGGGCGAGCATATCAAACAAGAATGTCTGTTGCGGATAGTTCGCCATCACGAGGGAGGCGGAAATGTTTTCAAAGTAATCGAACAGCGCGCCAAAAATGGGAAAGAGATTGGACAGCCGCCAGCGGCTTTCTGGATTTGGGACTGCACGAGAAAGTACCCAGCTAATGGACGTGGCGAGGAAGAATAGATAGGTCAACGGGAAGACAAGGTCAAATGTAAATCGGGCGCGGATATAGGCGGCGCGCCCCTCCGCGCCATAGGCATCTGCCATGTCATAAAGATCCGTCCTGGTATAGAAGAAGGAAGTGTCCGGCGAGCCGGCCCCGCCTGAAACTGCTTCGGCGTGCTCGGCTTGCACAGGCAGGACAAAGGCGACGACAAGCGCGAAGATCACCATGGCGATTATTGTTATATATCCGCTGGATAATTGATGGAGTTTAGTAGAGAGAGTTTTTAGCATGTTGATATTATAGCCTTCACCAAACACTACAAAGCTACATCCACTTCATTTCCCAATCTTTCACACATCTTCGAAAAAATCCTTAAACATGTGGCTCGCCGTCATTTGGATTTCAGGGTGTTCGGCGGAAAACTTTCGGAGGCGCGGCATGTATGGACCAAGAGCGAGGCGGATAATCCAGTCAGGGATATTCGTCTTGCGAAAATCCGCCGCCGCATCGGCACAGTGAAAACACCATCCAGTATCTGTTTTGACGGCAACACCGCAGAGACCAGGCGTATGATACGGCAATGGGATCAGGTATATTTCAGGTTCAAAGCCGGTTAGGCGAATGGCGTTGAACTCGAACCACATTTCATTTGTATCTTCGTAAAGGACAAAACCAGGCTGATGGGCAATGTTCCGCTTGATATAAGCAGCGCTTAGAAAACCTTTTTGTTTGATGAAGGCGTCGTATTCTTTTTTATAAACATGGACCTTTGCATGCGGAAAATCTGGCAGTCCGCCACAATGATCGAAGTGCATGTGTGTAAGGATGATGTGTTTTAGATCTTCAGGGCGATAGCCAAGCCTTTGAATCTGGTTAATTGCCGCTTCCTGTGGATCGAACGGCATACTGGTGATGAGACGGAAGAATTGCGTGAACCATGTGGGATGTGTGTAATCTTTCAATCCCAAGCCTGTATCGACAAGCGTCAATCCTTGATCGGTTTCGAGCAGCAGGCAGACCGTGCCCGTTTTCCACTCGCGTGAAAAGCGGGCATTGCATGTGAAGCAGTTGAGAATTTGAATTCGCATGAGATTATCCATCCGTTTTTAGAGCCATTTCAATCGAGCGGATAACGCTGTTCAATTCATTTTCCACTAGATTATTCCAGAATCGTATGACCTGATACCCCTGCGATTCCAGATATTTGGTTCGCTCTGCATCGTATTCGGTTTGTTCGAGATGCTGACTGCCGTCAAGTTCAATGATCAGTTTCTTTTTGATCGAGACAAAATCGACAATATAGTTTCCGATTGCGTGTTGTCTACGGAAACTTACTCCGTTGAGTTTGTTTCCCCGTAAAACGGACCATAGCTTTCGTTCGGCAGGTGTGAGTTCTTTTCGTAACCTACGGGCGCGTTCGTAGCTCTTGGGATTTGCTCGTTTTGGAGGCATGTTGGGATTTTACCCCCTCCGCCCGCTTCGCAGGCACCTCCCCCAAATCCATTGGATTTGGGGGAGGACGGGTGGGGGTTATTTGGGCAGGGTGCCCGAGCCGCAGGCGAGCGGCAGGTGGGGTTCCTCTCACCCTCTCTCCACGCCTTCCCTCGCGCGGACAATCTAGAATGTAATATCGTCATCGAGCTCAGGGAAATCGTCTGGTGGCGGAGGAAAATCTATATCAGAGAACCCTGCAAAATCTTTCTTTTGTGATTTTTTCTTTTCGTCATATATCTCGATATATGTTTCAACAAGGAACATACCAACTGTTGTCAATGCATTTACCGCGAGCCTTGCATGTCGCCTATCTAACCGCAATTGATTCGCGCCTTTTCCATGAAAGGTACTGTATTTCGTTCGTAACACCGCTAAACCCAAACCAGCATTCGACAAGCCGCCAAGAACTCGTTTCAAATCTGGATCAGCATGCCCATCTGGAGAAAGATTCATCGTTTGATATACGAGTTTCAAAAGCGGTTGTAGGCTTTCATCGTTTGGATATGAAACTTCAAAAACATCCAGTATTGCCTTGCAGATACTCTCCAGCGTTGTTGAAGCCATTCCAATGGCATTTGCGGGATTTGATTCAACATCCTTTAACGCCATTTCAAAATCATCCTTGCAAACCCGCATCGACTCATTATTAAGCTGACTGATCAATTGAGAAGAACCAAAGATGGTTTCGGCAGAATCATACAGATCCAAGTCCTTGGCGATTTTGATTATTACACCTTCATCAACCTTTGCTAATATATCCTTTACATATACCCATTTGCTATCTGCCATAGAAAGATTCGGAGTATCAACCCCGAATCTGCTCATATATACATTTATATCTTTGGTCGTCATAGTAGATTGTAGATGACGACCAATTTGGTCAATTAATTTTAGCTGATCAACTGGCTTCATGAGTTACCCTAAAACCCCTCCGCCACATACTCACCCCACACACCCCTCAGCGTATTACAAATCTCGCCGAGCGTGATGTCATTCTCCACGCATTCGATGAACAGCGGCATCAAGTTCTCAGTTCCCTTGGCGGCGGTCACCAACTTGCCAAGTAACTCATCAACTCTTTCCTTCTTTCTTCTTTCCCTTAGCTCTTTCAATCTTTCTCGCTGTCCCAACTCGATTGCAGGATCAACCTTCAAACGTTCCAACGTCAAACTTTCCTCAACGGTGAACTGATTGACTCCCACCACCACCTGCTCCCCGCGTTCGATCTGTTGTTGCGCGGCGTAGGCAGCGTTCTGGATCTCGTTCTGCATGAATCCCTTTTCAATGGATTGAAGCGCACCGCCCATATCGTCGATCTTGGCGATGTATTCCTGCGCACCTCTTTCGATCTCGTCTGTGAGATATTCGATCAGGTACGATCCCGCCAACGGATCGACCGAGTCCGCTACGCCTGATTCATGCGCGATGATCTGTTGAGTCCGCAGTGCCACGCGCACCGCTTTTTCGGTCGGCAGCCAGAGCGCTTCGTCCATGGAATTGGTGTGCAGCGACTGCGTCCCGCCGAGAACGGCGGATAGAGCTTGGACGGTCACACGCACTACGTTATTCTCGGGCTGCTGTGCGGTGAGGGTCGAGCCGGCGGTCTGTGTGTGGAAGCGCAACTGCCACGATGACGGCTTCTGCGCTTTGAAGCGTTCGCGCATAATCCTTGCCCACAAACGTCTCGCCGCGCGGAACTTCGCCACCTCTTCCAAAAAGTTGTTGTGCGCATTAAAGAAGAACGAAAGCTGACCCGCGAACTCGTCCACGTTCAGTCCCGCCTTCAACGCGGCTTCCACATACGCCATGCCATTCGCGAGCGTGAACGCCACTTCCTGCACGGCGGTCGAACCCGCTTCACGGATGTGATAGCCCGAGATCGAGATCGTGTTCCAGTTCGGCACGTCCTTCGCGCAATACTGAAAGATATCCGTGATGAGCCGCATCGACGGTTCAGGCGGGAAGATATACGTGCCGCGCGCCACATACTCCTTGAGAATATCGTTCTGGATCGTGCCGCGAATCTTGCTGATGTCCGCACCCTGGCGCTTTGCCACCGCAATATACATCGCCAGTAACACACCCGCAGGCGCGTTGATCGTCATCGAAGTCGAAACCTTATCCAACGGGATTTGATCGAACAACTGCTCCATATCCTTGATGGATGAAATGGACACGCCCACCTTGCCCACCTCCCCCGCCGCGATCGGATCATCCGCATCGTACCCAATTTGAGTTGGGAGGTCGAAAGCGACACTTAACCCCGTTTGACCTTGTCCCAGCAAATAGCGATACCGCTTATTCGAATCCTCAGCCGTCGAAAACCCCGCATACTGCCGCATCGTCCAAAAACGTGACCGATACATCGTCGGCTGGACTCCGCGTGTGTAGGGATATTCACCAGGAAAACCGAGTTTTTCTAAATAAGTTTCATCCGTAGGGGCGAGGTCATCTCGCCCAATGCCAGGCATCGCCATCCTCGGCACTTCCAATCCAGATGAATATTCAAAGCGTTCCTTCCGCTCTTTGAATCTGTCTAATGATCTCTTGAGCGTGGTTTCTTTCCATTTGTTGTATTGATCTTGAAGGCTCATGTCATATCCTTTATGTCTTTGCGAGCCACGAAGTGGCGAAACAATCTCCTGCACAGTGATGGGGATTGCTTCGTCGGGCTATCGCCCTCCCCGCAATGGCATTACTGTGCAAGTATAAAGCTAAAATTTATCCCTGGAATTGGACAAAGACAGGAGGCAAAAGAGACGAAAGTCACATGTGTTAATCGGACGAAACTGATAAACTTTACAAGACCAAGAAGGAGATTTATCGAATGAGTAACAAAACCTTTTTGTATATTGGCACGGGGATATTGCTTTTGATAGGGATTTGCCTCTTTGGCTATGGAATATTGAGCATCGTTGGGTCCACGTCTTCGCAGGGGAGCGCTTCGTGGCTGGGATTTGGCATCGGCTTTGCAGTGGCGGGCGCATTTTTTATCGGCGGCGGAATCCTGCTCATTTGGCGGAGTCAGGCTAAAGGTCAGGCGGGAGGCGGGGATAACATTACTTACAAGATCGATCTGCCCGGTCAGACAAAGGTCGAGCAGTTGACGTGCAGGAACTGCGGCGGGGCGTTGAAAGCGGATAACGTCAAGATGATCGCAGGCGCGCCGACGGTGGAATGTCCGTTCTGCGGCACCACGTATCAATTGACGGAAGAGCCGAAATGGTAGGCAGGTGTTTGCATGGCTAGAAAAATTCTCCTCGGTCTTTTGATCCTTGTTTTCGCGTTCGGAACGGCGGCGCATGCATTCGCGCAGGACCTTCCGTATTTATTCCAGGTCAATAAGATGGTGGTGCATGTCTATTGGAATGCGGACGGCACCATGAGTTTGGACTACACGTGGGTGTTCACCAACCAGTCGAATGCGCACCCGATTGACTTTGTGGATGTCGGCATGCCCAACAGTAATTTCGACATGAGTTCCGTCACAGCCGATGTGGACGGCGCGGCCGTATCCGTATCGCGCGGTGATTATGCGGGAAGCGGTTCGGGTTTTGCGGTGGTGATGGGCGATAAGACCATTCCCGCAGGCGGAAGCGGAACAGTGCATGCTTATGTGGGCAGAGTGAGCCAGGTGTTGTATCCCGACGATGAAGATGAAGCTTACGCAAGCGCCGCGTTCGCCCCGACGTGGTTTGGTTCGGAATATGTGGAAGGGACGACGGATTACACCGTCGTCTATCACCTTCCGCCGAACGTCCAACCGGAGGAACCCCGCTGGCACAGCGCGCCGGGCGGATTCCCATCCGAGCCGCAAACGGGATTCGATGAAAGCGGGCGCATCACCTACACATGGTATACACCCAATGGAAGCGCGTCGAACTATTACGGATTTGGCGCTTCGTTCCCGCGCTCATACGTACCCGCCGAATCCATCTATACGCCTCCGCCCCAGCCGTTGATTGACGGCGACACGCTTGGCACGCTTCTTTTCTTCTGTTGTTTTGGTTTCATCTTTTTGGGCATTCCAACACTGACGGCGATCGGGAACCGCAGGCGTAAACTTCAATATCTCCCGCCGAAGATCTCCATCGAAGGCCACGGCATCAAACGCGGCTTGACGGCTGTCGAATCCGCCATTTTGCTCGAACAACCTCTCGATAAGGTCTTCACGATGATTCTGTTCGGCGCATTGAAGAAGAACGCCGCAGAGGTGGTGAAGCGCGACCCGCTCGAATTAAAGGTGGCCGATCCGCTTCCTGAAAAACTTCATCCCTATGAAGAGGAGTTCCTGGAAGCCTTTAAAAAACCCGCCGGTAAGGAACGCCAAAAACAATTACAGGATATGGTCGTGCATTTGGTTCGAACCCTGTCGGAAAAAATGCGCGGTTTCAGCCGCAGGGAAACGATTGATTACTACAAGTCCATTGCCCAAAAAGCATGGGCGCAAGTGGAAGCGGCAGATACCCCCGAAGTGAAAAGCCAGAAGTTCGACGAAGCCCTTGAATGGACCATGCTCGACAAGGACTACGATGACCGCACGCGGCGCGTCTTTCAGGGACCGATCTTCCTGCCGACTTGGTGGGGGCGTTACGACCCCACCTTCCGTCCCGCCTCCTCCGTGCCGAAACCTGCTCCTGGCATCCCGGCTTCGAGTCAACCCGTATCCCTTCCGGGCGGCCGGACGGCGCTCCCCGGCGCAGACTTTGCCGCTCAAATGGTGACGGGCGTGCAAACTTTCTCCCAGAAAGTGGTCGGTAATATCAATACATTCACCGAACGAATAACGAATACCACGAACCCGCCGCCGAAGCCGTCCCGCAGTAATGGCGGGAGGGGGGGCGGTCGCAGCGGCGGCTGTGCCTGCGCCTGCGCTTGTGCAGGCTGCGCCTGTGCTTGTGCGGGTGGCGGACGATAGCTGTCAGCTTTTAGAGTCGAATCATGAATCCATTTACCAATATTTTCAATCGTATATCCGAAGCTCCAAATCCCAATTTGGGACTTTATCATTACACCCGTGAAAACGAAAATGAAAAGTCACGCATCCATCTGCGGCTCGACCCGGACGGCACGGGCACGTTGATCGTCAATGCCAGCAGTGTCATGCATCTGAATCCCACGGCGGCATTCATGGCATGGCTGGTTTTGGAAGGCAGGGCGAAAGACGAAATTGCCCGGATAATGACATCCAAATATGCGGTTAATAAAAAACAGGCTGAATCTGATCTCTCCTCTTTTCTTTATCAATTCGATGAGTTTGTTCGTCCCAATGGCGCATGCGCCATCCATGAACTTGACCTGGAGACCACCATGCCTTTCAGCACGCGCCCTTCTGCGCCTTACCGAATGGATCTGGCGATCACCTATCGCTGTAACAACGACTGCGCTCATTGCTACAACGCCCGCGAACGGAATTTCCCGGAACTGACCACAAATCAATGGAAGCGCATCCTCGATGAACTTTGGGCCTTGGGCGTGCCGCATGTCGTATTTACAGGCGGCGAAGCGACTTTGCGGGATGACCTGCCGGAATTGATCCGCCATGCGGAATACAATGGGCAGATCACGGGTCTGAATACGAACGGCCGGCGTTTGATGGATATGAAGTATGTTCAACAACTTGTGGATGCAGGGCTAGACCACGTCCAGATCACGCTTGAATCCTGTGTCGCTGCGATCCACGATGAAATGATGCGGACCAAAAGCGCGTTCAAACAGACCGTTTCCGGCTTGAACAACGTCCTGCGCTCAAAGCTGTACGTGATGACCAACACCACCATGCTGCGGACGAACATCGCTGCCATGCCCGCCACCCTGGATTTTCTGGCGGATCTTGGTGTTCCGACCATCGGGCTGAATGCCCTCATCTACTCCGGGCAGGGACTTACCGTCGGCACAGGACTGGATGAAAGCGAACTTCAGCCAATTCTTGATATGGCAGTCCAGAAGACAGCCGCGCGCGGGCAGAAACTCATTTGGTACACGCCCACCCAATATTGCAAGTTCGATCCCACTGCAAGCAACCTGGGCGTGAAGGGTTGCACCGCCTCTCTATACAGCATGTGCATCGAATCCAATGGAAACGTTTTGCCGTGCCAGTCCTATTACCACCCGCTCGGAAATTTTCTTGCCGATCCTTGGGATGCCATTTGGAATCATAAATTGTCGGTCCAACTGCGCGAACGGCAGAACCTTCCTTTCAAATGCGAAACCTGCTCGCTCGTGACCGAGTGCGGCGGGGGATGCCCCTTGCAGTTCGAGGACCATCGTGAAAATTATGGAGTCAATCTGCCTGTGCTAAACTAAAGCATACACAAATTCATGCTTTAGGAATCGTCTCATGCAAACCTGTTACCTGATCGCATTCCCTGATTCGGACGAAGGAAAGGCTCCGGCGCCCGAACAGCTCAAAGTCGTGAAGGATGCGCCCTATTTCCAACCGGTGGATATTGACCTCGTCAGCCTCAGCGAAGAGACGGTCATCGTCGAGGGCTATGCAGTCGCGGTCAACCGCCAGCGGTATGACGGTCATGTCCAAATGATCGAGTGCCGCTTCGACCTCGCCGATCCGTTCGCTTCCTCCGTGCTGCAATTGCGGATGAAGATCCAATCCGCTTTGCAAAGCCGATACATCCCCGAACCGATTCGTCAGAGCGGGCTGTTCGAAGATTACACCATTCTGCTCGTGCCCGGCGTGAAACCTTCGCCTGAGAAGTGGATCGAAAAAAACGCCGCCTCGCTCGCCAAGTTCATCCGTTCGCAGCGCGAAACGCTCGACCCTGCTGAGATCAATGAGATATTGATTTCGCGCGCGCAGTATTCGGCCCGCGAACTGACGCTGGTGGATTGGGAAGGCGCGGTCATTATTGCGCCCAGCGAAGATTATGCTTCGGATATTGCCCTGCTCAAGATAGGCAATTACCAGCTCCTCCGCTACCGCATCTTGGATGAATCCATCGAAGCCATGCTCGATACGATCAATGAAACTTTCTTCCAAAATAAACGCCGGCCCAGCGCCACGCGCGGCATGATTCGCAAGATCGCCGAACACCGCATCGAAGTCATGCTCGATTTCGAACGCGCCGAACAAAACCTCCTTCTTATCGGTGATTGGTACACCGCCAAACTCTACGACGTCATTCACGACGAACTTTATCTCAAGGCATGGAAGCAGAACGTAAAGGAGAAACTGGACAACCTTGAGGCTATTGTCGAAACCATCAAGGATAACTTCGCCACTTCATGGGAAGGCTTGATGGAACGCGCCGAACTCGTTGGCTGGGTTGTCCTGCTCATTGGCTATCTTTATCTCTTTATTGTTCAAGATCTTGCCAAGACCGGAAATTAGGAGAGCCTTATGAACATCCTGCAAAGAATATTTTCCAAACCCGAACCTCTGCCATCCGGCATGCACCACCTGCAAGCCGCGCAGGATGAAGAACCTTACCGCGTCCATCTGCGTCTCAACCAGGATGGCTCCGGCATCCTCATCGTCAACGCTGCCACTGTCCTCCAACTCAACCCAACTGCTGCCGAATACGCCTTCCACTTTATCAAAGGGACGAATCGCGAGGAAGCTGCTACACACATCGCCCATCGTTATCGGGTCAATAAGAAAACAGCGCTTGCAGATTTTGATTCTTTCGTGGACCGAATCGATACTTTGATCCATACGCCCGATTTGGATCCCGCCTCCTTCCTGGATTTTGAGCGGGCCCAACCCCATTCGGTCGAATCCACGCTCCGGCTGGACTGCGCCATCACCTACCGCCTGCCCGAAGGGACTCATGCCGAATACGCTCCTGTCAAACGCGTGGAGCGCGAACTCACCACCGCCGAATGGATGACGATCATGGATAAAGCCTGGCGCGCGGGCATTCCACATATCATCTTTACCGGCGGCGAACCAACCCTGCGCGAAGACCTTCCCCAACTCATCGCCCACGCTGAACGCAACGGCCAAGTCTGCGGCTTGCTCACGAATGGGCTTAAACTCGCCGACAAGGATTATTTTGACACTCTTCTCCAAACCGGTCTGGATCATGTCATGGTCATCCTACAGCCTGATGACCCTCAATCATGGCAAGCCATCGAGGTCATTGTCCCTCAGGATATTTTTCTGATCGTTCATCTCACCATCACACAGGGTAATGTGAATCGCGCAAGGGATATTTTCATACGGCTTTCCAGCCTTGGTGTGGAGCACATCTCCATCAGCGCCATCGACGATTCACTTACTGACGAACTGCTCGAACTGCAGGGCGTGGCCCAATCTCTCCTTCTTAACCTAAGATGGGATTTGCCGGTGCCGTATTCAGCTTCCAATCCCGTTGCCGTCGAAACTGTGGACGAAGCAGTTCCCGAAGGCGCGGGCAAAACCTGGCTCTACCTCGAACCCGATGGCGACATCCTTCCCGCCCAGGGCGAACCGGTTAAAGTGATGGGCAATTTTCTGAAGGATGACTGGGAGACGATATCCAGGAAATGACTATATGGTATCCTTGTCGAAATTTTAAACAAGGATAAGTCATGTCTCGAAACAAAATCCTGTTGGCGGCGTCTGTCATTCTGCTTTCCTCTCTGGCTTGCGCCACCCTGCTGGGTGAACCGGCAGATGAATACGAGATTCCCGATAACCCGCCAACCCTCGATCTTCCTCCGGAAGAACTGGTGACGGAAATTACTTATTGTCCCGCCATTACAGACCAGATTATTGCGTTGAATTCGACCATATTTTCCGATGATGGCAACGGCGATATGAACTTCGGTGACCGTGGCGCAGAAGAAACAACATACCTCGTTACATATTTGGTGTCCGGGAATGAGATCGGCGACCCTTTCTATGAAAACGTCCCTTCAGAATTGGTGGATGAGCAGGAAGATACAGATTTACATCACCAACTTTGGAAATATTTTGCGTCTTTGATACCTTTTGAGGATCGGATTCACCTTGCAGAATTTGCCGTCATGACGGACGGCATTGACAACACTCTTGCCGCTGTCGGGCAGACGTATGACGACCCCAGCCTATGGTCTCTCGAAGTGGATATTGCCGACACGTATGATTACTACTACTTAACGTTTACCCTTGTCCACGAATTTGCGCATTTGCTTACCCTTGGCCCCAACCAAGTTCCCCCAAGCGAGGCGATTTTCAATGACCCGGAGGATAATGATATCTACCTGCGGGAACTCTCTGCATGCCACAATTACTTTCCTGGCGAAGGCTGCGCGAATGCTGATTCTTACATCAACGAATTTTATGAGCGGTTTTGGTTTGACATCTATGACGAGTGGAACGAGATCAACCTTGAAGAGGATGACGACGCCTACTATGAGAAACTTGACGGTTTCTACTATAAATATCAGGATCAATTTGTCACAGATTATGGGGCCACCCACATTGCCGAAGACATTGCAGAATCTTTTACTTTCTTTGTCTTCAGCCCCATGCCTGCCGGCGATACGATTGCCGAACAAAAAACTCTCTTTTTTTATGAATATCCAGAGTTAATCGAATTACGCGATGAAATTCTAGCCAGCCTGTGCGTGACGTTCCCGCAATGACCCCAATTCCTGCCCATCCTCGAACCGGGCTCCCCATATCCGAATCCTATTGGGTTGAAGTGAGTCGGTTTCTTGCAGGCGAATACCCCGCCGGTTATGACCTCGATGATGCGCGCCGCCGCTTGGAAAGATTTCTTGAATCCGGCATTCGCACTTTTATCAACCTGACTCAGCCTCATGAACTTCCATCTTACGAACCAATCCTGAAAGACCTTTCGAATATTTACGATCTTCAACTTTCTCATTTGCACTTTCCGATACGCGATCATGGCATCCCATCCTCACAGACCATGACCGATATCCTCGATGCGGTTGACGAGTCCATTAATAATAACAACCCGGTGTACATTCATTGTTGGGGCGGGGTGGGGCGGACAGGTATGGCAGTAGCCTGTTACTTCATTCGTCGTGGTCTAGATCCGGAAGAAGCCCTGTTGCGCGTAGCCAATTTGTATAAAACCCGCCCACAGACCTATTTTTTAACTACCTCACCCGAAACTCATGAGCAATTTGAATTTGTCCGAAATTGGTGGGAGAATCCTCCCCGCCATTCCAGACCTCGTTATTGCGAAGGATGAACTGGCACACGCGTTACCTTCAGCAAGCGCAATGGACTCGCCCCCTGCGAACCTATCTATTTGATCAAGCAGGACTATCAGACTCTCACCGATTACTAGAAGTAGGATGTGGAACTGGGGCAATCCTGCACGAGATCAACACTTCTACATCGCTTCATGGACTAGACCTGGAACCTGCTTCGTTAGCCCAATGCCGAGTCCACGCCCCGGACGCTTCGCTGACGCTGGGCGACGCGCATTTCCTTCCCTATCCAAATCTTTCCTTTGATATTGTATTTTGTCATTTTCTTTTACTTTGGGTAAAAAATCCGTCGCAAGTGGTGCGCGAAATGGCTCGGGTGGGGAAGAACGTGTTAGCATTGGCAGAACCGGATTACAGCCAGCGTTTGGATGAGCCCGACGGACTTAAACCGCTTGGCGAATGGCAGATCGAATCACTCCGCAGGCAGGGAGCCGATCCGTTTTTTGGAAGCAGACTGGCGGAGACGTTCCATCAAGCTGGGATCAAGATTATCGAAACAGGACCCATTCAAAGCGTGGAGGCGAAGCGTTCTGACGAAGAGTGGGAAAAGGAGTGGATAGTGATCGAAGCCGATTTGGAAGGTCGGGTATCGGGCAAAGACATCCAAAAAATGAAACGATTGGACGGACAGGCGCGTAAGGAAGGCAGCCGCATCCTGCATGTCCCAACTTATTTTGCATGGGGTAAGAGTTGACCCTCGGCGGACTTCGGAAAAATGGAAGTATAATTTTACATGTTACGGAGGCATGTTTGGAACTTAATCAGGAATTACAGACGGAAGAGATCAAGCCTGTGGAAGAGAAAACAAAGTGGGGGCGGTTTGTTCTCGATATGCTTGAAACCTTTGTTTTGGCTGTGGTCTTATTTGTTGGGATTAATGCAGTTTCCGCGCGCGTGCGGGTGGATGGCTTCAGTATGCGCCCCACGCTGGATGACGGAGAGTTCGTTCTGGTGAACAAATTGAGCTACGTGTTCAGCGAAGTGAATCGTGGCGACATTATTGTTTTTCATTTTCCTTTGAACCCTGATGAAGAGCTGATCAAGCGCGTGATCGGACTTCCCGGTGATCATATTTTGATTCGAGATGGACTTGTGTACGTGAACGGGCAGGTGATTGTCGAGCCGTATATCGAGCATTCTCCCATGTATGCGGGGGAGTGGACGGTTGCGGAAGGCCATCTATTTGTGCTGGGCGACAACCGGAACAATTCGAATGATTCAAAGGATTGGGGGCTTCTGCCAGCAGAGAACGTGGTTGGCAGGGCTGTTTTGATCTATTGGCCTCCGCCCATGTGGAATGTTCTCGAACATGCAGAAGTGTTTGCTGTACAATGGGATCTGATATGACCGAATTGGACACTTTACCGACCATTCCATGCAGCGAATGCCGCGCCGGTATCATGCAGCCCCGCCATATCACATATTTCACATGGCTGGGCGATGAGTTGATCATGGTGCCGCATTTCCCGTCCTGGGTTTGCGATCTGTGTGGGCGTCGCGAATATGATGAGAAAGCCATCCAGTGGCTGAATATGCTTCTAAACCCGAATGCTGGCAATCCGACCAAGTCGAAGCGCCGCACCCCGCCTCCGCCCAGGCCCCAAACTGGTACACATCGCCCCATCTCGAAATCCTGATGAAAGGACGACCTTTTGAATGTCCCTTGATATTTCCCCCCGCACTCACCGTCTTATTCCAGCCGACATTTTGACTTCCGGGTATCGAGTGGTTGGGAAGATCATGGTCTCGACGCATGGGGCAATGGGTATGTTGAACGACCCCACACATTCCGCGCTCGAGGTAACCGATGCGCGCATGGCGCGCCTGCACATGCCCACAAAACTGGTTGACCACTTCGAGGTTGTGCGCATGATGAAGAAGCAAAATCATGCTGTATGCCTTGCGAGGCGCGAGGATCTTGGTCCGCAGGCGACTGTGCGCGGTGGATATTCAAGTGTCGTGGAATACACCGTCCGTTTGACCACTCAAATGTTCGAGATCGAAGGGACAATGGAATTGCCGGGCCGTTTCGACTTCACCGCCTTGATGACAGAAGGCACGCGCGAATTCATCCCGGTTTTCAATGCGGTGCTGACAGCGATCCTCATTCCAAACCTGAAAGTTGAAAGCGCCGGTATCCTTGTCAACCGCAGGATGGTGGATGTGATGGCTCTGCTTCATCAACGGGTGAAGCCCGAAAATTAACTGTCGAATTGCTTGACGGTCATACGAGGCGGTGATAGAATTCGCCCGCTCTCAAAAAGCCCCCATCGTCTAGTGGACCAGGACGCAGCCCTTTCAAGGCTAAAACCGGAGTTCGAATCTCCGTGGGGGCACAAAAATATCCGGCCCCCACAGCCTTTTCATACCATTGATGTACACGAGGCTATAACCGAGTATGAATATCCGTGAGGGCAAACATCATTCAAAAAGACTCGCGCGAAGACGAGTAATCGAGCAACGGTTCAGAGAGTCGCCGGGTAGTGCAAGGCGACCCGCCAATTGATGAAATCCACTTCGCCATGTCATTCCCGCAGAGGCATTCGCCATAAGGGAATCGGGCAGTACCCGTTACAGTACAACCGAGGTTATTGTCGTAATGGAGACAATAGCGAAAGCAGGTGGCACCACGAAACGCCCCTTCGTCCTGCAAACGGACGGGGGCGTATTTTATTTTCAGCACACGGAGGTGCAGCATGTTGGATATCAATCTCATTCGCGAAAAACCGGATATTGTCCGAAAGGCGTTGACGGACCGTCAGATGGATGCATCTCCGGTGGCTTCCATTTTGGAACTCGACGAAAAACGCCGTACCCTGCTTGGGCAGGTGGAAGCGCTCAAGGCGGAGCGGAATGCCGTCTCGAAAGAGATCGGCAAAATGAAAGACGAAGCAGGCCGAAAGTCGAAGATCGAAGCGATGCGCATTGTTGGCGACAAAATCACAGAGTTGGATGGGCAGGTTATGAAAGTCGAAACCGGGTTGAACGATCTCATGTCCAACCTGCCCAACATCCCCGATGAGCGTACACCTTATGGAAAAGACGACAGCGAGAACGTCGTCATCAAGACGGTGGGTGAGCCGCACAAATTTGACTTCACTCCGCTTCCTCATTGGGACCTCGGGCCTGCTCTTGGAATCATTGACTTTGAACGCGGCTCGAAACTGACCGGCTCCCGCTTTTACGTGCTGCAAAAGGCAGGCGCGCGGCTGCAACGCGCCCTGATTGCCTGGATGCTTGATCTGCACATCCGCCAGGGGTATCAGGAAGAATATCTGCCTTTCATGGTGCGGACTGCCACCGTCTATGGAGCGGGTCAACTGCCAAAATTTGCAGATAACCTGTACAAGGATCACGAAGAGGATTTGTACTTCGTGCCGACGGCGGAGATTCCGCTTACTGGCTTGCACATGGACGAAATCCTGGATGATGCATCCCTTCCGCGAATGTACACGGCTTACACGCCCTGTTTTCGCCGCGAAAAAATGAGCGCCGGGCGCGACGTGCGAGGCATCAAACGCGGACATCAATTTGATAAAGTCGAAATGTATATTTACAGCAAGCCGGAAGATTCGGAAGCCATGCACCAAAAGATGTTGAAGGACGCCGAAGAGACCTGCGCCCTGCTTGGCGTTCCCTATCGCGTGAAACAACTTTGCACAGGCGATATTGGCTTCGGCGCAACGATGACCTACGACCTCGAATTATGGGCGCCGGGCTGCAATGAATGGCTTGAAGTTTCGTCGGTTTCAAATGATACGGATTTCCAGGCGCGCCGCGCGAACATCAAATACCGCCCTGCCGACGGCGGGAAGGCAAAGTTTCTGCATACTTTGAATGGTTCAGGCTTGGGCTTGCCGCGCACGCTGATCGCCATCATGGAAAATTATCAGCGGGCGGACGGTTCGATTCTTGTTCCGGAATTCCTGCGTCCATGGATGGGCGGCATCGAGGTTGTTAAGCCATAACGGGATAAAACCTTCAGGGTTTTCATCCGTAGACCTGCAAGGACGACCCTTCAACTCATAGCGGGTTGACTCCGCTAGTCTATCAAGGAGACTCATAACTGCCATGGATCCAACCTTTTGGGAATTCGTTGCACGGGTGGCTTTGGAAACAATCACCCTGTTTGTACTGCTCGTTGGTTTGGCGGGATTATTGATTCCCGTTTTCCCCGGCTTGACCGTCATGTGGATCGCCACGTTGATCTATGCCATTGTGCAGTCGACGCTGGGCGGAATGAACTGGGTGGACTGGCTGCTTTTTGGGCTTATCACCCTGTTGATGCTTGGTGGTAATATTATGGACAACATCATCATTGCCAAACATGTCCGCGACAAGGATGTTCCGTGGAGCTCGATCCTGTGGGCCTTCGCAGCTGGCATCGTAGTCAGTTTGTTCTTTACTCCGCTCATTGGAATGATCGCATCTCCCGTTGGGCTGTATCTTGCAGAGTGGAGAAGGGTTAAAGACAAACAGACAGCATTTGCCAACACAAAAGCATGGATGACCGGCTGGGGCTGGTCCCTGGCGGTCAGGCTTGGGCTGGGCGTAATCATGATCGTGCTTTGGATGATGTGGGCTTGGCTGTAATAAATATTTCAACAAAGGAGATTTTTCGATGGGCACATTTACAGAAGTTCTTTCCGTGATCGGTTTTATCCTCCGCGCGCTGGGATTCGCCCTGTTGGGCTTCGGCGTTGGGCGCTTCACCATGGACGCTTACAAGAAAGCTGCCTGGCAGGTTCAGATCGCCTTGTCGGTTGGTTTTTTCCTTCTTCTCGTCGGCTTAACCAAATATGCTAGTCCCGGCTCCATGGGTCTGTTTGCCCTCGGTGCGGGCGCGGCATTGCTGATGGCTTTTTCGGCAAAGAAGAGCGATGACGCGGAAGAGTCAAAGAAATAACCCAGCATGGAATCAAAAAGGTCTGGCGTTCACGCCAGACCTTTTTGATTCTCATTTCTTCGCTTCCTGCACTGCCCCGATAAGCGCGGACTTGAAATGTTCTCCCGCCGCATCTTTGCCCAGCGGAAGAAAGATCGTCCCTTTCTCACTGGCGTCTGTGAAAATGCCCGAGATGTTCATGCCAGTATCGGGGATCATGGAGTGAAATTGACTTTTTTCGTAATCTTCCACCGTAATATCCCGCAACTGCATGGATTTGATGTAAATGGCATTCTGGTCCACACGGTCGGCAAGGATCAACCATCGGTCGGTCAGGATCGCGGTCTGTACCAATGACTTCGGTCCTTGTCCGCTGAATAATCCCTTTTTTATCTTTTCGGATGTGGATACGATGCAAGAAGAGACATTGCTCAAGATGTTCCCCAGATTGTGTTTTTCAATATAGATCTGGATGCTTTGCATCACATCAGGCGGTATGCTCTCGAATGCGATTTCTTTTGTGGAACGATTGTAGTCTCCCATGAGGCTTATCCTTTTGCTGATTTAGAATGGAACTGATTTGCTCAACATCGCCGTGAGCAGCTTTACGGAATTCTTCAAATCATCGAAGTCCACCATCTCGGAGGCGGAGTGGGTGTATCTGCATGGAATGGACAATGCCCCCGTCATGACGCCTGCGCGCGAGATTTGGATCGCCCGCGCATCGGTACTGCCGACCAGAAGCACTTCCCGCTGATGAGGAATCTTCGCCTTCTCGGCGATTTGGATCATCCAATCCACTACACGCGGGTCAGCCAGCATGCCCACATCGCGGATCTTCACACATGGACCCTTGCCCAGTTCCATCGTCATCTTCAAAGAGGCGGGTGTATCTCCGGTGGGGGTTGTGTCAATGGCAATTCCAATGTCCGGGTCAATACCGTATGCCGCCGACCCCGCGCCGCGCACGCCGACTTCCTCTTGTGTGGTGAACACGAAATACAGGTCATTTTGCGTGGATTTGATGCTTTGTAATGTTTCGATCAAGACCGCCACACCTGCGCGGTTGTCCATGGACTTGGCAACGAGGCGTTTTCCCATTTCGATGAATGACCGCTCGAACGCGCCAAAATCGCCGACTTTTACTGGACAGTCCTTCTGGCTGGTCACTCCCACGTCAATGTACATCTTGTTGATCGGTAAGATGCTGTCAAAATTTTCCAAACGGTCATAGCCGACCACGCCGTTCACTCCGTTCATAAAGCGGATGCGCGCCCCAAGCGTATACCTCCCAAACGCCGCGCCGACATTCGTGAACCGCACAAAGCCTCTTTTATCAACATGGCTTGCGACAATCCCGATCTCATCCATGTGAGCGGCAAGCATGATTTTTTTTGGTTTCTTCGCGCTTTTTGCGGGTTTCTTGCGCACGATCAAATTACCGAGCGCATCCACGCGCATCTCATCGGCAAGCGGCTTGACCTCCTTCAGGATCACTTTGCGCACTTCGTCTTCAAAACCCGAAGGACCAAATGTCTCCGTAAGCGTTTTTAGCAGCTGTTTCATGGTTTATTGTCCTAACAAGAATGTTTCGCCGGTGGAAAAACTCGCTTCGCTGTCTTTTGTAAATAAATGCACCCTCGACTTGCCCATCACAGTCCAATTCCCTTTCAAAGGTCCGACCACAGCCGTGTCTTCGTCAACTCCCAAAAGAATTTCACCGTTTCGCAGCCGTCTCCGCAGCGCGAACAACAACGGCTTCCATATCACTGGAAAAGCATCGAAGTGAGGAATGATGAAAGCAGCTGGCACGATCCCAAAAACGGAAATGGAACGCAGACCCATCGCGCGAAAATCGGGGACTTCGCTTCCCAGGATCATTGCGCCCGCCGAGCAACCCGCGTAGATCCCGCCGCGGTCCCATACACTTTGCACGGATTTCCAAACCAGGCTGTCTTTCATGGTTTGATAAAGATATATTGGATTCCCACCCGAAAAATAGACGATATCCGCCTCTTCCACCGCCGACGCATGCTGCGGCTCATTGGCAGATTCGGCATCTGTAACAGGAACAGCTCGAACGTTCGCGCCGAGGCGGGAGAAATGATCCAAGCCCATCTGCGACCAGCGGTTCACGCTTGCATCGCCCTCCTGTCCTGCCGCTGTCGGCAGGCAGACCACGCGCGGCTTGCGGCCGTTTGCTCCACAGTTGCCGAGCAGGTATGCATCCACGTCGTCCATTACAGGCAGATATTCGCCGGAACCGAGTAAAGCGATCAATCCATTCATGTGGTTTTATCTCTTCAATAAATTAGGCGTCATGGCTTTCTGCGCCATGTAAAGCAAATTCAATGTGTTCTTCCAGTCATCCACGCGCGAAACGCTGACGGGTGAATGGGTGTAGCGATGCGGCACAGAGACCGAAACGACCGGCACGCCCGCACGCGACTTCTGAATTGCGCCAGCGTTGGTGCCGCCGCCACCCGGCTGACGAAATTGATAAGGGATCTTGTTTTTCTCAGCTGTTTCCGCCAGAAATTTCACAAGGCGGGGATCGTCAATGGTGGAAGAGTTCGCCATGTAAATTGCAGGGCCGCAGCCAATCTTTGTGTTGTAGATTGAATTTTCCCTGCCTTCGTAATCGGGCAGGTCTCGTGATGGCGTCGAATCCACTGCAATGGCAAGGTCGGGGTCGAAATGATGTGCCGCCACTTTGGCGCCGCGCAGCCCGATCTCCTCTTGCACACTGAAAGACAGGCATAGTTCGATATGTTTTGGTGCATGTTTCAGTAATTCGATAAGAATCGCAACGCCGATGCGGTCATCAATGGACTTGGACATGATGGATGGTCCCACGCGCTTGAATTTCGTAGCAAATGTGGCACGGTCACCTACCATGGCTTTTCCTTCGGGGCCCAAGTCAATGCGCATGGATTCGACTTCGGTGATTTGCTCGCTCTCTTCATATGAGAGCATGTGGATGGGTTTTACACCGATCACTCCGACCGTATGTTCCCTGCCGACGATGACCTGCTTCCCAACCAGATGACGCGGGTCGATCACGCCGACCGTTTCAAATTGGAAGAAACCGTCGCCGTCATCATGAACGATCATAAAACCGACTTCATCCATGTGAGCGTCTAGCAGAACGCGCAAAGGCTTATTCACCGAAGAGTTCTTCCGCGCCAACACGCTCCCCAACGCATCCACTTTCACTTCGTCGGCATACGGCTTGATCTCTTCCAGCACAATGCGCCGGACTTCGCCCTCATCACCGGAAACCGCCATGGCATTGCATAATTTTTCGAGAAGCTTGAATTGTTTTGCACCAATGGAAAGCATGCTCAATCCCAGTTCATTTCGTCAATGAATTCCGCTTCGAGTGAAGCGATGAATCCAGCAAGTAAACGTCCCGCGCGTTGGATGTCCTTTATTGCAATCATTTCCACAGGCGTGTGCATGTAACGTTGCGGGATGCTCAATACCATTGTGGGAATTCCCTCCACTACCAATTGCATTGCGTCAGCGTCAGTGGACGAATATTTTGGCATGACTTCATCGTGAATGGGAATTTCCATGCCTTCCGCAACTTCCTTGAAACGCTTGTACAAAAAAGGATGAATGCTGGGTCCGATGCCAAGCGTTATGCCTTTCCCGATCTCGAAAGTCTGATATCCGCTTGAACCTGTCCCTTTTCCAAACGTCATATCCACGGCAACGGCAATGGTGGGTCTGATCTGGAAGGTGGAGGTGAATGCCCCTGCAAATGTAACTTCTTCCTGCACGGATGCAACCGCCCAAACATCCCAGGCATGGGATTTGGATTGAAGTTCTTCGAGGCAAATGGTGAGCGCCGCTACGGATGCGCGGTTGTCGAGCGTGTGCCCGCTCACGCATCCCCCCGACATTTCAACTGGCTCTGTTCCGAAAGAGACTCTATCTCCGATCCTAATTCGCTTCGCGACTTCCTTTGGAGTGAGTCCTGTATCCACGACGAGATATTCAATGGCGATGACTCCGCTGTTTGCGTCTCCAGGCAGGAGACCTGCTGGGGGCATGGCGATGACGCCATAAAGTTCTTCGTCTGTCCCCGAAGCATGAACAATCACGGGTGTACCGGGAAGAATGCGGGTGTCCACGCCCCCGATGTATGTGATATGGAGGAATTCATCCACGATGCGGGATACCATCAATCCGATGGCATCCATATGCGTGGCGATTAAAACAGAAGGACGTGAGCTTTTCTTTAGTGAACCAGCTTTCAGCGCGTGAATCGAACCGAGTTTGCTTTGCGTAAGTTCATCTGCAAACGGAGTCCACTTTTGTTTGATGAGACCGGCAACAGGGGATTCATATCCCGATACACCTGCAACTGAGATGAGGGACTTCAAGAATGGGATGATATCGCTCATGTATGGTTATTGGCCAAAAGCGGTGGGGGATGGAGTGGGTGTGTTGGATGCGGTCTGTGTTGCAGTGGGTGACGGGGTAATGGATGGCGTCTGTGTTGGAGAAGGGGTGACCGATGGTGTGAATGTTGCCGTGGCAGACGGAGTAAATGTGAATGTCGGCGTGTCTGTGGCGGGTTGGAATGGCGTGGGCGAGATCGTTGACGTGGGCGTTTGCGTTGAGGTTGGGGTATCGGTAAATGTCGGCGTGATGGTCCCTGTAACGACGAGTGGAGTGCCGCTGGTTGTGGGTGTGAAGGCTGTGACCGTTTCGGTGATCGTGGGAGTGGCGGTTGCGCGTGGGTTGGGAGCGAAAGAGAGTGCGATAAAACCGGCGCAATAACATGGAATGGTTGCGATGACAGCCGCGAGCAGTCTCATGCGGCGGCGTGTACGGGGGGTGTCGGCATCCAGCATAGTGGTTCGATTATAATCCATGATGTTTTGGGCAACTTTATATGATTCCACTTCATCTTCGTATTTCAGGCTTTTTATCCTATCGCGATCCGGTCGAGTTGGATTTTTCCACGCTCGGTCTTGCATGTATTTCGGGTCATAACGGAGCGGGGAAGTCGTCTTTATTGGATGCGTTTACCTGGTCGTTGTTTGGCGAGGCGCGTGGCAGGGGCGCGGATGTGATCAATCTCAGCCAGGATGTGAAGGCGGCGGAAGTCGTGTTGGCATTCGAATACGAAGGAAACATCTATCGTGTGCAGAGGACGCTGTCAAAGGGAAAGTCAACGGTTCTGGAGTTTCAGGTTTTGGATCGGAGCCAAAGTCCTGATGATGGAACATGGAGACCGTTGACAGAGAAGTCAACCCGCGAGACGCAAGCCCGCATCGAACAGACGCTTCAATTGGATTACGAGACATTTATCAATGCTTCGTTCTTTTTGCAAGGGAAAGCGGATCAGTTCACGCAAAAGAAAGCCAGCGAGCGGAAAGCAGTGTTGAGCACGATCCTTGGGCTCGAGATTTGGGATACCTACAAAGAACGCACTGCTGCAAGAAGGAAACTCCTCGAACGGGAAGTGGATGAAATTGACGGTCGCATTGCGGAGATTGACGCGGAGCTTGCAGAGGAGGATGAGAGAAGGCGACGGCTTGGGGAACTGGAAGAAACGTTGAAACAGTTATCGGCGGCGAGAGAGGCGCAGGAATCGGCGTTGGAAAACGTCAAACAGAATGCGGCGCTTGTCCATGAACAGCGTAAGGTGGTATCAGCATATTTGAAGCAGCTCGAGAGATCGCGCGAGGCGTTGACGTCCCTTGAGACACGCCTTGCAGGAAAAGGATCTGAACGTGCTGACTACGATACATTGGCGGCACGCGCGGAAGAGATCGAAACCGCGTATAAAACCTGGCAAAAAGCGCGGGCGGATGTCGAAAAAATGGATCAAGTCGCTGTGCAGTTTCGTGAATACGATGAGAAACGCCAGCCTTTACTGCGCGAGATCGAAGTGGAGAAGGCGAAACTCGAGCAGGAGCAGGATGAGCTGAATCGGCAATTTTCAGTGATCGGTAGCAAGTTGCAAGAGATGGATCAACTCCAAATCCAGTTGGCGGCGGCGCAGTCGTCCCTCGAAGAAGCGGAAAGCCGCATCCAATTGCGCGTCGAATTGGAAGGCGCCCGCAATGAAACCCGCGAGAAGCAGGCGGCGTTTAAAGTCGAGAATGAGTCTTTACGCCGTGAGATGGACGAACTTAAAAATCGCATTGATGCGTTAAGAGTTGCAGAAGGCGCGGAATGCCCGTTGTGCGGGCAGTCGCTGACGGAAGCGCACCGTAAATCCACGTTGAAACAGTTGGAAGCCGAAGGCAAGCAGAAGGGCGATCTATTCCGTTCCAATAAGAAGGAAATGGAACAGATCGAAAAAGAAATTACGGATTACGAATCACGCATCGCGCAGTTAACCGATGTAGAGAATGAACGCCTGCGATTCTCCAATGTTATATCGCAGTTGACTTTGCAATTGGAATCCAGCAAGGCTCAGAACGCAGACTGGGAGAAAACTGGCGCGAAGCGATTGAAAGAGATTACGAAATCGCTTGAAAGCGGTAAATACGCTGGTGAAAAGAAAAAAGAACTTGCAAAATTGGATAAGGAACTTGCCAAACTCGGCTATGATGTTTCTGCGCATGATTCCAGGCGCAAAGAGGAACTTGAATTACGGGCGGTGGAAGAGAAATATCGCAAACTCGACTCGGCGCGTGATATGAGCAAACGCATCGAGAAAGAGATGCAGGAACTTGAAAAGGAAATGGAAAAAAGGAAAGAGGAGGTGGAGGAACAGGAAAAAAGTTACAACGAAGCCGCCGCGCAGCTGACCGAATCTGAGGCGCTTTCACCAAATCTTCAAGACGCGGAGAGCAAACTGTTCGAGGTGCGCGAAGACGAAAACCGTGTCCGGGATGAGGCGGGGGCGGCGCGCCAACGCGTGGAGGTTTTATCTACGCTCCGCGCGCGTAAAACGGATTACGATTCTCGGCGGGAAGAATTGAATCAGGAAATTTTGCAGCATAAATCGTTGGAGCGAGCCTTTGGCAAGGACGGCGTGCCCGCCCTGCTCATTGAGCAGGCGCTTCCGCAAATCGAGCAGAAAGCGAACGACCTGCTCGACCGTTTGAGCGATGGGCAGATGTCCATTCGTTTTGTCACGCAGGCGGAATACAAGGATAAGAAGCGTGACGATTTAAAGGAAACGCTCGACATTCAGATCAGCGATTCGTCCGGTACGCGCGATTACGAAATGTACTCGGGCGGCGAAGCCTTCCGCGTCAACTTTGCGATCAGACTTGCGCTCTCCGAAATCCTCGCCCAGCGCAAAGGAGCGCGCCTGCAAACGCTTGTCATTGATGAAGGCTTCGGCTCGCAGGATGCGCAGGGGCGACAGCGTCTCATCGAAGCGATCAATATCGTCAAGAACGATTTCGAGAAAATATTCGTCATCACCCATCTTGATGAACTTAAAGATGCTTTCCCGAATCGCATCGAGATCGAAAAGACTGAGCGGGGAAGTGTTGTCAGGGTTTTATAGAATTCAGTGATCTGGCTTGTTGTCTCCATAGTTTTTTGTATTCTTGGTCTTATCATCATCCATTGGATTCATAACCAATACCATCTTGATGTTATCGTGACGCCGGCGCTGCCGCCGGCAACCCCGCCCCTTGTTTCGATCTGCATCCCCGCCCGCAATGAGGAGATAAACATTCGCAGGTGCGTCGAGTGTGCGCTCGATCAGGATTACCCGAATCTCGAAGTGATCGTTTTGGATGACCGTTCTACCGATTCGACTCTTTCTCTTTTACAGGATATCGCGTCCCGTGATGCCCGTCTCTTTTTAATCAACGGCTCTGCACTTCCCGATGGCTGGGCTGGCAAACCTTATGCCTTATACCAGGCTGCCAGTGCTGCCCGCGGCGAATGGCTGTGTTTTGTAGATGCAGATACCTTCCTTGCCCCGCAGGCAGTCTCATCCTGTTATGCCAAGGCTGTCGAAACCCGCGCTGATTTATTCACAACGCTTCATCACCAGATCCTCGAGACCTTTTGGGAAAGAACCGTCATGCCCATCGTATTGACGGCGCTTTCGGTCGGCTTTTCTCCGCGCAAAGTCAACGACCCGAATCAGCGCGACGCGATTGCCAATGGGCAGTTCATTTTTATTAGACACGCAGTGTACGATTCAATTGGTGGGCATGCAAAAGTCAAGGACCAGATCGTTGAGGATAAAGCCATTTCCGAACAGGTGAAATGGAATGGGCATCACTTGGTCGTTGCAGATGGCTCGCAGGTGATAGCCACGCGCATGTACACGTCGCTGGCGGAAATGTGGGAAGGCTGGACAAAGAATATCTATCTTGGGCTAAGCGATCATCCATCCCTTCTGTTGCTTGGCGCCTTTGGCGCAACGCTCGCTTTACTTGCGGCATTGGTCCTGCCCGCCTGGCCCCTGCTCGGGCTGATATATTTTATATACGGCGGCGGGTGGATGGCACTAGGAGTAATCGTAAATTCCCTGCTTGTATGGGGCGCATTGCTTTACGCAAGAGCAAAGATAGCGCGGGGTATGAGTATCCCCGTCTGGTATGCGTGGACTACTCCGCTTGGCGCGGGTGTTTTTGCCGCGATGATGTTGGTCTCTGCTTGGAGAGTGATTTCGGGTAAAGGGGTTACTTGGCGAGGCAGAACATATCACCCAAAGATGAAGTCATCCCCCACTCGAAAACGTGTGACATAAGCCCTTGATAATTAGGGGATGTTTTGTTATATTACGCTGAATTCTTGTTAAAAATAACAAAATATAACAAATGCCCCGATCATCCATAACTCGCGAAAAGCAACTGCTTGAATATCTGCAAAAGCACGAAAATGCCTCCATACAGGAATTAATGGGGGTTTTCGGCGTTTCGAATATGACCATTCACCGTGAATTGAGCAAACTTGAAAAAGCAGGACATGTTCACAAAAAACACGGCGGAGCAGTGCTGGCTGAAAAGAGCCACACGGCGGGCGGGGATGGATGCGAAATGTGTGGGAAGCCTGTTTTGGAACGCACTGCCTTCCTCGTTAAGTTGGAAAATGGAGACGAAAAGCGGGCTTGTTGTGCCCATTGTGGATTGATGCTTCAAAGCCGCCAAGAGGGCGTCTGGCAGTCGTTTACCACCGATTATTTGCACGGACATATTGTCAGTGCCACTCAGGCGGTTTATGTGCTGGGGAGCGATCTGAATATCTGCTGTGTGCCAAGCATCTTGAGTTTTGGCTCGGAACAGGAGGCGGAACGGTATCAGAAGGGGTTTGGCGGGATTTTGACAAATATGAGGCAGGCTGTTCGGCACTTACATGGAATGATGCATGATCGCGCAAGCGGCATGTAGTTCAGAAATCTCAAACCAAAGGAATAAAGATGATATGAAAAAGTTTTTTATGTTTGTATTGGCGGGGAGTTTGTTGTTGAGCGCATGTGGTGCGCCGATGACCGATGAGGTAACGGTAAAAGATGCTTGGGCCCGTTCCGGAATGAAGGATGGAAACAGCGCGGCTTATATGATGCTGACCAACACCACAGGGCTGGATGATGAACTGGTCGGCGCTTCTTCGGATATCGCCAATGCTGTGGAGGTCCATCTGAGTCAGATGGGCGCGGACGGCGTTATGCAGATGATCCAGCAGGAGTCGGTTGCGCTTCCTGCCGGGGGGATGCTGGAACTCAAACCAGGCAGTTACCACGTCATGTTGATCGGACTCAAGCAGGATTTGAAAGTTGGCGACAGTATCACCATCACGCTTCATTTCAAGAATGGCGAAGATGTGACTTTGACTGTCCCTGTGAAGGAAGCCGCCGATATGGGCGGTTCCGGCATGGACGGACATAGTATGCCCTAAAAGAAAATATTGTTGCAGTTTCAACATAATCCGCCGAACAATTTTCGGCGGATTATGTTTTACATGAATAGTGACAGTACGGCTGCCAATGCATAGGATACCAAGCACATGGAAACCAGCGCGAAGATTGTTGTAAGGATGCCGGCTATCTTTGAGCGGATCCACCCTGCCACGCCGACGCCTGCCAAAAACACATAAATCGCGCCGCACAAGATTAAAAATCCGCCCACGGTCAGGCTGTCCAGTTCGGTCGGGACTCTGTTCAGTTCGGCTGCGGCGGAAAAGGATAATACCGCCACAATCAAGGAGTACAGGAACATAACGGACGCGGCTGAGAAAATGACAACCTCAGCAGTTTCCAATTTTGTTTTTTCTCCTGCGGTCAATAATTGCACAACGGCTGAAAGTGAAAAGCCTGCCAGCACGCCTGCCAACCCGGCAAGCGCCCCGGCTTCTGCCAGGTAATTTTCCAATGTCATGTTTAACTCTCCTGCTCAAAAATTTTCCAGATTATACGGCATTGCTTTTACTTTGGGCGTGGGTCAAGTTAGATGGGGCGGCCCAACCATCGGCTGATTGCGATGCGGAAGTATCGTCAAAAGGGGGTGAAATACAGTTGAAATAAACTGACTTTTTGGGTAAAAATATCCGAATACTTAGACCAAAAATTGTGATGAAAGTCACAATACAGTATTTTGAAATTGGGTATATTAAGCGAAAGTTAATCTTTGCGAGGTCAGCCTATGTCAAAACTTCCCATCATTGCGATTGTGATTGCCGTGCTTGCACTGGGCTATTTTTCGCTTGTTACCGACGCTGCTGCCTATGGGGGGAGTGCGCCGGAAACGTGCGCGAACTGTCATGCGATGGATTCGCAATACGAGAATTGGTATCATGGCGGACATTCTACATGGGCGAAATGTACGGATTGTCATTTGCCGCATGATAATGTCGTTGTGTATTATGCCGAGAAGGGGCGGCAGGGTGCAAAGGATACCTATGCCTTCGTGACCGGCAATATTCCCGTGTTTATGCGCGCAGAGGAGCGAACAAAGGAGATCGTGCAGGAAAATTGCATCCACTGCCATGAAGATGCGGTGGGGGATATTGTGATGGGGGAACAGTATTTCGATCGTTATTGCTGGGACTGCCACCGCAATACGGCGCATGGCGCTCGCGGCGGTTCCGGCGCGCCCTATCAAGACTCATATCTTTATCCGACCCAATAAGGAGAATGCTTTATGAAACAGTATACCACTCTCATTCTGGCTGGTTTGGTGGTAATCCTTGCCGCGGTTTTGATCGGCGTTCTGACCTATGTGCGGAGTCACCCCGTGCAGGAACGCGCGATTCAGCCGCTGGTGGAGATTGCCGCGCTGGAGCCCGATTCTTCGGTATGGGGGGTAAACTTTCCCAATCAATATGATACGTTCATGAAGACGAAGACGAACAATATCGATACCACCTATGCCGGCTCTTCGCAGTTCTCGTGGCTTGAACGCGATCCGCGCCAGGTTATTTTGTTTGCCGGATACGGCTTCAGCAAGGATTACAATGATGACCGCGGCCATGCCAACGCGCTGGAGGATGTGCGCGCAACGCTTCGTGTAAACGATACGACGCCGGGAACCTGTTATTCCTGTAAATCTTCCGACAACCCCGGCTTGTGGGCGGAATTGGGGATGGAAGCCTTCGATGCCATGAAGTTCTCGGAACTTGGCGAGCATATCAACGAGCCGATCGGATGCGCCAACTGTCATGAGGCAGCGACAATGCGTTTGATCGTTACCAATCCGGCGCTGGAAGAGGCGTTGGAGCGTCAGGGCAAAGATTGGCGCACCTTCACCCGTCAGGAAATGCGGACGGTCGTTTGCGCGAACTGCCACGTCGAATATTATTTCAAAGGCGACGGGAAATACCTCACTTTCCCCTGGGATAACGGCACGAAAGTGGAGGAAATTATCGAATACTACGAAGCCAGCGGGTTCAAGGATTGGGCGTACCCCGAAACCGACACACCCATGCTCAAGGCACAGCATCCCGAGTTTGAATTCTTCACAGCGGGAAGCACGCACTATAATGCCGGCGTCGCCTGCGCCGATTGCCACATGCCATACGTGCGAGACGGGGCAAGCAAGTACTCCACGCATGATGTGAAAAGCCCGCTGCTCAATGCCGAAGCCGCTTGCGGGCAATGTCACACCGATGTTGAGTATGTAGTAAACCGCGTCAACCAGATTCAACAGCAGGTTGCCGCGACCAAGATCTCCACCGAAGATGCCGTCATAGATGCAATCAACGCCATCAAACTGGCTGCCGCCAATTCTGATGCGGATCAGGACTTGCTCAACGAGGCGCGCAAACTTCACCGCGAAGCGCAATTCATGTGGGATTTCATCTCGGCTGAGAATAGCACGGGCTTTCACAATCCTGAATACGCGCTCGAAGTGTTGGCAAAAGCCACCAACCTGGCGCGGCAGTCGCAGATGCTTGCGGCACGATCCGTCAACGACATGTCCTTGCTGGCAACGGATACATATTACGTTGAGACGAGCGCTCCATGATCAGTATGGTTTCAACTCCCCGCCAACCGGCGGGGAGTTTTCTTTTGGGGAACAATAAACGCGATAGAATCGTCAAACCTTGAAAGGAGAAAAAATGAAAAAAATTGTTATGCTTGACCTGGTATTGATATTAACCGCCTGCTCCGCTTCTTCGGGCTACGATCAAAACTTAAAGAAATGGCAGGATGCAGATGTCACCCATTATCGTTACACTCTTTTTATCGGTTGTTTCTGCGCGTTCATGGACCAAATGCCCCTCACCATCGAAGTAAAGGATGGTGGCGTCGTTTCAGTGACTCGTACGGATGGAAGACCGGCTGTCCCAGCGGATATGGACTATCAGTTCTTCGAACCTTACCTGACGATAGACCGCCTCTTTCTTGAACTCGAAGCTGAACTTTCCGGCGACGCAGATGAAGTCGCTGTGACCTATGACCCGGTTTACGGTTTCCCGGTCAGCATTGCTATTGACCAGATCAAGGCAGCCATGGACGATGAACTTTCCCTGCAGATCTCTGATTTTGAAATTTTGGAATAAACCTTAAGCCAATAACCCGTTATGGTTCAAAAAAACCGCAGGCTACCCACGCCTGCGGTTTTGATTTAATTTGGCTGCGTCCATTGATCGAAAATATCCCGGTTTGTGATTCGGATTCGCCTGTCTTCGACCTTGATCGCTCCGCTTCGTTCGAGTTCCTTCATGGAGCGCGCTACAACCTCCCGCACGGTTCCAAGCCTTGCCGCAAGCTGCTCCTGCGTCCAATGAGGCGCGGATTCATCCAATGGCATTTCGGCAATGAGTCGCGCAAGGCGATGCGTTACTTGATAAAAAGCCATCTCGCTGACCTTTTGCACCATTCCGCGCAGCATTCTCCCGAAGTTCACCAATACTTTTTGAGCGAACACCGGGTGGGATTTGATAAGTTCACGCAATTTTTCACTTTGAATGACCCACATCTGGCAGTTTTCGAGCGCTTCCACATTGACGGGGTTCATGCCTTCGTCGAATGCGGGCACTTCGGCAAAGGTATCGCCTTCCTGCAAAATGCGGACGATATACTGCCGTCCCTGAGGCGAGAGGCGAAAGATCTTGGCACTTCCTTCCGCGACGATGAACAAACCATCGCAAGGATCTCCCTCCCAAAACAAGACATCCCCGCGCTTGTACTCGCGAAGGTGCATGTGTTCAGCAATGTCCTTCAACATCTTTTCAGGAAGATCGTCGAAGTATTCATTTCCCCGCAATACTTTGATCCTTTGACTCGTGGTCGATTCGATGAGTTTCATAAGTTGCAATTACGCTTTGCCAAGCAATACATGATCTGCGCCTCGGTCGATCTCCCAAGGGTAGATGATAAAGGCATCGGTGATCGCTGCATAGTAATCGGGGCGCACATGACCGAAGAGATTACGATACGGATTGAAATGCAAAACACACGTCTCAGGGAATCCTCCCGCCGCCGAAACGCGGTTCTTAACTGCGGTGATCGTCCGCCCCGAACCCCAGACATCATCCACAATCAATGTCGGGCGTCCGCGTAGTTTGTCCTCCGCAGGGAATTGGATGAATTCCGGCCATGCCATGAATGCCGCCGATTTCTCATTTTGCATTTGTGCGGGGAAATCTACTGCGGCGGTGAGGATATGTGTGACGTTCATCGCCTCCGCCAGCATTCCGCCGGGAATGACTCCGCCGCGCGTGATCATTACCATCGCGGTAAACTCGCGGCGGAATTGGGGAATCAGGTGGTCAATTAACTTATCCACTTCCTCCCAAGAGACGGCTTCACGGCGGCGGGGTTCTGGTTTCATTTGCGCCTATTTTATCAAATAGACCCTAAAGGTTTTCATACCTTTAGGGTCTGATTATCAGGAATTTAGTACTGCCGCCAATGGGGCGGGAGCCGCCACCTGAGCAGACTTGCCTTCCGCAGTTGCTTTCTCCACATCACGCGCCCAGATATATAGGCAGGCATGATAGGCTGTGTTCGTATACGAACTAAACACGCTGGCGATCATCACAAACGTGAAGAAGATCAACGCTCCAATGACAATACCAATGATCGATACCGCAGCTTCTCCGCCGGAGAGGTATGCTAACCCGCCGCCAATCGCAAATGCGATCACAAAGCCAATGGCGCCAAACACAAATCCGATCAACCCGGTCACAAAGCGCACACCCACTGTGCTGATGCCGATCAACAACAGGTTCTCTTTGGTTATCTTCCACACTCGCTGCAGGCTGTCCTTGAGGTTCAAGTCGTCAATGACCATGGCGGGCAGGACAAGATATGCCGCCTCAGTCCAGAGCGTTTCCAATAATCCCGTCGCGGTTCGCGCTAGATTTGCCGCAATGTTGTTCCTGCGGTTGCGGCGGGCTGCATTGCGAAGCAGGTTTACAACCGTCGAAACCGCAGCCAGAGTCAGAATATCAAAGAAATCGCGGCGGACGATTGCCCACGCTTTGTCCATTCGTCCGTCGCCTTCCGAGAGATAACCGAAGATAAGGTATACGGTCATCCCCGAAAAGATGTATGTCACTACAAATTGAATGAAAATAAGAATTGCGCCCAGACCAAAAGTGACAACATTCCCGAATTGCGTTTCGCCAAAAATAAAAAACGCCAGAACGATTGGAATGATGCCAAGCACCGAAACGATCATTCCAACGATCAGGGCGTAGATCGAAGGCTTGAGCAGGTCTTTATCCTTGAACGCCATACTCCAGGCTTGTTTGAGAAAAGACCAACCCCGTGAAAAACTTTCCATGCAGCACTCTCCTTTTAAAATATGGTGTGATTATAGCAAACTTATCGGGTCGGCTTCAATGCGCCAGTCGGTGAATCGGGTATCCCGTAGGAGTGAGGCGGGGTCAGGTCCGCGCAGAATGATCTGCCAGCGGTATTCGCCGTTTTCTTTTGCAAAAAAACACGGGACAGGTCCGACCAATTCCGTTTGACGAAACCCCTCCGCTTCGATCTTGTTCTTGAGCCTGACAGCCAGTTTCTCGGCTTCTTCCTCCGCCTTGACCGGATCTACATTGCGATATTCCAACCGTGCCAATCTTGCGAACGGAGGGTAGCCAAGGTTTCTGCGATATTCCAACTCTCTTTTGTAAAACCCGTTCACATCATGTTGCGCGGCAAATTGGATCGCATAATGGTCCGGCATAAACGTCTGCATTACCACCTTCCCGCCTCGCGCAGACCGCCCTGCCCGCCCCGCAACCTGAGTCAGCGATTGAAAAACCTTTTCATTTGCAAATGGATCTGGAAGATTCAATCCTACATCTGCCAGCACAATTCCTACCAGTGTAACAAGCGGCAGGTCCAATCCTTTTGCCAACATTTGTGTGCCCACCAGCACATCGGCTTGGTGGTTGGAAAAATGAGTCAATATGATCTCGTGCGCATCCTTCTGGCGCGTTGTGTCCCAATCCCAGCGCAATGTCCTTGCTTGTGGAAACAAAGCTTTTACTTCGGCTTCGACTTTCTCGCTTCCCAAACCATATTCGCGGATCTGGCTGCTTCCACAGGAGGGACAGGTTTTCGGTTTCTGGCGGGTGTATCCACAGCGATGACATTGCAGATCATTGACCTGCGGCTTTTGCCCGTCAACATGCAGCGTCAACGGCGTTTCGCAGTTCGGACATTTCAACGTCATTCCGCACACGCGGCAAAATATATACGTTGCGGTTCCGCGCCGGTTCAAAAACAAGATCGCCTGTTCGCCGCGTTCCAAAACCTCCGCCAAAGACTCTGCCAAAACCCGCGAAAATATGCCGCGGTTTCCGTTCTTCAGCTCTTCGCGCATGTCCACCACATTCACAAGCGGTAAAACGGAGTCCATCACGCGTTCGGGTAATTCCAATTTGTGAATTTGACCGGTTTCCGCCTGCTGACGCTGCTCCACTTTTGGGGTGGCTGAGCCAAGCACACAGACCGCGCCGCATAAGTTGGCAAATTCCTGTGCGGCAGTTACTGCGTTGTAATACGGCGGCTCGTTTTGATAATATGAACTGTCATGGCATTCATCTACCACGATCAACCCGATGTTCGGCAGAGGTGAAAACAAAGCAGAACGCGCGCCGATGATGACGTTCAACTTTCCAGCCCGCGCTCTTCGCCACGTATCGTAACGCTCCCCTTCGGATAATTTCGAATGCACCAATCCAACCTGCCCCGGAAAACGAGTGAGGAAACGCCGCACCGTTTGAGGGGTGAGCGCAATTTCAGGCACAAGGACAATGGCTTGTTTTCCAAGTTTTATCGTCTCATCAACGGCGCGCAGGTATATCTCGGTTTTACCCGAGCCGGTCACGCCGTAAAGTAGAAATGGTTTTTTGGCAGCGAAGGATGGAAGGGCGAATTTGATTTGTTCGTACGCGGAAGATTGTTCAGAGGTAAGCGTCAGTTCAATGCTGGCGTCTTGTTTTTCCAAACCTTCCAACGGATCGCGAAAGATTTCATTTTCCAACAAGCGAATCAAACCCCGCTCTTCGAGTAATTGCAAGTCCGCAAGATTGCAGCCCGTTTCAGCGTAGACCCATGAAACGTTGATCGCTTCCGGCTGGCGGATGAGGAATCGCAATGCCGCCTCGCGCCTCGCCTGTGTCTGCTTCGTAGACCCGAGGTTGCTCATCTCCGATTTCGCCGCCTCCGGCGTGACTGCAAGCTGGGCAACGCGGATATGCTTCGGTCTTACTCGTGGCGGGGGCAGGACGTTCCGTGATGCCAGCACGCCTTTCTTCACCAGCATGTTTGCTGTTTTACGCCACTCCACCTTGGCAAAATGACTGTCAATCTGTCGTCCGCGTAATGCGCCGCGCTCTTTTAGAAGATTGATGAGCCGTGTTGCGACCTTTGCGGTCTTATCTTCGTAATTGGTACTTCGTAATTCGTAGAGGATGTCCGCTTGTTGACTCAGCCCTGTGGGGATCATCAAGCCCACAACGGCTGCGAGCGGATTCAGAGTGGAATCTGCCAGGCGAAGCGCAAGAGCAATTTGCGGCGGAGTCAGAAGCGGTGCAGGGTCGAGCAGATCGAGAATCGGTTTTGGATTTGGTACGGAGGAAGAATCAGTCAGTTCGATGACGATCCCCTGCACAGTTTGATTCCCGAATTCTGCCGTGACCAAACACCCCGCCTGGATATGCGGGGTGAGTTCTTCGGGGATGCTGTAATCGAAGATGCCGGATACCGCTGGGATGTTGACGGCGAGGCGGGCGAACATGCCTTGATTATATCGTCTTTAGAATCGCCGCCGCGCCATAGCCAACAACGGATGAGTAGTCTTTGGTGACATCGCCCGATGTGGCGTACTTGAGTATCTGAACTTTATCCGCGCCAAGTTCTTGCGATGCCCACATTACCGCTGCAACTGCGGCGTGTCCGCAGGCAAAGCCTCTGCCATGATGTTCCGCATCGAAAATCGATCTCGGATCGAAGGATTCAAATTGTTTTAGCATTTCCTTGTCGAGAATGTTGGCAGTTTTCTGATCATAAAAATGCGAAAGGTCGGTGGATGCGACCAGCACGCAATTTTTATTTTCGAGCGTATGGGCAAGGGCTTTGCCAAGTTCTTTGGCGACCCTTTCTTCCTGTGCGCGGATCATGATGGGAAGAAGCTTGAAATCTTTTTTGATGACGCGCTGTAAAAACGGAAGTTCGATCTCGAGCGAATGTTCCGGGTCGTTTGGAATGCGGGTGATGGGGATATTAAGATGGCTTTGAAGTTCTTCGAGCGCGGTTGCGTCCACTTCAATATCGCCGAGAGGTGTTGTGTAAGCTTGATGACTGGTGGCGATGAGCGGATAAGGCGCGAAGTTGTGGAAGGGAGAAATAACGGCAATCAGGTCAGGGATCAGCCCTCGAAGCGCGGCAAAGGCATAAGCGGCAACTGCGCCTGAATAGCGGTGCCCCGCGTGAGGCGCAATAATGCCAAGCACACTTCCTTTAAATTCGGGGAGTTTGGCTTCCGAAAGATATTCGTCCAATTGCGCGGCGAGGATTTTCGGGTTTCTCTCGTACCATGTGCCTGCAATCGGTGATGGACGAATGTCGAGCGCGGTCATAATTTCATTGTAGCACAATGAAAATCATTTATCCCGTGTTTGATATACTCTCTTCTGCAATGAAAAAAATAATCAACCTGCGTCTGATTTTTTTGATATTCATATTCGTTGTTTCTTGTGCACCGCCTCAGGCGGACGTCACTTCGCTGCCGGAAACGGAAAAGTCAAGTCCCACTTCCACAATGACGACGACCCCGCCTCCAACTTACACGCTGCCTGTTTCTCCACCCCCGCCCACTTCTACACCAATCCCTTGCAATCCATACATTGAAGCGTTTTGCATAACCGAGGGGAATTTGATTTTGCAGAAGCCTATTCATCTCCCTGCCAACAACACAGTGGATGAGTCATATCGTTATGGCACCACGGTGAAACGCAAGCGCGACCCGCATCAAGGCGTGGAGTTCTTGAACAAGTTTGGCACGCCGGTCTATGCGGCGGGAGATGGGGAAGTGGTCTTTGCAGGGATGGACGAAGAAGCGATATACAGCCCTTGGAAGATATTTTATGGAAATCTGATAGTCATTCGTCACGCGGACGATATTTATACGCTATATGCGCATCTTTCCAAAATCGACGTGCGAATTGGTCAGCAGGCGGATGCTGGCGAGAAAATTGGCGAAGTGGGACAGACTGGTGTGGCTATCGGCAGTCATTTACATTTTGAGGTTCGGCGCGGCGATGACGTTACCCGATATTCATCCACGCAAAACCCCGAACTTTGGTTGATACCGAGGGAAGGCACAGGAACTCTTTCAGTAACCATCGTTGCACGGCTGCGAACAAAACTCGAACGGGAAGTGGTTGTCACGGGGCCTGGAGGTCGGGTTCATTACATCACAACGTATGCCAAAGGGTTCGAGCATGCTTCGGAGGATTTGGCGATGGGAGACCTTCCAGCGGGCCAGTACGGTATTGCTTTTGTGGAAGCGGGGATGCTTTACGAACGGGTTGTTACAGTGCAGGCAGGGAGATTAACAGAAGTTGTGTTTATCACTGGTCCATGACTGTTTGTAAAATCCAATCAGCGGTTGGGAGACTATGTGCTAAAATATCCAATAATTCACTAAGGAGAGATATATGAAGATTTTCCGCCCCTTTATTTTTATTGCAAGCTTGATTTTGGTGGTCGGTCTGGCGTGTAGTGTGAACCTGACCGATGAGCCGACAGCCGTTCCGCAGCAGCCTGCTGACTTGTCAACCGCCCAGCCTGTTCAACCCATCCAGCCTCAACAGGATGGTCCTGCTACGGAAGCCCAGCCCATTCAACCGGTTTCACCGTCCAGCGGTCCATACTTCACCCAGGAATTCGATTCCGATCCGCAATGGTACTATGAAGTTGTCAAAGGGAATGACAGCTCTGATGCCGAATCAGCAACCTATAAGTTCGATTTCGGAAGAATGATCTTTGAAATTCCGGAACCCGGGTTATTTGCATATTATGTTTATGAAGGCGATGTCTATGAAGATGTTCGTCTTGATATCCGTGTGGAGAATCGCGGCGTAAACTCCCAGCAGGTCAGTTTGCTATGCCATGTAGGCGATGATGGCTGGTATGAATGGGCGGTCCAGAGTGATGGTCGTTGGGAATTGTATGCGGTGTCTGATGGCTTTCACCGCATGCATAATGGTGCATCTAACTACATCAAACAGGGCAAAGACGTAAATGTATATACCCTGATTTGCAAAGGTAACGAAATTTCTTTTTTTGTCAATGATGTTGAGCCAAAAGGAAGCCCTTACACTGACCGAACGTATTCACTGCGCCGCGGTAATGTCGGTTTTGCGGTTTCCTCGCTTCGGGCTGTCCCTGTGGAAGTGGAAGTGGATTGGTTCAAGGTTTCAGAGCCTTAAATCATGTTCCAATATTAAATAATGAAAAGAGAGCAGTTGTCGACTGCTCTCTTTTCATTATTGCTTATAATTAATTGCTGCCAGTTTTTCGACTCGGTTTGGGCTTTTTGGGCTGTTGAGGCGACTCAGAAGCAGGTTCGGATGATGCGGGCAGTGACCCGGGTTGTGGCGTGATCAAGGCGGATGTGGTTTCGGTCATGCCGTTTATCCTGGCGAAATAATCCTTCACCGTCAAATCATTGTAGAAGATGAGAGCCAGAATCCCAACGACCATCGAAAATATGTTGAGCATCAGGAAAGTGAGAATCTCGAAGATTGCAATGGATTGCGAAGGCTGTACCGGTTGGGGTTGGGCACTCAATAACTTGGCTGCATAAATGATCTCAAATATGCCTAGAATGGTTGGCAGTATGGTAATGGGAAGACATATGACTCCGACGATCGTGCCAAGGGCGGTGGCGGAGGCAACAAATCCCCAGAAGAGATTGATGATTCCGCTGGTGAGCGTTAGTACTGCAATGGCTGTTACAAGACCGGGTTTTTGTGTTGAATAGGATGTGTTCATTCGTTGCTCCTTGTTTTGACTGAAGGATATAACGAATAAAGATGGATATGGTTGCAGTTTTACGGCTGTTGGAAAGTGAGGGATAAACCGCCGGTGTAGTTTGTGCCATTCGGATCAGTGCAGGGCGGAGCCTTGATATTTGGAACGTACGAACCGCCCGTGACAATACGAATATTGTAAACAATATTTGCCTGCATCACGAAGTCCGCGTATCCATTTCCAAGTTCAGGCTTGAATCCTGTAAAAAAGCGGTCTTCCCCCTGATTCCAAGTGACAATGATCTCAACACCTGCCGCTTGTCTGCGGCGCGAATCCATAAGCATGAATTGCATCAGCCCCGGTTGTGCGGGATTGCAGATGGTGTCCTGCCCGACGAGGGTAAAGGGCGCGCCAGGACCGGGGGTGGGTGTGAATGTTGGGCGAGGGGTATTGGTCTCTGCGATGATCGGGGCAAGCGGGGTTTGGTCGAAGAAGACAGTGGGAAGAGGAGTGGGTGTAGTTTCATCCGGTTGTGCTTCGGTCAATTCAGTATTTGTCGGTGTTGCAGGGATATCTGGCGTGTTGAAGGATGGCAGAGGTGTATCTGTAAATGGAATACTGGCAAAGCCTTGACTTAGGTCGGTGGCAAGTTGGGCAAGCGGTCGTACGTTCTCGAACGATTCTCCGGCGGCTAACATGCGTTGTGCCTGCGCACTCAGTTGAGCAATCGGATCTGTTTCTCCAAGCAGGTTGAGCCGGGCGCGTGCGCGGGCGAGATCACGGGTGGAAGTATAGGACGCGGCGATGACAATGCGGTACTGGTCTTTGAAGTCATCTCGCAGGAGGGCGGGGTTGGCATCCACGTAGGCGACGGGGGAGATAAACCATGAGTAAACAAGACCAAGCCCAAGTCCGGAAAGAAGCGAGAGGAGGTAATGAAGAAATGGATTATTAAGACTGAATCGGCTCATGGATTGTTCATCCCCTGAGGTTGATAGGTCTGCATTGAGGTTAAGAGGTTTTGCAGGGCTTGGATTTCGTCCTGTGTAAAGTTATTGCTGCCGGCATATTCCAGGGCGGCCGCGGTGATGACGGCGGGCGGCTCGCTTCCAAGGATGGCAAGACGGTGGGCGGCTGTTTCTGTGTCGAAGTCGTTCTGGTAGGATTCCGCGACCATGAGCACGTAATCCACGCGATAATCTTGCCGAAGGATGTTTGGGGTGATGTCGGTATATTCGATTGGATCTATGACCCAGCCGTAAAAGAGACCGAGGATAATGCCGATGAGGAGCGCGACTGCGGTTTTAATCAGATTGGCGGTGGACATGCGAGGGATTATACCCAGTGCGGTCACAGATTACATTTTTCTGGGGGGCTCGATTTGAGATTGTGGGCGTTACAAAAAAATATCCGGGCAGGCGACCGGCGGCACCCGAAAACACTTCCTTACCGTTGCTATCTTTCGATCCTGGCGGGGTTCGAAAGGCTTCGCCGCGCCGGACCTGCCCGGACGCGTGCAAGGATACTTGACAAACGAGGGGGTGTCAACGCGAATGAGCAGTTTTCACCCTGAACAGGGTGTCTATACCGATTTTAGACTAACAAATTTGATTACTAAATACTATTGCGTAAATCTAACAAAACCGTAAAATAGGGACAAAAATATAGTACTTATGTACGGTAGCGGATGTGTAGACCCTGATCCTGAAGTTGGTCGCTTTTCCTGGTTTGGCATTATTAATTTTATAGATTCTCAGGTAAGGTTCAGGCGAGCAAATAGCGAAACCGGCCGCTATATATTCAATTGGCCTGCAGGATGCAGGCTGGTAAATATATGGAGGCGTGATGTCGAAAAAAGGATTCTTGCGGGGGATACAGGTTGCAGTTCATGTCGTTTTCATTTTATTACTTGTTCCGGTTCAGTCTGTGCATGCCGCGGCGCAATTGGAGATTACGCCGATTACATGGAATGTGATCGGTTTGGATAGTAATAATGTCAATGTCGGCCCGAATCATTTTCCGGTGGGCGCGCGGGTGTGTAATAATGGCGCGGATGTGGCGACGAATGTTACAGCCAAATTGAATCTGACGGGCGCAACCTATGACTATGTCAAACTCCGCGGCGGTACTGATGATGAGATCACTATTCCCAGCCTTTCCAACGTGGCGCCCAATAATTGTTATGATTTTTATTTTGAAGTGGAAGTGCAACGGGTTTCTGCCGCACGGGGAACCACAGAGGCATACGACATTACCGTCACTTCGGATAATGCCCCCACAGTCGCTACACCTTCCGGTTATGAGTTTTTTGTCGAATACCTGATTTCTCAAAACCGCAATGCAGTGACCGATGTATCCTTTGGTACCAGCCCCGGAAGCCTGGCCTCGGTTCCAGCTGGCGGAACCATGAATCTTATGGTGGGAAATACCTATTACATCCGCATGGATGGATACACTGCTACGCAGGGCTATGAGCAGTTGGAAACCTTCATCAATTTCCCGAACACGATCTTTCAAGTGCTCTCGGTACAAACTGAGTACACCGCCAGTTCGAGCGTCCATGTGGATGGCATCGCTCCCAATTACCACGATAAATTATATGCCGATGGCTGTTTATGGGAAAATGACAAGAACGACCCCAACTACCGTTCTTGTCTGGATGTGGGTAAGGCGGGCGGCACGATCTCCATTCTGTATGAAGTAAAGATTCTTCAGGTACCCGGCGCGCCCTTGGTCAATCCGGAGCCGCTCAGCACATTGATCTATGACTTCTCCGGCTCCAGCTATCACTACAATGCGGATTATTCCGTTTCGACGCGTTATGCCAATATCATCAATGCGAGTCTGGAAAAATCGTTCTCGCCGAAATTGATCACCCCCGACTCCAACTCGACGCTGACTTTTACAATCAACAATCCGGGCACGGCTGCGATCACGGATGTCAACTTTACAGATGACTTGCCCGACAACTTGAGTTTGGCGAACGCCAACGTGACTTACAGCGGCTGTGGTACGCCTTCGCCATCTTCGGGCAGTCTAACCGACCCAATGTCGTTCTCGGATATCACCGTGGCGGGGAATAGCACCTGTACCATCACAGTGACGGTGACCTCGAGTGCAGAGGACACTTATGCAAATACAACCAGTACATTGAAACTTGGTACAACTGATACCCTCGACACCGCCTCCGATATACTGGTGGTGAGTTCCCAGCCTGAGCCGCCGACAAGTTGCACACCTACAGTCACGATTGCGACATGGAACTTCAACAGCCTCGCAACAGGACTTGACAATGGTCCATTCGCGGGGACCCTTGCCGTGGGAGATGCATCCGTCGCAACCGCCACTTACGGGTCTGGAGGCGGGTCTTTGTCAGGCATTGCCAATAGTGCCAGTAATACGTTCCCCGGCGACCCGAATGGCTTTGTAAACCCGGTGGCTCTTGATGGGAATGCATGGGGCATTTCAAATGGATGGCCGACAAGCGGCGCGCCAACCGGCGCAAGTGCGCCGTATTTCCAGTTTCAAGTCAATGCTATTAATTATGGTGGTTTAACGTTCCTAGCACGAGCTAATTTGGACGGCGCTTGGTCTAATGGAGATAGTTGGTATGTGTTGACCAGCACGGATGGAACAAACTGGACACAAAGTGGGACTGGCGCATGGGCTACCAATACCTTTAAGAATACTTGGGGCACCGTTTCCAACAACACCTCGAACCCTGCCAATACAGCTACCACATATTTCAGGGTCTATTTTGTCGGTGCGCAAAACAATAAATTTGACGACACAGTATTTCTTGACAATGTGACTATCTCCGGTTGCCCACGTCCCTCTGTTCCCACTATCTCAAAATCTTTTGGTACAGATCCTGTTTCAGTTGGTTCTGCCAGTACTCTGACATTCACGATTTCCAATACTGATACCAATGCCACAGACTTGACCAACGTCAGCTTTACAGACGTCTTGCCGGGTGGATTGGAAATCAACAGTCCCAATGGCTTGTCGAATACCTGCGGCGGTTCAGTGACAGCCACGGCGGGCACTCAGACCATCAGTCTAAGCGGCGGCACGCTCACTGCCAACAATAGTTGTACGATATCCGTAAACGTCAAAGGCGTTGTGGCCGGTTCGTACACCAACATCAGTGCCAATATCACCTCAACTGAGAGTGGTCCAAATACCAGCGCCACGCCAAATGTCGGCTTCGCGCAAGATACGATTGACGTGATCGCCCCGCCGGTGATCGCCAAATCCTTTACTGCCAACCCGATCTTTACAGGCGAAACGACGTTACTAACCTTCACCATAAACAATCCCAACCCCGCCACTGCGCTGGCCAACCTTTTCTTTACTGATAGCCTGCCCTCAGGTTTGGTAGTGGATACAACCACGACCGCACCGGCAGCCGCCCCAACGAATACCTGCGGCGGAACCCTCACAGCCACTGATGGAGACACCTCTATTTCTCTGGGCGGCGTCAACTCCCTTGCGGCAGGCGCAATCTGTACCATCACGGTCCGCGTTCGCGGCACAACGGTTGGGCTTAAAGAAAACTCGGTTCAGGTATCCTCCTCCAACGGCGGCACCGGAAACACTGCAGAAGCAGACGTTTTGGTGAAAGACCGAACACCTGCCATTAGCATTTTGAAGTCGGTAAGTCTTTCAAATACGGGTCCCTGGACGCCGTCACTCAATGTGACCCTCCCGGACGATGTTTATTACCGGCTGATCGTGGAAAACATCGGCGACATTCCGTTGAACAATGTCGATGTAACCGACATCAACTCCAATGTTGATCCGTCAACTTGTTCATGGGTGGATGGCGACGGCACTCCGCTCACGGCTCCGTTTACCCTGCCCATTGCCGATGCGAACGATAATCAGCTGGCAATTTGTATCCTGGGTCCGATCTCAGCATTGGACGGAGCGAATCCAAACACCGCCACAGCCAGCGGCACAAACGGTGTCACCGTTACGGATACATCCACAGCCACCTATACCGGCGCGGCTCCAGACCTTGACCTGACCAAAACCGATGGCGCGACCAGCGTCACTGCGGGCGGCCCGACATCCTACACATTGACAGTAACGAATAACGGAAACGCGCCCACCAGCGGAACAGTCACTGTAGTGGATGTTCCGCCCGCAGGGTTGACCGTAACTGCAATCAGCGGCTCCGGCTGGACCTGTGACTTGGGTACGCTGACCTGTACCCGCTCCGACGCCTTAGCCGTTGGAAATAGCTACCCGGTCATTACAGTCGATGCGACTGTGTCAACCAGCGCAAGCGGAACCTTGGTCAACAAAGCCAAAGTGGGCGGCGGCGGCGACCCGACAAATCCCACCGCACCGGATAGCACAACCACAACCGCCTGTACTGCAAACGGCACCCCCGAAGGATGTGCCATCGATAGCAATGAACTCAATTCCCTGACGATTGATAAGGATACGACTACTCCCAATGTTCTCGCTGGCGGCACGGCAAGTTACACAATTGTCATATCGAATACCGGAACCACTACCCTGACAGGCGCGATTATCAGCGATACTCTTCCGACTGGGTTTACCTACGCCAGCACCGGAACGATTACAACCACCGGAGCAGGAACAACGCGCACCTCGACCAGCAACCCAACCGTGGGAGATGCAAATCCAAGTTGGGGTACATGGACGATTGTACCGGGCGGCAACATCACGATTCCATTCACGGTCAATGTTGGCAATGGTGTGACTGTTGGAACATATGACAATACAGCCGGTGTAACCACAACTGAAATACCCGGTCCAATTTACGATGATGGAACTACTGATACCGATGAAGATGTAACGATCACGGTGGTCGACCTGCCGGATGCGGTGGATGACAGCGACACGACGGATGAAGGCACACCGGTCACGACCAGCGTCCTGACCAACGACGACCTGGGCACGGAACCGACCACGATCACGAGCAACACGCAGGGTACGAACGGCAGTGTGAGCTGCACGGCGACGGACTGCACCTACACCCCGGATGCCGGGTTCAGCGGTGTGGACACCTACACCTACACCATCACCGACGACAACGGCAACAGCGACACCGCGACGGTGACGATCACGGTGGTCGACCTGCCGGATGCGGTGGATGACAGCGACACGACGGATG
>CAZLWG010000002.1:0-33087 GCA_964563315.1 uncultured Anaerolinea sp. | reverse complement strand
CCATCACCGACGACAACGGCAACAGCGACACCGCGACGGTGACGATCACGGTGGTGGCACAGGTAGAGACAGATTTGTCAATCATCAAGACTGTCAACAACCCGTCCCCGATATTCGGCGAGGATGTTGTCTTCACAATTACCGTCACGAACAACGGTTCCTCGGATGCCACCGGGGTGGTTGTGGATGATCTGCTGCCCGCCGGGCTGGATTATGTTTCCGATGATGGCGGCGGGGCTTATGACAGCAATACAGGGATTTGGACCATCGGAAACTTGAATTCCGGCGATTCGGTGAGTTTGGAAATAACGGCAACCGTTACGCAGATTGGAAGCATCACAAATACCGCCAGTGTCAGTGGAAATGAGACAGATCCCAATCTGAATAACAATGAAAGCAGCGTCGAGGTTGGAGGTATTTTCGATCCGCCATCTGCCATCAAGACGTTCAACGACGCAGGCTTACCGGAGATGGAATTCCGCATGGTCTGGATCAACAGCGGCAATACAACCGCGATTGACGTTCAGGTGACGGACGGCATTCCCATTGGCACGACGTACGTGGCGGGCAGTATTACCTGCGAACCGCGCGGTTCTTCCTCGAGTGCGGCTGTGGTTTCCCCGCCGTTGAGTCCGACCGCAGTTCCCAATGCATTCTGCGGTTATGATGCGGGAAATAACCGCATTCAGTGGCAGGGGACGATCGGACCGGATGACGGCAATCTTACGGAAGAAGCCGCCGCAAATGAAGTTGTGATCACCTTCCGTGTTACGGTTGATGATAACGTGAACCAGGTGCAAAACCAGGGCTTTGCCCGCGTGGATGTGGACGGCGACGGCAACTTTGAAGAAGAGACCGTCTTGGGAACCTCCATCATTGGTTCGAACCAGGTCGTTTGGACTCGCAACTCTGGCGGCGGCAGTGGTGGCGGTGGTGGCGGCAACGGTAGCAACGAACCGGTTGACCCGCTTGAATTGCCCTATCTGATCCCTGTTACGGGTTTTGCGCCTGGTCAGACAACAATCCTGCCGGAACAGCCGCAGGAAAAGAATTATCTGGCGACGGATGTTTGGGTGGAGGTGCCGCGGCTGGGTATCTCGCTTCCGATAACGGGAGTACCGTTGGTAGACGGGGAGTGGGATGTATCCTGGCTGGGTGCGCAGGCTGGATGGTTGGAAGGAACCGCTTTCCCGTCCTGGAAAGGCAACAGTGCCCTCACGGCTCATGTCACACTTGCCGATGGCAAAGCAGGCCCGTTTGTCAACCTCGGGTCTCTAAAATGGGGCGACAAGATCATCGTTCACGCTTATGGGTATACGTACGTCTACGAAGTGCGTGAGAACAAAGTGATCGTCCCCAGCGACACTTCCGTTTTGAAACACGAGGAAAAGCCCTGGCTGACCCTGCTGACATGCAAGAATTACAATGAAACCACCGGCGTGTATGCCAATCGTATCGCTGTGAAGGCAGTATTGACCGGCGTGCAGATGGAGTCGTCGAGGGTTATTCCCAGCGGGGTACGATGATCGTCAAGTGATACCATGAAAGCAATCAAAAACGGACGCGGTCAGCGTCCGTTTTTGATTGAAAAGGTTTTTCTGTGGATGGATGAGTGTCCATATTTTATGATCGCCTTGCGATGAAGCAGTGTTCCATAGCCTTTGTGACGCGATAGACCATATTCAGGATATTGCAAGTCCATCGTGAACATGAATTCGTCGCGTGCAGTTTTTGCAAGGATGGAGGCGCTGGCAATGCTCAATGAACGCTGGTCGCCTTTGACAAGCGAGGCTTGGGGAATGTCCAGTTCGGGTAGTTCAAGGCGAAAATCGGTCAGGAGGAAATCGGGGAGAAGCGGAAGCGCTTCCAGCGCCCGGCTCGCTGCCAGACGTGTGGCTGGGGCAATGCCCATCAGGTCTATTTCCTCGGCTGAGGCAAATCCGATCCCCCATGTGAGCGCGGCTTGTTTGATCTGTTCTGCAAATTGGAATCGTTTTCGGGGCGCCAACTGTTTGGAATCACGTGCCCCGCTCAAGGCTTGGTAAGGAAGCGAGAGGTCGTTTGGCAGGATGACCGCTCCCACACAAACCGGCCCGGCCAGTGCGCCGCGTCCTGCTTCGTCCAATCCTGCAATGTGGTTGCAGGATTTCCAAAGTTGTTCTTCGTAAGTCAGGTCAGGGGGTGAAATCATATCTGCCGCGGATTGCATTGAGGTGAATGCGGAAGATGTCGCCGATCATGCGCAGGGCGTCGCGCACTGCGTTGACCTTGCTGTCGGGATCGAAATACCACTGGATGGGAATTTCCCGAATCGCCGATTTTTTTCTGCGGGCGATGTATAGGATTTCGATATCGAAGGACCAGCCGGGGAGGGATTGCTGGCGGAAAATGGACTCAGCGGTTTGCGCCCGGAAACATTTGAAGCCGCATTGAGTGTCGTTCAACCCCGGCAGGATGAATAGCCGAATGACCAAATTGATGGCGCGTCCGCCAAGGTGCCGGTAGGGCGGTTCATTGTAACGGATGGCGCCGGGCGCTTCGCGTGAGGCGATGGCGATGTCGAAATCTTCGAGCGCAGGAGGGATGAATTTCAGCACTTCTTCAATCGGCATGGAAAGATCGGCGTCACAAATGAAGCGATATTCCCCGCGTGCTTCGAGCATGCCGCGGCGAACGGCGTTGCCCTTGCCTCTTTGTTCCTCGTGAAGGACGATCAAATTCGTATGGTTACGGGCGTATTCGCGCGCGATTTCAAGAGTGCGATCCGAACTCCCGTTTTCGATAATAATGACTTCGTGGGAGAAAGTCTGTTTTTCGAGAAAGGAGAATATCTGATCGAGCGTGCGGGGCAGACGGCTCTCTTCGTTGTGGGCAGGAATGACGATGGATAGAAAAGGCGTTTTCAAGTCGGGTTATTGGAATAGATAGAAGACGTAAGCAAAACCGATCAAAACACAGCATTCCACGATCAACATTATTGCCAATATGGCAACCTGCGCAGCGCTCATACCAAAAAGACCTCGTTTCGCGTTGGAGCCGGAAGATTGTGTCTGCGGTGGGGTGGGTATGGGTTGAATGACTTCGGGCAGAGGCGTCTTGGCATCGGAGGAGTCATCTTCCTCGAATGCAAATCCCAATTCACTCGGATCGAATTCCTGCGATGTCTCAGCCGCCTGGAAAATGGCTTGCGCGCGTGAAACAGGTTTTTCCTCCAATTCGGCGGGCGGTTCGACCTTGCGCAGGGATGGGTCAATGATATGGTCGGCCAGGTCATAGATTGCACCGGCAGAGATGATCGGACGGGTTTGCAGAAGTGAATTGCCGAACTGTTTGATCGCATCGCTTCGCACCACGCGAGCGGCAGGACGAAGCGATTCGATCTGGGCGCCGGGATCGCTGGCGATCAGCACCGGTTCCACGGGCAGCGACAGGTTGAACTTCTGGATCTCGAGATATTTTTGGAAAGCCCGCGACAATTGCAGCACACGCTTTAGCAGATTTACCTTGGCGGGCTGTGAATTTCCGCTGCTGATGGTGTTCCATTGATCGCCCTTGGCTTCAAAATAACCCTTTGCGTTTGTCGTTTGGATGATCCAAATGCCGCCGGTGCCGATCAGAATGATCGGGATGATGATCTCGCTGTTGGGGAGGGTGAAATTGCGGATCAATACAAAACCCTTTTCAAGCATGCGATCCAATTGCGTGATCACCGCCTTCTGGGCTTCTAATTCGCCATACCAGTTCAAACCGTATTTCAATGTCCCTTGCAAACGGGCGGTTAAACTGATATTGCCTTGATCATCCTGCCACGGAGTTTTATCTAGTATTCTCATTGGAATGGGTTAGAAGAATGGCACGTTCTCCAGCTCGTCTTGGTCTGGGTTCTCGCGTGTTGCGATGAATTCCTGTCCACCCTTTTCCACAAGACGCACAGATTTATCGACCGCGAACGTCCCTGCTAGAAAGTCTTTTCTCGAACCGGTGGCGAAACTCCAGCCGTCCTTTAAGCGTTCCAAAAGGGTTTTTCGGTCAAGCAGGGTCCAATCAGAAAATGCAGCCCCCCGCCGTTCGAACGCACGGACTATGGTGATTTGTCCGTTCTTATACCGGACTGCTTCGATGATACCGTCAACTTTTTTCGTCATACAAACCTCTGCGGCAATTTTAACACATACGACTTAAACAAAGAGATACGAAAGCCTTTCAACTTCGTATCTCCAAGGTGCAACCGGTTGTTCATGTAAGTCGGGGCGCTGGGATTTGAACCCAGGGCCTCTTGCTCCCAAAGCAAGCGCGCTAGCCGGACTGCGCCACGCCCCGAAGATCTGCAAGCCTGCCGAGTATAATGCGAAGGATGATTACCCGTCAAGCAGTTCTCTTCACAGCCTTTTTCACGCTTCTCTTCGGACTTTCAGCTTGCTCTTCCCTCAATGAAAGCATCCCAACCCAAACCGCTACCTCTCCTCCGCTCGCCGAAACGGCTTCCCCTTTTCCAAGTCCTATTCCTGTCACTGCTACATCCACAGCATTGACCTGTCTTAACCAGCCGGGTGTTGTTCAACGGGATGTGGTTTCCACGACAAACCCTCCGCAGGAATTTCTCATTTACCTGCCCCCTTGCTATTCTGAACTTACCGACCAGTATTATCCAGTCATTTACCTCCTGCATGGACAAACCTTCACCCAGGATCAATGGGTCAGGCTTGGTATTCCTCAAACGGCGGATGGGTTGATCCATAGCGGCGAAAGTATTCCTTTTATCGTTGTTTTTCCCGACGACCACTATTGGAATTCTCAGCCTGGCGCGGGCTTTGGGGATCGCTTGATTCATGCTTTGATTCCTTATGTGGATGAAAAATATCGTTCCATTCCAGATCGTGAACATCGTCTGCTCGGCGGTCTTTCGCGCGGCGGCGGCTGGACGTTAAAACTGGGTTTTGATTTTCCGGAGATGTTCGGCTCATTAGGTTTGCATTCGCCTGCGATCTTTCAGGATCATGCGCCAACATTGGAGAAAACACTGAAAGGCATCCCGGAAAACCTGCGCCCCCGTCTTTGGCTGGACGCGGGAGATTCCGACAGCGAATTGCCAAGCATCCTCGCGTTCGAAGATATGCTTGCCCGGAATGACTACATCCATGAATTCCACTTCTACGCAGGAGACCATTCGGAACTTTACTGGGAGGCCCATGCGGATGAATACCTCCGCTGGTATGTGCAGGCTTGGCAGGAAGATTCTGATGTGCAATAAGCTATAATCCCAACACTTCACGTTATAGGAGCATTTATGAACATCTTTGTTACAGGTGGAGCGGGATATATTGGGTCTGCCACAGCCGAGGCGCTGATCAAGGCGGGGCATTCGGTTACAGTGTTTGATTCGCTGGTTACGGGTCACCGGGTTGCAGTCCCGGCGGAGGCGCACTTCATCCATGCCTCGCTCGACGATTCCCATGCGCTGGCGGAGGCTTTGACATCCAAAAAATACGATGCTGTCATGCACTTCGCCGCGTTTATCGAAGCGGGGGAGAGTATGAGGGATCCGGGTAAGTTTTTCCGAAATAATTTTTCCAACTCATTGCAGTTGATCGAAACGGCGGTTAAGGCAGGGGTAGAAAGGTTCGTGTTTTCTTCTACAGCGGCGGTATATCAGTCAAGTGAGAAGCCGCTTACGGAAGAATCCCCTCTTGGTCCGACCAATGTTTATGGTCACACCAAGTTGATGACTGAACAAGCGCTCGAATGGTATCGCAGTATTTTTGGCTTGCATTATGTCGCGCTGCGGTATTTCAATGCCTGTGGCGCTTTGCCGGGGCGTGGGGAAGCGCACCAGCCCGAGTCCCACCTCATTCCGCGCGTGTTGCAGATCGCACTTGGACAGGCGAAGTCTGCGACCATCTTTGGTACGGATTATCCAACACCTGATGGAACCTGCATACGCGATTACATACACATCGCAGACCTGGTTTCCGCGCACATTATGGCTTTGGGCGCTCTCGAAAAAAAGGATAAATTGATCTATAACGTTGGAAGTGGAAACGGCTTTTCGGTTCGGGAGGTGATCGAGGCTGCGCGTAAAGTCACGGGTCACTCCATTCCAGTGATTGAATCCCCGCGCCGACCCGGGGATTCGGCACGGCTGGTTGCTTCGCCGAAGAAGATTGTGGAAGAGTTGAACTGGAATCCGCAATTTACCAATTTACAGGATATCCTTTCGACCGCGTGGGAGTGGCATAAATCACATCCACATGGATATGAAAAATAAAAAGAACCGTCCGGCTGAAAACCGGACGGTTCTTTTTATAAACCAAGCCGCGCTTCGAGGTCTTCAATGGCGCTTTTAGCCTCGGCAAGTCCTGTATTGTAGAGTTCCCGATAAACTTTGATGGCTTCAATCTTGTTTCTCTTTTTGATAAGCTCCACAATTTTTGCGTTGGCTTGTTGAGGGTGTTCGCTGTATTCGATGCCGAGTTTTTTGTATAAAAATTCGACACGATCTTCCAATTCCGCGACGCGGATACGGAGCCGGGTGATTTCTTCATCTGATGACATTTGCTCTCTCCTTAACTTTATTGTCCGCAGGTGAAACGTGCAAGCGCCTCATCAAATAATGGGCGGGCAGTTTCCGCCTGTTGGGTATACACTTTCCATGCAAAGACGCGGTCGCCGCACGTCCATGCCGCGACACCGCCAAAGGGCAGGGAGGGCGACGCGGCGGTGGTAATGTCGTCGTATAACACATTCATATTGCGGACTAAAAATACGTCCAACCCGCCGGCGGTTATGTCAATGGACTTATCCAGGATGGTATCGAGCAGGAATTTCGGGTCTGACGCGCCGGGTGCAATTTGCCACATGGTTTGGATGAAAAGATTGCCATTGAAGGCGGCAAGCAATCCCTGACTGTAGGTGCTGGGCGAGGCGGGGTTTTGCTGGGCGCTGACGTCGAAAAATGCCACGTCAATGGGGTGACTGATGCAAAATTGATATTCGCAGAACAGACCTGCAAGGCTGAACGGTGTGGGAGAAGGCGGGGGCGCAGATGGAGGAAGCACGGTAGGGGATGGCATGGCTGCCAGCGTCGCTGCCACAGCCTGCTGTACTTGCGAGTTCGGGTCTGGGGTGGCATTTCGGGTGCAGCCCGCTGATAGAAACAGGAACAGGCTGAACGTTAGAGAAAGAAGCGCGCGTTTTTTCATTCCAAAATTATACCTGTCACAATCGTAAATTGCATTTATTGGATGGGTCAGGAACGGGACATTTCATAACTGAAAACAAGTCATACAAATCCGATGACATTCATCCGCTTGACAGAGGTGCGGGAATTGATTTATATTTAAGCCATCCCTACTCCCCTGGGGGGGGGTAGGAAATTAAAGGTATTTTGTATCTGGAAGAAGAGGTTCATATGGAAAATGAAAATGCGATTCGGCGATTGAAAACTGTGGAAGGGCATCTGCGCGGCGTGATTCGCATGGTGGAGGAGGATGCCTATTGCATTGACGTCATCCGCCAGATACAGGCGATAGAAGCGGCGCTTAATAAAGTGAGCTCTCGGATTCTGGAAGATCATCTCAATTCATGTGTCATCACTGCAATTCAGGGAAATGACAAGAAAGAGCGCGAGCGTGTGCTGAAGGAAATCACGGAAGTGTTCGAAATGTCTACAAAAGTGTAGATCGTTCAAAATTATATAAAACTCAAGGAGAAACAAATCATGGCCACAGTTACTTATACCGTCCCCGCAATTTCGTGCGGACATTGTACCCACACGATCGAAACCGAAGTGGGTGAGTTGCAGGGCGTCCAGTCTGTTAAGGCGGACGAGGCAAGCAAGAAAGTTGAGATTACTTTTGGTGAACCTGCCACTGAGGAGAAGATCAAGGCTTTGTTGGCAGAGATTAATTATCCTGCCGAAGGTTTGATTACATTGTAGTCAACGTGTCTCGTGGGTTTCTGAACCCTGTTTAATCTCAAGGAAACAATATGGCTGATACGAAGCAATTAACTTTACCGATTACTGGGATGACTTGCGCGAATTGCGTTGCAACCGTCGAGCGTAATTTGAAGAAATTGGACGGCGTGGAGAACGCCGTTGTAAATCTTTCCTCCGAGCGCGCCATGGTGGAATTCGATGCGGGGAAACTGAAACTTCCCGATTTCGTTGCCCGCGTCAACCGGGCGGGATACGGTGTTGCCACTGGTGAAGCAGACCTGGTCATCAAACGGTTGTCTGATGATAACGATGCGCGGCGGCTCGAGAACGCCTTGTTGAAACTTGAGGGCGTGATGGAAGCCCAGGTCAATTTCACAACCGAGAAGGCGCGCATAAAATATATACCGACCATTGTTACACAGGCTGAATTGCGGCGTGCGGTTGCTTCTGCCGGATTCGAAGCGGTGGAACTTGGCGGCGATATGGAAGATGCCGAAGCGCAAGCCCGCGAACATGAGATCAACGAACAGCGACGATTACTTGTCGTTGGATTGGTGTTTACTGTTCCGTTGTTCCTGTTTGCAATGGCACGAGATTTCAATCTCCTGCCTGCGGTGTTCTATAACATGTCCACAATGGAGGGGATGAGTGCCGTGCCCGCCGCATGGACGAATTGGCTCATGCTGGCGCTTGCCGCGCCAGTGCAGTTCTACGTCGGCTGGCAATATTATGTCGGCGCATTCAAGGCTCTGCGGAACAAATCCGCGAACATGGACGTGTTGATCGCCATGGGTTCATCTGCCGCGTTCTTTTATTCCCTGCCGATCACGTTCGGCTGGCTGACAGGTCATGTTTATTTCGAAACTGCGGCGGTCATTATCACACTCATCAAACTTGGAAAGTTTCTGGAAGCCCGGGCGAAGGGCCGCACCTCTGAAGCGATCAAAAAACTGATGGGGCTTCGCGCGAAAACCGCCCGCATCATTCGCGATGGGGTAGAGGCTGAGGTGCCAGTGGATGATGTGCGCGTCGGCGACATTGTCCTGGTCAAACCGGGCGAGAAAATTCCTGTGGATGGGGTGGTCGTTGAAGGACGGAGCGCAATCGATGAATCCATGTTGACGGGAGAATCGTTGCCCGTGGAAAAGAAGCCGGGCGATCCTGTCATCGGTGCGACGCTGAACAAGCTTGGGATGTTGAAATTCGAAGCGACGAAAGTAGGCAAGGAGACTGCGCTCGCGCAGATCATCAAGCTGGTGGAAGACGCGCAGGGAAGCAAGGCGCCCATTCAAAAACTGGCGGATCAGGTATCGGCGGTATTTGTGCCGATCGTGATTGTCATTGCTTTGCTGACCTTTACTGGTTGGTATTTCTTTGGTCCGGCATTGTCTGTCAATGCTGAGGTTGACAACTTCACACGCGCCTTGATCAATATGGTTGCCGTGTTGGTGATCGCCTGTCCCTGCGCGATGGGACTTGCCACACCGACCGCCATTATGGTAGGGACGGGCAAAGGCGCAGAAGCAGGCATCCTCTTTCGAAACAGCGAGGCGCTGGAACGCGCGGGAAAGGTTAATGTGGTGGTACTGGATAAGACCGGAACGATCACAAAAGGACAGCCTGCGGTTACAGACATAGTCGTCAACGACCAGTTGTCGGTAACCGGAGACGAATTATTGCGCCTTGCCGCATCCGTTGAAAAGGGAAGCGAACATCCGCTTGGCGAAGCCATCTGGGCGGAAGCGACGACTCGCGGGTTGGTTTTGGCAGAACCTGCCGGGTTTAAGGCAGAGGCTGGGCATGGCGTGCAGGCTGAGGTCGAAGGAAGAAGCGTGATTGTCGGGAACAAGAGAATGTTCGAGGCGAGAGGCATCCAACTGAGCAGACTTGAATCCGAGGTGGCGCGTTTGCAATCCGAAGCAAAAACAGCCATGCTGGTCGCGGTGGATAATGAGGTCGCGGGGATAATCGCCGTGGCAGACACGATCAAGGATGGCTCAAAAGATGCGATTGACGAACTGCATAAGATGGACTTGCAGGTTGCGATGATCACAGGCGATAACCAAAAGACTGCTGAAGCGATTGCCAGGCAGGTCGGTGTGGATACAGTCCTTGCCGAGGTGTTACCCGAAGGCAAATCGTCTGAAGTGAAGAAATTACAAACTTCATCTTCATCGGTGGTTGCCATGGTCGGCGACGGCGTGAACGATGCGCCCGCCCTTGCGCAAGCAGACGTGGGGCTTGCGATTGGTACGGGAACAGATGTGGCAATGGCTGCCGCGCCTGTAACGCTGATGAGCGGCGACTTGCGCGGCGTTTCTCGCGCGATCCAGCTCTCGCGTAAAACCTTGACCACTATCAAGCAAAATCTGTTCTGGGCGTTCATCTACAATGTGCTTTTGATCCCTGCTGCTGCGCTGGGGTATTTGAATCCCATGCTTGCGGCTGGTGCGATGGCGTTCAGCAGTGTGTTCGTAGTAACGAATAGTTTACGCCTGCGAAGGCAAACCATATAAACGAAAAGCCCGTGAAAAGATTTCATGGGCTTGATCATTCATGCTTTAATATGAGGCTTCATGTCTAGGAATCGAAATACTCTCATTGACCCCGTCGTTATCGTAACGCTTGGTATTGTGCTGATAGCCATTGCGGCTGGGATGCTGGCGTTCCAATCAGACTCGAATACCATTGCCATTGCCGCGAATTCAGGCATCCTTGCCCAACTCTCGATTGCCTTCATCACTGGCATAACCACGGGCGGATTAAGTTGCCTTGCCGTGCAAGGCGGTTTGCTTGCCAGTTCACTGGCGCATCAGATCGAACAGGATTATGTGGAACATGCCGCCAGGAAAGACAATCGGAAAAAGGCTCCCACGCAGCGCACGAACAGCGCGCTTCCCATTTCCATGTTTCTCGTTTCGAAACTTATCGCTTACACATTGCTGGGTGCGTTGCTGGGCTGGCTTGGTTCGTACCTTACACTCAGCCCCATGTCACGCGCCTTCCTCATGCTTGCCATCGGCGTGTTCATGATCGGCAATGCACTGCGTATGTTCAATGTCCATCCGATCTTCCGCTATTTTTCCATCGAGCCGCCGAAGTTCATCACGCGCTACATCCGCCGCACAACCAAAGGCGCAGACACAGCAACCCCCGTGTTCCTCGGTTTTCTCACCGTGCTTATTCCATGCGGGGTCACGCAAGCCATGATGGCGACTGCACTGGGCACGGGCAGCGCAGCCATGGGAGCGGCGCTGATGTTTGCATTCACGCTTGGCACAAGTCCCGTTTTTTTCATCGTCGCTTATTTGACGACGGAACTTGGCGCGCGCCTCGAAAAATTCTTCATGCGATTTGTCGCCGCTGCGGTTTTAATCTTGGGATTTGTGACTCTCGATAGTGGATTGAACTTGATCGGTTCCCCGTTCTCGCTTCAGAACCTGACCCGAGCCTGGTTTCCCGCCCCGGCAGAATCCAACTCTGTAGGCAATCCCGCCCAACCCGCATCTGCCAGCGACATTTTCCTCAACGTCGAAAACAGCGGATATTTTCCCGCAATTCTCGAAGCTCCCGCAGGCATGGATTTAACACTCAATCTCGTTACAAATCAAACGTATTCCTGCGCACGGGACTTTGTCATCCCTGCCTTGAATTACTATGAATTGCTTCCTGATACTGGCACGGTTCAGGTGAATATCCCTGCTCAGAAGGCAGGCTCCACGCTTTTCTTCACCTGCTCGATGGGCATGTACACCGGCCAGATCGTTTTCGAATAATTGAATGTCGATGGCGCAGCGGAGTGATCCATGATCAAAAAAACCTTTCTCGTTCCCGATATGACGTGTTCCAATTGCGCCATGAAACTGGAATCACTTGAAGATTCTCTTGAAGGCGTAATAGAGATCAACGCCAGTTACCACAAGCTGGAGATGATCATCGAATATGATGAATCCAAATTAACTGAAGAACAGATCATCGCAGTGGTTAAGAAAAAAGGATATACCGCCATATCCGCGTAATTAAAAGCGCCCTGCAGAGTTGTCAATGATGCAGAGCGCTTTTTCGTAATTGGTCATCGCCGTGAACCATACACATCGAGCCGCTGGTGGACATCCCGCAGCGCTTTGCGGGAATGCAGTAGCCGATCGGATATCATGAACACAGGCAGGGCTGCAATAATCAACGAGCCCAAAGAACCAAGAGCCAGTAATAAACGTGAAGTTTTCATAACGTATCTCCTTTTCTATCATCCAAAAGAGACGAAGGATTTCATGAAAAGTTCCCCAAAATAAGCCGGCATTTTTGTTGGTATACTTTTGCCATGTCGAAATATTACACGCCAAAGGAAGCCAACGAAATGTTGGACATCGTCCGCCCAAAGGTGGAAGAAATGATGCAGATCGGGGAACGCATCCGCGAGCGCCAGCCCGAGTTGTGGGAATTGGTCAAGAAGTCTGCGGGCAATGGCGGCAACCTGGAATTGAGCAAACTTCTGAAGGAGTTTGACCGTCTTGATGCCCTTCTTCATCAGGTGCAGGATCTGGGTGTCGAGGTCAAAGATCTGGCAACTGGGTTGGTGGACTTTGTCGCTTTGCGGGATGGCAGGGAAGTGTATCTGTGTTGGAAATATGGAGAGGGGAGTATTCAGTTCTGGCACGAGATGGATGCGGGGTTTGCGGGACGTCAGCCGATAGATTGGGAATGAGTTGCCATATCCCCTGATTTGCTCTATACTAGCGCCCATCCTATAAAATCCAACCGAGGGCTGATGAGCATATCCACAATCGGACGATATGAGGTCGAAACCGAACTGACACAAGGGGGCATGGGGGTGATCTTTTTGGCGCGCGATCCATATATTCAACGCCAGGTAGTGATAAAAGTGTTGATGTATAGCCGAATGTTGGATGAAGTGTATCGCGAGTTTTTTCAACGCGAAGCGGAATTGATTGCTGCGCTTGAGCACCCTGCCATTGTTCCCGTATACGATTTTGGCTGGCATGGGCAGCAGCCGTATATTGTGATGCGTTACATGTCCGAGGGTAGTTTGGATGATCGTTTGAAAAAGGGAGAATTGAAACTTACCGAAGCGGCTCACATCCTCAAGCGTGTGTCCGAAGCGCTCGACGCGGCTCATTCGCGGAACATCATCCATCGGGATGTCAAACCGTCCAATATCCTGTTCGATTCCGCGGGAGAAGCATTTCTTTCCGATTTTGGAATCGCAAAGTCAAAGCCGATTACCGATGAAGAAGGCGAGTGGCTGGTAGGCACGCCTGCTTATATGAGTCCTGAACAGGTGAAAGGTGAAAAAGTGGACCCGCGTTCGGACGTGTATGCGCTTGGCGTGGTTTTATACCGTCTGTTGACGGGAGAACTTCCGTTTTCAAGCGACTCAACTACGGCGCTCATCAACGCGCACGTCGAAATGCCGATACCGGATATACGGCATGTGAAATCAAACATCCCTGCGGTATGGCAGGAGGTGGTGGCAAAAGCAATGGCAAAAGCCCCGGATGACCGCTATGCCACTGCGGGTGATTTTGCCCGGGACGTGAACGAGGTGGTAAACGGCAAATGGTTCTTAAGGAAATTGTAAGAACGGCCGGCATGTTCTCATCCATGACCTTGTCCACGAAACGGTGAGGTCATTTTTTTTGTTAAGAAGTGTGCCATATCAAATAAGGAGATTTATGAACAAAGGTATTCTGAACGGACTTGCCGCATATGCGCTTTGGGGATTTTTCCCCATTTACTGGAAACTCCTCCATCAAGTCCCTGCATTACAGCTTCTTGGGCATCGCATCGGCTGGTCTTTTGGTTTGCTGGTCGTCTACATTATTCTTTCCCGCCAGTGGGATGATTTCCGCGGAAAAGCTTTTCACCGCAAGGCCATCGGTATTTATGCAGTTGCGGGCGTTTTGCTTTCGGTTAACTGGTTGATCTATGTTTGGGGTGTGAACGCGGGCTTCATCGTAGAAACGAGTTTGGGATATTTCATCAACCCGCTTCTCAGTGTGTTGTTTGGCGTCCTCTTTCTGAGCGAACGTTTGCGTCCTGCACAGTGGATTCCGATCACGCTTGCCACAGTGGGCGTGATCTACCTTACTGTGACCTATGGACGATTGCCCTGGATCGCACTCTCTCTGGCGGTCAGCTTTGGTTTGTATGGGTTGGTCAAGAAACTTTCGCCTCTTGGCTCGGTCTATGGCCTGACTCTCGAAACAGGCATTGTCTTCCCTGTTGCCTTGGTCTATCTCGCCGTAGTCCAATCCAATGGCACAGGCGCTTTTCTGCACGATGGGTTGACGGTCGACCTTTTGCTCATCGGCGCAGGCGTGGTCACCACCATACCACTGTTGATGTTTGCCTCTGCTGCCAAACAAATCCCATTGACGATTGTTGGTATCCTCCAATACATTGCACCGACCATTCAGTTCCTTATTGGTGTGTTTATCTACAAGGAACCTTTCGACACCACCCGCTTGATCGGATTTAGTATTGTCTGGCTGGCGCTTGTCATTTTCTGGGTGGAAAATCTCACGGCGAACCGCGTTCCCGTCGAGCCTGTGCCAGAATTGGGGGAGGGGTGAGCAGGAAATTCTGTGAAGACAAACACCGGTTTGCGTGATAATCGTCGTCCGATAAATAGGAGTGAGTTGGTTATAATTATAAAAATTTTTCAAGGAGCAATGACATGAATTTTGCAATGTGGAAAAAAGCATTGAACGTTATCCCTGAAGTTTCAAAAGAGGAATGGGATGGATTGGATGTAATATCCAAATGGTTGATCTCCACCCGTGCCGCCGTACTCATTATGACCTTTATCTCTGCCGCTCTGGCAGGGCTGTTCGCCTGGCGCGATAACGCCTTCAGTTTCGGTCTCTGGGTTGCGCTCGTCTTTGGTCTCATCATGGCTCATGCCGCCAACAACATCTTCAACGATTACACTGACTTCGTCCGCGGCGTGGACAAGGACAACTACTATCGCACCATGTACGGCGCGCAGCCCATCGCCTCCGGCTTGATGACCCAGCGCCAGCACCTCACCTATTTTGTTGTCACAGGCTTCCTCGCGTTGCTTGCGGGCGCCTACCTTCTATGGCAGACCGAGTTCAATACCACCACCTGGATACTACTCGGACTTGGCTCATTCTTTGTCCTCTTTTATACCTGGCCCCTCAAAGGGCTTGCGCTTGGCGAGATTGCTGTCCTGCTGGTCTGGGGTCCGTTGATGATCGGCGGCGGCTATTACGTGCTTGCCGAAACTTGGAGTTGGGAGGTTGTCATTGCCAGCCTGCCCTATGTCCTTGGCGTCACGACCGTCATATTTGGCAAACACATTGATAAGATCCAAGTGGATAAATCCAAGAACATACATACCTTGCCGGTGGTCATTGGTGAAAAGGTTGCGCGTTATACCGTCATGGCGATGATGGTCCTTCCGTACATCTTCACGGGCTATTTGATCTTGACAAAATTCTTTACGCCGGTGATGCTCATCATCCTGTTCGCCATTCCGGCCTTGCGGCAAAGCATCCCGCCTCTCACTCAGCCGAAACCTGCGACTCGTCCTGAAGGCTTCCCAGATGGACAAGGCGGTTGGCCTCTGTTCTTTGCGCCCATCGCCTTCCGCAACAACCGTTCCTTTGGCTCTCTCTTCATGCTTGGCTTGCTTTTGGATGTTGCTTTGCGGTTGCTTCCTTTCACGCAAAATTTCTGGCGATAGAATCCGCTTGATGGTTGGAACCAAGCCTCTCGTAGATTGAAGCGGGAGGCTTTTTATATCTGTGGGCAGTACCGAAATCCTATCGTGAATATCTTTACAAATCGGACAATTTTGGTTACAATAATGGTGACAAAATTCACAATCATCGATACAAAGATATTCACCATGAACACGAAAAACCATCCTCACATCGTCATCATTGGCGCAGGGTTTGCGGGTATCGAAACTGCACGCGGACTTGCAAATGCCCCTGTCCGAATCACGCTGATTGATAAAAACAATCATCATCTCTTTCAGCCGCTTTTGTATCAGGTTGCGATTGCCGGTTTGCTTCCGTCACAGATTGCGCAGCCCGTGCGTACAATCTTTCGACGTCAGAAAAATTTTACTTTCCAAATGGGGGAGGTGACCGGAATTGATTTTGCGAAAAGATTCGTCAAACTCAACGGTTCCGCCATTGCTTACGACTATCTTGTTATTACAGCAGGTGCGCGGACCAACTTCTTTGGCTTCGATGCTTTGGAACAACACGGACTGCAGCTCAAAGATCTAGACACCGCCGTGCAGACGCGCAACCACCTGCTTTCCATGTTCGAACAGGCAAGCCACGAAGGTGACCTTGAAAAGCGCAAAGCCATGCTTACTTTTGTCATTGTGGGCGGCGGACCGACCGGCGTGGAAACTGCAGGCGCTCTCAGCGAACTGATCATGCACGTAATGCGAAAAGATTATCCAACCTTGAATTTAAGGGAGGCGCGGGTCATTCTGCTAGAGGCGGGTCCAAGCCTCATTGGCGCGTATCCCGAGGAATTACGTCGCGCCACGCTCAAATTGCTGCGGCAAAAGAATGTGGATATCCGATTGAATACCAAGATGGACGGTTTTAACGGTCAGCGAGTGATGCTGGGAGATGGGTCGCATATTGAAACGCAGACCTTAATCTGGACGGCTGGCGCAAAAGCCGCCGAAATCATTGATACGATCGACACAGAAAAGGCAGGCATGGGGCGTGTGCGCGTCACCCCGACCTTGAACCTGCCTCAGTTTCCCGCCGCCTTTGTTCTCGGTGACGCAGCTTTTCTGCTCGACGAAAACGGGCAACCCATGCCCATGCTTTCCACCGTTGCGATCCAACAAGGAAAGGCGACTGCGAAAAACATTCGCCGCCTTATCGAAGGGAGGGAGCCGCTCCCATTTCATTACAAAGACCCCGGTCTGCTTGCGACGGTTGGGCGTAATGCCGCTGTTGCAAGAATCTTCGGAGTTTCCTTCAGCGGATTTATTGCCTGGATGATCTGGGTTTTCCTGCACATCTACCGCATCATCGGCTTCCGCAATCGAATTATTGTGATGTTCAACTGGGCGTGGGATTATTTCTTCTATGACAATCAGGTGAGATTGATCACAAGGGAATAATGATGTTTCCCGTAATATGGTTATTCCAACTCCCGATACACGAACCATTCGCCTTTGCGTTTATCCACACCTTTTATCGCGCGGTCGTAATAAATATCGAAGATCTGCCCCGAATCCACGCGCACACGGAAGTAGAACCTGCCCACGTTCAATGAGCCTCTAGTGGATGCGACTGCCGCGTGTTCGGGCCGCATGTTCTTGGACATTTTTCCGCGCCGTGTAAAATCCGTCCATTCTGAAAGTATTTCAATGATGCGATAGATAGTTTTGTCCCAAACGAATCCGTTTGGGCAGGGAGGCGTCTTTTCCCGCGCGGGAGGCGTGTCGAAGACTGGTTCAATGCTTTCGTCGAAGAAGTGTATGGGGGTGAACTCCGTCATCAGTTGAGTATAATCTCCAAATGAGGTTCGAATGATTGTTCTATACCGTGAAGAAAAAAGCCTGGAAGCGGACGCCATCGAAGCGGAATTTCATGAATTGGTGCTTGGCTACAAGCGTGTGGTGATCGAACAAGTGCAGGCGCGAGAATTGCTAGGTGGCGATTATGCTTTGCCTGTCATCCAAAACAACGAGCGGGTGGTGAGCGGGGATGAGATTCAATCATATTTGAAGGAGTTGGCGAAACTCATGCGCGAATGGCAGATGTTTCAAGGCGATTCTTGTTACGTGGATGATAATGGGGAGACTTGTTGAAATGAAAACGACGGTCAACTTGCGGTTGACCGTTGTTTATTAGACCCTTGTCAATAGCGTAATATCAGCGCGATGCGTCCGTGGTCGCTCAACTTGCCGGTTTCCACAAAGACAACCTTTCCCTGTTTATTCAACACCTCTTCGATGATTTCGTCCACGGCATCGTCGATCACGCCGGGGGCGGATGGATCGTCAGCGGGTAGCAGGGTCTTGCCGTCCGCGTGGAGGCGTGTGGGGTAGTGAAAGCCTTCTTCGACGAGCAAAAGTTCAGCGCGGCCTTCATGAGCGGGCAACCAGACGTCGCTGATGGTCGAGGCGGATTTTTTCGCGCCAACCGCCTTATCCAATTGTTCCATCGCTTCGCGGCGTTTATCTTTGATGGTTTTATCCAGTATGGGCGCGACCAGTTTATGCAGTTCGTATGGTGATGTCTTATCGTGACTGCCAGTCAGCGTTCCAATGACGGCGCCACGGTGTGTTGTCACATCGTTGAAGAATGCAAGATGCCGTTCCACGCCGATGAGGATGAGCGGCAAGTCATCCTGCGCGAGAACGGTCTTCAACGCAGCATCCACCTTGCGGAAGAATTTTTGCAGATATTCATCGCGGTATGCGGATTTCCGTATCCCGAAACCGCCTGGCAGAGGCGCTTCGCCGCCGGGACCTTCATGCACCATCGGGAATCCATTTTCCAGAACTTCCTCCAGCGCATCGTTCGTGCCTTCATAAAGCCGTGTGGGTTTTTCGCTTAGGACCAGCGCCCAATAGCGCAGGGAGCGATTCAATGTTTTTGTCAAATGCCGGGTGGCAAATGTCTCGTCAATGACAACACGTTCTTTGACGGTGAACGGAAGGCGGAAAGCCCGCGCAAAATCCTGGTTGACGAAGATTGCCAACCCGTCAAGCGAAGACGAGAAATCCATTGTGCTAGTCAGGTCTTCCAGACGTTTCAACAACGCCTCAACCTCCCGTTTGTTGAATTCGCTTAGCAATCGGTCTGCCGCTTCGCCGACGAGGTTTTTCAAACGCACCGGGTCCTGCCGATTATCGGGTGTGGTTCGATGGGTTGGGAGGATGATCGTGAGGCATGGATAGCCGCGGATTTGTTGCAGTAATCGGACATCATGTCGGTTCATTTTTTCTCCCTTCGTTTAATTTCAAGCCATTCGGCAACTTCATAATACCATACGGGCGTAAAGGGAATCCAAAAAATGACGCTATCTAATACATGATTTATATTTAGGGGATATTAGGTTAAGGCTGTTGGGATCTCAAATTCTAATAATCGTACTGACTGATATCCATCACTTCGTTGGAGAGGAAATAAGTTTGAGCAGGAAGCAACAGATGCTTGCGCTTCCATGTGGCGTAGACGGTGGTGCATTCTGCGCGGGGGAGTCGTTTTATCAGCGCCGAGTCGTACAATAAAATGGAGCGGTTGTTGATTTTTTCGATCACGGTCCAGTGGTCGTGATAGCCCTGCAAACCAAGAATGATGGAACGCCCCGGGGTTCCGTCAAGAAAACGCTGCATGGATTTCCAGAATGAGGTCAGGTCGGGGTTTGGAACGCCGCGATATGGAATCCATACGTTCGAGATGCGTTTTTTCCCAACAACTTTTTTCAAGATTACGAGCATTTCAGTGTGTATGATCCCGTCGATCAGGAATTTAGTCAGCAAACCGCGGCGTGAAAGATAATGAATTAGGTCATTGAACAACTTCTGTGACTCTTCATCAGAGGAGCGATTGATGATTCGCTCAGCATTGATAATGCTGTACAAACCACAAAGAGAGTCAAGTCCGCCTTGTTGAAAAGGCGGAAGTTCAGAGAAAATCCTAGAATATTTTGCCATGATGCTCAAAAGAACATTTGAGGCGATAGCCGCTTGTTATGACCATCACCCCAAATATCGATAATACAATAACACAGATCTTGAGTGGTTCACTTAATTATTGTAGTTTCGAAGTCCGCGATTTCCATTTGAATTGCAGCTAAGTTAACGTTGAAAATCCATTATCCAGCGGACGATGTTGATTATGAGAAGCAGCGCTCCCTCCCAGCGCGAGAGCTTCCAGCCAGTGCGCATGAGCACCACCGCCAGAATGACCATGCCGGAAAGGACGTAAAGGCTTGTGTAAGCGCCCGGGTCTATGTTCATGGGCTGAAGAACTGCTGCCAGCCCCAGTACACCCAGCAAGTTGAAGATGTCACTGCCAATCAGGTTTCCGGCGGATATGCCGTAGTGTCCGCGTAGAACGGCAATTAGAGATGTAACAAGTTCCGGAGCGGAAGTCCCCGCGGCGACGATGGTCACGCCGATTACCCATTCCGATACTCCAACGGCTCGCGCCAGGCTGGAAGCTGATTCGACCAGATAGTGCCCGCTCGTCACGATCAACGCCAACCCCCCCAGAAGACGCGGGATATCCAGCCATTGAAATTCCCCTTCGGGAAGCTCCTCGTCGGATCCATCCTTTTGGTAGATGAGCAGCCCAATGTACGCCACGAGCAAGGACATCAAAACCGCCCCCTCTAACCGAGACATGGTCAAATCTCTCAGGAAGAATAATAGGAGCAACGTGATGCCAATCATTACTATGCCGTCGCGGTATACCAGTGAACGCGACGTGGCGATGGCGCGTACCAGTGCTACGCCTCCCAGAATAAAGCCGAGGTTGAAAATGTTCGACCCTACCACATTGCCGATGGAAATATCCGCCTGCCCTTTCAAGGCGGCGCCCACGGTCACTGCAAATTCCGGCGCAGAGGTACCCATGGCAACTACCGTCAAACCGATGATCAACTCCGAAACCCCCAATCGTTTTGCAATGCGGGAGGCAGCTTCCACCACCCACACCGCACCCCACCATAATCCCAGAATTGTTGCTACGATAATGATCGAGTCGATGGCGTAGTTCATTTTGTTAATTTGTCTCCAGTCTTCCTTTTCTTTGATTTTATTGACTTCAATTCATGTGTCTTCGGGTCGTATTTCTCCCTGAGATCGTCGCTTAATGTTCCCTTCCATAGCGGCGCGCCCACGAAATAAGCCGCGCGTCCGATCATATGAGCCGCCACCGGTGCGGTAAAGAAGAGAAAGATCATGATTGCCAGAGCGCGGACACTGACATTCAAACTTTCGAAACGGAATGCCGCGCCCAAAAGCAGGAACCCAACCCCAAAGGTCGCCGATTTTGTATTGGTATGCAGGCGCATGTACAAGTCAGGCATGCGGTACACGCCGAATGCAGCGATCAGCATGAAAAAAGCGCCGATAATGATAAGAATATCTGCCAGCATGATTATTTTCCTTTTTCGAGGTAACGCGCAAAAGCGACCGTGCCGAGAAAAGCGATCAGCGCCAATACAAGCGCCGCATCCATAAAAAGGGCTTTTTTTGTTTCCACGGCGTAAAGGGACATGAAACCGATGGAAAGAGTTGCCATCAGGTCAAGCGCCACCACGCGGTCAAGAGTCGAGATGCGATGCGGTTGATCCGATCTTCTAATCAGCCTGAGGAACGCGAAAAAAAAGGCGAGTATCAGTATCACAAATGCAATTAGATTTACGCTCATCGTTTCATTCCTTTTTTGTTGCAAGCAGTTCCAATACCCACCGTTCCAGTCCCTCCTTGATTTCGCGCCGAGCCGTTTCTGCATCTTTTGCATACATCACATGGATATAAATCGTACGCCGATCCGTAGAGACATCTATGCTGAGTGAACCGGGTGTCAAGGATATAAGATTTGCCAGGAGCGTGATCTCCGCATCGGTTTTGACATCGAGGGGAACGCCGATGATGCGCGGTTTCATATAGTCCACCCGGGTGGTAATGACATCCAGCGCCACTCGGAGGTTGGACTTGATCAATTCCCATAGGAAATAAAACCCGAAACGAACTACAAGCAATACTTTCCCGAAATAGGGGGAAGGCCCAAGCGCGCGGCGCGCAACGGATAGGATCAAATACCCGATCACAAAACCGGTAATTAGACTGACCGGGTGAATATCGCCGATCAGCATTGCCCAAGTGAGCGCTAGAGCAATATTCAGCATAAAGTAATTCATTGTGACATCTCCATGACTGCCTGGATGTACGCAGTTGGGTTCATCAATTGTCCGCCCGCCTGAAGGGCCAGCCCAAAGACCGGCGATGCGCCCAGCCCGATCAGAACCGTAAGCACAGCGAGTCCCACAATGGGAATGATCATATAAGACCATTGATCATGCCCGATGGGCGGCTGTGCGATCAAATTTTCATCACTTTGATTTTTCCAAAAGGCTTCGTTCCAAATTTTCATCATGAGGAATAGTGTCAATAAACTGGCAAACAATGAGACGATAACAATGGCATATTGTCCTTGAAGGAGACCGGCTTGTATGAGACTGAACTTTGCAAAGAAACCAGAAAGCGGCGGTACGCCGGCAAGCGACAAGGAAGTGATCAGAAATAGGGCTGCCAGTCCCGGCATGCTCTGATACAAACCGCCGAGTTTCTTGAATTCCAACGAACCACTGATGCGCTGCACAACGCCGCTGATGAGGAAGAGATTTGCCTTAACTATGATGTGGTGCAAAAGATAGAATACAGATCCGGTCAGGGCAAGCGGTGTAAAGAGACCCAGCCCCATCAGGATATAACCGATATGACCGATGATGTGGAAGGAGAGCATGCGTCTGAATTCATTTTGCGCAACCGCGCCCAGAACGCCGGCGAGCATCGTGGCGCCTGCGATGATCAGAATCAGTGTGTGGGTGTAGCCGGGTTCCTGAATGAAGATTAAAGTAAATACGCGGATGATTGCGTAGACTCCAACCTTGGTTAAAAGCCCGGCAAATACGGCGGAAACAGCCACCGGCGGAGTATGATACGAAGCAGGAAGCCAGAAGAACAAAGGAAATATGGCGGCTTTAATCCCGAAGGCAATCAAAAACATGATAGCCAGAGTCGTTACCAGCCCTGACTGTTCTTTCGGGAGTCCGTTTGAAAATTTGATGGCAAGGTCTGCCATGTTGAGAGTGCCAGCCAGACCATAGAGCAAGCCAAGCGCCGCAAGGAAGATCGCGGATGCCACCAGGTTAATCGTGACGTATTTTATGGCGCCTTCCATTTGCCCGCGTTCCCCGCCAAGCGCCAGCAAGACGAACGATGCCATGAGCATCACTTCGAACCAGACATATAAGTTGAAGAGATCGCCGGTAAGGAATGCGCCGCATATGCCCATCAGGAGGAACTGATACAGTTGGTGGTGCCCGACCGCTTCATGTGACGGACTTGTGGTTGCCACTGCATACACGGCCACTGCCAGCCCGATGATGCCGGTCAGAGTCACCATGATGGCGCTCAACAAGTCTGCAACAAGAGTGATGCCGTATGGCGCGGGCCAGCTTCCGATTTGTGTGGCGCGGATGCCGTTCTTTTCCACCTCGGCAAGCAGCCAAATTCCAGAAGCCAGAAGCGCGCCCGAACCCGCGATACTGATCCAGCGTTGTATGGTCGGTGAACGGTATGCCAGCAATGCTACTGTACCAGCCAGCATGGGAATGATGATGGGGAGCGGCAGGAGGAGATTCATACGTCGGTACTCTTCATTTCATCCAGATCGTCCGTGCCGACCGATTTATATGCGCGGTATGCCAACGCCAGCGCAAATGCGGTGACACCAAAGCTGATCACAATGGCAGTCAGGATCAATGCTTGCGGAAGCGGGTCGGCGTGAGGTGTCGAAAGTGTTTTTTCCCCGGCGGCGATGACGGGTGAATTGGCGCGCACTAATTTTGCGGCGGTAAAGATCAGCAGGTTTGCGGCATGGCTGAGCAGTCCCAGACCGATCAGCAACTTGACCAGGCTGCGCCGAAGCATCATGTAAATTCCGGTGGCGTAAAGCGCGCCGATCACAAAGGCAAGGATGGTTTCCACGTTATTCGACCTCTTCCAATGCAAAGACGATGGTAAGCGTCACCCCAAGCACGGCTAAAAATACTCCGACATCAAACAGCACCGGGGTTCCAATTTCGATCTTGAATAGCGGCGGAATGGAGATGTAACCCCAAAGCCCGGTGAGGAAGGATTGACCTCCAAGCAGGCCGATCAGCCCGCTGGCCAGCGCAATGAGAAGTCCCACCCCGATCAATAGCCTTGTTTCGATTCCCACCGCATGTCGCGCCTCCTTCGACGTCCATGCGATTGAATACAAGGCATAGGCGGCAGCGGCAACCAATCCGGCAATGAAGCCGCCGCCCGGCTCGTTGTGTCCGCGCAGAAAAATGAACACGGCAAACAGAAGGAGGAGCGGAAAGAGGAACCGAACCGTTGTGCGAAGAATCAAGGAAACGATCTTCATTGTCCGCCTCCTTTGTTCCTGCGGAACTTAAGCAGCGCATACACACCGATGCCCGCAATCCCGAGCACTATGATCTCACCCATGGTGTCCATGCCGCGGAAGTCAACCAGAATCACATTGACAATATTGCGTCCATGCGCCAGCTCCACCGAGTTTTGGACGAAATAATTGGAAATGGATGGCGCGATCTCGACGTTCACTGCGATCAAGACCAAGGCGGTCATCAAAACGCCTCCCAGTACTGCAATGCCTATGTCGCGCCTGCGCGAGGAGGTCGAACTTAGTACATTGAATTTTGGCAAATGATAGAACGCCAATACGAACAGGATCACAGTCAAGGATTCGATGGCGAACTGCGTGATCGCCAAATCCGGCGCGCCAAACATCAAATAAAGGAGCGCCACGCCATACCCAGCCACGCCCAGCGCGGCAATCGCTCCCAGACGCGAAGGCAAAGTCACAGCCCCTAGTGCCGCCCCAACGATCAATATTGCAATTGCAAATTCATAAGGATGAACTGCCGGGAAACTCCAGGGCAGGCTTACACTTTTTGCGCGAAGAAGCGTTAAACCGGTACCCAAAGTCAATGTGAGAATAATGATAATCAGATAACGGCGCAAATAACCGCTTTGCAGGAGGCGGGTTTGAAAACCGGCAAGAGCGTTCATGCCGTCGAGCGTTCGGTCGTAAAAGTATGCGGGTCCCCATTTCCATTTTAATTTTTGCAGGACATTTCGCAAAGCGTTTCTACCCAAGAACAAGACAATACCTGTGAGGACAGTGCCAAGACTCAAAAGAAAAGCCGGATTAATTCCATGCCATAACGCGAGTTTGACTTTAACCGCCTCGCCTTCCACGCTCGAAACTGCGGGACTGACCAACAGGTTTGAAACCCCGCTGGGAAAGAACCCCGCGAGAAGACTCAACCCAGTCAGCAACACGGGCCCCAGCCACATGCCGATTGGAGCTTCGTGCGGTTCCTTTCGCGTTTTGCTGAGTTTGCCAATAAACGGACCGATTCCCACGACCCCCGCGACAAACACATTGGAAAGCCCCATGAAGATGATCGCCGCCATCAGCCACGAATTAAATTCAAGCCCGGTCTCGTAAACCAGTTCCTTTGCAATGAAACCGAACAAAGGCGGCAACCCTGCCATCGAAAGCGCGGCGATTCCAGCCGCTGCAGCTGTAACAGGCATGAGGCGGAGTAATCCGCCCAATTTGGTTACATCACGGGTGCCGGTCTCATGGTCGAGCGCGCCGGCAACGAGGAACAAAGCGCCTTTATACAAGGCATGAGCCAGCAAAAGGGCTATCGCCCCTTCCAACGCGTGAGGTGTGCCCAGACCGATGAGCATGGTCAATGTGCCGAGTATGCTCAGGGTGGAATATGCAAGCAAACGCTTCAAATCCGTTTGGATGAGGGCAAGATAACTGCTGGTAAGCATGGTCGCCAAGCCCACGCCGCCGACGCTGTACATCCAAATATCGTTTCCGCCAAGGACAGGATTCAGCCGCGCAAGCAGATATATCCCCGCTTTTACCATTGTCGCTGAATGCAGATAAGCGCTGACGGGCGTCGGCGCCGCCATGGCATTGGGAAGCCAAAAATGAAATGGAAACTGTGCTGATTTCGTGAACGCGCCCAGCAGGATGAGTATCAGCGCGGGTAAATATAATGGGTGGGACTGAACAGCCTTCGCGTTGGAAAGAAGCGCAGAAAGTTCCAATGTCCCGCCCGCCTGCCCAAGCAGGATGATTCCCGCAAGCATCGCAAGGCCCCCGCCACCTGTCACCAATAAGGCTTGCAAAGCGGAGGCGCGCGCGTTTTCCTTTTCATGTTCAAAGCCGATCAGGATGAACGAACTCAGGCTGGTGAATTCCCAAAATACGAAGAGAAGCAGCAGGTTATCCGAAAGCGCTACGCCCAACATGGCGCCCATGAAACCGAACAACCAGCCGTAAAACTTTCCCAGGTTTTTGTTTTTTTTCAGATAATCGCCCGCGTAAATGACAATGAGTGTTCCGATGCCGGAGATGAGGATGGCGAACAACAGTCCCAAACCGTCTGCGCGAAAGGACAGGCTTGCGCCGAACTGCTTCGCCCACTGATATGTAAAAGTTTCAGGCGTTTCCATTGCGGCGCTCGGCAAAAGGCTTGCAAGATAGATGGTGACGCCCAGCGGCAGTAACGCAATCAGCCATCCTGTCGGCCGTTGTCTGTTTCGGAAGAACAGCGGAAGGATCATGGCTGCTGCAAAAATTGAAAATATCGATATGGCAATCATGTCATGGATTTTCCTGACTACGTTCGCGTATGTTCGTGTTGAAGGAGGACTTTCGTCCCTGGCGGCTTACCCCTTCATTTGTTGATACATGGTTTGCAGGTTACGTTCGTGCAGGGTTTCTGCCAGCCCCCCAAGATAGACGCGGCTCTTGCCGCAGTCTTCGATGGTGATCGATTCGATGTATTCTTCGGCGTTCTTGCGTTTGACAGCCGATTTGACCGCCTTCTTGATGCTGGTAAGGTAATTGAGGTTTTCCTTCACCGCCGCATCTATTTCACCGCGCAGGATGATGTCGCCATGTCCTTGAATGATGTTTTCCAATCCCATGCGCCCGATCTTCTTTATCGAAGCGAGCATGTCATCCACATCTCCGTCCACGACGTAGGGGAGGGGCATGAAGACGTCGCCTGCGAACAGGACGCGGTCTTCCTCGACCAGCACGGAAATGCCGTCGGGGCTATGACCAAAGGAGGTGGAAATGGTGAGATTCTTTTTCCCGACGCGCAAGGTCATTTCACCTGTTTCAAATGTCAGGTGGGGCGGAACGATCTTCACTTGTCGCAGGTTTTGGTTTTGCTTTTGGGCTCTTTCCAGCGAAGGGATCCCGTTATCAATGAGGAAATCCCGGCACCTTGCGTGACCGATCACTGTTGCGCCTGGGAAGAAGCAATTACCCCAGCTATGGTCTGCGTGATAATGGGTATTGATCACATACCGTACCTGCGCGCCCAACTCATGTTCGATGAATTCGCGCATGGTGAGCGTTTCTTCCGGGAGCGCCAGCGTGTCAATCACAACTGCCCATTGCGGACCGACAATCACGCCTGCCGTCACTTGCGCGTACACTTCGCTTTGGAACCAAAAAACGTTTTCTGAAACTCGTTCGCGGTGCATATTTGTCCTACAGCCTTCCATGGATTAGTGTGGTTCGTTAATAGCACACTCTGGTTTAAATATCAAGTTGTCTGTACAAATGTGGCAGGCTTGGATAAAACCAGAGGCTGGTTATATAACCAGCCTCTGGTTGAAGACCAAATATTTTAAGCTGCCACTGTCAAAAGGGAGCAGGTAATCCGCTTTTCTAAGTCTCTGCGACTCAGCAGTAAAAATACTCAAAGGCAGCAATCCGGGTTAAATATGAATTGGCGTTCCACTTGCCATGTGTGCCGCTTCCATGATCGCCTCGGAGAGCGTTGGATGCGCATGGACGTTTCGCGCTATCTCATGGGGAGTGAGTTCCATCATGTGAGCGAGGGTGAGTTCGGGTAGGAGTTCAGTTACTTCGGGACCAATCATATGCGCGCCAAGAATTTCGCCGTATTTCGCATCGGTGACAATCTTGACAAAGCCCATGTAATCGCCCAATCCTAACGCCTTGCCATTCGGCTGGAAGGGGAAACGCCCAATCTTCACATCGTAGCCGCGTTCTTTCGCTTGCGCCTCGGTCAGACCGAACGAGGCAACCTGCGGATACGAATATGTAGCGCGCGGCATCATTTCGTAATCGAGCGTGACGGTCTCATGACCGCCAATGTGTTCGGCTGCCACAATGCCCATCGCCGAGCCGACGTGCGCGAGCATCAGTTTGCCGGTCACATCGCCAATTGCCCAAATGCCGGGGATGTTCGTTTGCATTTTTTCATTGACTTCTACAAATCCGCGCTCACTGATCTTAACGCCGACTTCTTCAAGCCCCAAATCTTTGGAATTGGGACGGAACCCGATCGCGACCAACGCTTGATCTGCTTCGAGCACTGTTTCCTTCCCATCCGCTGACACCTTGACTTTCACGCCGCTCTTCGTCGCTTCAACGGACTCAACTTTGTGTCCGGTCAGGATGTTGATCTTGCGCTTCTTGAATTCCTTTTCAAGTTCTTTCGAAACTTCTTCATCCTCGAGCGGAACGACCCGCGGCAGCATCTCGACGATGGTCACATCCACGCCATATGCGCTCCATATTGTGGAGAATTCGACACCAATCGCGCCCGAACCGATCACCACAACGGACTTGGGTAATGTATCCTGAAGGATCGCTTCCCAATAAGTGACAACCTTCTTGCCGTCCACTTTCCACACAGGCGGAACCATCGCGCTCGCGCCTGTAGCCACAATGACATTTTTTGCCTTGAGTTCGGTAACCTTGCCATCCTTGTCGGTGACGTTAACAGTATCCTTAGTTTTGAGTTTTGCATCGCCCATGAAAACGGCGATATTGTTCTTCTTCATCAAAAAGCCGACGCCCTTGGTCAACCGGTCGGAATTCTGGCGCGAGCGTTTGACCGCCACGCTGTAATCCAATTTGAGGTTATCGAACGAAAAGCCAAAGTCCTTGGCGCGTTCGCGCAGGGTGTGCGCCACTTCCGCGTTCTTGAGCAGCGACTTGGAAGGGATACAACCGACGTTCAAACACACGCCGCCCATCCACTGCTTGTCCACAATAGCGACTCTCTGCTTCAGTTGTGCGGCGCGGATCGCGGCAACATAGCCGGCAGGCCCGGCGCCGATGACAACGACATCAAAATTTTCTGTCATGATTTGACTCCATTAGACTTGTAATATTTCACAATTGTACTACCACAGCCACCGCCTTACCCTTGACCTGTAGCCTGTGTACGCCTCTCCAAACCTTTTCTCCAGATAGGCTTCTTCCTTTTCTATCACCAGACGATTCATGGTGATTATGAAAAATGGCGCGACTACAAGACCCGAATAGTAGCCTGAATTCAACGGAAAACCAATGACCATCAATAAAAAGCCAAGGTAGATTGGATTGCGCGTGATCTGATAGATTCCTGCTGTCACCAGCGCCTTGACGGAGCCATGCGGGTCAAGCGTGGTGTGCGCTTTGCGGAATTCGTTGAAAGCGCTGAACCCAAGCACAACTCCGATGATGGTCAACCCAAGCCCGATCCATTCGAAGAACGGAGGCGATGGAATCGGAACCAGCCATCCAAGCAAAACGGCAAGCCCGATGAATATCAACGCCACGACGGGCGGGTGGACATTCCTGTTGATGGCGGGGTGGTCGCTTGGGGTTTCGTTCATGAGACTCAACTCCAATTTTCCAGCGTCTCTTTGACCTTTGCCAAAAACCAATCGGCAGATGCGCCATCCAAAATGCGGTGGTCAAAGACGAACGACAGATACACCATCGGACGGATCGCGATGGCATCATCAATGACGACCACGCGCTTCTGCATCGCGCCGACGCCGAGGATTCCGGCCTGAGGCTGGTTGATCACCGGGAAGGCGAAAAGCGACCCGCTCACGCCGTGATTGGTCAGCGTGAAGGTCCCGCCTTTGACTTCGTCGGGTTGCAGTTTCTTTGCGCGGGCGCGATTTGCCAGGTCATTGATGGAACGCGCCATCGCAAGCAGTGATAGATCATCCGCATGTTTGATGACCGGCACGATCAAACCTTCTTCCCCAAGCGAGACAGCCATACCGAGATTGACATTTTTGTGAATCAGCAAACCTTCATCCGTCCATGATGAGTTGGTTTGCGGATAGGCCTTCAGTCCCGCCACGATGGACATCATGAAGTATGCTGTAAAAGTGAGATTGACTCCATCACGTTCGAAAGCAGCCTTGTTGGCTGAACGATGCTTGACCACTCTGTTCATATCCGCTTCCATGACGGTCAGGACATGTGGCGAGGTGTGCTTCGACTCAACCATGTGTGAAGCAATCTGTTTGCGAATGGTTGAATGTTTAATGAGTTGATCGCCTGCGCCTGTGGCAACAGACACTGTACGGTTTATCGTGGCTGGTTTTTGTCCAGATGACACGTACGCCAGAACATCATTTTTCGTAATTCGCCCGTTCAATCCTGTTCCAGTAACCTGCGATAAATCCACTCCATGTTCGGTGGCTATCTTTGCAACGACCGGGGAGATGAAGCCGAGTTCGGAGGAACGAGTGACGGGTTGGTTGTGAGAAAGAGCAGGCTGCGTTTCGGTCTTTTGGACTTCAACTTTCGAGGCAGGTGATTCTGTTGGAGCACTTGCAGCATCTACAGCCTCACCGGGCTTGCCGATAATCGCCAACAACTCGCCGACCTTTGCAGCAATGCCTTCCTGTGCGACGATCTTCAATACCATTCCTGTCGCCGGGGCAGGGATTTCGGTATCTACCTTGTCGGTATTGACTTCAAGCAGCGGCTCCAACTCATTGATCGAGTCGCCTTCCTGTTTGAGCCATTTTGTGATGGTGACTTCATCCACACCCTCGCCGAGGCGGGGGACCAAAACTTTGGTTGCCATAATCTCTCTCCTTTTATTCTCACCGCGAACGCGCGGAGAGCGCAGAGTTTTTATTCTTTAAGTCCTCACACGAGTCGCTTTACACCCCTAACGAGAACAGGGACATTGAAATTTAGAATTAATCCGACCTTTCAGCCGCCAAGTCGCATAGAAGTGCGAGTCTGTGCTTCATGAATGGGTGAATCTCTGCGGTTAATCGAACTTGGGATATTGAGATGGATTAACTTCGTACATCATTTCATAAATAGCATCGAACACCGTCTCGGGATTTGGCTTGCTCCAATAATCGCCGTCGCTTCCATAGGCGGGACGATGTGCCTTTGCAGATAAAGTGCGTGCAGGCGAATCTAAATGGAAATAACCGCCTTGTTTCTCGATGACTTCCTGCATCATGTAGGCAGACGTCCCGCCGGGGACATCTTCATCCACGAACAAAATACGGTTGGTCTTCTTGAGCGACTCAACGATCTTGCCGTGAAGATCGAACGGCATGAGAGATTGGATGTCAACGACTTCCGCCTCGATACCGATCTTGCTCAGCTTATCGGCGGCATCCATTACGATTCGGCAGCACGCGCCGTATGTGACAATGGTGACATCCTTCCCTTCACGAATAACATCGGGGATGCCCAAAGGTAGTGTGATCTCACCGATATTTTCTGGTAGCCGTTCCTTAACACGATAACCGTTCAACACTTCCACTACAATGGCTGGCTCGTCGCATTTTATGAGGGTGTTGTAAAAACCGGCAGCACGGGTCATATCGCGTGGGACCAAGACGTACATGCCGCGCACTAAATTCAATATACTGGACATCGGTGATCCAGCATGCCATACTCCTTCAAGGCGGTGTCCGCGAGTGCGGACGATGACAGGCGCTTTTTGCCCGCCGGCAGTCCGCCAGTGGAGGGTGGCCAAATCGTCGCTCATGATCTGCAAGGCATACAACACGTAATCCAGGTATTGAATTTCTGCGATGGGGCGTAGCCCGCGCATGGCCATGCCGATTGCCTGACCCAAAATGGTTGCTTCACGAATACCCGTATCGGTTACGCGGAACTCGCCATATTTTTCCTGCATCCCTTTGAAACCCTGGTTCACGTCGCCGAGTTTCCCCACATCCTCCCCAAAGGCGATCAATCGCGGCTCCCGGGCGAGTGCGGCATCGAAGGCGGCATTGATGACCTCGAATCCGAACATTGTCGGCGATTGATCAGTATACGAAGGCTTCACTACATCCACTTTCAACGCAGTGTTCGAATACAGATGCGAACCATATCGTTCGAGGTTCGCTTTATCGTTTTCGTGTTTCCAGGCTGCCAAAACCTGTTTGGTCGGATTTGATTCATTTCGCAGGAGACGCAAGGCTTCGTGTGCGACAGAATGGATATCACGCCTCGTATACGACGGGAGGCTTGATAGTCGTTCTTTGAGCATTCTCAACTCTGACGCGTGGTTGGAAGAGCTTGCGATCTCATCGAGCATATCCATGACCTGGTTGCGCTCATCAGCGATGGGGGAGAGATAGGCATCCCAGGCGGCTTTGCGGAATCCCTCCACAGCTTCGTAGTCCGACTTTTCGAGAGAACCAAGCTCCGGCTTTGAAATGATGCGTTGACTTATCATCCACTCGCGCATTTTCTTGAGTCCGTCAAATTCTTCTTCCCACTTGAGTCTTTCGGGTGTCTTGTACCGCTCATGGCTGCCCGAAGTGCTGTGACCTTGCGGCTGGGTCACGTCGATAACGTGGATGAGCGCGGGGATGTGATATTCGCGAGCGATCTCGGCGGCGGTTTGATAAGTTTCAATGAGGGCGGGATAATCCCACGCGCGGACGGTGTAGTGGTCGTAGCCGTTTTGCACTTTGTTGGGCGCAGTACGTGGATCGCGTTCGAAGCCTTTCAGCAGAGCGCCGATATTTTCCTTGACCATCTGGAATTGATTTGGAACCGAAATGCCATAGCCGTCATCATAGATGGTGATGATGGCAGGTGCCTTGAGTACGCCGATGGCATTAACCGACTCCCAGAACAGACCTTCGGCAGTGGAAGCATTGCCGATGGTGGCAAACGCAATTTCGTTGCCGTTGTTGGAGAAATCTTTTTGCTCGTGGAGTTCACTAAGTTTGCGATACAACACGGACGCATACGCCAACCCTACGGCGCGCGGCATTTGCGCGCCTGTCGGCGAGACATCCGAAGCAGTGTTGTAAAGTTGCGTTTGCGGACGCCACGAGCCGTTGGGATATAAATTGCGCGTGGCAAAGTGCGCATTCATCTGTCTGCCGCCGCTGGCGGGGTCATAGGTGATATCGCCATGCGCATATAATTGGGCAAAAAATTCCTGGATGCTCATTACACCCAGCATGAACATCCAGGTCTGGTCACGGTAATATCCTGAGCGCCAGTCGCCTTTTT
>CAZLWG010000001.1:0-213091 GCA_964563315.1 uncultured Anaerolinea sp. | reverse complement strand
CTCGCTCCCAACTTGGGTTTGTGCGCCAGTTTACCATTTTTGAGATAACTTCTAGTGTCATATTTTACACCCTGTCTTGAGCGCTCCCGTTTAGGGAGTAAAATTGAAGCGGAGTTCAACCATGCCGCCACTGCTTCAGTTTGTGATCCGCCGCTTTTTGTCCATCCCGGTTTCCCTGCTGGTCATTACCATGGTCCTTTATGGGGGAGCGATGCTAACGCCTCCCGAGGCGCGTGCAACCTTGTACATGCCCGATAACATGCCGCCAAGGCTTACCGATGAACAGTATGCGAAAATCGAAGAGAAAATCATCAGGCTTCATCACTTACGGGATCCTTTTCTAGTGCAGTATTACTTTTGGATAAAATCCCTCTTTGATGGAAAATGGGGCTACAGCCCGTCTTTGAACGAATATGTCCTTCCGTCCCTCTTGAGGCGGACGCCTGCCACGCTTGAACTGGCTATCTATTCCCTCCTGCTCTTGATTCCGCTTGGATTGGTAAGCGGCGTGGCGGCAGGTTGGAAAAGAAGCGGTTCCTTCGACAGGGGATTTAGGGCGCTTGCCTTCCTTGGCACATCCACACCGCCGTTCATATTGGCGATCATCCTTCTTTCGCTCTTTTACATCAACCGCAACTGGTTCTTCCCAGGGCGGCTCGACCTCGCGTACATCCTCGAAATGTCCACCGGGAAATTCACCATGTATACGGGCATGATGACGATCGATGCGCTCCTGAACGGACGGGTCGACATCATGGAAAACGCCTTCCGCCACCTTGCCATGCCGGTCTTTACATTAAGTATTTACCACTGGGCCACACTGGGACGCGTCACACGCGTATCGATGCTGGGCGAAGAGCGAAAGGAATACGTTACCGCCGCAAAGGCGCGTGGACTGGTCGAGCGCAAGATCGTGTGGAAACATGTGTTCCGCAACATTCTTTCCCCCTCGCTTACAAGCATGACGCTCTCCGCGACATCCATTGTCACGGGCGTTTTCGTTTCAGAGATCATATACGACATCGATGGGATTTCCGGCGTCATCGCCCGCGCCATGAGTGGCATTCCGGATGCCGCTGCTGCTCTCGGCTTTGCGATGTACAGCGTGCTCATGACCCTCCTGTTGATGTTTGTTCTGGATGTGGCGCAAGCGTTGCTCGACCCGCGCGTACGCGAAGGGGTATTGAAGACATGAAACGAATCCGTTTATATTTCCGCCGCTGGCAGAACTGGGCTGCGCTCTTCCTTATTATTACCTATGTGTTTGTCGCTGTCGCCGCGCCCTACCTTTCCCCCGACGACCCAAAGAACCCGGGTCCTTTTATGCGCGTGGGACGGGCGTTCGAATCCAGGCCGTTGCCTCCCGACGGCAATACTGTATTGGGAATGTTGCCGCGCGGTATCGATGTGTACCACGCGCTGGTTTGGGGATCGCGTGATGCGCTTCAATTCGGGCTGACCGTTACGATATGCACGGCATTGGTTGGCATCCTTTACGGCGTTGCTTCGGGCTATGCGGGCGGGCGGATAGGCGGGTTCATGCTCCGGGTCGCTGATTCCTTTCTTGCATTTCCACCGATTGCGGCTGTAATATTCCTGCAACAGCTTTTTGCTGCGACCATCACAGCGATGGGAGGCATTTATTACACTTCGGACGTTCTCGGACAGGTTGTCGAAATTCGGGGTCCCGCAACGATGATTCAATCGCTGCTGGAGACCATCAATCCGCTGATGTTAAGCCTGATCCTCTTTTCCTGGATGCCTTACACAAGGCTTGTCCACTCGATAGTGATTACCTTGAAACAGACCGGTTTTGTTCAAGCAGCGCGCGCTTTGGGCGGGGGCTCCTTTTGGGTCATTCGCAAACATCTTCTGCCGAACTCCACCGGCCCCGCCGTGGTCCTTGCAGCGCGCGACGTTGGAGGCGTTGTTCTTTTGCAGGCAACGCTTACATTCATCAACATCGGCGGCGATTCAGTCTGGGGCACAATGCTTGCGCAGGGACGCAATTGGATTCTCGGACCCGGTGGGAATTTGTTCACTTATTGGTGGGTGTTCATTCCGCCCACGCTGGCTGTCATGTTGTTTGGCATCGCCTGGAATATGCTGGGGGATGGGATCAACGACTTGCTGGACCCGCACACATCATGAGAGAAAACCTTGCCCGCCTCATGCATGACCCAAACCTGATTCTGCCCGAGATGCAGTCTCTCCTCTCCAATATCTCCACCCAAGCCGCCTCTTTGGATTTTTCCTGCTATCTGGTCGGCGGTTTTGTCCGTGACCTTTTGCTCGGCAGACCAGTCAGCGACCTTGATATTGTCGTCGAAGGCGACGCCGTCAAGTTTGGCAAAATTCTTGTAAAAAAAATCGGCGGAAAACTCACTCCGCATGCTAAATTCCATACCGCCATTTGGCATTTGCCTGGGACTTTGAACCTGAGTCTCGACACCCTCGATCTGATTACCGCCCGCAGGGAAACCTATCAGCATGCCGGCGCCCTGCCAACCGTCAATCCCTCCACCATCGAGGACGATCTGCGCCGCCGCGACTTCACGATCAATGCCATGGCTGTCCGCCTTGACAGCGACTCCTTTGGCGAACTTCTCGATCCGGTGGGCGGGCGGGCTGACCTTGAAAAGGGAATCGTTCGCGTTTTGCATCCACGGTCGTTCATTGACGACCCTACGCGTATCCTCCGAGCCTTGCGCTATGTAGGGCGGTACACCTTCAGCCTAGAGGCATCAACATCCGACCTGATCAACCCTGAGTCTTTGGCGGTTTTATCGCAGCTTAGCGGCGAACGCCTGCGTCACGAATTGGATTTGATCCTCGGCGAGAAAAATCCCGTTCCTATTATTTCACGCGCAACGGATCTGGGAATTTTGAAATATATGCATCCAGCCCTGCCCCCTTTCAATTTGAATTATTTAGACCTACTCGATGCGGAATCCATATTGGATATGCCTGTAGACCGGGTTGCGATGGGGTATATGCTCTGGTTGATGGATTTATCCGAAAATGAGATTTTATCCATTGCAAAGCGGTTGGAATTCACCTCTGATTTGACGCGCTCAGTTTGGAGCGTGTCTCAATTAAAGAAAAGCCTGCCTTTCCTTGTGAATTCGAAACCAAGCGTATGGACATATGCTCTCGAGAAACTGCCACTGCTCTCGATTTACGCGGTGTATCTTGTTACCGGTGAAAACGCGCTGTTTGATTATGTCTCAATTTGGAGGCACGTGAGAGCACACACCACCGGCGACGACCTGTTAAAGAGGAATTTGACACCGGGTCCACGCTTTGGGGAGATTCTTTCCCGCTTGCGCGCGGCATGGCTGGATGGCGAGGTGCGGTCTTTTGAGCAGGAGGAAGACCTGCTCGAACGATTGCTTGAAGAATGAACTGCTTAACGAGCAGCTCATTCCTTATTCTCGCATTCGCGCCCGGGCCGAAAGCGCCCGTAACAGGGGACGCAATTGTTCCGGCGCGGTTGTGTCGCTGATATGGATGGAATGGCTATGTCCGTCTTTGGTAACTGTAATGGTATAGGAAAATTCGTCAGGGGCTGGTGAGGCAGCAGGGTCAATTTCAAGGTGGAAAAATTCTGCCTGGTCAAGGAGCAGATTGAAGGTCTGAGCTTGAGGCGGAGGTAGTTCGTCCAAGTCGAGGGATAGGACGATTGTCCGCCCTATAAAACCGCCGCTCTGGACAAAATCTATCCTAGTCATTTTGACAGCCCGATGGCGCGCATCACGGCTGTGAGGCAGCCATCCCCGGCGGGAGCGCCAACGGTGATGCCGACTTCCTGCCAGCCTTTTATCACTGCTTTTTCTTCGATGCTTCCGGAGCCAAAGAGTTCCGTTGCGGTTTCGACTGTGAGGTTGGCGGCTTCCTGGAAATTCGAATTCTGATTAAGTTTCTCGGTCAGCGCCTTGTACCAGATCAAGCCTGCTTTTTCCCATGCGAAGCCACCCAGTTCAAGGGAAGCAATGTAGAAGGCATGGTTGGGAATGCCCGAGTTAATATGAACCCCGCCGCTGTCTTCGATGGTGTTGACGTAGTCTTGCATGTGTGCGGGTTGGGGGTCTTTACCCAGGATGGGGTCATTGTAGGCTGTGCCGGGTGCTTTCATGGAACGGATACCGACGCCACTCACGTTGGGTGTGAATAATCCTTCACCTATAATCCAATCGGCTTCATTCGCGGTTTGGCTATGCAGACGCTGTTTGACGAGCGAGCCAAAAACATCCGACATGGACTCATTAAGAGCGCCGGATTGGAAGGAATAGGCTAGGTTGGCTTCGAATTGAGTGACACCATGCGTCAGCTCGTGGGCAATAACATCCAGCGCAGCGGTAAAGCGGTTGAACAGGCGTTGATCGGGAGGCAGGTCTTCGTCTCCATCCCCGTAAACCATTTGCTGTCCGTTCCAGAAGGCGTTGTCATATCCCATTTGGTAGTGAACGGTCGAATCGAGCGGCATGCCGTTGTCGTCAATCGAATTTCTTCCATAGATTTCCTTGAAGAGGTCGTAGGTTGCGCCTGATCCATCATACGCTTCATTGGCCGCAATGTCGCTGAGGGGCGGATCCCCCTCCTGTCGGACAAGTGTTCCGGGCAATTGGGATCCGTATTTTGCGTCGTATATGTTGCGGTATTTTTCGGGTGTGCCCGGCGCCTCCATGCGAAGTGCCAACGCGGCAGACGTGCGCTGGATGCGAATCTGACTCGATACCAAGATCGTGGATTTTGCTTTTTCACGCTGGAGATCTGTGCCGCGCTCTGAAATTTCCCTCAACATATGAGGCGGGATGATGCAAAGGATTGGATGCCGGCAGTGCATTTGCAACTCCTTCTTTAACTGTAAAAGGGACGGTACCATGAGTATACAACTGCAAAACGCGAAATTCAACACCGCAGCGATTGAATTTCGCATCGAAATGACCTATACTGGTTTTATGTTTCCGCGACTTGGGTGAGGCGCGGAAACAATTGCATGTTAAAATGTCCCCTGCGCAATGATATGGAACAGCAAACGACCGGAGATCGAAGGGAACAGACATCATCCAAAGGAGCATTCAACATGCCGGAAAAAAGGACAGAATTGGAACGCCTGCCATACCGCTTAAAAGAGCCGTTTCTAAACACCCCGGAATTGGCTCTTTTTCGTGTTTTATCGGAAATGGTGGGAAATCGTTATTCGATTTGTCCGAAGGTTTCATTGAACGATGTCTTCTATATCTTGCGTCCGAATGAAAACGTGCATTTCTTCAATAAAATATTCCGCAAGCACGTGGATTTTCTGTTGTGCGAACCAGAGACGTTCAAACCGGCTTTTGGCGTGGAGATCATCAAGCCAATTGCCAAGAACGGCGCGCGCAAATTGGATACTTTCATGGAACAGTTGTTTTCCGACGCAGGGCTTCCACTGGTTCATATTCCTTCCAGCGAGAATTACAGAGAAGCGGATGTCATTGCTCTGTTTCAGGTCGCTGTTGCAAAGGTTGGCGGCGCTTCCTCCACGCGGATTGACCACCCAGCCGATACCGTACCGAATTGCCCCGTGTGCGGAAAGATGATGGTACTGCGTATCCACCGCAAAGGCGCACAAGCGGGATCCAAATATTACGGCTGTATAGATAACCCGCGCTGCGCCGGTGCGGTGGAGATTGATTAATTCACAACTGGCGGCAGTGCTTCATGCGCGATGAATTTTTTCCTTTGCAGGAATTGATATATTCCGAAAACGATCCCCACACAAAAGTACCCGTACACCAAACCCAGGCCGCCCAGGAGCGTGCCGTATTGCAGGCTTTCCGTGAATTGAGCCATATCTTCCATTGGAATTGCGATAATCACCCCTTCAAGGAGCAACAACAAAAATAATAGGACAGGTGAAAGCAGCCCCGCCTTGCGGAGCGTGCCAGCGGATTTGTTTCCGCTCCAAATTCCCAACACGATTGCCAGCAGCGTATAAGGAATGAACCATAGGAAGATTCCGAGTGCATAGAGCCCGAAAGGCATAAAAACGGTTTGCCAAAGTTCCGGCAGGTTCGTCAGGTCGGATACAAGAGTCATGATGAGCAGAGAAAGACCCCAAAAGGCGTAGGGAAACAGCAGGGCGAGCCGAAAAAAAGTCTTCGGTTTCATGAGTAGTGCCTTTCCAATTCAGAAGCATACTTTAGACCGACAATATCCCGATTTACTTTCAGCCAATCCTTGAATGCCGTCCTGCCGCGCGCAGGTTCCTTCGAAACCAATAAATTCGCCATCAGGCCGTCCACTTCCTCGGAAGTTAGAAGCACGTCTTTCAGGAAGAGACTTAAAAATTGCGCCGTAAGCAATGCCACTTGTGGAGGGACAGGAATCAGCAGCCTGTTTGCGCCGATGGTCTCACTGACCAATCGCACGAATTCCTTAAACGTATATGCATCAGGACCGACTGCGTCCATAACATAGCTTTCCTTGCTGTATACAGCTTCCACAGCAAGTTGCGCCAAGTCTTCGACATGCACGGGCTGAATTCCATATGAGCCGTCGCCGGGGATGAAGAAGAACGGAAAACGCCTCAAAAGGAATGCAATGTTGTTGATGAGCACATCTTCCCCGCCGCCGACCAATACAGTGGGGCGCAGGATCGCATACGACAATCCTGATTCGATCACCGCCTTTTCGTTTGCCGCCTTGCCCCAATAATACGGCAGGTGCGAATCGGCAGACGGGTTGGCGATGCTGACATGAACCATGCGCTTCACTCCGGCCTTCACCGCGGCATCCACCAATACCTTTGTGTTTTCCACTGCCTTTGGCTGGGTATTGCTTCCTTTGTCGAATCTGACCCAATAGGTATTGACCAACACGTCCGCGCCCTGCAGACTATCCATCAACCTGTCTTTGTTCGAAAAATCGAGCGGGAATGCCCTGACTTTTCCATCAAATGGATTGGTGCGGTCTGGATGATTGGTCAACGTAATTACTTCCGCTCCGCGTTCAAGCAGGTGTCTTGTAATATGTTTTCCTGAATAGCTGAAAGCGCCGGTGACTGCGATTTTCATTGGGTCTCTTTTCTGCGGGGAGCAACAAGCGCAAATAACGAAACAAAGCATCCGATTCCCACCAATGCCAACAGGAAGCCGATCAAATTTCCGCTGATGTGGCTTACGATTTCGAAGAATGCTTCCTCGGCGCTGGCGGCTTCAGGTTTATAGTTGAGCGCGATCAAGACCGGCATTCCCACCAGGATGATGGTTGAAAAAACGGTCCAAAATTGCGCGCGTTCTTCTGTTCCGCATAGGTCCACCAGGATGCGGTTTAGATACGGGCGCAGGTATCGGACGACAAGCACGCATATTGCAAGTGTGAGCGCCGCTTCGAGTAAAAAGAACAAAATAGTATTCATAGTTCACCTCATTTCAATACAGAGAGAATGGTCTTCACGTTTCCCAAACCCAAACTTTCCAGCCTGACAACTGCCTTTCCAAGACTGTCAATCGCATCGAAAAACTCCTGTAACGCCTTTACGCGTCGACGGATGAATTCGATCTCCGCCTCATCCCCGGACACCGCGCCTGTCTCCAGTTTCTCGAGCGTTTCCGCCACCGACCTCACGGCACGGTCGAATTCGCTGTTTTGCCGCTCCTTTAATATCGAACGGATCGCCTGATAAAAATCCGCCTCAGCTTCGTAGTAGTCCTTCCTATCGCCAAGTTTTGACGAGCGATGCACCAGCCCCATCCGCGCCAGCGCCCTCACTTCAGTGCTGACTGCGCCTTTCGTCAACCCTGTCTGCTCCACGATCTCATCCAAGGATAATGGTGATGGGGAGAGATACAAGACGGCAAAGATGGCGCCCATGCCTTTTGGAAAGCCCCAGAATCGGCTGATCTGGCTCAACCCCTCTGTGAAATCCTGTTTCAATTGATTGGTTTTAATTGCCATAGCTACCTTTACTTCGTTTATTAATTACTAAACGAAGTATACAAAAAGTTGCTGAGTTTGTCAAGGACGAAAAAGCCGCCCGAAGGCGGCTGAAAGCAATATCTGATGGATAGCCCGATTCACGGGTTTTTGAACAAGCCATACACCTCTGCGCCTGTCTTTCCTAAGGCTTCGTCCAGATATCTTTGTATTGACACCCGAACAATGGCAAACTCGGCTTCATTCTTTTCGAACTTGAATTCCACAAATCCATATCTGCCGCCCGGAATCTCACCGCGCGGGATTTGTGCAACGATCTGCATTACCGCTGTCATCCAATTTCCAAGCGCTTTTTCGTCTGCCAGGTCGTCCACAGGCAAATGGACGTAAAAATCCGTTTCCATTACACCGAAGGTCGAATGTCCGTCGGCGTAGACGCAGTCTTCCCCGAATAAGACTGCGTTTGCATCTGCTTCCGGATTCAACGATTTGACGGCAGCAACCAGTCTTTCTGTCAGCTCGGGGTCGCCATGGTATGCCCAAACGAAAGCACAAACATCAGAAGTGGGGAAAGGTGTATCTGTATTTTGGGGCGCTACCTCTATTGTCTTGCCAGTCGCTAAATTTGGAACGGTTTTATCCTGCGTTGGCGCGGTCACAGTCTGCAACGCTGCAAATGCTGCCGTTGCAGAAAGGACAATGCCGATGATCCAATTCCGTTTGTGCTTCATGCCTGCCAGGGATTCATTTATTCTTCGCCGTTGACGTCGCCGCCGGAATCATCGAAAGTCTCATCATTACCCCCATCTTCGCCAAGGTCCTCCTCAAATTCCTGATTGTCCTCGAAGTAAAAATCCTCCCCGTCGAATTCGTATCCGCCGAACCATTCTTCATCTGCGAAATCTTCTTCACTGTAATCGAAATCATACCATTCATCGTCGTCGAAATCCGGATAGTCTTCCGGGTCGGGATATTCGTCGAGGAAATCCAACAGGTCGGGATTGTCCGCAAGCCAGGCAAGGATCTCGTCGCGGTCCATTTCCTCGATCTCGGAAAGCGCATCCTCTTCATCAATGTATGCAGACTGACCTTCAGTCAACTCCACCTCGTCACCTGTGTTGTTCCACAAGGCGCAATGACCTTCAAGGCACGATGCACGCATGCGGTTGGTCTTCGGGTTATATTGCACACTCAGCAGGCTTCCGCGCACAGAAGCCACGCCTGATGGGGTCTTGACCTCCATGGAGCCGCCTTTTAATAAGATATGCACTTTTCCAAAAAAAAGCTCGAGCGTGGTCTTGGCTTCACCGTTTGAGTCCACGATCTCCGGCATGGTGAAGATCGAATTGGGACCCACGCGCAAAATGGTTCCTTCCGGAAAATCAATTCGAGCTTTGCCGTCCCTGCCGGTTTGCAAACCGCCGCCAGCATTGATTTGCATTCCGACGATTGCAGGGGCGAACTCATCGGCGGGGACGCTGCGTGCTCGAACCGTGTTCAGAGCTTCGGAGAGGGTCGCCTCACGCTGTGCCGACGCCTGCCCGCTGTTTTCTGCAGGTGTGGATTCCCCTGTGGGCGGCTGGGACGAGTCGGCCTCGGCGGGGGCGGGGCTCGAAGTGCAGGCACCCAGCACAAGGGTCAGAAGAAGAAGCGCGGAGAGGATCGGTCTCATAATGTTAGATCATTCTTTACTTTAGAATATCTGCGGCGGCAGACGTCATCAGCGCGACGCCTTGTACCAACGCTTTTTCATCGAAGTCGAATTTGGGGTGGTGGTGACCGTAATCGAGGTTTTTTTCGTGATTTGCCGAGCCGACGAAAATGTAACAACCGTCCACTTTTTCCTGCATGAATGCCATGTCTTCGGCGCCCATCGTGATGTATGGAGAGGTGTCCAGTGCGGCTTCTGGCAGGATTTGGCGTGCGGTTCCCTGCACTTTTGCAGTGACATGATCTGCATTGATAAGGGCGGGAGTCAGTTGTTTGTTATGAATCTCCACCTTGCATCCCATGGCTTGGGCCACACCGTTTACGACCTCTTCGAAACGCGTAAGCACTTTTCCGCGAACCCCCGGCTCGAAGGTGCGGATGGTGCCTTCGAGCGTGACTTCCTGCGGAATGACGTTGAACGCAGTGCCTCCGTTGACGATGGTGAAACTCACCACGGCGGTTTCCAGCGGGGAGACATTTCGCGAGACGATGCTTTGCGCGGCAGTGATGATCTGTGCGGCGCATACCACCGGATCGACGGTTTGATTTGGAATCGCGCCGTGACCGCCCCGGCCGATGATCCTGACTTTGAACATTTCTGCGCCAGCCATCACAGGTCCTTTGGATACATTGACCTTTCCCAGCGGAAGTTCGTTCCACAAATGCATCGAGAGGGTCATATCCACTTTCGGGGTTTCGAGCACGCCGTCGCGCATCATCATTTCCGCGCCGCCGATTTCCTCCCCGTTTGTGCCCTCCTCGGAAGGCTGGAAGCAAAACTTGATATTTCCGGCAAGGTTGTCTTTGTATTCGTTCAGTATCCTGGCGACTGTCAGCCCGATCGCGGTATGCCCGTCGTGGCCGCAGGCATGCATGACTCCCGCGTTTTGCGAGGCGTACTCTGCGCCTGTCTGTTCGGCGATAGGAAGCGCGTCCATGTCGAAACGCATCAGCAGAGTAGGACCCGGCTTTCCGCCTTCGAGCCAACCGACCACTCCGGTTTTGCCGACACCTTTGGTGACTTCGATGCCAAGCGCCTCGAGTTCCTTTGCGACAATGCCGCTGGTACGAATCTCACGAAAGCCGAGTTCGGGGTGCATGTGAAAGTTGCGGCGCAAAGTTTGGGTATAAGGGAACAGGTCTTGCGCCTGCTTTAGAAAATTTGACATGAGATCTTCTCCGTTGAGAGATTTGTAGACTGAAGTCTTTCAGCCTTCAACGCTCTAGCCGTACTTTACCACCCTGAAATTCTCTTCGTATCTTGGGTTTTCGTCTGTACTGTCCTCCGTATGGCGGGACTTCATACGTTTGATCAATTTATCGGTGTTCTGCATCTGCGATTTATGTTCGAGGATGGCGTTCAGTTTGATATCCCACGTATCGGTCACGTCGACGGTTGTATCCGGCTGGTTGGTCAGCGAACACCAGACTTCCTTTGGCGTGTGAGGTTGGAAACCCTGTGCAAGCAGGTCTGGAAAGTAGGCTACATTGCCAGCAGCCGGAAAGACGGCGTCCAAAACGACCTGTCCGCAGGCGCGGTGATCGGGATGGTTGATGCCGTAGGTTGCAAATAGATTTTGGGGGTCGCAGGTGACGAGGATATCCGGCTTATGACGGCGGATCTCGCGGACGATTTCGCGGCGGAGATTAAGGTCTGGGATGAGGTGCCCATCCGGCAGGTCCAGAAAGAGAGGCGGTTTTGCCCCGATCACCTTTGCGGCATTGGCTTGTTCCGTATGGCGTATCCCGCATAAAACTTCAGGAGTCATGTCCGGCTGTGTGGCGGGGTTGAAGCCTTTGTCGCCGCAGGTCAGAAGCAGATATGTGACCTCGTGCCCTTCACGCGCCCAGCGTGCAAGAGTCGCGCCGCAGAAGAATTCAGGGTCATCGGGATGCGCGAGGATGACGAGTATCTGTTGAGGAGATTCCCAGCGTTCGTATAGTTTCATGGCAGCGATGGTAAAAAAATACGTTCCCGGCTGTTTGGGGCGCCGAATTTTGAATTAGGATTTCTTTGCTTTGCCACAGGTGCAGCCGCCGCCTTCGTGACGGTCGCAGGGGGCTTCGGATTTACGGCGCAGCGCTTCCAATTCGTCCCACGGCTGGATCTCCTCCCGGAGGAAGGTGTGATGCTGGGGGCGTTGTTCTCCTTCCACTTCGACCGCAACGACGACTTTGTCGCTCATCGGCAGGATGTCTATCACCTTGCCTTCTCCCTTCGGCGTGACCACGCGCTTGTTGCGTTTTGGCAGTTTCTTGCGCGCCTCGACGTATTGCTCGTACTCGTAGATGAGACAGCAACGCAGGCGTCCGCACATGCCGGTGATCTCATTCGGCGTGAGCGAGATACCCTGTTCCTTTGCCATCTTGATGGAAATGGGGGAAAATTCCGTGAGAAATTTCGAACAGCAACGGGTCTCGATCCCGCAGGCGCCCATGCCGCCCAGAAGTTTTGCCACGTCGCGCGGACCGATCTGCCGCATTTCGATGTGCGACTTGGGGTACAACTCCTGCATATCCTTTTTGAGGGATTTCAAGTCGACCTTGTCTTCGCTTTCCGTGTTGAAAAGAAAGGCGAGACGCGAGCCGTCGTAATTGTATTCGGCGGCAACGATCTTGACCTCATCCAATTTGAGTTCTGCCGCGCGGGCGCGGCAGTTGATCATGGCTTCGGTCTGTTTGTTCTGCCAGGATTGCTGGAGCAGGAGGTCGCGCGGCGTGGCGCGACGTTCGACGGGCTTCCAGCCGCCATCGCCTTTTTCGGGCGTTTCCTGCACGAGTTGAACGACTTCGCCGAGATGTTTGCCCCTCGACGTATCCACGATGACGTGTTCGCCAACGGCAACGTTCGGCAGTGCGGAGGAATCGAAGTGATAGATTTTGCCTACCTTGCTAAAGCGCACACCGATAATGTTTTTGATGTCTGTTTGCATGCGCATAATTATACTAGCAGTTGGCTGGTAACACGTAACGATTGGCAGCCGGCGTTCACGAGCCGGTCAGCCAGGTGGCAAGGCTGTAAATTCCGTATAGAATTCCGGCAATGACGCCGATGAATTCAAGCCAGGCGATGAGGGTATCCACCCATGCAGGAGTGCGGGGGCGGTTGCGTTTTGGGGGCATGGATCATTAAATTGACGTCGTGTGTTGGGCAGTGCGCAAGATCACTTCACAAAACGGATGTTTTTGATGCGAACATGGTGACTGCCCCTGGTGAAATCAGTGCTTGCGACAACCCCGAATTCTTCGAGGGCATTGAAGTTCACGGTTGGAAAGTTCGTAAATTCATAACGGAGCGACATTTCGTTCGCGCCATTGTTCGCAACACGGACAGTATTGAAGTTCCCGGCGATATCCTTGAAGTACAGGTCAACCACGTCGTCCATACGGTCGAAGATCACGGCACACTCGACTGCTTTGTAGTCCGAAAAATTCATCCCTTCCATAAACTCGAACGCCAACCCTGCGTAACCATTTTTGTCGTCGGGCAGGGTGAACTCCAATTTGTAAACGGGTTTGTTGCCGCTTTTGTAATAAAGCCAGAAAGCGCCCCAGCCCCCATCTGGATTGTCGTTCCCTGCATAGGCGAATATCTGTTGTGGAATTTGTTCGATTGCCAGCGAGTCTGCGGCAGGGGTGGGTGTGGGCTTATTGATCAGTTGTACCGCGATCGGGTTCATGAAGGCACCGACAACGATGCCGATGACGCCGATGACTGAGGCAAGTACTGCGGCGCGTGGTCCTGTAAGTTGCATTTTTCCTCCTTGCCTATCATACTCTTTTTAAACCCGGAATGCGCATGAAGCCGTCAAACCCACAAGGTTTCGTCGAAGCGCTTCTTGTCGCGCCGCCTGCGGAGCATCGGTCCTATTAGCGGAATGCCAAACGTCCATGGTACGGTGAACAGCGTCATTACGCTCCAGTAATCCCATGGTTTAGGCAATGCCAGGTCGGCGATCCATCCGCGCACATACCAGCGCCAGAGGATGTAATAACTCAAAATGCTGAGTTCGGCGGTAAAACTGAAAAGGAATGTCCGCCAGTAGGTGAGCGAAGTCAGGTTTAACGCTGCGAACGGAATCAGCCATAACGGATACCAAATGCGGAACGTAGAGCCGAGCATCAGTTGACCGAAATACGCCGCAAACCCCGCTTCCAGCAGGTTTATTTTCCCCAGTATTAATCGCACAAGCAGGTAGCCGTAATACAAAACAAACAGGTTTCGCATCAGCCCCTGCGGCATCCATGCGGAGCGGTCAAAGATGCGCAGCAACATCCGCACGGCATACTCCGGGGAGAAGCCCCGGCGATCGAACACTGCCTGTCGCACACCATCAAACACTTCGGGGATTGGCCCTAGGAGAAGGTAAAAGCCAAAAAACGTGAAAAGAAAGATTGCAATAATTCCCATCCCGCGTTTAATTCGCGGGCCCCAATCCGGAACAGCCATCAGCGCGGCAAGTCCAAACAATGGAAGCAGGATCAAGCCCGTGATCTTGATCAATGAAGCGAGCGTCAGCGCAAGAGTCGCCCACGTCCATTTATCCCTTTGCCACAGTACCAAGCCGAGCGTGATGAACGCCATCATCAGCATGTCGTTGTGACCGTTGCCCATCGCCTCCAACAGGACCAGGGGGCTGAGTGCAAAAAATGCCAGGGCAGTTTCACCGCTGACGCCTTTTCGCCCGTCCGCTTTCCAACCGACCAACCATGCCATGCCGAGATACGAAGCCAGCGAAATGACCTTCATGGAGAATATGCCCGCGCCCATGCCCGTAAAACCCAAACGCATGGGAATCTGCGCGATCAATTCCCAGAGCGGGCCGTACGGCGAAACTGTATCCACGAATTCGCCAGCCATTGCATTGTAGATATGCTGCGGATATTGCTCCGGCATGGTGAGCATTGGATTGCCGCCAAACAATGCCCACACGCGGGCGCGCACCACGTACAATGCCACATCCAACGCGGTGATCGGATATAACCCCAGCAGGATGATTCCGCACGCCACGCCAATGCCGATGATCCAGCCGCGCAATGATTTCGCAGACTGCGGGTCTTCGTTCGACAGCGAATGGATAGATTTGAGAATGCGCCAGTAGGCGTAAAACAAGAGTGCAAGACCCAAAATATAAACCAGCGCATATCCTCTGCGTCCATTCCGTAAGAGCATTTCGATATCCCTCACAGGCGCGGGTTCTTCGATACCTGGAAGGAGCGGGAACACTAGTCCATATACGCCGTAGATGATGGCCATCAACACGCCCCAACGGATTAATTGATTGCGCGTAAAAATATGGCTGGATTGGGCTGCTTGTTTAATCATAATGAAGACGGATTATACCGTTGGCGCCCCCGTAAAAGGAAAATCCATGCGAGTCTCCAGCACAAAATGGATCGACCCCAAAGGCTCGCATGGACGGAGAGGGTTTGGCTAGTCAGCGATCAATTTTTGCCAGGTCTTGGGTCCAACAATGCCGTCGGATGACAACCCTTTTGAATTTTGAAACTGCTTGACGGCATTGGCAGTATCGGGTCCGAAGATGCCGTCAATTGCGATGTTGTAGCCAAACTTGTTTTTGAGCAGGCGCTGTACCGCGCGGACTTCTGGACCGGTCTTGCCCTGCGAGACCTGGATGATCAGCGCTTGCCATGTTTCCGGTCCCACGATAGCGTCCTCTTTCAGGTTATTGTCGGTTTGGAAGTCTTCCACCTTCGATTGAGTGATCGGACCGAACATGCCATCCACATCAAGATTATCACCATGCGCGATGAGGAGATATTGAATGGCATATACTTCATCACCTGAATCGCCAATTTTGTAGGTGGGCCATTCGGCGCCCGCAACGGCTTTGATCTGCACCCAGAACGGTCCTGTGGAAAGCCCGAAGATCACGCCGTTCGGGTCTTTCAATCTCCAATTGCCTTTATACGTGCCTGGGGATGAAGGAGCTGTGAGATTGACCGAGACGTCAATGGTCTGCCCTGGTGCGACTGTGCCGTTGGTCAACTGCTGGGAATCAGGTCCGCTCATTTTGTCGCCGGAGTCAAAGACGAGTTGGTAGCCCGATGTCCATGTGCAGGTGCCGACATTCCGCAAACGCCAGGTCTTTGTGAAGGCTTTGTTGACCGTGATATTGGTGTTGTCGTCGATGGTTACATCTGAGACAAAAGACGCCTGATTGCAGACGGGTGTGTTCGTGGCGGCGGGTTGAGTCGCTGCCTGGGTGGTTGAGGCAGTTGTCGTTGTGGGGAGAGGCGTATCGGTTTGCGCGTCTGCGCCAGCGGTGGGGGATGATCCCTGTGCTGCGGCTGTGACGGTCAGGGCAGCTTGGGTGAAAATCCCACCTTCCACCTCTTGGGTCGCTCCGGAGGGCAGGTTGCAGGCAAACACGAGTAAGGCAAAAGCAAGGAATAACAAGAGTGTTTTCTTCTTCATGGCGATTCTCCTTTTGCCTTGAGTGTACCGAATTTGCCCATATATAACAATTTGTCTAAGGTACTATATGAAAATAAAAATCCTTTGAGGAAATTTCCTCAAAGGATTTCATTCGGTTGATTACTGCCTGTTATTCCACGATATTGATCGGCAGGCTGTTGTTCGCGCCCATTGCCGCCACGCTGACTTGTGCCGCAATCTTCTGTGAAACTTCGGTCAATGCCTTGGCAACGGGTGAATCTGGCTGGCTTGCCACAATTGGTTTGCCGCTGTCGCCGCCGATTCGCACGTTCTGGTCAATGGGTATTTTGCCGAGGAAATTCGTTTCGGTGGCTTGCGCCAACTGCTCACCGCCGCCCGAACCGAAGATGTCCATGCGTGTGCCGTCGGGAAGGTCGAGATAAGACATGTTTTCGACAACGCCGAGGATCGGCACTTCCAACTGCTTGAACATGTTCAGACCGCGCCCGGCATCTTCGAGCGAGACGAGTTGGGGCAGAGTGACGATGACCGCGCCGCTTAAGGGCAATGCTTGAGCGAGGGAGAGAGCCGCATCGCCCGTCCCTGGGGGCAGATCCACGATCAGGTAATCCAACTCGCCCCATTCCACATCGCCCAAAAACTGGCGGATGGCAGAGTTGAGCATCGGTCCGCGCCAGATAAGCGGCTGACCAGGTTTGACGAGTAAACCCATCGAGATCATTTTCACGCCGTATGCCTGCGCAGGGATGAGACGGTTGCCATCCGGCGGCGGGAGTTTTTCCACGCCGAGCATGGTTGGGGTGTTCGGTCCGTAAATATCCGCATCCATCAAGCCAACGCGCGCACCTGCCTGCGCCAGTGCCACGGCAATGTTTACAGAGACGGTGGTCTTGCCTACGCCGCCCTTGCCCGAGCCGACAGCAATGGCATTGCGGATGGGGGTGTTAACCAATCCGCGCATGCGCCCGTCGTTCGGCACGTCTGAGTCCATTTTGATCTCGACCTTTTTCGCGCCGCCGACTGCCATCACAGCCTCGCGGGCTTCCATTTCAATCTTTCCACGCAGCGGACAGGCGGGTGTGGTCAACATAACGGTAAACGAGACCTTATCCCCTTCGATCTCGAGATTGCGGATCATGTTCAGGGTGACAAGGTCCTGGTGTAATTCAGGCTCCTGCACCTTGCCCAGCGCAGCGAGAACGGCTTCTTTTGTAATAGTCATTTGATTTCTACCAATATTCCTGTGTCCTTATTTTGGACGCCATTATCTCTATGCCGAAGCTGAGGCTTCAGCCTTGGCTGCCTTTGCGGCTTCCTTTGCCTTGCGGGCTTCCTCTTCGCGAGCATAGTTCTGCGGGCGGATTTCTGCGTAGTAGGATGCGGGTTTCAACAATTTTTCGAGGTTATACACGCTCCGTTCGTACGAAGCAATGTCGAATTCGTGATCCATCTTGATGGCATCGAACGGGCAGTATTCCGCGCAAAAGCCGCAATTCATACAGATATCCATGTCAATGTAGAACTCGGCGGGCTGGGGAATCGGCCTGCCGGTGTTCGGGTCGTTGGTGCGCACGATCCAGATACACTGCGGCGGACAGACCTTTGCGCAAATCCCGCACGAAGTGCAGCGTACTTCCTTTTTATTTTCCGCGCCTTCGTCATACACAAGGAACGGTATGTAGCGGAATTCCTCGGGCGCGATCAACTGCTCTTCCGGATACTGCACAGTGAAGATGCCGCGCGTGTTCTTGCTGGAACGGTGTTCGATGCCTTCTTTTGTGTAGTAACGTTTTTTACCGCGCATCCACCATGAAATGTCATCCAGGTAGGTATCCCAGAATCGCTTCCAGGTGACGCTCAATCCTTTAAGAATGCCTTTTCCATACATGTTGTCGGTTCTCCTGTATTAGCGATCCAGTTCGCCCATGACGATATCGAGCATGGCAAACAGGGCAACGAAATCCTGGATTTTTGTACCCTTGCAGATATGTTCGATGGCAGTCAGGTTCACGAATGATGGCGGACGCACGTGATAGCGATAGGCGTTGGGCTTGCCGTTCGAGACGACATAGAAAGCCAATTCGCCTTTTGGTGATTCGATGCGTCCATACGCCTCGCCTGCCGGAACCCGGACCTGATACTGCGGTTTCTGCGAATTGATCGGCCCTTCGGGAATCTGTTTTAGCGCCTGTTCCAAAATCCGCAGGGATTGGCGAATTTCGTCGAACCGGATAAGGTAGTTATCATACATGTCGCCGTTGTAGCGGACAGCCACATCGAAATCGAAACGATCATAGATCGAATAAGGGTCGGCGCGGCGGATGTCGTACGGCACGCCCGCGGCGCGCAGAACGGGTCCTGTTACCGAATAGCGGATCGCATCTTCCGCGTTGATCATGTGGACGCCCTTCAACCGTCCAACCAGTACTTCGTTCTCATTAAGTAAGCGTTCCATTTCGTCGGTCTTGGCGGGGATGCGATCGTATACCAGGTCCTTGATCTTCTGCATCACGTCTTCGGGCACGTCCCGCGCCACGCCGCCAAAGCGGAAGTAATTGCACATCAAACGCGCGCCCGAGACGGCTTCGAAAATGTCCAGGATCAGCTCTCGTTCTTCAAAGGCGTACAGCGCCGGTGTGTACAGAGTCCCCAGATCGTTGAGCAGCATGCCCACAAACACGAAGTGGTTCTGGATACGGCTCAATTCCGCCATGATGATGCGGATATACTCGGCGCGCTCGGCTACGGGAATCTTCATCAACTTTTCGATGGTGGTGACATAGCCGAAGTTATTGCTCATCGAATTGAAGTAATCGAGGCGGTCGGTGTAGGGGATGTTCTGCAGGAAGGTGTTGCGCTCGCCGATCTTGTCGTGGTTGCGGTGCAGGTATCCCATCACTGGCTTGAGGCCCACAATGGTCTCACCCTCGAGTTTGACTGCGACGCGAAGCACCCCGTGCGTGGACGGGTGATGGGGACCCATGTTGACGACGATCTGGTCGGTCTTCAAGCCGTCTTCGGTTTGCGACGAGAAACGTTCAAGAGAACTGTAAAGGTCTTTCTCGTTCTCGGGCTGGTATTTTTCCGGGTCGAAGTCCTCGGGGAAGTTCAGGTTGTCGCGGAATGGATTCTTGAACTCGGCATAGGAGTGCTCCCCGTCGGGCCAGCGGCTTTTGAATGGCTTGGCATCCTCTTCGAAAAATGCTTCCTTCCAATCCTTACGGAGCGGGTGACCTTCGAATCCCTCCCACATCAGGATGCGGCGCAGGTCGGGATGACCAATGAATTTGATGCCATATAGATCCCAGGCCTCACGCTCCTGAAAATCCACGCCAGGCCACAAGCCAACGAGAGATGGAACTTCGACGGGGTCGGCGCGGTCCACTTGAACTTTGAACGCCAGTCCCGGTCCGCCGGTGGTTTTGTAGGCATGGTAAACCACTTCCATTTTGTTTTCGGCAATGTAGTCCACGCCGGTGACGGCGGTGAGCAGGTCGTAACCGAATTCGTCGCGGACGGCGGTTGCAACTTCAATGAGGCTCTCCTTGTTGACGATGAAACCCGTATAGCCGGGGCGAGTATCAGCGGAGACGGAGTTCGGGAAACGTGCAGCCAGATCAACGGTCAGGGTCGAGGCGGGGGCGGTCATTCTGCACCTTCCTTTTGTGCGGCGGCAGTTTTGTATTCTGCGTTGCGGCGCACGTCTATCAGGTCGGGTCCCAAAATGGGCATGGGGACGTAATTGGCATCCGTTTTGCCTTTTTGGTACCAGCGAACCTTCTTGATGGATTGCTTGTCGATCTTTTCCTGAAGTTTGATGAGCCCGGCGATCAATGCCTGCGGGGTGGGCGGGCACCCGGGGATGTACACATCCACTGGCAGAAACTTGTCAATTCCCGCGACCACGTTGTACCCCTCCTTGAAAGGACCTCCGCTCGAGGCGCAAGCTCCCATTGCCACCACATACTTCGGTTCGGGCATTTGGTTGTAAAGGCGGATGATGACCGGCAGCATTTTCTTGGTGACGGTGCCGGAAAGCAGCATCATATCCGCCTGGCGGGGGGTGGGGCGCATCACTTCCATGCCGAAGCGCGCCATATCATAACGGGATGCCTGCGCGGCGATCATTTCGATGGCGCAGCAGGCCAGCCCGAACATCAACGGCCACACCGAGGAACGACGCCCCCAGTTGTAGAGGCGGTCGAGAGTGGTGATGGCGACAACATTTTGAAGATCGTCGGGAATGTTGTAGTTCGGTAAACTAAGTTTTTCACTTTCCATGAATGTTCTCCTCGAACCAGTCTTGGTAGATTGCATAAAGGATGTCGTCGTTCACAAGCTCGGGATCATCCTCAAAGTCCGAAAGTTCAAGCGTCCACTTGTAGATTTGCCGAAGCCCCACTTCCTCGAGATTTACATCGGCATGCTGCCTGCGCAATTCCATGGCGATGGCATAGGTTGTTTCCCAATTCAACGTCATGAGTGGTGTATTCCTTCACAATTCGTTGGATTATAGCATGGGGGTTGTAAAAGTCAATCGAATTATGCAAAAATATGTTTTCAAAAATAAAGAAGTGAGTATAATCATACTTGACGGATGACATGCCGCCTCACACTTTGAATTATGGCTGTTTCTCACATTTAGGGCAGTCCCTTCGCCGATGCCTGCCCTGCAAACCTCCGTTATCAGATTGGAAACGTAAACTTGAAAAATATTTCCAGGCTCGACTTTACTGCGCTGGCTGCGCTTGTGATTCTCAGTATTGCCCTGGCGGGGCTCGCTTTTTCCTTCGGAGGAATGGACTTTGGTGTGTATTATGCCGCCGCGCGTACGACCTTACAGGGCGGTAACCCTTATGATTATCAACAACTTGCGCCGCAAATCGTGTCCAGTGCGGGTACGCTGAATAACCCATATTATTACGCGCCGTGGTTCACCTGGGCGGTCATCCCATTGGCGCTGTTTTCCTATGATACTGCGCGGATCTTGTGGGCAGTAGTCAACTTTCTCTTGTGGTTTGGGGCGTTGTTCCTTCTGTCGGGCTTGATGGATTATCCGCCTCAGGGCTGGAGAAAATGGGGGATGTGGCTTCTTGTCACATTTGTATTTGCCTGGTCAACGTGGGGCGCGGAACAGGTCGGCGTTCTCATCCTGTTTTTGTTCACCTTAATTCTGCTTTTTATTCGGCGCGAAAATTGGGCGGCGGCGGGAATTTGCCTTGGCTTGATCCTGTTCAAACCGAATATTACTGTCATTCCGGCGGGGATGATCTCGCTGTGGCTCCTCTATCACAGGAAGACATGGAAGCCCATCCTTTTTATGTCTGGGACGGTTGCAGCGCTCGCGATTATTTCTTTAATCATTGCCCCGGGATGGTATGTTCCGCTTTTCGATGCCGATAAGATCCAGGGGCTTTCCTATACACTAAATGAAGCTGGCGGGCTTGAAACAGCGCGTTATACCACCACTTTGCAGGATTGGCTCGCCGCGTACGGGGTGGAGGGTGGTCCCTTCACCATGATCTATGGTTTGGTCATCTTGCTGGGCGGGGTGATTGCCCTGTTGGGATTCCACCGTTCGGCTTCGGTGCTGGAGTATTCAGCGTTGATAATTCTCGTTAACTTCATGGTAATTCCATATGCGCTTTTTTACGATTACCCATCCTTGACGGTCACGTTGTTTTATGGAAATTTCCTATTGATGGGACGCCCGTCATGGTGGTGGGCGCGATATGCTGCGAATGCCCTCGTCCTGGGAGCGCTGTTTGTGGGAAACATCATTCCATATCGTTATTGGATCACGATTATTCTGCTTCTTTTGATCGGCATGGGCTATTTTTCAATATCGCAAGAGAAAAGACCCCCGGATGTTGGTCCATGATCACCTCCCGTCAAAAGGTTTTGAATCATCTTAAGAGGAACCGCTCTGTTTCTGCGCGAGAGGTCGCGCGCGCGCTGAACATGTCCGCGCCGACGGTGCGGCATCATCTCGGCGTTTTGGTTGCGGATGGGCTTGTGGAGGTGATGGAGATTCGTCCGCGCGGGGGGCGAGGGAGACCGGAGAAGTTGTATTCGCTGTCGCAAACCGCTATGGGGGATAACCTGTCCGTGTTGGTCAATGCTCTTTTAGGTGTGACAGGATCAAAGATGAATCTTGAGGCGGTGGCAGTCCGTATTCTGGAACCGGGCCAATTTTCGAATCTCCCATCTGCGAAGCGCCTTTCTTTGCTTGTCGAAAAGTTGAGCGGGATGCATTATCAGGCGAGGTGGGAGGCGGGTGCCGAGGGTCCACGTGTCATCTTTGGGCGGTGCCCGTACGCAAGGGTGATTGATGGGCATCCCGAATTGTGTAAAATGGACGCGGCGCTATTGAAACTGGCGCTTGGGCAGTCCGTCGTGCGGGTTTCCAGGAATGAAGCGGTGGCGCATGGCGCGTGCCCTTTTATTTTTTTCGTCAGATGATCTGGAATTCTCATGCTGTTAAATCTTTTTGAATTTGGAGATGAAGACCTGGCAATGAACCGGCGCGGCTTGATGACAGCGCGTCAGACCGAATGGGTTCGAAATATGGCGGGCGGTCTTCGCCGATCTCAGGCTGGGGTTGCGAAGACCGGCATCTTCTTCCTGTTCTTTGGGCTGTGTGTCGTTTTTGGCATGTATTGGATCAATGAAAGTACCCGTGAAGCGCTGCTTTCCAATCCTTCGGATTTTCTCCCCGTGCTGATTGTAATTCCAGTGGTGACCGCTGTGTTCGTGTCGAGCATTTATTTTGCCAACCGGCGGGCGGAGAGATTGCTTGCATCGGGCGTCAGGAAAGCAGAGGGGTTGATCCAATTGGACGAGGAGCATTCGTCGGAGACCGGCTCTGCATATCACGCGTATATTGGAAAAACAAAATTTTCCTTTGCAGAAAATGTCCGCACTATGTTTGAAGAAGGCCGGCGATATCGTTTTTACTATTGTGAGACGGCGATGCTGAGGCTCGTCCTATCGTATAAGAAGATCGAATAGATAAAGTAATAAAGAGATTTATCCATGCATGGGCTTTACTGCCGGGATGCGGCTAAATGCTCCTTTTGCATTACCTCAATATCTGCGGCTTTTAGAAAAGCAGCGGCGTTTTCATCGGTACGGTATGCAACGCTGTACACAATGCGGGTAATTCCAGCGTTGATGAGAACTTTTGTACAATTGATGCATGGCAGGTGGGTGACGTAACACGTCGAGCCTTTTGTGGAGACGCCGTGCAAGGCGGCTTGAATGATTGCATTGGTTTCGGCGTGGATGGTGCGGACACAATGCCCATCCACCATGAGATGCCCCGCTTCATCACAGTGTGCCTGTCCTGCCGGGGACCCGTTGAAACCGGTGGTGAGGATTCGTTTGTCGCGCACGAGCACACAGCCGACGAGGGCACGGTCACAAGTGCTCCGCTCTGAAACTGCATAGGCGATCTTCAAGAAATAAGAATCCCAATCAGGGCGCATGGTTGTTCTCCTGAGTCAAATAAAAAATGCGGCGCGGATATCCGCGCCGCATTTTAACATATGCATTGTTTTATTTCAGCAGTTTGATTTCGATGGGTTGGGCTGCCTGGTAATTTTCGCCGCCGTCATATGAAATGCTGATATCGGCAGTACCGCCAGAGTCCACCTGGTAACCAATAATCTGGGAGCGGAAACCTGCCGTGCTACTGGAGTTTCCGAACATGGTAATGTCTGCAGACGGCGCGATGATCGAACCGACGATGTCGGATGTGCCGTTTCCTCGCATATCAATGGCTTGTGTATTCAGGAGATTGCCATTAACATCTACTTGGGGAGCCAGATACATGAGTACGCCCTTATAATCCCCGGCGGTTGGCGCCGTTGCTGTCAGGTTGCCTCCGCCGTTAAATTTCATCTGGAAGTTAGAGTTCATGATGTAAAAAGTGACGTTCGATCCAGAAATCTGTCCGTGGAACGGACCGGGGCTGTTCGTAACGCAGTAAAGCCCTGAAGTGAAGACCATATTTCCACTAAATGCAACCGTGCTTCCGTCTGCACCTGTTTGCGGCTGCCATACTCCCCCCGCCAGTGTTGCTGTTCCGTCACACGCTGGCGTGCGCGGTAAGAGGGATTTGTACTCGTCCCATGAATACTGTGGGACGGTAGACCCTGAAATGGTAGGGATTCCACTAAGCCCTTGTGCACAGCCAGGGGTGGTAATGCCGAATCCGGTTTCCACATCCACACTTGCGGCGCCATTCCGGTATACAGATGGACAACTGTTGGAATTGGAGAAAATACCGCCGCCATTTATGTCCCAATCGGGAGTACCGGTAGCGTCATATCCCTTGCCTGAAGGCGCGAGTGAGACGATTGCGTTTCCATCGAATAATGGAGCAATATAGGTTCCGCATGCCCTTGTTGTGGCAGTTACCGTGTTGGTTACTTCTTGGATGCCAACGACATTGGAAAAGGAAGTATTCACATGGGATGTGATCTGGACGGTAATATCCTTGTTGTTGGTCGCGCCCGCGGGGCAGGAGCCGGAAGGCGAATTGGCGCTGGTTACGGCGACAATGTTTGTAGAGCCGTCGTTGTCATACCCATTCGTTGTCGCAACGCTTTGAGCGACGGTCGTGAAGTTTTGTCCCCGGCTGTGTGCGAGCGCAGCGGCAAAGGCGGCGGAGTCTGCGGCGTTCTGGGCGTTTCGGCGGTCTGAGTATGCCATGCCGCCATCCACGGTGAGGCCGGTCAGGCCGATCAATCCGATTATCGCAAACGTAATCAGAATTAACGCCTGCCCTTTTTCTGACTTTCTGGTAAGCATGATGAAAAACTCCTTTTGCAATAAATAGAAAAAAAGAAATGAATCTGTAATATTATATTCATTTTTCAATATTATGCCTGAACACTTTTGCAAAGTATTCGAACCTAAAAGGGTGAAGACGTTGGCGCTTCCGCCGCGTTCCAAACTTGAGAGAAGCCCTTTTGATAGTTGGGGGTTTTACCCTTAAAGGAGTTAATCCCTATGTCCGAAAATTCACGAAGTTTATCGTTTTATGAACGCCCCAATGTCGAAACCGGTATCGTTGATTTGAGCGGGATCGGGGTTGTGCCTTATGGCTTGGAAGGCGTATACAATTCCGAGCTTGGAATCGGAGGCGTGTATGGTTCCTGGGGGGAGAGTTACAGTAATTCCCGTCTGCCGGCTTTTGTAGGTGAGCGTCTGCATGCGCCTCTGGACCCCGCCGATATTCTGAATCTATCGGAACTGGGCTTTGATCACCGGCAGCATATTCCCGAACTGGATGACGCCCAACATCTGGCATTGGAACTGGAGGTCGGCTCCCGTCTCTTGAAAAAGGCTTTACAGGTTTGCGGCTGGGACGCCTCTGACATCGCCGGTGTTTTAATCGGCATGAGCGGACCCGTATCCCCCGATTACGTTCAGCAGATTTCCAGGATGGCTGGAATTCCGGATGCCGCTTTGAAAGTCAGCGTCCACAAAGCATGTGATGGCTCAATGGGTGCCTTGCATCTTGCATTGAATCCGGAGCTTTCCAAGCCCGGTACTTTGAACGTAGCTGAACAATTGAAAGGGAAAAAGGTGCTGGTTGGAGGCATTGAAGGATTGAGCCGCTTCACGTCCGGTGCGCGCGACAAGAACGCTCTTCAATTATTTGGCAATGGAATGGGTGTGATGGGGATCGTACCTGGCGGGAATATAAAACTGCTTGTTGGAAAGACCTTCGAGAATTACGATGAAGAAGGCTTGTTGGCGGTGCGAATGTATTATCCGCATTCGCGCTCCAGCGATTCGAGCGGTTCGATGATCGATGTGACGCAGGATGGCGCAGACCATCTCCGTATTGCGGGCTTGATGCACGAGCCGCAGGATGGGTCCTCCATTGAAATGGCGGGGCTGATGGGAATGGTGAAGTTGTTCGTTCGCACCGGCGTCCAGGTCGTTGCGGACGTGTACAAGGAATACCAGGCGCTCATGGATAAACTTGGGCAGTCCGGACAATCCATCAAGATGGGTATTGTCCATCATGCCAACTTCAAGATCAATGCCTTGAAAGCCAAGCACCTCTCCAAGTTGGGCATCGAATTTCCCATGCCCTGGTTGTTGAGTGACTTCGGAAATGTAAGCGCTGCTTCAAATGTTATAGCTTTCCTGCGGAAGTTGAATGACATTAACCTCGGTGACCATATTTTGTTCGACGGTTTCGGGGCAGGAACGTATTACGATGTAATGGCAGTCTCGATAGGAGAGTGACGCCTAGTTCAACGCTTCCAAACACCGTTTGGCAAGGGTAGCCGCGGCGTCCATGCGGTATTCGGCGCTTGCCCATTCATCGCTCGCTTCGTGATAGGCGTTGCGGGCGGCGGTTTCGAGCCCGTCCGCTTCGGTTCCGTCCATGGCTAAAAGCGGAGACTTTCCAAATCCGCCGAGGGCGAGACGGGAACGTCCCGAATTCCATTGGCAAAGTGCAGCGCAAATCAAGGGCTTGTCGGACGGGGTCTTGGAGACAAATTCGAATGCGGTTTTAACGTTGAGGGGGATGGTGACGGTGGTGATGAGTCCCTTGAAGCGGGTGAGGAGGAATTCGCCGCAACTTACATTTTTGGATTGATGATTTTCGATCAGCTCAAGTTTCGCATCCACCGCCAAAAGCATGGCTGCAAAAGTCGAACGTCCGTCGCTGGCGACGAGGGTTCCAGCCGCAGTAGCCATATTACGGATGTTAAGCGGCGCTTCCAATTTGAGCGCGGTCTTCAATGCCGCTGGACAATGTTCCGATTCGAGCAACGCCTGCAAGGTGCAGGTTGCGCCGATTTGCAGTTCATGGCCGTTGACGCGCAGCGAATCCAATTTGAGGGCTTGCAGATCGACAACAGCAACGGAATCCGTTGTCGGCTTGGAAAGAAGCGTCCCGCCGCCAAGGGGCACAGTATCCGGGTGAGACAAAAGTTTCAAGGCTTCATTGAGAGATTGGGGTCTGTGGTACGTCGTGATCATGGTTTTCTCCGTTTTCATTGATACGGTTAGTCAGGGTAAACCCTCCAGCCAAGTTCTTTCAACCGCGACATGTCAAACTGCTCGTCCGGCACGTTGACGTGCATGCCTGTGCCTTCGGCAAGCAGCTCGTTCGTTTCGGCATCGTAGATGCCGGCCCATGCTTCGGCAATCTTGCCTTTGGTCTTGCCCGCCCTGCCAACGATCTTCAGCAGTTTTCCGATCGGCACGTTCTTGCGGTACTTCACTTCGAGTTTTCCGGTGAACAAGAAGCGCGGGCTGGCCGGGTCGCTGCCCATGTGCGCGCGCCCTGAAATTTCATCGATCAACGCCGCAACGATACCCCCGTGCAGGACGCCGGGATACCCTTGAAAATGATCGGGTGCGATGTATTGCGTCTCCACCAGCCCTGGTTCCACTTCGTAAATATGCAAATGTAAGCCAACTGGATTTTCCAAACCGCAGATGAAACAGTGGCGTGAATTGGGTTGTTTTGTTTTTGGCATAATGCGGATTATACTCCGGACATGACTCAGCCGAAAATTTTTATCACCCGCCTCATCCCCGGACCCGGTCTGGACCTCATCAAAGAGCATTTCCCTTCGCCGGAGATTTGGACTCGCGACCTGCCGCCGACGCGCAAACAACTACTCGAACAGGTCCGCGGCGTGGACGGTTTGCTCTGCCTGTTGACCGAACGCATTGACGTCGAAGTGATGGAGGCCATCGGACCGCAGGTGAAGGTCATCAGCAGCATGTCAGTCGGCGTGGATCATATTGACCTCGCCGAAGCCGCGAGACGCGGAATTCCCATCGGCAATACGCCCGGCGTTCTGACGGATGCCACTGCCGACCAGGCATTTGCCTTGCTTCTTGCCGCCGCCCGCCGCGTGGTGGAAGGGGTGGATTACATTCGTGCAGGGAAGTGGACGACATGGCATCCGCAGCTTTTGCTCGGCGCGGATATGGTGGGCGCGACGCTTGGCATTATCGGCTTCGGGCGGATCGGTCAGGCAGTGGCAAAACGTGCGCAGGGGTTCGATATGCGCGTCATCTATCATGACCCGACAGCCGAACCTGCGTTTGGCGCGCGGCCCGTTGACCTAGCCACCTTACTGAGCGAGTCGGATTTCGTTTCCTTGCATGTCCCGCTCACTGAGGAGACGAGGCAGATGGTCAACGAGCCGTTTCTTTCCAGCATGAAGCGGACAGCAATTCTGGTCAATACATCGAGGGGCGGTGTTGTGGATCAGGCGGCTTTGCATCGGGCTTTACTGTCAAAACAAATTTTTGCCGCCGCGTTGGATGTCACCGACCCCGAACCTTTGCCGATGGATTCGCCTTTGCTTGCATTGGATAACTGCATCATCGTTCCGCATCTCGGCAGCGCCAGCAAGTGGACACGCGATCAGATGTCTTTGCTTGCTGCGCAGAATTTGATCACAGGCTTGAATGGGGGGCGCCTGCCACACTGCGCGAACCCCGAAGTATACAAATAATCTCAACGGAGAATACATGATCGAAAGATTGCAGCAAACCTACAACCAGTTCCCGCGCACGTACTGGGTGGTTGCAGGGACTCACTTCATTGACGTGATCGGCAATACATTGCTCAACCCGTTCTTCGCATTGTATGTGACTCAGAAATTCAACGTCGGCATGACGGAAGCGGGTTTTATCCTTGCCACGAATTCGGTGGCGGGCATCATCGGTAGTACGATCGGCGGTGCGATCTCGGACCGGTTTGGCAGGCGCGGAATCATTCTCTTTGGTCTGGTCGTGAGTGCATTAAGCGGATTGACCCTTGGATTCGTAACGCAATATTATATGTTTTATGCCATGTCCGTTTTTGTCGGGTTAATGGGAAGCGCGGCCTATCCTGCGCACCAGGCAATGATCGCCGATCTGCTTCCGCCCGAAAAGCGCGCAGAGGGTTTTGGGATGATGCGCGTCATCTCGAATTTTGCGTGGATCATCGGCCCTACCATTGGCGGTTTTCTCGCTTCTTTTAACTTCCTTTACCTCTTCCTCAGTGACGCGGTCATCAGCATTGTGGTGGCTGTGCTGGTCTTTCGCCTGCTCCCCGAGACGAAACCACCGGCAGCCGAAAAGACCGCGTCCGAGCCTTTCAGCCAAACCCTGCGCGGGTATGGACATGCCATTGCAGATAAGCCTTTTATTGCGTTCATTATCGCGTCCATTTTGATGATCATTGTGTACCAGCAGATGTACAGCACGCTTTCGGTCTACCTGCGCGATGTGCATGATGTGAATCCCCGGTTTTATGGGTTGGTGATGTCCAGTAGCGCGGTGACGGTCGTGCTTTTCCAGTTTTCCATCACCCGCATCATCAAGAAATACCCGCCCTTCCTGATGATGGTGGCCGCCACGTTCTTCTATATGATCGGATTTACGATGTACGGATTCGTGGCAACCATTCCACTGTTCGTGCTGGCGATGGTCATCATTACGATAGGGGAAATGATCGGAATGCCGACCAGCAACGTGCTTGCCGCCTCATTCGCGCCGGAGGAGATGCGCGCCCGTTACATGGCTGTCTTCGGGCTGACATGGGCTGTACCGGCAATGGTCGGTCCGTGGGCGGCTGGGTTGATCATGGATAATTACGACCCGAACTACGTTTGGTATTTGGGTGGTGTTCTTTGTGTTGTTGCGATGACAGCGTTCTATTTTCTGCACCTCAGGCTGGGAAGGCGCGAGGAATTCAAACAAACACAACCCGCCCCGGCGGATTGAAAAACAACCCGGACGATTGAATTTGTCCGGGCGTTTTTTTACAGGCTCTTTGGTATTTGGTGCGGTTCCCTTTTTTCACCACAGAGATCACGGAGTCCGCAGAGAAAAACCTTTAAAAAATCTCCGCGCTCTCTGTGCGCTCTGTGGTAAATAGGGTATTACCCCACTTAATCCTGAAGGGCCTTTTTACTTCTCTCCCCAGTGGATTGCAATCGTCCCAAACATCAGTCGCTTGAAATTTACTTTCTTGAATCCGACCACTGTCATGCGGGCGGCGAGTTCCTCAGCTGTAAGGAAGCCTTCAGTGGTATCCGGCAGATATTCGTAGGCCTCGCGCACGCCGGAGAGTAACCCGCCAAGTGCGGGGATGATCATGTGCATGTGGAATTTGACAAACGGCGTGAGCAGATTTTTCTTCGGGCGGGTTGTATCGAGAATGACGATCCGCCCGCCGGGTTTGAGCGCGCGAAATTGTTCCTTCAGGGCTTGTTGCACATCCGTCACATTCCTCATTAAGAAACCGGATACAACCGCATTAAAAGATTCTTTATGGAACGGTAAACTCAGCGCGTCTGCCGATGAGAAATCCAACGCGCCGTTCTTCTTTCCGACGCGCATCATTTCGAGGGTAAAGTCCGCTGCGGTGACGCGGGCTTGTGGAACCTGCCTGAGAGCTTCGCGGGCTAAATCACCGGTACCCGCTCCGAGGTCCAGTAATGAGGCGTTCGGCGAAAGCCGCGCCAGCTTGATGACATCCTTTCGCCAGCGGACATCCTGCCCGCCGGCCATGAGTCGATTCATCAGATCATAGCGATGCGCGATCTGCGTGAACATGGATTGAACATATTGAGCGCGTTCCCGCCCGGTAAGTTGAGTCATTGTGTCTCCAAAATATCCGCCGATTATAAGTTATACTGCGGGCTTCATGAACGATAAGCTGACATTCCTTCAAGCCTGGTGGCTTGCCATTCGCCCACGCACACTTCCCGCTGCCGCGGCAGGCGTGGTAATGGGTTGCGCGTTGGCGTGGCGCGATGGTGCATTCCAATGGCTTCCGGCGTTGGCTTGTTTGTTGATTGCATTGCTGCTGCAGATCGGCAGTAACGTTGCGAACGATGTTTTTGATTTTGAACGCGGCGCAGACACCTCGGAAAGACTCGGTCCTGTGCGCGTGACCCAGGCTGGGTTGCTGACTCCGGTCCAAGTCAAGCGCGGAATGTTTGTCATCTTTGGGCTGGCAGTACTGCTCGGTTTGTATCTCGCTTCGCTTCGCGGCTGGATCGTAATCCTGCTTGGCGCTGCTGCCATTTTCTCCGCTGTAGCTTATACCGGCGGGCCCTTCCCGTTGGGCTATCATGGACTCGGCGACATCTTTGTGTTTATTTTCTTCGGTTTTGCCGCCGTGGCAGGGACGTACTTTGTTCAAGCGGGTTCGGTAAGCATTCCTGCATGGTGGATGTCCGTGCCTGTCGGTCTGCTTGTGACTGCGATTCTCGTGGTGAATAATCTGCGCGACCTCGAAAACGACCGCAAAGCGGGCAAACACACACTGGCGGTTTTATGGGGCGAGCGCGGCGCAAAGATAGAGTATCTGTTCTGCATGGGCGTGGCATATCTTCTTCTGCCGGTTTTGATAGCGATGAAAATCGTTCCGCCAGCTGCAATGCTGACGTGGCTATCCCTGCCGCTTACAATCTTCACTCTGCGCGTAGTATTCACTCAAAAAGGACGTCCGTTGAACGCTGCGCTGGCTGGCACGGGTCAGTCTGCCCTGTTGTTCAGTCTGCTCTTTTGGCTTGGACTGCTTTTCTGATCTTTATAACTGCCATTTGCCGTACGTTATTAACTTACAAACTTCCATTTGCACCATTTTCTTTCCAGCCAATCCACCGTAAAGTACATCCCGAATCCCAACAGACTCATCGCCATGACGCCCGCATACATGGACGGATAATCCAGCAGCGTGCTTCCTTTGTAGTAGATGTAATACCCAAGCCCGTAGCGGGTGGCGGAAAGCTCGGTGATGTACAAGACTGCCACTGCGGTTCCGATGGACTGTCTTAGGGCGGTGAGGATGGCGGGCAAACTGGCAGGCAGATATACAAAACGAAAAAGCGCGCGCCTGCCTGCGCCAAGGCTTTGCAGGCTTTGAAGCAGTTGCGGCGCAATGCCGCTTGCCTGATCGCGGACAAGGACAATGATCTGGAAGAACAGGATCAGGAACATGATGACGATCTTGGATGTATCGCCGATTCCCAGAAAGAGAATGACTATCGGGACAAAAACCACCTTGGGGATCGGATACAGTAGATAGATCACCGGGGAAAACAGCCGATTCAAACGTTTTGACCCGCCGATTGCCAGCCCGCAGGGCGCCGCAACCAACACCGAGAGCAGCATCCCGGCTGTAACGCGCCATAAACTTACTGCAAAGTGATTAAGCAATCCGGACTTCAATTCCTTGAAAAAAGTGAGAAACACGGTCAGCGGGGCGGGGAGAATGGATAAATTCACAAGCATTGCCGATATATGCCAAACGGCAAGCAGCGCAAGTGCGGCGAGAAAGACATCATACCGCTTCATGCATCTTCCCTTTCTGCATTTCAGTTCTTAGCCGTTTGCACATGTCATGGAATTGGGAGCTGTTGGGATATCCGTCAATTCCAGCATTCGGATTGTCGAATATGCGCGAAGTACGATTTGGGGGCGCATCGAGCAGAAGTATCTTTTTCCCAAGCACTGCCGCCTCTTCGATGGCATGGGTGACGATGATCAGCGTAATGTTCTGCTCTGCGCACAACGCAAGCGTCAGATTTTGCAGGTCATCGCGGGTGATGGCATCGAGAGAGGAGAATGGCTCGTCCATCAACAGCAAGTCTGGTTCAAGGATCAACGTTCGCGCAATGGCGGTGCGCTGTCGCTGACCGCCCGAAAGTTGACCGGGAAATTTATCGGCAACTTCGCTCAAGCCCAGTCGTTCGATCCAGTTTTCGATATTGGCTTTTGGGAGGAAGTTTTCCGGGGTATGCCTGCCGTCTGGTCCATAGAAATTTCGGACTTTCACGCCCAATGCCGCATTCTCGCGTACCGTTGCCCATGGAAGCAAACCGTAATCCTGCAGGATCAATCCGGTTTGAGGGCGGGGACGGGCGACTTGTTTACCGTCGATTTGAATTTCCCCAACGGTTGGTTGTTTCAATCCTGCCAGCAGATATAGCAGTGTAGTCTTGCCGCAGCCGGATGGTCCGAGAATCGCCCACGTTTCGCCGCGTGATATCGTGCAATGGAAGTTCTTGAAGAGCGGGGGATGATCGAGGTATTGAAATGCGAGCGAGCTGACGGAGATCATTTTTATGAATGGAAAGCCTGTCAGGTATTGGTGATAAGAAGTTGAGTCCATCTATAAGGTAGACTCAGCCGGATTATAACGGTATCAGCTGTCGGCTAGGGCAGAAGCGAGCCGTTGACAGACTCTTCGTAGGATACATCCACAGTCAGCATTCCCTTTTCCTTCGCCCAACCAAGGGCGTCATCCCATTCCTCTTTCGTGGGAACGGCGCTGGCGGGGAAGGGAGGAATCTTGAAAGATTCCATCAAGGGCGGAGGGACAAGCCCTTTATCGCTTAATAGCGAAGTGTATTTGGTCGAATCTGTATTGATAAGCGAGACAGATTCGTCAACGGCGGCGAGAAATGCCTGTACAGCTTTGAGGTTGTTTTCGATGGTTTCCTTGCGGAAGGAATAAATGCTGAAGCCATATTCAGGGTGGCGCGAATCATCGAGCACATTCACAGCGCCCTGACTGACGGCTAACGAAGCGAGCGGGTCGGGCAGTACGGCGGCGGAAAGCTCGCCAGAACCAAGCAGAGCCATGCGGTCTGGAATTTTCGGAACAGCGATGGTTTTGATTTCGTCTGAGGTCAACCCTTCGGCTTGCAGCAGGCGTTCGGTCACATATTCGATCACTGTTCCCTGCGACACGCCGATCTCGATGCCTTTCAATCCTTGCGCATCGGTGATGCCGCTCTTGCTCGAAGCAAGGATGAAGAAATGCCCGTAACCCTCAACCGGACGAAGCGCATACCGTACTGCCTGCATTTGCACCGTGTCTTTATTGAAGAGCATCACTGAAAGCGTTTCGTTTATCGTCCCATCCGCCTGACCTGCAGCAAGCAGTTGGTCGCGTTCCGGCGCAGAGGCAACAGGCACAAGTTTCACGGTCACGCCATGTTTGGCAAACAGCCCTTCAGATTCGGCAACATACATCGGGAGCGTGTCAATGATAGGGAGGACGGCAATCTTAAGCGTGCCGACATATTCAACTGCGGATTCTGTTTCTGCCAGCGCTTCAGGCTGGACCTCGGAGACTGTTCCTGTTTCAGCAGCTTCTTCCGCAGGGACGGCAGGCGCGCAGGCGGCAAGGATGACCGCCAATAAAATCATGAGCGCAACAGTTCGGGATTTCATTTGATAAATCTCCTTAAACGAGAGTGGAATATTTGTGCCGCTTGTATATATAGCACGCAAGGAGTCGTGTCAAGATGACACGACTCCTACATATCGGGTGTGGTTTGTCAGGAATTAATTTTGCGCGAAAGTGTCTATCAACAATTTGAAGTTCCCGCCGACGGGATACAAGATCGGGCAGGTGCAGCCGCGCTTCTTGTATTCCTCCACTTTTGCTTTCGCTTCATCCGGTGTTCCGGACGCCGTAATCTTGTGGACGAGATCATCCGGCACGAGGTCTTTTGCCTTCATCACCTGTTCCTTGGTGGCGGGCCAGCCGAGAATCGATTGGATCTTCTGCACCACATCATCAGATACATTGGATGCTTTGGCAATGTGGGGTTGTTGGGCTATGTATTGACATAACAACATTTTCGTATAGTCAATTGCCTTACCGTGATCTTCATCCACCGAGCAGACGATCAGTTGCGGACGGTCGAAATCTTCCATTTTTCGCCCGGACTTTTTCAAGCCCTTATCGAGCAATTCCATGGCGTTGTCGTTGTATTCAGGGGCGACGCAGTAATTCAGCACGGCGCCGTCGGCGATTTCGCCGGTCAACTCCATCATTTTGTCGCCGGTCGCGCCGATCATAATGGGAACATTGCGGGGTTCGCGGCGGCCGTACACCACATCCAGTTCGATGCCGTTCACGTGGATGAATTCGCCGTCGAAGGTCACGCGCTCCATATTGAGCAATTTCTTCATTACCAGGACGGTTTCTTTCATGGCAGTCAGCGGCTTGCTTCGATCGATGCCGACGTTCTTTGCAAGCGGGTCCCACCACGCGCCGAGACCGCAGATGACGCGATTCGGGGCAAGGTCGTCAAGCGTCAGGAAGGTGGCGGCGAGCAGACCGATATTACGGGTCCAGTTGTTGATCACGCCTGAGCCGACCTTGATCCTGTTCGTTACGGCGGCATATCCGGCCATCGGCACAATCGCATCACGGACGAGGCGGCTTTCCGCCTGCCATACCGCTTCGAAACCTTTTTCCTCGGCGTATCTGGCATATTCCAATCCGTCGCGCAGGTCGTGAGAATCCTGGAGATAAAGGGCAACACGCTGTTTGGTCATGGCATTCTCCTTTGCATGGGGATGAAAAAATTTTGCCACAGGTTTCGCAAACTTCATAGGGTTTGCTTGTCTGTGGCAAAGTGAATGTCTATACTTTCGTCGCTTCCATTTTTCGGATCATTTCCAGGTCTTCAGGCAGGTCGAGGTCAAGTCCGAGTGACGGCAGTTCTACGATTTCCAACTGTGCGCCCGCTTTTCTTGCACGTTCACAGTGCTTCTCGAAGGAGTCTTCCCCGAACTCGTATTCGATCAGACCGGCGGGCACCATCAAGAGCGCGTTCGTTCCCTTGCGGTGTCTATCCGGCGCAATGACCACAACGGGTGGTTTCGCGGCGCGGTCTATCAAAGTCATCACATCGTCAGCGGAAAGCAAAGGCAGGTCTGCGGGTAATATCAGCACCCCCTGTGTGGCATGGACCTGTGCGATCACTGTCGCGCGCGCCAACGCAGTGTTCAGGTGGGGCTGACCATCCTCCTGCACGGTTTTCGCGCCAAGATTACGCGCGATCGTTAACGCATGTGTGTCGCGGCTGACAACCAGCACCTGCTCAAGTTCCTTCAGCGTGGAAAGAGTCCGCAGGGTTCGTTCCAGTAAATCCTGATTTAAAACAGCCCGTTCATCTTCGGTCAATGCTCCAGCCAGACGGGACTTTCCCCGTCGGAGCGGTTTTACAGGGACAATCGCCCAAAGTGACATGGTTTTATAAACTCCCGATAAAGTCTAGCACATCATCCGCAAGCCGGGCGCGATCTGTAAGGTGATTCATAAGTGTATCTGCCGCGCGCGTTTTCAATTTCAATTCCTTGATCTGGTCTTCCATGTGTGCGTCCGTTTTGTCTAACACAAAACCGGTGAGAATGGTACGGTAATGGCTTGCGACTGCCAATGCAGTAGGTTCGATGCCCAATTCGCCGAACATTTTTGCGGCGGGTCCTTTAACCGCGTTCCCGCCAATGATGGGCGAAATTGCCGCGATAGGTTTATCCCCGCGCCATTTGTTCAACGGGATGACTTTCAGTATCGGGTCCACGCTCACCCATGGATTCGACGGACATATGACAATTGCATCCGCGGCTTCGATCGCCTCGCGCGCGCCGGATACTGCCTCTGCATCCGTGGCTCCATCAAACCGAAAGCCTTTGACCTTCGGTTCACAGCGCCTGTGAACAAAATACTCCTGAAACGCCAGTTCGCCCTCATCGGTGAGAACCACTGTTCGCACGGGCGAATCGGACATGGGGAGGATGGTTTGCTTGATTCCCCAGGACTTGCAGAAGTCTCTTGTGATCTGCGAAAGAAGTTGCCCTTCCTTTAGTCGTCTTGTCCGCTCCAGATGGGTGGCGATATCCTGGTCACCCAGGCGGAACCAGGAAGGACCGCCGAGCCTTTCCACGCTGGTGATGGCATTCCAGGTTTCATTCGCCCGTCCCCAGCCTGTCTCAACGTTGGCAAGCCCTGCAAGCGTATAACAGACCGTGTCGAGGTCGGGGCAGATATACATCCCGAGGTGCTCAAAGTCGTCCCCGGTGTTGACGATGACCGTCAGATCTTCGGGCGGCAGGATTTGGGCGAGTCCATGAGCAAGTTTCGCGCCACCGACCCCGCCAGCCAATGCAACGATTTTCAATTTACGCCGCCTTTTGATCTAAAAATACTGTAACTTCATCCAATGATTTCCGCTCCCTAGCCGTAGGAATTTCCACTGGATAGCCGAGCAAAAACATGGCATGCGGTTCCCATGCTTCTGAAATATTCAATGCCTTCTGAACAGTTTCCTGTGCGAAAAGCGGACTGCACACCCACACGCCGCCAAGCCCCTCTGCATGGGCGGCAAGCAATAACTGCATGCCTGCATTCGCAGCAGATTGAGTGGCGATCAGATATTCAGCTTTCTTGCGACGAGTATCCGGGTATTGGTCCATCTCGGTCATGTCCACGCATAGGATGATGACGACCGGCGCGCCTTCGATCCGTTCACGCGAGCGTTCGACTCGTTTTTGAATCTCACTTTGATGGATGTTGTCCTTTTCAAGGTCGCGTTCGAATTCGGAGGACATTTTATCTGATAGCAGTTTCTTTGTGCGCGAATCCGTCAGCACGACGAAACGCCATGGCTGGCGGTTGTGCGCAGATGGGGCAAATGTGGCAGTGTGGAGAATGTCCCTTATAACGGAATCAGGCACGGAGTCCGGTTTGAAGCGGCGGATGGAGCGGCGCGTCCGTAGAAAATCCAGGAGGTTATCCACATTAACCGTGGGCGTCTATTTTTTCAGGCAGAATCTTATAAGTGATGCGCTGTTCGTTTTGCCTGTGGTTGAATTTTTCCCTGCCTGTGTATTTGAAGGAAAGCGCATCGATGTGTTCGTCCGCGCCCGTTGTAGTGGATGCTACAACTTTTCCTCTAATCTGAAGGTAGCGGTATGGGTTGTTGGGGTCTGCGATGCACAGTGCGACAGCAGGGCGGGTGCGCATGTTTCTATCCTTGACGCGCCCGACGGCTGTGTTGATGAGGATGTGTTGCTCGTCGGTGTTGAACCATAGCGGTGTTACCTGCGGCGAGCCATCCCTCATGCTGGTGGCAAGATAAGCGTATGCCTTTGTATCGTTCGATAACAGGTCTTGATATGGCTTGGGTATGAAGTTCATGGATCCTCTTTGTTGAGTGCGTATTCCAGTCTAACAGAGACAAATAAGATTATTGTTAGAGCATCGTACCCTAAACGTATGGATCGTTGAAATGGTTGATGGGGAACCTTTTGCACACTTCCTCTGGCGGGGTGCCCATGATCTCGTTGATGATCGCCGCTAGATGATTGAATGCCTGATAGGAAGAAACGGTGTTCACAAAATTACCGAAAGAATTACTGATTTTCCCAGGATTCCCCTTTTTTCTCCTTAGGACATGCGGCATAAGAACGCTATTCTGGTAATATGCTGACCGATTTTTCTCAGGAATGGAAACCATGAAAAAATTCCTTAATCCTTCGCGCGCCACCTTTTCCAATAAGGATTACAGAACTCTATGCACAAATTTTGTAATTTTGATTCCAGAAAATAGTATGGTGTATATGCCGAACAGCAGAAATAAATTGGATAAGAACAACATGCCATACGTATTATAGAGACTCCAATCGGGGAATAAATTGAAGAAAAAGATGTTGGATAACAGTATAGATAGTAGAGCGAATATGGCAGGCACTTTTCCCAATACCGGATTGTCCTCTTTTGCGGCGTAATAATAAGAAAGAAGGGCACCCTGGCAAAATGGGAGATAAACGAAGTAATGAGGCCACGACGTTTTTAAAACAAATGGAATGGAAATGAAGATTGCGGCAAACGAAAGGGCGGTCATTTCCTTCGACGTCTGTCTTCCAAGTAACCATGCTGCCAATATGCAGGAAAACGCAAGCGTGGTTCCGCTGATAGTTAACGCAACCTCGATCATGCTTCCGCCGCTCTTATTGAATAAAATCTCCAGCCACCTCAGAACCACATGGGTGAAATATTGTGAATTAACATCGCGTGCCACCCATCCGGCTCCAGTGATTTCTGAACCCGCAAGGCTTTCGAACTCAAGCCAGTTTCGAAACCCAAGCATCGAAGCGGGAAAGGCAAAATAGAAAACGAAAATGGATATGCAAAATGCCGCAACCGCGCGAAGTTCACGTTTGATAAGGAAAAGGACGGCAAAGATCAACGGATAAAATTTAATGGCTGCAACGAACGCCAGCAGTACTCCGGAAATCACGGGTTTGTTTTTATAAAGCAGGATGGATGCGATTAGCACGCATGCTGTAATCAGTATGCTTACCTGTCCCCATTTAATGTTGTTCAGGATTGGGAAGGAGGAGGCATACAGAAACAAATAAAGGGAGGATTTAAGAGGCGGGAGGTCGGGCAGATGATGCAATGAAGCGAGAAACAGAGCGATCAATAATGCGAATTGAATCACTCCCCAAAAAACCATTGCGGAATCATCCGGCAGATTGCCGATCGGCGAAAGGATTAGCGCAAAAAATGATGTGTAATAATATCCCGTAATTGGGTTTGGATCCTGAAGGATTTGCCGGCTCATTGGATGATAGTAGCTCGCAAAATCCTGCATGAATTGAGAGCCTCGGTCTATGGAAGTTATGAAACCTGAAAGGTCTTTCCATTCAAGCCGGTAATAAAACATGACTAAAATGAGAACGACAATGTGAGGAATTAAATAACGAAAGGTTCGACTCAGTTTGCTGCCGAAAGGCAAATCTTGATTCTCCTTTTTGCTCGTTTGCTTGAGCCTTTGGGGCATGGGCCTTGATTGAACTTCCTACTCTTCGATGATTCTCACGAATACATATTCAGCTTTTGCACCGCTGGGGTCAACCAGCGTAAATGACTCCGGGAAAACAGGCCCTGGCGGATTTGGCTCTTCGATGATCTTGAAATCTTCGCAAATTGGATACCCCTTGTGGATGTAAGCCATCCAGCCTGTTTCGGCAAGATTGATCCCATCCACCGAGGTGACATGCAGCCACTTGTCGCCTTTTTTTACTTCGGAACCGTCCACAGGCGCTTCCCATAATTCATCGCCAACAATGAGTTGGCCGCGCCCATAGGAAGTGATCACGGCGGAAAAAGTGTTGTGATCCACCCTTAATCTTGTGCCGCTGCTGATGGGGGTCATGCTGTACTGGGTCATGTGACTCTCCTATATTCCACGAGGGTGCCGCCGAAATTTGCAATGAGGGTGGCTTGCTTCTGCGAGCCTGGATAGCGCGCAAGGAATTCCGCTTCGGGTCCATTGAAATAATTCAGGTCAATGTTCTTGCTTTCCACACCGAACAGGCTTCCATCACCTTTGTCGGTGAATTGCCAAAACGTCCAGTTTTGCCAGATGGGTGGAATGCGCGGACCTGTCGTATTGTACGCCGCGATCCATAATGGATATTGGGCAAAATAAGTCACGCCCGCCGCAAATTCCTGCCAGTAATAATAACCTGTGTACACGCCGAGTTTTTTGCCGGGCAACAGGGCTTTCACCCTCTCCATGAAATCGAACCAGTGACGTACGCCCGCATAGGCTCCGCCATATCGGTCTTCAAAGTCGCACCACATTTCCATTTCGCCGGTATCATCCCCCAATACCTCCACCCATTTTTCCGCCTGACGTTTGGGCTGGGCGCGGCTGTCGTAAAACCAATAGGAACCGCGGATCAACCCCGCCTGTTTTGCGCCTTGCCAATTCGTTTTGAACTTTATATCCTCCCATGTGTTCTGTCCGGCACGGATGATAACCCCGCGCGTCATTTGCGCCATTTTTACGAAGTTGATTTCCTGCGGCGTCGTCGGGTCGTCCTGCCAGAAGCTGATATCAGGCAGCTGGAAATTCGTGAGGAAATAATTTCCGGGCGGTTGAATGACAGGCTTGGGTTGGTGGTTTGATGCTGACATGGCGGATGCCAGTCATTATAAAGCATCCCTTAAATTGAAAGGACGGTCGTTTCATATGATGACCGTCCTTTGGGCGGGAAATTATTCAGGGTGACAAGTTTGTAAAGTAATTTGTGTTACTCTGAATGGAATTAATTGTTCAATGCTCCTTGATCCACCCAATCAGAAATGATCCGGATCTGTTCGGATGAAAGTTTTGGTCCTCGGTTGGGCATTTCGCCTTCCACGACCAACTGTACAAGCAGGCTGTCCGCGCTGTTGCCAGGTATTAGAACAGGTCCATTCCTTGAGCCTGCAAGAATGTTTTCGTATGTAAGCATATCCAGCCCTTCCTTGCGGGATTCGACTCCATGACATTTGATGCAGCTTTGTTCGAAGATGGGCACGACATCATTTGCAAAACTGATTCCGGCGGATGCGGGCGCTTCAGTCTCACTGGCAGCTGCCTCTTCGACCAAAGCCTCGGTCTGCGCCGGGGGCGGAGTATCCGTCGGCTGGGGAAGGGCTTGGGCGGGCGTTGCAGGCTCCGGTTGGGTTTGAGGCGCTGCGTCAACTGAAGAGGGAGTTCCTCCACAGGCAGTAATGAAAATAGCGGCGAGCAGAATGAACGGTAACAGAGTCGTCTTTTTCATATTGTCCTTTCCAATTAAACAATGACGTGTAATGGACAGAATGTAAGCACCAAAATTTACATCATTTGTTTGAGAGAATGATTAGGATTTTTCATGGAACCACATGTCTGTGCGATTTTTCCCAAAGTATAGATTGTCAGCAGAAGGTAAGGTATAATCTATCCGCCTCGTTGCAGGCGTAAATTCATTACAAGGCTGAGTATGACGACAGGCGCATTTACACTACCCGATGAATATTGGTCTTCCATTCAAGTCTCCCCGCAAGACGTTGAAAATTTACATACTTTTCTTTTTGAACGCGAAACTCCGCTGACCGCCCGTGATCTTGTTTCCGAGTTTGTGGAGTCCCGCATTCGGTTCGAGCGGCAGGCGGCTGATAACAAACATAAATCTGCCGGGAGGAGTTATCTTCCCAGGGAGCATTATGCTGGGGGGGAGGAGCTGGTTTTCCCCGCGCTCGAATGGAAACGCGGAAAGGTTACGGCAGTACGTCCCGGCATGAACCCGGCTGTGAACGATTTCGATGTGCTCACAGTTGAAATGGATGACGGCAGTGAGCGCATGTTCGCGGCGCGGCTGGATTCGCATCTCTTGAACGACGCGCAACTTTCCTCCGTGGAAAGCAGCGATATCGATCTGGCATCCATTTTACAGAAATTTGGTTCCCGGATCATGGAAAAGTTGGAATCTGCATTTGGGGCGGATGAAGGGCTGGTGAAGATTGCGGGACGCTGGTTCCCCCGCGCGCTGCTGATCGATATCAACGAAGGTCAATTGAATCTGGCAGAAGCCGTTCTGGATATGTCCGGCGGCGAACCGCTTCCCACTTCGGCATTGGTCAAGGATATTGAACTGCCCGAGGGTGTTAACCCGAAGCTGGCTGAATTCTCCCTGAATCACGCCTTGCAGAACGACGAACGTTTCGATGAGGTCGGCCCTGCAGGACAGGTGTTGTGGTGTTTGCGCCGCCTCGAGCCGGAATTTGTGCGGGAAATCCCGGCGCCTTTGCAATATATTGAAGTCTCGCATGACCGCTCTCAATTGACGCCTGAAATGAAGGCGCTCGAATCGCAGCTTGATGATGAGTTGTCACCGTCCGAAGCGTTGGATGCGCGTGAAGAGATTTCATCTGTGACGATTGCATTGATCTATCCTCACCTGCGGGCCGGAACGCTCCCCATGTCGGTTCGGGCGCGGAAGCTTTTCCCGACCGCATACGAATCTCCGCGAGTGCGTTTCACGCTTGTGGACGGCAAAACCGGGCAAAAGATCCCTGCCTGGGTGGTGCGCGAGCATGGATACGTTTACGGTCTGCGCGAATGGTATAAGACGCATCAATTGATTCCCGGTTCGCTGGTCCAGGTTCTTAAGGGAGAATCTCCCGGCGAAGTGATCGTGGAAGCCAAGACCCAACGTTCCTCAAAAGATTGGGTGCGCACGGTGATTGTAGGCACGGACGGCGGTCTGGTCTTTGCCATGCTCAAACAGGCGATTACCGCCGAGTTCAATGACCGCATGGTTGTCCACGTTCCAGACTTTAAGGCGCTGGACCCTGTGTGGGAGAAGAAGCGTTCCTTTGAAGACCTTCTCCTGATGGTGATGCGTGAACTTTCGAAATCCAATCCGCAGGGACACGTCCATGCTCAGGAATTGTACGCGGCAGTCAATCTTGTCCGCCGGGTACCGCCTGGTCCCATCTTCGCTACGCTCGCTGTAAGCCCCACCTTCAAGCACGTAGGTGACCTGCACTTCCGCCTTGAGGAGGAGTCCGAATGATGAGCCTGCTGAAGCCGACCACAAAGACCCCGTTCCATATTGATTTCGCTTGGTGGAAGCAAAATGAGCGCGACTGGCATGTTTTCCTCCGCTCCCTTTTGTGTATCGAACATCAGGAGTCCTTTGCGAATTTCGACGAAGGAAGCATGATCGATTGGATCGACCCGGAAACTGCCGAAGTCAAGCCGGTGGACGGCATCCAGCATGCGTTGATGACTCATTGCGCCCTGCTCCCCGAGTTCTTGAATGAACGTACCGCCATCGTGGAAGCCATCTTCCGCACCTTTCTGGCGAATGGAAACGTCCCCATGTCTGCCGACGAACTCAGCCAAAGACTGGGTAAATCGGCGGCTACAATCCTGAAAACCATTGCCGGCCCGCGTGTTTACCGCGGTTTGCGCCCGCTTCAAGACCAGCCAGCAGACTGACAGTCGGGTAAAATGAGGGTACTGCCCCCGTAGCTCAATGGACAGAGCAACTGCCTTCTAAGCAGGAGGTTGTGGGTTCGAATCCCGCCGGGGGCGCACAATTGTACTTGCAAGGAAGGAGTAGTCCATGCCAACCATTATCCGTAAATCCAGTGAAACCCTCATGGAGGTGCGCCGGGGTATCCTCCATGCGGTCAGTTGGCAGGTGCGGTCCGGGGTCTGGAGTCCTCCAACGGATCTTTACGAAACAGAAACATCCCTTGTCGTACGCCTCGAAGTAGCGGGAATGCGCGAAGAGGATTTCGATGTTTCCCTTGAAAACAACACTCTCTACATAACAGGGTCGCGTCCCGATTTTCCCGAAAAGCGCGCCTATCATCAAATGGAAATCCGTTTTGGCAAGTTCGCAACCTCGGTCGGGCTGCCCGCGCCTGTGGATGTCGATGGGGCGCGTGCAGAATATCAAGACGGATTTTTAACAGTCATCCTCCCGAAGATAAAGTCAAATCAGAACAAGGTTGAATAGATCAATGCCCGCACAAAAATGGCTGTCCGGTATCCAGGACTTTTTTCAAATGCTCGATGAGACCGATCAGGACTTTATGAATAATTACATGATGTCCTTCTTTTCGCAATCCCAAAAGAAGGATGGCGCTTCATCCGACCCGCAAACTGACGGGAAAGACGAAGAGCCGAAGTTCCCCGACATCCTTCCCATCCTGCCTCTGCGCGGAGTTGTGGTCTATCCCAACACGGCCGTTCCTCTGACAGTCGGACAGCCGCGTTCCATTAAATTAGTGGATGATGTGGTTGCCGCCGACAAATTGGTGGGACTCGTCGCCGCCCTCAACCCGGAGCAGGAATCGCCGGGCCCGGATGAATTGTATCGAATCGGTACCATCGCCACGGTCCACCGCCTGCTTCGTGCGCCGGATGGAACTGTCCGTCTATTGGTGCAGGGCATGGAGCGCTTTCGTCTTGGCGAATTTGTGCAGGAGGAACCCTACCTTAAGGCGCGCGTTCACCTCGCGCCCGAAACGGACGAGGAAAACATCGAAACAGATGCGCTTGCGCGAAACGCCCGCGACCAATTCCAGCAGATCACGCAGATGATCCCTTCCTTTCCGGAGGAATTGGTGAGTTCGATTGTTTCCTTGGAAGACCCGCTTCAAACGGTATACACCATTGCGAATTTCCAGCGCATGGAGCTAAAGGATGCGCAGGAGATCCTCGAACTCGATTTGGTCTACGAAAAACTGAAGAAACTGATCGGTTTGCTTGTGCGCGAAGCCGAGGTTCTGCAGATCGGGCAAAAGATCCAGAATGAAGCGCGCGGCGAGATTGAAAAGGTCCAGCGTGAGTACTTCCTCCGCGAGCAGATGAAGGCCATCCAGCGCGAACTTGGCGAAAAGGATGAACAAGCCCAGGAGGTGGAAGAGTTCCGTAAGAAGATCGAAGAGGCGAAAATGCCCGAGGAGGCGGAGAAGCAGGCAAAACGTGAGTTGGAGCGCCTCTCCCGCCTGCCGACTGCCGCCGCCGAATATGGAATCATCCGCACCTATTTGGATACGCTTGTGTCTCTGCCGTGGTCGAACTCCACCAAGGATAACCTCGATATCGGGCATGCCCGCGATGTCCTGAACACCGATCATTACGGACTTGAAGACGTAAAGGACCGCATCCTTGAATTCCTTGCCATTCGCAAACTGCGCATTGACCGCAAGGATGAAAAGAAAAAGGAATCAAAGGACTTCATCCGCCGCGAACGGGAAGGAGTCATCCTCTGCTTCGTTGGACCCCCAGGCGTGGGCAAGACCTCGCTCGGGCAGTCCATTGCGCGCGCAATGGGGCGCAAGTTTATCCGCGCTTCTTTGGGCGGCGTGCGCGACGAGGCCGAGATCCGCGGACACCGCCGCACGTACATTGGGGCGATGCCTGGCCGCATCCTGCAATCCCTGCGGCGGATAAATTCACGAAACCCGGTCTTCATGCTGGATGAAGTGGACAAACTCACTGCCGATTTTCACGGTGACCCCGCCTCCGCCCTGCTGGAAGTCCTTGACCCCGAACAGAACAGCGAGTTCAGGGATAATTACCTTGAAGTAGCCTACGACCTTTCGCAGGTCTTCTTCATTGCCACTGCAAATATGCTGGAATATATTCCCGGCCCGCTGCGCGACCGCATGGAGATCATTTATCTCTCGGGGTACACGGAAAATGAAAAGGCCGCGATCGCGCGTGGTTACTTGATCCCCCGCCAAATTCGCGAAAACAGCCTGCGCGAAAATGAGATCAAATTTTCCGACGAAGCCCTTAAGATGATCATCCGTCAGTACACGCGCGAATCAGGCGTCCGCAATTTGGAACGCAAGATCGGCAGCATCTGCCGCAAGGTCGGCATGAAGATCGCAGAGGGCAAGGGCGGGAAGTTCAACATCACGCCGAAACTTGTACAGGAATATCTGGATCACCCGGTTTATTTTGGACCCGAGGAACTGAACAAGCGCATCTCCATACCGGGCGTTGTGCCCGGCCTTGCGTGGACGTCTTTTGGCGGCGAGGTCTTGTTTATTGAAACCACTGCCATGCCCGGCGGACGAGCGTTCCAGGTAACCGGTTCGGTAGGAAATGTCATGCAGGAATCTGCGCGGGCGGCTTTGTCTTACGTCCGCTCCCGGGCGGATTTGCTAGGCATTGAAAGCGATTTCTTCGAGAAACGCGATATCCATATGCACATCCCCTCAGGCGCCCAGCCAAAGGATGGTCCTTCGGCAGGCGTGACCATGGCGACTTCCATCGTGTCATTGAGCACCGGGCGCAAGGTCAAGCCGCAGGTCGGCATGACCGGCGAGATCACCCTGCGGGGTCAGGTTCTGCCGATTGGCGGCGTCAAGGAAAAAGTGCTTGCCGCGCATCGCAATGGTCTTACGACTATCGTCCTGCCCAAACAAAACGAACAAGACCTTGACGACGTGCCCAGCGAAATTCGCAAGACGATGAAGTTTGTCTATGCAGAAACGGTCGAGGATGTGATCGACGCAGCTCTGGAAAAGGCGAAGCCAAAATCGCAGGCAAAGAAATCTCCCGCCGGAAAATCCGATGCCGGAAAAAATAAACCGACGAAGGCAGGAAAGAATGTCAAAAGCAAAAATACTGCTCGCCGAAGATGATGTGACCATGGTCTCTTTGCTGAAGACACTGCTCAAAATGGAAGGGTTTGAAGTGGTGGCAATTCAGGCGGATGCCGATGTGATCGCCGCCGTCCGGGAGGAAACCCCGGACGTGCTCTTAATGGACGTCCACCTTCTCAATCAAAGCGGATTGGAGATATTGGATGAATTGCGGAGGCTCGATGACGTGAACGGTGTGCGTGTGATTATGTCCTCCGGCGCGAACCTTCGTGATGAATGCATCCGTCATGGTGCTGACGGCTTTCTAATGAAGCCATACATGCCCGATGACCTGATAAAACTGCTCGAACAAACCATCTCTGCATGACCCCTCACCCGATAACCTTGCGGGAATTTTCCTTTGAAAGCGATTACGACCGTGTTTTAGAACTATGGAAGAATATCGAAACTGGAATGAACGTCGGTCGTTCCGACACCCCCGAAGAAATCCGGAAAAAACTTCAAAGAGACCCCGACCTTTTTTTAGTCGCAGAATCGCGCGGCGTAATCGTCGGCACGATCATTGGCGGCTTCGATGGACGGCGCGGCATGATCTATCACCTGGCCGTCCGCAAGGACATTCGAAATCATGGCATCGGCGGAATGCTTCTTGCTGAAGTTGAGAAACGATTGCAAGCCAAAGGCTGTTTGAAATGTTACTTGCTCGTCTTCGCCGATAACCCCCAGGCAATCCAACTCTATGAAAAACACGGCTGGCGCGAAATGACCGAAGACCGGATTTTTGGGAAGGAGTTTCCATCATGACGATTCGATTCGGAATCCTGACCCTCTCAGACCGTTCCGCGCGAGGCGAACGGGAAGACGCCTCTGGACCCGCGCTCGCCTCTTTTATCCGCGCCGAAAACTGCCAGGTCACCAGGCAGCACATCCTCCCCGACGACGAATCCGCCATCCACACAACCTTGATCGAATGGGTGGAAAGCGGCGAATTGGATGTCATCCTCACCACCGGCGGCACAGGTTTCGCCCCGCGCGATGTGGCGCCCGAAGCAACCCGCGCCATCATAGAAAGGGAGGCGCCTGGACTTGCCGAGGCGATGCGCGCCGAAAGCCTCAAGAAAACAAAACACGCCATGCTCTCCCGCGCCATTGCGGGCATCCGCAAGCGGACGCTCATCGTCAACCTGCCCGGAAGTCCGAAAGGCGCAATTGAAAACCTGCAAACCATCTTTCCGGTCCTTGCTCACGCCGTTCAACTTCTCCGCGAAGACCCCACCTCCGAATCTTCCCACTGAATGCCAACTGGACACTCCCATAAACTCGTTGGTATAATCCGCCCGCCTTCAAATAAACCACACTGAGGAAAGTAAATTGTATGATTGATGTAAACGAACTTCGCAAAGGGGTCACATTCGAGTTGGACGGCAACCTGTACAAAGTATTGGATTACAGCCACAACAAAACCGGACGCGGCAACGCCACCATCCGCGTCAAAGCCCGCAACCTGCTGACAGGCGCCAACATCGAACGCACTTTTAACTCCGGGCAGTCCGTTCAGGATGTCAGCCTTGATTTTGCCAATGTATCCTACCTGTACAGCGACGGCGATCTCTATTATTTCATGGATAACCAGACCTTCGAACAGCCCGGTATAAAAAAGGAAACGTTGGGTGAAAGCGCCCAGTACCTGAAGGAAGGCATGGAAGTCAAACTGACATTCTATAAAGGCGAAGCCATCGACGTGGAAATGCCCACCTCGGTAGACTTGAAAGTCGTCGAAGCGGAAATGGCAGTCCGTGGCGATACCGCCACAGGTGTCACCAAAAAGGTCACTACTGAAACGGGTTTGATCGTACAATGCCCGAACTTTGTCAATGTCGGCGATACCATTCGGGTGGACACGCGCACAGGGGATTACGTCACCCGAGTCTAAATCATGAAAACGCCCGCCGGTCGCGAATGCCCGCATTTCTACGGCGACTACTTTCGTGGTCGTAATATTGAAGAGTGCCGTCTGTTGCAATTGCACGGGCAGGCGTGGTCGCCTGAACTGTGCAAGACCTGCCCCGTTCCAGATATTGCGCGGGCAAATTCATGCCGGCATATGAAGTTGAAACCAGTCGTGGCTCGTCCGGTTACGGCACTTTTTCAGCGGCGGGTGCAAGTCAGCGCATACTGCGAAAAGTCGCACCGAAATGTTGCCGAACCACAGGTGGGGTGCGGGGAATGTCACGCATTGCCGTTCGATTTTGAGATCAAGGAATAACACCGACTCCGCGGGGGAGTCTTATCATGCCGCTTACATTACTGCTCGACCTCGACGACACCCTGCTGAATACCAATTTGCAGGCCTTTGTCCCCGCCTATTTTCAGGCTCTTTCAAAAGAACTTGCGCCTCATGTCGCTCCGGACTTGATGCTCCGCGCCTTGATTTCCGGCACGCGCCTGATGAACGAAAGCGAGGATTTTCAGCGGACGCTGAAGCAGGTGTTCGACGCCGAGTTTTACCCGCAATTGAACGTCCCGCAGGATGAACTTAATCCCGCAATTGAAAATTTCTACGATAACGTTTTCCCGACCTTGCAAGGGCTGACTTCGCCCAAACCCGATGCAAAACCGTTTGTGGATTGGGCGTTCTCGCAAGGCTTTCGCATCGCGATTGCCACCGACCCGTTGTTGCCGCGCAAAGCCACGTATCACCGCATCCGCTGGGCGGGGTTGGACCCGGAACAGTTCGAACTGATCTCATTCTACGAAAATTTTCATTTCTCCAAAACCTATCCCGCTTATTATGCGGAGGTGCTTGGGCGCATGGGCTGGCAGGATGGTCCCGTGTTGATGGTGGGGAACGACATGGAACGCGACATCCTCCCCGCGAAACGGCTTGGGCTGGCAGCCTATCATATAGACGAAGAATCCGCCTCCGGGTCCGGACTTGAAGCGGATGCTCGCGGCGCATTATCTGACCTGCGTCTATGGCTTGAGTCCATTGACCTCGCATCCCTGACTCCATCCTTCAAATCAAAGGAGGCCGTGATGGCAATTGCCGCTGCGGCTCCCGCTTCTCTGAACAGCATGTTGTGCGGGCTGGATTCAAAAACCTGGTCCTCCACACCGTCTCCAGATGATTGGACTCTGACCGAACTGATCTGCCATCTGCGTGATACCGAGCGCGAGATTCATCATATGCAGATCAAACTGTTCAATGAACAGGATGAGCCCTTTATCCCGCGCCCAGATACGAGCGTGTGGGCAAGCCAGCGCGATTATCTGCATGAGAATGGCGGGGCAGCATTGAAGGAATTCAACGATGCAAGATGCGAGACCATTCAAATGTTAAAGGATATACCTGCGGATGCCTGGGAACGAAAAGCGCGGCATGCCATATTTGGACCGACGAGTTTTATGGAAGTGACCCGTTTTATCACGGATCACGACCGCATGCATGTTCAACAGGCATGGGCAACGTTGAGAAAATTGTAAAAAATCGCCGTGTCTTCATGCCGGTATCCGTGTTATTATGCAAAGGACAAGCCCTCTTGTCCTTTAATTTTTTACATGAAAATGAATTAATAATTACGAGGAGTTGCAGCTTGATGCGAAAAAGAGTAGTTGTAACGGGTTATGGATGTGTTAGTCCGTTGGGGAATAACGCAAAGGACACATGGAATGCTTTGTTGGAAGGAAGATCGGGCGCGGATTTTATAACCGCCTTCGATGCCGCCGCGCATAAGACGAGATTCGCAGCGGAAGTAAAAGGATTCGATGGCGTGGCTGTGTTTGGCACGCGCGAGGCCCGAAAAATGGATCGTTTCACCCAATTTGCCACGGCCGCCGCGCTCGAGGCGCTTGAACAATCCGGGTTGAAGATAGACGAATCGAATCGCGACCGGGTGGGGATCCTGGTGGGCTCAGGTATTGGCGGGATCATTACCATGCTGGAGCAGTACGATGTAATGAAGGAACGCGGGCCGGAACGTGTCAGTCCATTCCTTATTCCCATGATGATCTCGGACAGTGCAGCGGGCAGCCTGGCCATCCGCACTGGCGCGCGGGGACCGAACATGGCGCTGGCAACTGCATGTGCGTCCGGTACGAATGCATTGGGCGAAGCAGCAGAGATGATACGGCGCGGCGCGGCGGATGCCATGATTGCTGGGGCTTCTGAAGCGGCCATCAACTCCCTTGCCATGGCAGGTATGAATGTGATGACAGCTCTTTCCACGCGTAATGACGATCCTAAACGGGCATCGCGCCCCTTCGACAAGGATCGCGATGGATTTGTGATGGGTGAAGGCGCGGGTATTTTGATATTGGAATCGCTGGATCATGCTCTTGCGAGAGGCGCAGCCATTCTTTGCGAATTCAACGGATATGGCACAACAGACGATGCCTATCACGTTTCAGCGCCTGCCGAAAATGGTGCGGGTGCTGCGATCTCCATGCAGCTGGCATTGAAGGATGCGGGGCTTCAACCAGCGGATATTCATTACATCAATGCGCATGGAACTTCGACGCCATTGAACGATAAGAGTGAAACTGCCGCCATCAAGACGGTTTTCGGAGAGCAGGCTTATAACATCCCGGTTTCGTCCACCAAGTCCATGACCGGCCATTTGCTGGGTGCTTCCGGCGCCTTGGAGGCGGTTGTCGGCACACTTGCTATTCTGAATAATATTCTGCCTCCCACCATCAATTACGAAACTCCCGACCCCGTTTGCGATCTTGACTATGTTCCAAACGCGCCGCGTAAAGTCTTGGCGGATCATGTCATGTCGAATTCGTTCGGATTCGGCGGCCATAACGCGACTCTGATACTTAGCCGCTACAAATAACGAGGAGAAAGAATGCCATATGCGCATATAACGGGCTGGGGCATGTACGTCCCGGAGCCTGTACTTACGAATGATGACATCGCTAAACTTGTAGATACCAGTGACGAGTGGATCCGCGATCGGACTGGAATCCGCGAACGGCGGATCGCCCGAGAGAATGAATTTTCCTCCACACTTGCCGTGGAGGCCTCACTTAAGGCGCTGGAGGTTGCCAATCTTGCGCCGACCGATTTGGACTTGATCATCTGTTCCACATCGTCTCCAGAATACATATTTCCTGCAACTGCCTGCATCATCCAGGACCAGATCGGCGCAACAAAGGCTGGCGCCTTCGACCTATTGGCTGCCTGTTCGGGCTTCATTTACGCAACGAATATGGCGGCACAGTCCATCCGCAGCGGGTCCATTAAAAACGCGTTGGTGATTGGGACGGAGACGCTCTCCCGTTTCGTAAATTGGAAGGACCGTAACACATGCATCTTGTTTGGGGATGGCGCCGGGGCGTTCGTTCTACAGGCAAGCGACAATCCCGGCGGTGTTCTGTCCGCGGTGATGCACTCCGACGGTTCCGGCGCGGATTTGTTGACCCTGGCAGGCGGAGGGTCACGTTACCCTGCAACCGAATCCACCATCCATGAAGGAAAGCATTATGTGTATATGGACGGCAAAGAAGTCTTTCGATTTGCCACGCGGGTCATGGGGCGCGCCACTTTGGAATCCCTCGAATTGGCGGGTTTGACCACTGACGACATCCAGTGGATCGTTCCCCACCAGGCGAATTACCGCATCATCGAAACCGCCGCCAAATACCTCAAAATGCCGATGGATAAATTTATCGTTAATGTAGACCGATACGGAAACACTTCCACTGCATCCATTCCAATTGCCGCAGTGGAGGCTGTTGAAAAAGGAAAACTCAAAAGCGGAGACAAGGCGGTGTTTGTCGGCTTTGGGGCAGGACTTACCTGGGGCGCCATGACCGTCGAGTGGACAGGTCCTATCCCGGCAAAGAAACACATTTATCCCAAACGGTACCGCTTCTTTGCCCGCCTGCGTTCGATCCTGCTGCGGGCGGTTCGTCTCATTGAAGGCTTCCTCTCGCGCAAGGAACTCTAACCACGTTTTTAATAAATCGTGGTACGATAAAATCGACTTTCAATCAAGGAGTGTTGCATGTTTGGTTTGCCACGTGGTTCAGAGTGGATCATCATTCTTCTCATCGTCATCCTGCTGTTTGGTCCCGGCCGCATTGGAAAGATTGCAGGCGAGCTTGGACGCAGCATCAAATCCTTCCGTGAAGGGTTGGGCGGCAAGGAAGATGGTGCGGAAAAGCCTGAAGAACAGGAAAAGAATTAATCAAAAAGGCTCCCATTTTTGGGAGCCTTTTTGATTATTATGTGACGATTAATAATCGAGTTCCTTGATGTCCTTGTCCTTTAGCATCATTATAATGAATTTTTCGTGGCTCGTCGGTGCGCCGATGGTCTTCCATGAGCCGATGATGGATCTTTCCGTTTTGGTCTGATGATGTTCGAACACTTTCAATGAACATTCTTCGATTGCCTTTTCCACCTTTGCCAGTTTGCTGAAATTCCCTGTGCTGAGCACGATGCGGTATGAACGCGCCTCGCGGATACGGTCAATGCGGGCTTCAAGATAGGGGAAAAAGAGCAGAACAAGAATTGCGATTCCTGTTGAGGCAAGCACAAAGTACAATTGTCCCGCGCCAATTCCCATGCCCAACGCAGCTGCCAGCCAAATTGTGGCGGCGGTCGTCAGCCCGGCAATGCGCCCGCCTTCGCGGATGATCGCCCCGGCGCCTAGGAAGCCGATGCCTGTCACAATGTTTGCCGCAACGCGTGTTTGCGTAAAGCCGGGATCCATGTTCAACGAAAAGATCGTGAACAATGTGGAGCCGAGAGTGATCAGAATGATGGTGCGAAACCCAGCAGCCTTGTCCTGATATTCCCGCTCCGCCCCCACAATTCCACCTACAAGCACTGCCATGCCAACCTTGATGAGACTTTCGAAAAATAACGGATCCATGATTTTCCTCTAGTTATGATTTTAATTGTTCGATCAAACCGTCAACTTCCGTGACCGGTTGCTTGCAAACAAATGCTTCGCACACATATGCTGTTGCTTTGTTGCCAACAAGTGTCCTGCCCTTTAGAAGGGCAGGCGCGCTTGCGTCAACCGGATAAGTAGAGGCAGCGACGATAACGTCCGGTCTGTACTCGGAGCGGATGACTTGAATCATTTGCCTGAAATTTTCCTCGTCCGCTTCCCCCAGCACCGCAACCTGCTTCATGTTTTCTGCAGCATTTTCCGCCGCCGAGAGCCATCTTGCAAACCCAAGCGGGTAGCGTAGAACATGGTGGGTGATAAGCGGAAGGGATTTCTCTGCAAGATCCCGATACATTCCTTCGCCGGTCAGTTCCGCTAATTTTATCAGGGCTTCGCACGCCAGCGCATTTCCGGAAGGTGTGGCGTTATCCTGAATTTCCTTCGGGCGGAATAGAAGTGTCTCGCCGTCGGCGGGAGTGTCGAAAAAACCGCCCTCAGAATCATTGAAGCGTTCGATCATTTCATCGGCGAGTTCTCTTGCGGAGGCGAACCACCTGTTATTAAAATCGGTTTGATAGAGTTCGAGAAGCGCCAGAATCAGGGCGGCATAATCTTCAAGAAAAACCTCATTTGTGGTTTTGCCGTCCCTCCAAGCGCGGCGTAACTGTCCGTTGGGACGCAGGTTCGAGAGTAGAAACTCAGCGCTGCGCGTAGCCAGAGTGAGATAAATACTTGAATGCTTGAAATCATCGGAGAAGGCACGCGCGGCTTCTGCCAACACTGCCAGCATAAGACCATTCCATGAGGTGAGGATTTTGTCGTCGGTGGCGGGGCGGGGGCGCGAAGCGCGTGCAGATAAAAGTTTGGAGTGAGATTCTGTCAATTTTGCAGAGACAGTCTCGATGTCCAATTTGAAGCGGGCGGCAAGAGAGGCGTCATCCAGTGCGCGTTGTAAGATCGTCCTGCCCTCCCAATTCCCTTGTGGAGTGATCCCGTATGCCGCTTCAAAAAAATCCGAATCGGTTTGAAGGACAGCACGAATTTCATCGAGAGTCCAAACGTAGAACTTTCCTTCTGCCCCCTCGGAATCCGCATCGATCGAGGAATAGAACCCTCCCCGCTCATGTGTCATTTCACGCGCGATGAATCCCAGCGTTTCCGTGACGATGCGTTTGTAAAACGGTTCCCTGGTAACCTGCCATGCGTGAAGATAGGCGCGGGCAAGCAGGGCGTTATCATATGTCATTTTTTCAAAATGCGGCGTCCTCCAATAATTGTCGGTGCTGTAGCGTGCAAAACCGCCGCCGACCACATCATACATCCCACCGCGTGCCATGGCATTCAGGCAATGCTTGATGAGTTTGATGTGTTCCTCTGTTTTGGTTGTAATGGAATGATGAAGCAGGTATTCGATTACCATTGCTTGTGGAAATTTGGGCGCATCGCCCCAGCCGCCATAGCCCCAATCATAAGAAGATTGCACGGCTTCTGCAATGGCGTGGAGGTGGTCGGCATCTAGCAACTTTTTGTCTTCGGATTTGACTCGAGATCGGATGTGGTCGCCGACTTTTCGGGCTGTATTCTCAACCTCGTCCCGATCGTTTTTCCAGGCATTGGCGAGTCCGTTCAAGATGTCTTTGAAGGAAGGAAGGTTATAACGCCGGACGGGTGGGAAGTAAGTTCCGGCATAAAAAGGTTTGAGATCAGGCGTGAGAAAAACGGACATGGGCCAACCGCCGGAGCCTGTCAGGGCAATGGTGGCTTGCATGTAGATGGCGTCAAGATCGGGGCGCTCTTCTCGGTCTACTTTGATGTTGATGAAGTCGGCGTTCATCAAAGCGGCGGTTTCCGGATCCTCAAAGGATTCGTGCGCCATAACGTGACACCAATGACAGGCGGCATACCCAATGCTCAGAAAGATGGGTTTATTTTCTCTGCGGGCTTTATTCAGCGCCTCTTCCCCCCAGGGAAACCAATCTACGGGATTGTTTGAATGCTGAAGCAGGTAGGGGGAATTTTCCAAAACAAGGTGATTAGGCATAAATAACCTGTGTGTAAAAATCTAAAGGTGGTTTGATTATAGCCTATGGTCATGCCGGAAAATAATATCCGTCAGATACGGGATCCAATACCCGAATGCAGACTATTTGTTCACATCCCACTGGTTCATTGCATGAAATTTAGAGCGCCGTGGTTGGTGTTTACGAAACCTCAAAAAGAAAGTATCATCCTGTGGCTGGCTTGCCCTGTAATTGATATCAAAGACAATGAGGATTAAAAACAAAAATGAGCGATGCGAACGATACCATCTATGTTGTATCAGGATTGCCCCGGTCTGGCACATCGATGATGATGAAAATGCTTGAGGCGGGCGGGATGCAGATCCTTACTGACAATGTCCGCTCCGCGGACGACGATAACCTGCAGGGGTATTATGAATTTGAACGTGTAAAACAGTTAAAAGAGGGTGACATTGCCTGGGTTGGGGAATCCTATGGCAAGGTCGTAAAGATCATTTCAGCACTGCTCGAATATTTACCAGATGCCCATCGTTATAAGATAATCTTCATGGAACGGGAGTTGGCGGAGATCCTCCTGTCGCAGCGAAAGATGCTGGAACGCAGGGGGAAACCCGGTAACGCCGATGAAGATAAAGTTTTCGTAGACTTATATACCAAGCACTTAGGAAAAGTGAAAGCCTGGCTTTCCAGCCGCCCCAATATGGACGTTCTATACGTAAATTACAACGAACTAATGAAGGAGCCGGCCGCACATGTTGCAAAAGTGGTGAACTTCCTGCAAATCCTGGTGGATGCTCAGGCGATGGAAGACGTGCCGCAAGGTCAGTATTACCGGCAAAGGAAATCAGGCGCATAAACAAAGAAAACCGCCAATCTGACTGGCGGTTTTCTTTGTTATTAATATTAACCATCGAATTAAAGATAGCCGAGATCCTTCAGCCTTTTTTCGATCTGTTCTTCATCTTCATCGCTATAGGATGGGGGCGGCGCGGTATCGCGTCCTGCCAACTCTTTGCCCAACGCCATTGCAGGGAAGTCGCGGTACGACGGCTTTGACCAGTTGGCAAGTCCATCCGATGAAAAAATTACACCAGGGACGGCGTTCGCATCGAAACAGTGGTCAGCTTCCCAGTGCTCCCGATTGGCTTCGATCTCTTCCCTTTTCCACTGCCCAAGCCCGGTCTCTGCCGAGCCGCGGTATGGAGGGCGGTAGCCAATGAACAGATCTGGGGCGTAATCTGCAAGCGGACCCTGGAACACCTCCGAGCGCACGAGAACCTTTTGGATGACCTGCTCCCCATCGGATCCCTTCCACTGTAAGAGATCGTTTTTCAACTTATGGAGCAGTTCAGCGCTGTTGGCTTCGGCGACAATACCTTGTCCCTCCCTGCCGGAGATGTTCAGATAAAGGCTGTTCAACCCCAGCGCATACGCCTGGGTCTTACCCCAATTTACATTTTTAAGGTCTTTTGAACCAGAAGGATCGTTAAGTGACATATAGTCATGATTGATCAGCCATTGATTTAAGTGGGCTTTATGGTCGAACCCGCCAAAACCATGATCGGAGACGATTAATATTTTGACCCTGCCTTTCTCCAGGGCTTTTTTGTAAATGCGCCCGATCAGTTCGTCCAGTTTGACATACCATGATTCGATGACATCCGCCCTGTTTTTCCAGAACATATGCTGGATGCGGTCAAGGCTGTCGAAGACACACGCCAGGATTCCCTCGTCGAAAGTGTCGAGGGATCTCATTAACACCGCCTCGCGCTCCCCGTCAATTGTTTCACACAGCTTTAGGAATTGATCGTCGCTGATGAAGCCATCGTTAAGAGCAGTGGTATCCTGCGGCCAGCCGAGAGTGAGGAAGGGTCCAGTGGATTTCCAAAGGTCTTTTACAAAACTCTTGGGCGTACCATATGGCCAAGGCGAAGCCAACGGATGGAGTTGAAGCGGCAGAAAATATAAGTTAACCGGATCCGAGTTTGTTAGGATGGCGCGCGTAATTCCTTTAACAGTTACACCAAATCCAATTGAGAACGGCAGTTCGATAATGTCGCTCCATTCCCCCTTCATCAATCGAATTTTCTGTTTTCCGATAACCAATTTTGCATAGGCTTCGTCTTCGACCTCAAGTTCAAACTCGATGTTTGCTGTTCCGTTCTTTCGGGCGGGACCTTCGATAATACCCGTAAACATTACGTCGTTTTTTTGAGCCAGCAGTCTTGTGGCAGTTTTTCTCTCTGGATCGTCCGATTGGGTCTCAGGAGAAAAGTTAGTGCCTGCTCCAAGCCGCCCAAGAATGTCAGGAGTCCCTAAACCCGGAATGGTCCTGACTGGGGAGGCGAGTTTTGCAGGAAATGTGGCAGGCCACCACAGGGAGGTTGCCGGGTAACCTTCATGTACAGCCTCGTCAAAAATTGTCTGAGCATTGTGAGGCGGTACGAACTGAAGGCCAAGAAGATTTCTTTGAGTTGGAAGAAGGGAAACTTGAAGGCTGTAATTCGCGGGGTTTCGATGGACAAAATCGAACATTCCATGCCCGCCAGGATTCAAACCTGTCGCGATGCTTGTCCAGGAAACCTCGCTCTGCGGCGGGTCCACTACTTGAAATGGGGAATATCCCCTTTTTTCAATAAATTTATTTAAGTTGGGAGTCTTTCCTTTGGATTGCATTCGTTCCAAAAAGGACGGATCAAAGGCATCCAGACCAATGATAAGAGTGCGCATTAGCTGTAATTTCTTCCGTGGGTTCGGCGGGATTTATTGTTCTTTTTCGTCGTTTTCATCAGTCATTTCGGTCTCATCATCTTTCTTGCGTAACGAGCGGCGGAATTTTGCAATTCCCATCTTGATCTTTCCAGCAAACATGAGAACCACTCCGGACAAAACGCCGAAGACGACTGCGAGGACCTGGAACAGCATCCCACCAAAATTGGGGTCAATATACATGATACTCCTTGTTATATCTCTTTCTTATGGACATTGTTTGAATATGGACGTCGCCATTATATCAAAGAACACTTTGGGGCGGTCCATCCGGTCTTTAACCGCCCTGGAAAGGCTTGTTTACTTCCTCTAATTTCGACTTTAGACTGCTCAGTAATTCCAGCGCTGTTTCTTGTTCCGTGCCTGCCAGGTCGTTGAGCTCCTCGGGATCGGTTTCAATATCAAAGAGCTGATAGTATTCGCCGCGGCCGCCCAATTGCTCGTAGCCTATGTAATAGATCAATTTATATTTACCCGTCACCTGCATAATGGTTGCCTCGGTCAATGGCAATTCGACATTATTACGCCGGGCTTGAACCGTGTACACCACATTATCTCCTTGAGACGCGTAGGGAGGCATGATGGTTCCTTCCGACCATTCCGGAATATCATGCCCTGTTACATGCAGGAGAGTCGTCATCAGGTCGACTGCGCTGGTGGGATTATGAATTTCCCTGCCGGCTTGCTGCCCCGGCTCGAAGATCATCAACGGCACGCGGACGATGGGCTGATAAAGCGTGGGGGTTACATGACCCGAAATGCCGCGCTCCTGCATTTCCCCGTGGTCGGACGTGAGCACCACCCAGGTGTTCTCAAGTATTCCGGAAGTTTCCAAGCTGTCGAACAATCGCCCGAACTCGCTGTCGACATTGAGAATGAACTCATCGTAAAAGGCTCTTGCTTTTGCAAGGGTTTCATACGAATTTCCCTCGGTGAAAAGATCGTCTGGTTTGTTCAAAGGATTCCAGTGGTCATTCACGAAAATATCATTGAATTCAATGCGGGGTTTGTACGGGAAATGCGGAGGATGGTAATGGACATAGGCAAAGAATGGCTGCGGGAATTCGGTGACTTCGTCTCTAAGCCAGTCTATTCCTTCTTCAAGGGCATAGTAATTTCCACCATTGGTGTTTGGTAACCCGTTCGGGTAGCGGTCTTTGTAACTGGCAAGTTTTCTTTCCTTGTATTTCTCATAGAGGTTGGACAAAAATAACGAATACGAATACCCATACTCGCTGCGCTTCATTTCCCTCGACCAGCTGACTGTTGCAATATCCTCATCCTTGGCGAACATTTCGCGGATGAGGCCATCGTCGCTGATGAATAGTTTTTCCATCGGGACGTGATCGTCGACATTTCGTCTGAACTGCGATAACAAGATGTTTGCGAGAGGATTATGGGTATACCCGACGCGGTGATAATCATCGAACACACGAAAAACGTTTTTGTCCGTGTAGGATTCCACGACCTCGTCTGCAAAACGGAATGCGCGGTGCGACCAGGGATGTGTCATGGTAAGGAGGGAGGCTGTACCAGGCGTGGTGTAGTTGCCCCCGGCGAAGTGGTTGTGATAAACGGTGGCCCGGCGGGCAAGCCTGTCCAGATTGGGCGTTGTCCTGCGCCCGTACCCATGCAGGGATATATTGGAGGCAGAGAACGAATCAAAAAGAATTACCAGTACGTTTTTTTTCCCACCCTGTAATATTTGGGATGTTCCCATCTTTTTTGCGAGCGGGGGAGCGATGAACCCAAGCGGGAGCATGCCTGCAAGTTTTAGAAAATCCCGCCGCCCAAGACCGTATGTCATAATTAATGTACCTCTGTCGTTATTCATGCGTATTTGTTCGTCTACTTTAACCGATTTGAGAAAGGCTCGTTCACTTCTTCCAGTTTTGCGAGCGTCATGCCGAGCAGTTCGGACGCAGTGTTTCTCCTTGCCGTGGAGAGATCGTTTAATTCCTCAGGATCAGCTCCAAGGTCGAAGAGTTGGAAGCGCTCCCCTTTTTCACCAAGTTGGTCGTAACCCAAATAGTATATGAACTTGTAGTCTTCTTCCACAAGCATCACAGTCGCCTCTGTTATTGGATGGGCCGGGTCGTTCCGCCTTGCCTGAACTGCGTATACGCTGCGTGCATTTCGGGGCCTCGGGGGCGTATAAGGAGGCAGGATTTTCCCTTCTGTCCATTCGGGAAGCGTCTGACCTGTCACATGCAGAAGTGTCGTCATCACGTCCACCGCGCTTGTCGCGGTGTAAATGTCCTGCCTGGTTTCCCGTCCTGGCTCAAAGACAAGCAAAGGGATCCGCACAATGGGTTGGTAAAGAGTGGGTGTCGTGTGACCGGAGATGCCACGTTCCTGCATCTCGCCATGGTCGGATGTAAGCACCACCCAGGTATCCTCCAACAGCCCCAGAGACTCGAGTGTGTCGAAGAGCCTGCCGAACTCGCTGTCAACATTCAGAATGAATTCATCGTAAAACGCGCGCGATTTTGACAGTGTCTCGTATGCATTCCCTTCGGTAAAAAGGTCTTGTGGTTTGTCCAAAGGTATCCACGTATCGTTCACAAACCGGTCGCCGAACTCAATGCGCGGTTTATATGGGAAGTGAGGCGGAAAGAAATGGAAATATCCGAAAAACGGCTGGGGAAGCGTTTCCAGGCGGGACTGGAGCCAGTCAATTCCGTCCTCAAGGGTATAGTAGTTGTCTCCATTGGTGCTTGGCAATCCGTTCGGATACAGGTCTTTGAAACCGGAAATTTTTCTGTTTTGATATTTTTCGTAAAGATGCGACGAAAAGAGGGAATAGGAATAGCCTTCTTCCTTGCGTTTCATGGCGCGTGCCCAGCTTACAGTGGCAATATCTTCGTCGCTGGGAAACAGATTGCGGATCAAACTGTCATTATTGATGAAAAGTTTTTCCCGAGGCACGTATTCATCGATGTCCATGCGGAATTGTTTGAGGAGGGTGTTTGCCAGCGGGTTGTGGGTATAGGCGATCCGGTGATATTCTCCAAAGGAAGTAAAGACGTTTTTATCCGCCAGGGTCTCCTTCACCGTCGCATCGAATCGGAACGCGCGGTGAGTCCAGGGCAGGGTCATGGTCAGCAGAGAGGCTGTGCCAGGGGTTGTGAAATTACCGGCTGCAAAGTGGTTGTGATAGACCACTGCTCGGTTGGCAAGTTTATTGAGGTTCGGCATGGTCTCGCGCCCGTATCCGTAAAGGGAGATGTTTAGCGCGGAGAGAGCATCGAACACGACGACCAATACGTTCTTTCTGCCCTCCTTCATCATGCCGCTCGCCCCCAGATTTTGTAACAGCGGGGGCGCGAAAAGCCCCAGAGACGCCGCTCCTGCTAATTTTAAGAAGTCACGGCGATAAATTTTGTGATTCATTTTATGCATGTCAAATATTACGAACGATGACGATCACAAAGGCGGCAAGATCCATGACAAGATACATGATCATCAACAGCGAGAGCCGCTCGATTACCTCACGGATAAAAGAAAGAACCTTCTCGGACTTCAAGATGAAGTACGCCGGAAGGAGAAAGGTCGGAGCCACGATGAGGAAGGCAAGAATGTAAAGCACCCTCAATGGGCGGCTGGTTTGGACAAAAAAGCCGATGAACTCAGGCGGGAAGGAAGCTTCGCGGATAAAATACAGGTGGTTGATCATCGCCCACAATGAAATGATCAAGACCAGCACGCTTAACAGCGCGATCCGCTTTCTTTCCTCCCATTTCTTCGAAATTAACAAACCGAGAATTAATGCTGCAAAGAAAACAGCGAGGCTTTCCGCAAAGGTGAAGATCAGTCCGTAGGACACGACCCCGACGGCGTCCCAGGCGTCTGTCCGTTCTGCGACCCAGGAAAAATCGCGGAAGGCAAGGATGAAGGTCCAGACGTGAAGCGGAAAAGCGCACATCAGGAAAAGAGACCAAAGTCCCTGCCATGTGTAGAATTTGACATGTGGGTTAAGTGTAGTCAAGGGTTTCAATCTTCCTTTTTATGTACAGATCAGGGAAACATTATAACAAAGTCCGCTTTGCGATCATTAACCGGCTGTGAGAACAAAATATGAGTGGGTATCGAGGCGGAAGTATAATGTGAAAATTATCGGAGGTGTGTGATGAGAGAGACAAGTCGTTCTTTAATGGTTATTGTCTTCCTGTTGTTAAGCGGATGCTTCGCAAGAGACTCCTCTGAAATGGCGGCTGACGCAAAATCAAAGGACGGTATGCCGCTTGTTTACGTGCCCGCAGGCGAGTTCAAAATGGGGAGTGAATTCGGACTTACCGACGAACGCCCTCAACACGATGTTTTCCTGGATGCCTACTGGATCGACCAGACCGAAGTCACGAATGCAATGTATCGAAAATGTATCGAGGATGGCGCGTGTAACCTGCCATATTCCACCGTTGAATTCGACAATCCCGACTTTTCCGATCATCCGATCGTTTTCGTTTCTTGGGTGGATGCAGAGAACTACTGCGAATGGGCTGGACGCCGCCAGCCCACTGAAGCGGAATGGGAGAAGGCTGCCATTTGGGATGCCGGTTCGAACAAACAGCGGGTCTATCCGTGGGGAAACGAATACGATTGCAAAATGGGAAATTTTGACGATGAACTTATCCTCGACGCATCCATCATGCCGAACACGCCCGAAGACTGCGATGGCTATATTCGAAGCGCGCCGGTGGGGAGTTTCCCCGAAGGTGCAAGCCCGTACGGCGTTTTGGATATGGGCGGCAATGTGTGGGAGTGGGTGCATGACGCCTTCCTTGAAGTGGACCCACTAACCGCGTCCGTTCAGAATTATTACGCCATTTCGCCCAGGGAAAATCCGCAGGGAGTTGACCCATCCCTGACGGATTACCGTGTTGTGCGAGGCGGCTCGTGGAGCATGTTATTCGGTTTTGGTCGCGGGGCGTACCGCCTTTGGTACGGTCTTGATGATGCCTATGAAGACATTGGCTTTCGCTGTGCTTTGAGCGCGTCTCCGTAATTATTGGATATCCACCTTCACCCATTTTCTAAGCGAATTGATGAGGAACACCGCCTCGAACTCTGCCATGTCCTGTTTGAGGAGTACCCGTTCCTTTACCTCGCCGGAAGCAATCAGTTCCGCTCGAAACGTCCCTGCCAATAGACCGCATTCCACAGGAGGAGTGAATAACTCCCCGTTTATCTTCACAACCAGATTGCCGATGGTAAACTCGGTCAATTCCTCGTTTTCATTGAAAAGCAAAATCTCATCGAGACCGGCGATGACTGCTTTTTCATAGACATTACGGTTGGTAGTCTTGTGAAAGAGAAACTGATCGTTCGAGTTGACGGGTTCATTTGCAAGACGCACCTTGAAGACCTTATCGCTTGGTTGAAAGTCTTTGGTCTCGCCGGAGAGTTCTCCTTTCGAATTCATCAGTAACTTCACCCGCTTGGGTGAATCAGCGGCAATGACGAGGTCGCTTAATACTTTTCCAACCTTATCTTCTGATTCTGCTGTTTGAAATCCAAAATAATCTGCCGAATCCAACATTCTTGCAAGATGGCGATCCAATAAAAAATAACCACTTTCCGGAGTCCAGAGCAGGGTCTCGAATAGGGAGAATTCCTTTTGCGGCGGATCGGTCAATACCCGCGCTTTGAGCAGGGCTTCACCGTATTCATCCGCGGAGGTGGAGTCCCATACGATCCCGCCGCCCACGCCATACTCTGCTTTGCCGTGTTTCTTATCCACCAGCGCTGTGCGGATGGCAACGTTGAAGCGCGCCTTGCGGTTCGGAGCAATGTACCCGATGCTTCCGCAGTAGACCTTGCGCGGACTTGCTTCCAAATCCGCGATGATGTTCATGGTGCTGACCTTTGGCGCGCCTGTGATGGAAGCGCATGGAAATAGTGCAGAAAATATTTTTGACACTGATGCCCTGGTTTTCCCCTGAACAGTGGATGTCATTTGGAAGAGGGTGGGGTATTTTTCGATAGTGAATAACTCAGGCACATGGATGCTGCCGACTTCCGCAATGCGCCCAATGTCATTGCGGATCATATCCACGATCATCACGTTCTCGGCTCGGTTTTTTGGAGATGCGCGCAGCCAATCGGCTTGGATTTTGTCTTCGGATGTAGTTCGCCCGCGCCGGACCGTCCCTTTCATGGGGCATCCAGTGATGATTTCGCCGTCCAAATCGAAAAACAATTCGTGCGAAGCAGAGCAGATCGCCCAATCGCCAATGTCAAGGAAGGCGGCATGTTTGTTCTGGTTTTGAGCGAGGTGACGGAACAGGGTCCATGGATCAAGCTCAAAGTCCGCGCGGAGGCGCATGGTGTAGTTGACTTGATATGTTTTGCCCTGGGCGATCCTTTCTTTGATGGTTTGTATTGCGGTGTTGTAGGCATCTCGTTCGGTATCAGGTTCCCAATTCAGTGGCGGAAGGTCTCCGAATTCTTCCAAGGCTTCGACAGTCTGGAAAGTGTCGTACAAGCCAAACCATAAGAGAGGAAAATTATTTGACGGGATGACCTTCATTGCTGGGTCGAATGCGGGAGCGGCATCATAGCCGATGAAACCGGCGGCAGTCCAGCCGTTCTCTTCCACCAGCCTTTCGACCTCTTCCAAGCTTTCGCGGACCTCAGCCAGCTTCTCGGTTACAATCACGCGGCGCGGCTGGGCGAATTTCAGCCAGGCGTCGTCTTGTTTGAGAATTACATCACCGATCAAAGAGACCTCTTTTGAAAAGAATCCTTGATATTGTACCGCGCTGGCTTCCCGCCCTGATTTTGATGGGTGTCATCTTTGCGTTTTCTTCACGCGCGAGCGATGAATTGCCGAACTTCGGCGGATGGGATTATTTCGTCAAGAAATCCGCGCACGGAGTCGGATACGGCCTGCTGGCGTTAGCATATCTGATCGCGCTTCCCAGACGGAATTATTTTCTTGCCTGGTTGCTGGCAGTATTATATTCTGCCACGGATGAGTTCCATCAATCTTTTGTCCCCGGTCGGACTCCGTCGGTGATGGATGTGCTGGTGTTCGATAATTTGGGGGCGATTGCGGGATTGTTCTTCCATTATTGGAGATTTGGCAGACCCCGCTTTTGACCGAGCCAACAAATACCACCCTGATGTCGCATGTCTTGTTGCGTTTGAATCAGCCTTACTCAAACTCGATCTCGATCTCTTCGTCCTCGCTCCAATTGTCGCTGCGTTCGAACTCGATATCACCGAACAACGTTTCCTGTTTCGCGGTGATGTGATAACGCTTCACCAACTCCAATAGCGCAAGGAAGGTCACCACAATCTCCACGCGGGTGGCTTTGTCGGCAATCAGTCCGCTGAAGGTCATTCGTTGAATGTTCTTCAACGTCTTTGTGATGAATTCAATTTTTTCGCGGATGGTAACTTTGGGCGCAGTGATGACCGTCCCCAGCGGCTTTTTATCCTTGCCTTTTGAGAATGCCGAATTTGCTGCGTTGAGCAAACCCTCCAGTGTCAAATTCGACAGGTCGAGTTTGGGTTCCACTTTGGGAGGCGGAGCCACACGCAGGTACGTCCGCAGGTTGTTCGTCTGGCGGTTTTCCAACCAAACTGCTATTTCTTTATAGCGTTTGTACAGTTTCAACTGTTCCACTAGCGATTCGCCGGGGTCTTCTTCGCCGGGCTCGCGTTCCGGCGGCCGCGGCAGCAAGGCCTCAGATTTTATCTGCACCAGCTTTGCAGCGATCACCAGAAATGATGAAATTTCATCCGGCTTTTGTTGTTCCACACCGCGCAAATGCTCGAGGTATTGATCCGTCACAGAAGCCAGCGACACCGCTGTAATATCCAATTCGGCGCGTTCGATCAGACTCAACAATAAGTCAAGAGGACCCTCATACACCGGAGTTAGAACCTTATACGTGCCGAGTTGATTGCCGAGAAATCCGTCCATAAGCCTGCGAATTATATCGCATTGCGCCCCGGGCGCAGAGCGAAGTCGAAGGGCGGTTATAATCTACGCCATGTCCAAGTTGACTCATTTAGATGAACATGGCCGCGCCAAAATGGTTGATGTAAGCGACAAGCCCGACACACCTCGTGTTGCCATTGCCCGCGGAGAAGTCCGCATGAAGAAAGAGACTTTGGATTTGATCCGTGCCGGACAAATAAAAAAGGGTGATGTCTTGACCGTGGCGCAACTCGCGGGCATCATCGCTTCAAAACGGACCTCAGACCTGATTCCGCTATGTCATCCTCTCCCGCTTTCCAAAGTGGATGTCGATCTCGAGTTGGACGATACCCTTCCCGGCGTGGTCATCACTGCCACCGCCAAGGTGACAGGCAAGACCGGCGTCGAGATGGAAGCGCTGACCGCTGTCTCTATTGCAGCTCTTACCGTGTACGATATGGCAAAAGCCGCCGAAAAGTCCATGCGGATTCAGAATATCCGACTCATCGAGAAACATGGCGGCATGAGCGGAGACGTGGTGAACGAATAGAATTATGTCATCCTGCTCAGGGCGGATAACTTTCCGTAAAGCAGCAGGGCGCATTTATAGGTAAACCATGAATTACACTCCCATCAACTTCCAGGAAAAACTTACTCAATTCTCCGAGCACTGGTCTCCGAAGATCATTGCCCAACTCAACGACTATCACCTCAAACTTGCCAAAGTCCAGGGTGAATTTGTCTGGCACGAGCATCCGGATACGGATGAAGTCTTCATCGTGGTCAAGGGTCATCTCGATATTCTATTTCGCGATGGAAGCGTCTCATTGGATGAAGGCGAAATGTTCGTCGTTCCCAAAGGCGTGGAACATAAACCCGTCTCTGGGCGGGAATGTCACATTTTACTGATCGAACCTGCGGGCTTGGTCAACACGGGCAGCGCAACAGACTCTGAATTGACCGCTCCCAATGATGTGTGGATATAAGATGAATCACATAAAACTTTTATTCTTTGCCACCATCCGCGACCGCGCCGGAACAAAGTCCATGGAAATGGACATCCCCGCCGATATGACCATTCTGCAGTTGAAGGAAAAGCTCGGCGCAGACCACCCCAACCTGAAAGATTCCATGAAATCCGTACTGATTACCATCAACCGCGAATATGCGTTTGACGAGGCTGTTGTCCCTGCTAATGCGGAAATCGCATTGTTCCCCCCCGTTTCTGGAGGATAACGCAGACATGCAATCTTCCAATTTTCCAACCATCTATTCCATCACCGAATCCGAAATTGACTTGAATGATCTGCTCGAAAGAATTACCATGTCATCCACCGGCGCGGCGGCGATCTTCACCGGCATGGTGCGCGGAGTCACAACGCGGGGCGATACCCATGAAACCGAATATCTCGAATATGAGTCCTATATCCCGATGGCGGAAGCCAAGATGAAACAAGTTGCAGACGAGATCCGTGAGAAGTGGCCTGTTGTAGAAGGGATTGCCATCGTTCAACGTATCGGTAAGCTCTATCCCAAAACGCCGACCGTCCTCATCGCCTGTACTGCCGCTCACCGCGACACAGGCGTCTTTGACGCGGCACGCTACGGGATCGACCGCCTTAAGGAGATCGTCCCCATTTGGAAAAAGGAAGTCGGGCCAGACGGGCAGGAATGGGTCGAAGGGGATTACATCCCAAAGCCGGGAGAGTAGAAAAAATCTCCAGTGTGAATCGTATATGAGAGGTTGCACAAGCTTCAGTTGAGCGAGAACCGCTGTGTCCTGTTTCGCGTGACGCTTTTTGTTTTAAGGGGTTTTTATTAGCGCATATCTGTACATAATTTTTACCGGAGGAAACATGCAGGATCGTATCGTCATCACCGGAATGGGGACGGTGAATCCGCTTGGTTTGAGTGTGAAGGAAAGTTGGGAGAATGTCATTGCGGGGAAGTCGGGGGTGGGGCCGATCAGCCTCTTTGATTCCTCGCCTTTGCAGGTGCATATCGCAGCGGAGGTCAAGGACTTTAAGCCGGAGCAGTTTATGGATGGCAAAGAGGCGCGCCGCCGCGACCGCTTTGAGCAGTTTGCAATTGCGGCAGCGAAACAGGCGTTGATGCAGTCCGGGCTGGAGATCACAGGAAACAACGCCGGGCGGATCGGTGTGATCATATCGTCGGCAATCGGCGGTTTGCAGTCGCTGCAGGATGCGACACTTACCAATTACAAGGAGGGACCGCGTCGCGTCAGTCCTTTCCTGATTCCGATGTTGATGGCGAATGGCGGGGCGGGGATGGCAGCAATCGAGTTTGGGATCAAAGGACCCTGTTTTTCGGTGGCTTCCGCTTGCGCTTCCGGCGCGGATGGAATTGGCACGGCTCTTATGATGCTGCGCACGGGGATGATCGATGCGGCGATCACAGGCGCATCCGAGGCGACAATCACTTCCACGGGTGTGGCGGCGTTCGACCGCGTGGGAGCAATGTCGCGGCGGAACGATGACTACTCGATGACCCCCCAGCCCTTCGATAAAAACCGCGATGGATTGGTGATGGGGGAAGGCGCAGCGGTGCTGGTGCTGGAGCGGGAAACGGATGCAAAGGCGCGCGGCGCAGATATCCTTGCCGAACTGGCTGGTTACGGCGCAACGGCGGACGCCTTCCATGTGACTGCGCCTCATGAACAAGGCGAAGGCGGCGCAGCGGCCATGCTGATGGCGTTATCCTCGGCGGAAGCGAATATGGATAATTTGGGATACATTAATGCGCATGGTACCGGCACATTGTTGAACGATCAGGCTGAAACGCGCGCGGTAAAAGCGGCATTTGGCGACCTGGCACATAAACTGCCGATCTCCTCCACCAAGTCCATGACGGGACACATGATGGGCGCCACCGGCGCGCTGGAAGCCATTTTTTGTGTGCAGGCGGTGCGCGAAGGCGTTCTGCCTCCAACCATCAATTATCAAACCCCCGATCCCGAATGCGATCTTGACTATATCCCGAACAAGGCGCGCGAGGCGAAGATATCGCTTGCGATCAGCAATGCTTTCGGGTTCGGCGGTCATAATGCCGTGCTGGCGGTGCGGAAATATGGGTAGCCAAACGGGCTTGTGATTTGAGAAAATGCGTGCTATAATCGCGCGTCGCGTAACAAGGAATACTAAATCACAAGTAAGGAAGAACGGAAATGGCAGATCTGATGAAAGCCGCTGAGGCTAAAGATAACGAGAATATCCCCCAGTTGAGTTCTGGTGACACCGTAAGCGTACACGTGAAGATCAAGGAAGGCGACCGCGAACGTATTCAGGAGTTCAAGGGACTGGTGATCCGCCTGCGAAACAGCGGAAACAACGCTTCTGTGACTGTCCGGCGCATGGCGTCGAACGGCATTGGGGTGGAACGCACCTTCCTGCTCCGCTCGCCGCGCATCGACAAGATCGTCGTCGAACGGCATGGTCAGGTCCGCCGCGCCCAGTTGTACTTCATGCGCGGACGCACCGGCAAGAGCGCAAGGATCAAAGAGAAGTTTGTTTAGGGTTTTCCTGTAAAGACCCTGACGGTCTGAAAGGATCGTCAGGGTCTTTTTTGTTTGGAGGTTCAATTGGCGAAGCCCTTGATCGGCGTCACAACCTATAGTACGAAAAACCCCAATGGGAATCCCATTACAGCTGTTCAACATTCCTATATTCGGGCAGTTTCTCAGGCGGGTGGATTGCCAGTGTTAATTCCTGCGATTTTGAGCGAAGACGATTTTCAGGACCTTTATTCGAGGCTGCAAGGCATCATGTTCACCGGGGGCGGCGATATATCCTTGAAATATTTCGAAGGTATGGATCATGTGCGGATTTCAGGGATCGACGAAAGTCGCGACCTTACAGAAATATCCCTGTTGCGGACAGCGGTGAAGGATGGCAAACCCCTGCTTGGAATTTGCCGGGGCGCGCAGGTGATGAATGTGGCGTTGGGCGGCACGCTTTACACGCATATTGCCGGGCAAGTGGAAGGCACGCTCGACCATGATTACCCCGGCGAGTTGTTCTCTGCAATCGTTCACCCGGTCCATGTGGATGAAACGACCCGCGCGGCGGAGATTTTCGGCGAGACGCTTTTACAAGTCAACAGCCTGCATCATCAGGGGTTGAAGGATATTGCGCCGTCGCTGCGTGTAGCGGGTCACGCGCCGGATGGCCTGGTGGAGGTGATCGAGATGCCGGATCATCCCTTTGCAGTTGGCGTGCAATGGCACCCCGAATGGTTGACCGACCAACCCGCCATGCAGAGATTGTTCAAATCGTTTGTGGATGCATCAACAAAAAGCACATGAATTTCAAGCAGCAAATCCGCGAAAAATTGATCAATTTTTATCCACCCCTTCTTGGGGCAGGAATACGCGCCCGCACCGTTGACGAACGGACGGTCGAAGTCAAATTGAAGATGACGCCTTTGAACCGGAACATCGTCGGCGTGCATTTTGGGGGCTCATTGTATGCGATGTGCGATCCCTGGTTCATGTTGATTTTGATGCGGCTGTTGGGACGCGATTATATCGTCTGGGACAAAGCCGCCAGCATTCAATTCAAAAGGCCGGGACGCGGAACGATGAGAGCGCGCTTCCACATCCCGCCGGAGCGGGTCGAACAGATCCGCCTCCAGGCGGATCGGAATGGTAAGATCGAGCCGATCTTTTCCGTGAATGTGATGGACGAAGCAGGGCAGGTTATTGCTTCTGTTGAGAAACTGCTTTACGTGCGCAGGATAATGCGCTGAATTGACTCCATAAATGTATCCAAAGAACCCCATCGGCATTTTCGACTCAGGCGTGGGTGGACTTTCCGTCCTGCGCGAAGTCCGCGCGTTAATGCCGAATGAAGATATCATCTACGTCGGTGATCAAGGGCATGTGCCGTATGGTCCGCGCTCGATGGAACAGATACAAAATTTTTCCGAGGGCATCACCCGATTTTTACTTGGTCGCGGCGCAAAGGCTATCGTCGTAGCCTGCAATACGGCTTCGGCGGCGGCTTTGAAACATCTGCGTGCGACATTCCCCGATGTCCAGTTCGTGGGCATGGAGCCTGCTGTGAAGCCCGCCGCGGAAAAGACGCAAACCGGCAAGGTCGGAGTGCTCGCAACGCCAGCCACATTTCAAGGCGAGTTGTATGCTTCAGTGGTGGAACGTTTTGCGAACGGCGTGGAACTGTTCCAGAATACCTGCCCGGGGTTGGTGAATCAGATCGAAAGAGGCGAGTTGAACACTCCTCAGACCCGCGCCATTCTTGAAGATGCATTGCTTCCGATGCTGGAAAAGAATATCGATACGGTGGTGCTTGGCTGCACGCATTATCCGTTCGTGATTCCGCTCATCGAGCGGATTGCGGGGGAAAAGGTCCGGGTGATAGATCCTGCTCCGGCAGTGGCGAAACAGGTCAAACGTCTGCTCGAGGCGGATGGATTGTTGAATCAAAATCAAGGGGAAGGAAGAACCCGCTTCATCACGTCGGGCGAAGCGGGTTCTGTTAAGAAGGTTTTATCCACGCTGTTGGGGGTCGATGCCGAAGTCGAATCGATTATGTGGCTGAATGACCGTCAGATTGTATGATTTCCGCTCCCATCTTTTTCATATCCTCGAAGAATCGAATCGGCTCGACAATGTGACCCATGATATGAAGCCCGCTTCGCCGCGCCGCGCCGTCGAGATATTGAAGCAGATAGGCAACGACGGGGATCGCAGTGAGTTCGTACCCGTCGGGATGCGCGACTCGCGCTTCGACCTGAACTTGGTGTCCGTTCTTTAAACCTTTCGCCACCACCTTGAGCGCAACCATATACGGCGGCTTGGATTTTCCCATAGCCCACCACATCAGTTTGCCGAGCGGGCGGAGTCCGCGCTTCGGCGTGATCTTCAAGCCGAGGAAGACCAGGGGCGTAACGATAAGGTCTGCCAGCCAGTTCGAACCCGAAATATAAAAGCCGGTTTCCTTGAGGTGAGGATATAGACTGGGAAGCGCGCGCAGTTCCTCGAAGAACATGGAGTAGCACGTCCGTTTGCCGATGTCCTCGCCAAAATCGAATGCGCGCATATCCCATGAAGAGGGTTTCGTCCATGCGCCGTTCTTGTACACCTGCGCCTGGTAGTCCAGAAAAGCTTCCATGAGTTCGTCAACAGCTTCGGTGTAGGGAATGTCCCTCAAGTTGAGATAGCCGGCCGTAACTGCCGATTCAAGCGTATCCAATTTTGTCGCGGCATAGCGGACAAGCGCGGCTGGCAGACCGGGATGGTAGCCTGCCTCTGTTACAAAGCAAAGATCGTTCTGTTCGATGTCACGTTGCGCAGCATGGAGCGCGCCCAGTTTTTTAGAAGAGAATTGCACGTCGAGATAATCCACTCGCGAGTCGATGCAGGCGCGGATGACGGTTTCGGCGTAGCGGGTGATCGGAGCAGCGACCAGACACAGAGTTACGTCATGAAGCGCGTGTTTCAAACTGGCATAATCCGAGCCATCCACGCGCCACGGCGAGACGCGGGGGTTGTTGAGTTCGTCTGCAAAGGCTTTGGCTTTGTCCAGATCGCGCCCTGCGATGACGAGATTCGCGTTGGTTTGGGCGAGCAGGTGTTTCGCAAGAAATTTGCCCGTATACCCGTACCCGCCGAGGATGAGAATGGTCTTCATGATTTTAGTATAGCCCCCAGCATCGAACTTTCAATGGCGGTATATCCTAATCTGCCGGGACGATACTCATATCGTTTGCGGTGACGTGAATTGCTTCGAGCGCCTTGAAACTAAGTTGCGATGAGTCAAGTTTGAATTTATCCGAGACGCGGTCGAACAGGGCGTGATAACCCGCCTTGACCATGGCGTTCCAGTTCAAGCCCAGCGACCTGGTGATTTGCATCAGCGCATCGATATCTTCGCCCTCTATTTCCACAAACTCACCGTAGGGCAATTCATCCAACATGATGTGGACGCCGTTCATTTCATAGGTGGTGCGGTATTTTTCGTAGAAGACCATGGCTCTGAAACCCAGCGCTTCGAGGAATTGTTTTGCGCCCTCGAAATCGCCGACGTTGAATTCGATCTCCTGCCGCGACATCACGCCGCCTTCCCGTTCTTCGCTTGGGCCCTTGAACGTAAGTTTTGTTTCAGCGTCCCTGCGGAGCCGCAGTACTTTGCTGGTCCTCCGCAGGTTTCCATTTTGGTCGTCGAATCGCAGATTGATCTCATGCACCCGCGGATGAATCAATTGCGCCTTCAACCCGCGAAGGCGCAATTCAATTCGTTGAAGATCGTTCACGAAAAACTTGACTTCAGTTTCCCGTCCGTCCATGTTATTGGATGCTCAGCAAAGTTTGCTTCTGCTCGACACTTTCACCGGGCTTGACGCGCACGCGCTCCACTACGCCGTCGCGCGGCGACTTCAATTCGTTTTGCATCTTCATGGATTCGAGGATGATCAAGACCTGTCCTTTTTTGACTTCCTGACCCTCTGTGATGGGGATCGCGACGACCAACCCGGGCATCGGCGCTTTTAGATGGAGCTCGCCTCCTTCTGCCACGCCTCCGCCCGCCGCCGCTTTCAGGCGCTTTTCTCTTTCATCCTCAACCCTTACCTGATACTGGCGCCCCCGCAACAGCACTTCCCATTCCTCTTCGTTTTGGTAAACGTAGGACTCGTACGATTTTCCATCCAATATCAACGAGAAGACGGGCTGTCCGCTGACCGACTCGATATCCACCGGGAGTAAACGGTCACCAACGCGGACATGATGCTCGTCCACGATTTCGATCACAAACTCTTTTTCATCCACAGTTGTCACATATTTCATGCTGAAACCTCTTTTATCGGTGCATCCGTTCCCAGCGCCCCACCCATTTCCAGTTGCTTGTGTCGCGCTCATTACGGCGGACGATCTGGGCGGAACGTTCGGTCTGTTTGTGCGCCGCAAGTGTGGCAAGGATGGCGGCGATCTCGGCTTGTGCGTCCGGCATTTCGGAGGCGGCGTTCATGGAGAAACGTTCTTCTACAAAACGCGTATCGAATTGTCCGCCCATAAAGCGGTGTGAATCCATCAATGTTTGGTGGAAGGGAATGTTCGTCCGCACGCCCACGATCCGGTATTCCTCCAGCGCGCGGCGCATCCGCAGGATGGCTTGGGCGCGTGTCTCGCCCCACACAATGAGCTTTGCGATCATCGGGTCGTAATAAGGTGTGATCTCAAAACCGGGATACACGCCCGTATCCACGCGCACGCCGGGACCTGTAGGAAGCAGGCTGTGCGTGATCCGTCCCGTGGAAGGCAGGAAGCCGCTGAATGGGTCTTCCGCGTTGACGCGGCATTCGATCGCGTGCCCATTCATTTGTATCTGTTCCTGTGTGTAACTCAACTGCCGTCCGCGGGCAACGCGGATTTGCTCGGCGACAATATCCACGCCCGTTGCCATCTCGGTCACAGGATGTTCCACCTGCAAACGGGTGTTCATTTCAAGGAAATAAAAGTTGTGGTCTTTATCCACCAGAAATTCGATCGTACCGGCATTGACGTAGTCCACTGCCTGCGCGGCTTTGACTGCCACGCCTCCCATTTTCCCGCGCAGTTCATCGTCGAGGAATGGGGACGGCGCCTCTTCCAAAAGTTTTTGATGACGGCGCTGGATGGAACATTCGCGCTCGCCCAGATGAATCACATTGCCGTGCGAATCCGCCATGATCTGGAATTCGATATGACGCGCTCCCTCGACCAGTTTTTCAAGATATACATTTCCGTCGCCGAAAGCGGCTTCCGCCTCGCGCCTCGCGGACTGGAGCAGGGCTGGCATTTCCTCCAGGCTTCGGACCTCTCTCATGCCTTTTCCGCCACCGCCAGCCGTCGCCTTGATAAGAAGCGGAAAGCCCACTTTTGGTGCAACGCGGAGCAGGTCATCGTCGGTCATATTGCCCACGTCTTCTGTTCCCGGTACAACGGGCACACCTGCTTTAATTACCGTCGCGCGTGCCTTGCCCTTGTCTCCCATCGCCGCAATGGAGGATGGTTTGGGACCAATGAAAGTGATGTCGTGGTCGGCGCAGTTGGAGGCGAAGTCTTCGCGCTCGGCGAGAAAGCCATAGCCTGGATGGATCGCGTCTGCGCCTGAGGCTTTGGCGATGTCGAGGATCTTATCCGCGCGCAAATAGGATTCGCGCGAAGGAGCGGGACCGAGTAAATATGCCTCATCCGCATAGCGGACGTGAAGAGCACTCCGGTCGGCTTCCGAAAATACGGCAACGGTTTCCAGACCGAGTTCGCGGCAGGCGCGGATGATGCGGACGGCGATCTCGCCGCGGTTTGCGATCAGAACTTTTTTGAACATATCACCTCATTATGTCATTGCGAGGCGGCGCTCTTTCGCCGAAGCGATCTCCACGCCAAGGCGGGGAATGCTTCGCTTCGCTCGCAATGACATGCTACAGTGGAATATTCCCATGCTTCTTGGCTGGGTTGGCATCGCGCTTGTTGCTCAACATTTCGAGCGCATTGATTAATCGCGGGCGCGTCTCTTTTGGCTCGATCACATCGTCAATGTATCCGCGCTGCGCGGCGACATACGGATTGGCAAATTTTTCCTTATAGTCGGCGACCAATTCAGCTTTCTTTTTGACGGGGTCTTTTGCCGCTTCGAGCTCCTTGCGGAAAATGATGTTCACTGCGCCGTCGGGTCCCATGACTGCGATCTCGGCGGTGGGCCATGCCAGGTTGATGTCGCTGCGGATGTGCTTGGACGACATGACGCAGTACGCGCCGCCGTAAGCCTTGCGGGTGATGATGGTCAACTTTGGTACGGTCGCTTCGCAGTAGGCGTAGAGCAGTTTTGCCCCGGAGCGGATGATGCCGTTGTGTTCTTGATTGGTGCCGGGAAGGAAGCCGGGTACGTCTTCGAAGGTGATGATGGGGATGTTGAACGCATCGCAGAAGCGGACGAATCTCGCGCCTTTTTCGCTGGCGTCAATATCCAGCACGCCCGCCAACACAGCGGGTTGATTTGCCACGATCCCAACGGAGTGCCCGCCCAGCCGTGCAAAACCCACGACAATGTTGGCGGCATAATTTTCGTGGATTTCGTAGAAATTACCGTCATCCATGATCGGGCGGATGACGTCCTTGATGTCGTAGGGTTTATTCGGGTCATCGGGAATGATCTCGTTCAGGGTTTCATCCATTCGCAATGGGTCGTCTGCGGTTGGCGCGAAGGGAGCATCTTCCATGTTGTTCTGCGGCAGGAACCCGAGCAGTTTGCGGATCAGGTAGAGTGTATCCGCTTCGCTATCCGCCGCAACATGACAAACGCCGGATTTTTCAGAGTGAACGCTCGCACCGCCGAGTTCCTCCTGTGTGACTTCTTCATGCGTCACTGTCTTGACTACGTCGGGTCCGGTCACAAACATATAGGAGGTGTTGCGAGTCATGAAAATAAAATCGGTCAGTGCGGGGGAATATACTGCGCCGCCGGCGCATGGTCCCATGATGGCAGAGATTTGCGGAATAACACCCGATGCCATGGTGTTCTTCAGGAAGATGTCTGCGTATCCTGCCAGCGACACCACGCCTTCCTGAATGCGCGCGCCGCCTGAATCATTCAAGCCGATGATGGGCGCGCCGTTCTTCATTGCCATGTCCATGATTTTGCAGATTTTTTCGGCATGGACTTCGCCCAGGCTTCCACCGAAAACGGTGAAATCCTGCGAAAAGACATACACAAGCCGCCCGTCTATTGTGCCCCAGCCTGTGACAACTGAATCGCTCATGATCTTTTGTGCATCCAGTCCAAAATCGTGCGTGCGGTGAACAACGAACGGGTCCACTTCGCGGAAGGAACCTTTATCCAGCAACAGGTCAAGCCGTTCGCGCGCAGTGAGGCGTCCTTTTTTATGCTGGGCATCGATGCGCGCCTGCCCGCCGCCCAGACGTGACTCCGCCTTTAATTCAGTCAGTTTGTGTATTTTCGGATTCTCGCTCATAAGCCTCTCTCGACAATGATTTTGTTGTAATGATGACGACGATCAGGACCACCAGATTTGCGATGACTGCAAATACCAGGTTTGGGCGCGGATTTTGCCACATCAGCCGTTCGCCCCAATACCAGACCGTATAACCTGCTGCTACCCCAATTAGCAGTTTTCTATCCCATTCCTTTTTCCGCCAGATACCCCAATAAAGGACCATCCCAATAATAGCCCAAATTCCTCCAATTACACCGCTGACAATAGGTCCCGGAGCATAGAAGAATTCTTTCAGAATATCACTCCACGCAAAAACTGTCCAAGCGCGAATGGCGTTCCAGATTATCATGATTAACACCATCCATCGTGTCAGGGTTACAGGGAAAGGACGCTTTTCACCGAGAATGGATGAGGTCATTCTTTAATATTTTGGTTCTTCTAAAAGATAAAGGAGGTCTTTTCCGCCGTAACTGCTGTACCTTTCGAAATAGGGGGCGAATTGACCGAAATAAGGCGGCAGAGCCAGCAGGCGCGGGTTTGCGAATACGATCCTCATCCCCTGATCATATAAATAAGTGGGCGCGGCTTCGTTTTGCAGCGCTTGGAAATAATCGTAACTATTGATGAGACCGTCCATATTGACAATGGTTCGGTCTTTGATGAAATAGCCGACGTTTCCGCCGCCGGTCATGCCGACAATGCTTCCAGCGGGGGTGTTTTCTTCAAGATATTCCACCACTTCCATGTATGCCCGATCCGGTGCGAAGTAATCATGCCGCATTGCATAATGGACAAATTGATTCAATCTTTGCGCCAGGAATACGCCGATCAAAACGGCGGTAATTTCCAGTGAAATGCGGGCGATTTTTATTCTCTGAAGCGGTTTGAGAATTAGATCAAGAAGCAGGCTGAAGACCAGTGTGAGAAGGATCATCTGGCTTACCCAATACCACGCCTTCGCCCCGCCATAGGCGGTGGCAGTGTAGGACAAAAGATGTATCAGGCCTCCCGCTGCTAGTGGAATGAATCCCATGTTCGTGGCAACGCGCAGGGAGCGTTTTTTCACGAAGAATATCAGCACGATTCCGATCAACGCCATGATTGCCATTGCAGTGTAGTAACGCTCATCCTGATTATTCGTGCCGGGCAGGACGGGACGGAGGGCATCGGAACTCCACCAGAAAAGTTCCGCGAACGGTTTTGACACATCGCTTATTTCCGAATTGATCCCGAAATATGCGGTCCAACTTGCTGCGGGACTTTCGTAGATGACGCTTGCCATCCCGCCCCACCAGCGTTTGATCTGTCCACTTACGGGACTGGATGTGCCGAATGCAAACTGGTTGAAGAGCATGTAGAGTGCCAGCAATCCACCCAGCACGCCATAAAATGCCAGTCCGTCAGTTAACCAATTTTTCCATCGTGATCTAAATTGAGCGAGAGGGGTTTCAGCAGCGGCGCGGCTGGGGTTTGAGAACCAGCGTGCGGCGAGTCTGAGCGAGAAAAGGAGAATCATGCTAATGCCGAAATCAAGCAGGAATGCCGAGCGGGGGAAGTTTTTCCCGAGTCCAATGTGAACAAGAAGAATGTAAATCCCGGCAATCAGAACTGCGCCGATAGAAAGGGCGAGGAACAACCCTCGGATCTGCATCCAGAGCGAATGCGTGCGAGGGTGTTGGTATGCTCCAAAGAAATAAAGCAGGACGGTTTTTATCAAAAGGGCAAGGATGGTCGCTTCGACGGCTGAGCCTGCATATAACGTGTTGTATGAATCAAATCCGGTGCGCAAAATGACCGAACTGGTCATCGAGATGAATATCAATGCGACGTCAAACGGGAGAAGGTAACGGATTGCACTGCCCTGAAAAACCAGCCATACCCCGACCATGACTGCCAGAAAGATAAGATCGAGGCGGCTGAACATGACGATTGCGGCAAGGAATCCCAGCTGGGCAAGGTCCTTCCATGAAATGTCCCTTGCACGCCATTCTGTTTCGAATTGGGATAGCCTGTATATCAAGTACATCACAGCCAGCGCAGCAAGAGGCGTTTCCAAGCCCAATTCATATACATTGGTGTGAATGTAACCCTCGAACGCCCAAAACGAAGCGGCAAGGATGGCAACCGCATGGGAAAGATGTTTTTTTATTAATCTATAGATCAGGATTGCGGTCCATGCCTGCATCCCTGCAATAAGCATTAGCAGCACACGCAAGGGCAGAATGACGTCGAACCTTGCAAGGGCGAAAATGGGAATGCAAACCGCCAGCCACAGGGGATGATATCCATTGGTTTGGTTGATGCCGTCAAATGTACTGCCGTGACCTTCCGAGATGTTTTGCGCTACTTTAAAGTAGTAATACGCATCATCGCGTTTGAACCACATATTCGGAAAAGTGTAGGCGTCCGCTCGTGCCGCATACAGGTGGATGAACAATATGACGGCAACCAGTAAAACTTCAAAAGGGTTAAATCGTTTCAGAAAGTTGATCATCTAAAATATTCATTTCTATTTGATGTGGAGGGTGATCTTGCCGAAGTTGTCCCCGCGCCACAATCGTTCCTGTGCAAGCGCGGCTTCCGCGAGCGGGAAGGTGCTGTCGATCACAGGCTTGAGTTTGCCCGCGACAACCAAACCCATGACTTCCGCAAACTCCGCAAGCGTGCTCATGGTGGAGCCGAGAATGGAAAGGTGCTTCCCGAAAATATAACGGTTGTCGATCTCAAAGCGGGGTCCGCCGCTGTTGCCAACGGTCAACAAGCGTCCTCCCTTGCGAAGCGTGCGCAGGCTCAATGGAAAGGTAGTGCTAACGTTATCGATGACCACATCCACACCGCACTTCTCCGTTGCGAGGAACGCCGCCTTCGACCAATCCTCTCCCTTCGAGCGGTCGATCAGGATGTCCGCGCCGAGCGCTTCAGCCTGCTCGAGTTTTTTCACGTTCGATCCGATGACGATCACCCGCGCGCCCAGATATTTCGCAATTTGAATGGACGCCGAATTCACGCCTCCGCCCGCGCCGACGATTGCTACTGTTTCCCCGGCTTTTATCTCTCCGCGAGTGACCATCGAATGCCATGCGGTTTGGTATACCAATGCTGCGGCAGAGGCTTTGTGATAGTCAAGGTCAGCGGGTAATTTATACAGTTGACGTACCGGCAGGCAGATATATTCGGCGTATGTTCCGCGGACAGTTTCACCAAGCAGATGCCACTTGCGGCACATGTTGTCTCTGTCGCTCAGACAATGCTCGCATTCGCCGCACCCAAGATTGGCGTTGATGACGACATGATCTCCAACTTGAAATTCAACTACGCCTTTCCCAAGCGCGGCAATTTCCCCCGCCCCGTCCGCGCCGTTGATGTGGGGCAGTTCCAATTTCAATCCAGCCCAACCGTTGCGGACCATCACATCCATGCGGTTCAACGCCGCTGCCCGCAATCGGACAAGTACTTCGCCAGCTTTGGGTTTTGGATCGGGGAAATCTGTATATTCTAGGACTTCCGATCCGCCGTGTTTATGAAATAGGACGGTCTTCATGAGGCGTTATTTCAGCCCCAGTTCCAGCCTTGAAATGACAAGCCGTTGAATTTCGCTCGTGCCTTCGTAAATTTCGGTGATCTTGGCATCGCGAAAATAACGCTCGACGGGCAGTTCCTTGCTGTAGCCCATACCGCCGTGAATTTGCACCGCCTGATGCGTCACGAACATGGACGTTTCCGAAGCGAACAACTTTGCCATGGACGCTTCCAACGAATAACGCCCGCGCGTCTGTTTGGATTTTTCCTTTGCCAGCGCGGCGTTGTAGATCAACAAACGGGATGCTTCGATGCGCGTCTTCATATCCGCGAGTTTGAAGCCCGTGCCTTGAAACGCGCCAATCGGTTGACCGAACGCCTCACGTTGACCCGCATACTGTCTCGCCGCTTCGTAGGCCGCTTCTGCAATCCCAAGCGCCTGAGTGGCTATCCCGATGCGGCCTGCATCCAGGACGGTCATGGCGATCTTGAAGCCTTCGCCTTCTTCTCCGAGTCGGTTTGCAAGCGGCACTTTGCAGTTTTCGAAAAGCAACTCGCTGGTGGAAGAAGCGCGGATGCCAAGTTTGGGCTCTTTTTTACCGCGGGTGAGGCCGGGCGTGCTCCCTTCCACAAGAAATGCTGTTACCCCCTTTTGTTTCTTTGCCGGGTCGGTCATCATGAAAACGACGAAGTAATCCGCTACCGGCCCACTCGTAACCCAGGATTTGCGCCCGTTCAAGATGTAGAAATCGCCGTCACGTGTGGCGCGGCTCTTCATCGTTCCAGCATCCGAACCGCTTTGAGGCTCGGTCAGGGAATAGGCTCCGATGGCTTTTCCAGAAGCGATGGGCGTGATGAATTTCTTTTTCTGCTCTTCCGTGCCGAATTTCAATATCCCATGACAATACAGGGAGTTATTGACCGACATGATGACGCCGTGCGATGCGTCGACTTTGCAGATCTCCTCGAGCGCGAGTACGTAGGCGAGGGCGTCCATGCCTGCGCCGCCGTATTCCTCGGGGACTTCGATCCCCATGAATCCGAGTCCGCCCATCTTTTTGATGGTTTCATGCGGAAATTCTCCGCTCTCATCGAATTCGGCGGCGACGGGGGCGATCTCTTTTTCGGCAAAATCACGCGCCGCATCGCGGAGCATCTTGTGTTCGTTGGTGAGCGGGTGAACCGGAAGGTCTGTCATTGATTGTTCTCCAAATTGGTTTTACAGGATTATACCGCCATGAAGGTGAAGCGGATTTTCCAGCGGGGCTTCCGCCCGGTTTGGCGGGCAGGTTGGGGCGGTGTCTGAGGCGTGTCCTAATCGGAAATCGGTGATTGACTTCCTTTTGCCGTTCCATATAATTCCTTATTCAGATACACCGTATCTAATATTCCTTGAAAGTGTATGTTAAGCATATCTGAAAGGAGGTGGCGGCGGGGCTGATTTGGTTCGCTTTGTCTGGACGTATTATACAATTCAAAAGGAGAGAGTGATGAAAAAGTTTGTTTTCAATCTGCTGGCTTTGATGTTGTTTGCCAGCCTTGTGCTTTCGGCTTGCGGAGGCACTGCCCCTGCAACTGAAGAGGTTTCCGCAGAAACGGAAGCGCCTGCGGCTACCGAGGCTCCTGCCGAAACCGAAGAAGCGCCTTCCATGGAATATGAAGGCGCGCTCTTGATCGTGGCCTGGGCTGGATACATCGAACGCGGCGAAACCGACCCGAACTATGACTGGGTGACCGAATTCGAAGCCGCCACCGGCTGTATCGTCTCGGTGAAGACCGCGGCGACTTCTGATGAAATGGTCGCATTGATGAACGAGGGCGGCTTCGATCTTGTGACCGCTTCAGGCGACGCCTCGAACCGCCTGATCTCGGGCGGTCGCGTACAGCCGGTTGATATTTCCCGCATCCCCAGCTACGATAAGGTTGACCCCCGCCTTCAGGATGCCCCCTGGCATACTGTGGACGGCGTGCATTACGGCGTGCCGTACTCATCCGGTCAGAACATCCTGATGTACAACACGGATGTCTTTGGAGATCAACCGCCCACAAGCTGGGATGTGGTCTTCGAAGAAATGACCCTTCCTGACGGTCAGTCCAACAAGGGACGCATTCAGGCGTATGACGGTCCGATCTATGTTGCAGATGCCGCGCTGTACCTGATGTATCACAACCCAGAACTTGGAATTACCAATCCGTACCAGTTGACCCGCGACCAGTTCAATGCTGCTGTCGAGCTTCTGCGCCAACAGCGCACATTGATCAACCGCTACTGGCACGATGCCTTCGTCCAGATGGACGACTTCACCAATGAAGGTGTTGCGACATCCGGTTCCTGGCCCTTCCAGGCGAACCTGCTAAAGTTCGGCGGCGCTCCGATTGACAAGGTTGTTCCCGTGGAAGGTGCGACCGGCTGGGCGGATACCACCATGCTTCATGTCGATTCCGAACATCCGAATTGCGCCTATGCGTGGATGGAACATTCCCTCGACCCAAAGGTACAGGGTGACCTTGCCGCCTGGTTCCAGAACATCCCTGTGCGCCTCGATGCCTGTGAAGGCAACGAATTGCTCGGTGCGGATGGCTGTGTGAACAATGGCTTGAACGACTTCGACAAGATCTGGTGGTGGCGCACTCCCACCTCGGACTGCGGCGATGGGCGCATGGAATGCGTGCCCTATCATGAATGGGTCACGAACTATGTTGCCGTGATCGGCGGACGTTAATTTTCGAGTATAGTTGAGTATCAGGCGGGGGTGTCCCCGCCTGATACTATAATTTTTTGATGATGAAGAGCCTTCAAGATGACTAATAATCCTTCCACAACCGCTGTCCGCTTTGACAAGGTAAGCCGATATTTTGGAGAAGTAAAAGCCGTCGACCAGGTCGACCTTGACATTAAAGACGGCGAATTTTTTTCCATGCTGGGTCCCTCAGGATCGGGAAAGACAACCTGTCTGCGAATGATCGCGGGGTTCGACAGACCCACGGCAGGGAGCATTCACTTATACGGGCAGGATGTATCGAGCCTGCCGCCCTACGAGAGAAACGTAAATACGGTGTTTCAGGATTATGCCTTGTTCCCGCATATGAACGTCGGCGAGAACATTGCCTACGGCTTGATGGTCAAGAAAGTTTCAAAAGCGGAGCGCGTGAAACGAGTGGATGAGATGCTAGAACTTGTCCAGCTTTCGGGCTACGCCGGACGCAAACCCTCTCAACTCTCAGGCGGACAGCGCCAGCGCGTCGCACTCGCCCGTGCGCTGATCAATCATCCCAAGGTCCTTCTTCTCGATGAGCCGCTCGGCGCACTGGACTTAAAACTACGCCAGCAAATGCAGATCGAGCTTAAAACGATTCAGAAGCGGGTCGGCATCACATTTATTTTTGTCACTCACGATCAGGAAGAGGCGATCACCATGAGCGACCGCATTGCGGTTTTCAGCCAGGGTAGGATCGAACAAGTCGGATCGCCTTCCGAAATCTACGAAAGCCCCGCATCCGCTTTCGTGGCTGGGTTTGTGGGAACGTCGAACCTGGTCAGCGGGGAGGTGGCGAAGCGTCTGACAGGCTCCGAAAATACTTTTTCTGTGCGCCCGGAAAAGATTCACCTCGGCACGACAGTGGAGGCGCCCTCCCAGGATGTGATATCCGTGGATGGCGTTGTGCGCGACGTTGTTTACCTTGGCTTGTACACGCGTTATCTGGTGGAGATCCAGGGCGGGGTCGACCTTGTGGTGATTAAGCAAAACCTGAAGACCACGTCGATGGATGTGTTGTCGGTTAAAGGACAGAATGTAAAGTTGTCCTGGCACAAGGATCACATCAATCGTTTGGGAGGCTAGGATGCTCAACCGCATTTCCACCTATTTTTATCAGCGCCCCAAACTTGTTCTAACCCTTTTTCTTGCGCCGCCTCTTTTGTACATGGTGGTGGTGTATTTGGGCTCCCTTTTCGCCCTGCTTATAAACAGTTTCTACGCCATTGACGATTTTACGGGCTTGATCATCCGCGAATTCACCATGAAGACGTACGCGCAGATATTGACGCCCGCCAACCGTGAGATTTTCATGCGCACTGCGGGGATGGCAACCGCTGTCACCATCGCGGATGCGTTGATCGCATTCCCTCTTGCCTATTACATTGCGAAGTTCGCCTCGCCTCGCCTCAAAACCTGGCTCGTGATCGCAGTGACCATTCCGCTCTGGTCGAGTTATCTTGTCCGTGTCTATGCTTGGAAGTTGATCCTTGCCAAGGAAGGGATCCTTTCCTGGTTTATCAACCTGCTGCACCTCAACGGTCCGCTGGATTGGCTTCTCAGCCTGCCGGGTATTGGCGGCTCGTCCCTTTCTCTTTCTCCAATCGGCATGTTCATTGTATTCATGTACATCTGGCTTCCCTACATGATCATTCCAATTCAAACGGCATTGGAACGCGTGCCCGCGTCCCTGCTTGAAGCATCCAGCGATTTGGGCGCCAAACCCTTGCAGACGTTTCGCACCGTCATTCTTCCGCTTGCTTTCCCCGGCGTGGTGGCGGGCTCGATATTCACTTTTTCGCTGACGCTGGGAGATTTCATCGTTCCTCTCACACTCGGCAACTCGAAATTCTTTATTGGGCAGGCAGTGTACTCATATCAGGGTACGGCGGGCAACATACCTCTTGCCGCAGCAATGACGATGGGCCCTGTAGCCATCATGATCGTCTATCTGCTGATCGCCCGTAAACTGGGAGCCTTCGATGCCCTCTAATTCATCCGACACCCGCCCAAAAGCCTCTTGGGGCTTGAAACTTGCCGCATTGGGAACCCTCCTTTTCCTGCATGTTCCCATTGCGATCATTTTCCTCTACACTCTGACGCCCGACGAGACCACTTACACATTCCCGCTGCCCGGTTTTACCCTCAAATGGTTTGCCGTTGCATGGGGTAGGGAAGACCTCTGGCGTTCGTTGAAACTATCCTTACAGGTCGCTTCGATTGCCACTGTTGCCGCGTTGATTTTGGGTACGCTCGCTGCCGCGGCAGTCTACCGCAGTAAATTCTTCGGCAGGGAGGCGATATCCTTTCTGTTGGTTCTGCCGATTGCCCTCCCTGGCATCGTCACAGGCATCGCCTTACGAACCGCCATCGGCGGTATGGATATCCCCTTTTCATTTTGGACCATCGTAATTGGCCACGCCACATTTTGTGTCGTTGTGGTCTATAACAATGTGCTGGCGCGCTTCCGCCGCACCAGCGCCTCGATGATCGAAGCTTCGATGGACTTGGGTGCAAACTCTTTTCAAACTTTCCGCCATGTCGTGCTTCCTAATATTGCCACTGCACTGCTTGCGGGCGGGATGCTGGCGTTTGCCCTCTCGTTCGACGAAGTCATTGTCACCACATTTACCGCGGGTCAACAAACCACGCTTCCCATCTGGATCTTCAGCCAATTGACTCGTCCGCGTGACCGCCCTGTCACGAATGTGGTCGCCACCTTTGTCGTGCTGATCACATTCATCCCGATCTTTCTTGCACAACGCCTCTCCACTTCATCTTCGGATACGGAAGGCGGGACAAAATAGCCTGGATTGGCATAAACCGGAGCGACAGGATTTACCCTTGTCGCTCTTTTTTTTGTATAATTACAGCTTGCGCGCTTCTCTACAGACTTTGAGTTTGATCTAAACCATTGACCATTGTTTTAGCCCAAACGGAGTCCGAGGTTTGATTTGGAGAACCAGTTCTCCCGTAGTGTGAAGCGTATTATCCTGTCGATCCATCGAGGTGAAATGACATCATCGTACTTCAATCCAAAATGTGAGGCGCGCGAGAATGATCGCGGCGGTTGCGGTGTTTATGCGCGTGAGAAGATCCAGCGCGGTGAACTGGTTTCCATGTGGGGCGGGAAGATTCTGGAAAGGAAGCAGCTTGACCCTTCCATGCCGCGTTTTACCCAACGCGTTTTGCAAATTGATGAGGATTTGTTTTTGCTGACTGCCGAAGAAAAGGAACCGAACGATTGCTTTAATCATTCATGCGACCCGAATTTGGGCTTTTCCGGCCAGATCGGGTTAGTGGCATTGCGAGATATCGAATCAGGCGAAGAATTGACTTTCGACTACGCCATGTCTGATGGAAGCCCATACGATGAATTCGAATGTCATTGTGGGTCGGCAAACTGCCGGAGCAAAATCACTGGGGATGATTGGAAACTTCCCGAATTATGGGAAAAATATAACGGGTATTTTTCACCCTATCTTGAGCGGCGCATCGAAAAACTGCGGAAATGAAGATATCCTTTCCTGTTCGCATCTATCTTGTTGCGCTGGCATTGCGTTTGATTCCGATTCTCATCACGCGCGGACTTGGCATCGGTTTGGACGACATGTTCCAATACGATATGCTGGCTCGCAGCCTCGCTTCGGGCAATGGGTTTCGATGGTACGCGCAGGAAGATTTGAAACTGCTCGAACCATACGTGGATTTTGACCTTTCCACTGCCAAAGAATACGACCCGCGTTATGGAATGTACACGTCTTTTCGCGCGCCGTTATATCCCGCATTTTTGGCTGTTGTCTACTTCTTCAATGGGTTGGATTTCTCGCGTTTCTTTGTGGCGCGGCTGGCGCAAGCCTTTCTCCTCGGCGCGCCCCTCGCCCCGTTGACCTATTTTGTTTCCCGCCGTTTGTTTCCCGGTTTGGAGAAGGCGGCGAAAACTTCTGCCTGGGTTGTTGCGTGCTATCCGATGCTTCTTGTCTATCCATTGGGGCTTGGCACAGAAAACCTCTTCTTCGTCCTGCTTCTTTCCTCATTCCTCTTTCTTCTCAAATCCATCGAATTTCCAGCTGCTTTCAACTTTCTGCTTTCCGGCTTACTGCTCGCCCTCACTGCCCTTACTCGATCCGTCATCCTGCCTTTTGCAAGTTTGACGTTTTTGGTTTTATTTTTTGGGAACCGACGCAATGCCCTTATTTTTCTGGCGGCTTTTCTGGCGGTTGTGTCTCCCTGGATTATCCGCAATTCGCTATTACATCACAAATTGACCTTGATCGAAACTTCGATGGGATATAACCTGTATCTCGGTTATCATCCCGAAGGAAACGGCTCTTTCATGTTCGGCCCTTCGCTCGACCTGCTTACCATCATGGACGATGCCGAGCGCGACAGTGTTGGCACGCAAAAGGCGCTGGAATTCATCAAGGCGCAGCCTGAGCGGTTTCTTCAGCTGGCATTGAACCGGCTCGGTTATTTCTTTGGCTTGGAAAAGCGCGTGTTGATGTATTTTTATTCCAACAACATCATCGGCTTTATTCCCAAACCGGCTTTGATGACCGTTTCTGCGGTTCTGCTTCTGCCTTTTGTTTTTGTTTCGACTTCCGCCATGCTTGGCTTTGCCCATTTGAAGCGGACTCCTCGGGCGATTTTATTGACTTTGCTTTTCGCCTCCTACACCCTGCCGCATGTTTTCATCCTCTCGGAAGACCGCTTTCACCTTGCCCTGATTCCGTTTTTCACCATCCTTGCGTCATATTTTTGGACGGGCGGCTTGCGCGGAGTGTCTGACCGTTGGAACGAATCGCACAGTGGAAAACTGTCCGTTATTCTTGCGATTATCGCCATTCTTTTTCTGCTGACCAATTGGGGACTTGAACTTTCCCGTGATGCGGATAAAATCGCCGCATTGCTTGGGCCTGATGGCAACCGAACTTATTTCCCTTATTGAGGTGGATCTTGAGATACCTGCTTGGCGAGAAACTTGATTTCGATTGGAAAGTCGTTACCGTAACCATCATTAGCACATTATTGTTGATGGTCGATCACTACCATAAACTTACAGCGCATAAATACTGGGACCGGGTCATCCTTTACCTGGTCATTCCGCTTCTGATCACCCTCATTTTGTTTCGGGAAAATCCCCGCGGGTATGGTTTCTCGTTCGGCGATTGGAAGCTAGGGCTTCTCTATACCGCGTTAGGCATTCTCCTGATGGCTCCAGTCATTTATTATCTTGGGCGGGGTGATGAAACCATGCGGGCGTATTATGAGCGCTTCCTTCCCGGCTTGCCATGGACGACCTTTCTTGATTTGATCGGCTGGGAATTTTTCTTTCGCGGCTGGATCCTTTTCGCCTACGCGCGGAAGTTCGGGCATAATGCTTTGTGGTTGCAGGCTGTCCCGTTTGCAATGGCTCACATCAGCAAGCCCGAAGTGGAGACGCTTTCCACCATCTTCGGCGGCTTTGCCTTTGGCTGGATTGCGTGGCGGACGAAGTCGTTCCTTTATCCTTTCTTGATTCACTGGTTCATCGGCACATTCATCATCATCGTTGCCGGAGGAGCGGTTTAGCTCATGATCAAGTATGAAGTCCGCGTGGCGCTGGAATCAGAATCCGCTCAAATCAAGGATTTAATTCATTTGGTTGGGATCAACCCAACGGGTCTGGATTGGAGGCGTTTTGTCGTCGCCGTAAACGAATTGGGGGAAGTCGTTGGCTGCGGGCAGGTCAAGCCTCACGGGAAGGACATCCTAGAAATGGCTTCGATCGCCACTCACCCTGATGTTCGCGGGCAGGGGATTGCACGGAAGATCATCGATGAATTATTGAGGAGGTCATCGCGACCTTTGTATTTGATGTGTATCTCCCATAACGGACCCATGTATGAGAAGTTTGGTTTCAGAACAATCACACAGGATGAAATGCCGAGGTATTTTCAGCGCATCAAAAAGTTATTCGACATGGCAAATGTGGTTCGTAATGCCGGTGATTTGCTGGTGATGAAGTTGGAGTAAAATCGCTCTTATGAGAAGCGCACTTTATGTCTTACTCGGTGTAATGGCGGGCTTTGCGCTTGCCGGGCTGTTGTTGTTTGTAGCCCGCGCGCCGGCGGGCGAGCCGGTGTTGTTACAGCCTGCCCCAACCAAGGCGCCTATCGCCGTGCATGTGGTCGGTGCGGTTCCCCGCCCGGGGCTGTATGAATTTGCCGAAGGCGCGCGCGTTCAGGATGCGATCAATGCCGCCGGGGGGCTGCTGGCAGCTGCCGATGTCAACACAATCAATCTAGCGTCCCTGCTGATGGATGGGCAGCAGTTGAATATCCCATATAAGGCTGGAGAAGAACCATCTGGCGGCGGCTCGGAGACGCTTTCTTTACCGGGTCCGGATGACGAAGAAGAATTGCCTTCCAATAACTCCGGTTCGGAAGAGTCAATAGTCGAACTGATCAACATCAATACTGCATCTTTGGACGAGTTGGATTCTCTGCCGGGTATTGGCGCCACACTGGCTCAGCGCATCATCGATTATCGAAACGAGAACGGCCCATTCACCAGCATAGAAGAGATCATGGATGTTTCGGGTGTCGGTCCTTCCACGTTCGAAAACATCAAAGATCTGATTACGGTATGAATTAGAGATGCCCATCTTCGACCACTTTGCGTTGATCGCCCCGTTTTATGCCCGTGTAACTTATTCGAAAACAGATGTCATGCGCGAAACTGCATCATTGCCCGCAAGCGGGCGTTTATTGGACGTCGGCGGAGGCACAGGACGGGTTGCGTCCGCGATTCGCGATCTGGTGGATGAGATTCTGGTGGCAGATGTTTCTTTTGGGATGTTGAAACAAGCGCCTCCCCTCATGCTCAAACCTGTTTGCGGTTATTCTGAATCCCTGCCTTTCGCCGATAATTCTTTCGAGCGTGTCATCATGGTGGACGCCCTTCACCATGTCTCGGACCAGGTGCATACGACGCGGGAAATGTTCCGTGTATTGAAGCCGGGTGGCGTGCTTGTCATCGAGGAGCCGGACATCCGTACATTCGGCGTGAAATTGATCGCGGTTGCTGAAAAACTATTGCTGATGCGCAGCCACTTCCTCGCGCCTGATGAAATTATGGATCTATTTGAAAATGGGGAAAAGGACATCAAAACTGCCGACGGCACTGCCTGGATCATTGTGAAGAAATAAGAACTCCGGAGGTCTCACTGACTTCCGGAGTTCTTTTCTATTTATTCTCTTGCCAGCACGTGTCTTGCGATGACCAGCCTCTGAATCTCGCTTGTCCCTTCGCCGATGGTCATCAGCCGCGCGTCGCGGTACATGCGTTCCACACCGTATTCGCGGCTGTAGCCGTATCCGCCGTGGATTTGAATTGCTTCGTAAATGACGCGCTCCGCCATTTCGGTGGCATATAACTTGGCGATTGCCGCCTCCTTATTGTAAGGGCGACCTTGATCCTTGAGCCAGGCAGACTTGTAGATGTACGTCCGCGCAAGTTCGATCTCCATTTCCATATTCGCCAGTTTGAACTGGATCGCTTGAAACTCGGAAATGGACTGTCCAAACGCTTTGCGTTCACGCGCATAATTTGCGGCCGCTTCCATTGCCGCACGCGCCAACCCAATGGAGATCGCGCCAATGCTGATGCGCCCCGCGTCGAGCGTGGCCAACGTTTGCTGCAATCCCCGCCCCTCTGCCCCCACCAAATTCCCGAGCGGCACATGGACATCTTCAAACGTCACGCCGTGAGTGGGGGAGCCGCGCAGCCCCATTTTCTTCTCGGCAGGGCCTATGTTCACGCCCTTCGCGTCGGTCGGCACGAGAATCATGCTCAAGGATTTTGAGCCGCCTTTCGGGTCCGTGCGGACGAGCGCGATGATATATTCAGCGATGCCCGCATTCGTACACCACATTTTCGCGCCGTTGATGACCCATTCATCTCCAGATTTTTCTGCGCGGGTGGCAACCCCTCCCTGAATGTCGGAACCCGCGCCGGGCTCTGTCAACGCCAGTGAGCCGAGTTTATTCTTTCCATTGGAGACCAATGGAAGCCATTTCTTTTTGAGTTCTTCGCTGCCGTAAATGGCAATAGGAGCGGTTCCAAGCCCGTTGTGCGCGGTGAGTGCCAGTGCAGTCGAGCCGCATCCCCAGCCGAATTCCTCGAACGCAATGGCGTTCGAGATCGAATCCACGTTCGACCCGCCGAATTCTTCAGGGATGTTCATCCCAAGTAATCCGACCGGCCCGCCTTTGCGGACCGCCTCCCAATTGAATTCCTCTTTTTCGTCCACCTCGCGGGCTTTGGGCGCCAATTCCTTTTCCGCAAACTCATGGACGATTTTTTGCCATGTCTTTTGTTCGTCGTTCAGATCGAAATTCATGTTGTCTCCTATGCGTTGAAATTTTCCAGCAGTTTCCTTGCCTGCTCGATTTTATCCTTTGGTACGAACACTTGCACATGCCCCAGTGTGTCTATGGTTACGGGGAATGCGCTGTGTCCCACCGATTCTTGGAACAGTTCCACATCGATGCCGTGCGCTTCCAAAAAACTTTCCAGCAGATCCGCTTCAAGCCGGCTGCTCATTTCGGTCAATAAGTCATATTTCAATTCGTCTTTCATGGCGTCCTCCAGACAAGGATGAACAATACGGTCCACAAGGTACTGACGATCAACTGGCGGATTCCGATGCGTGTCGGCTTCCATCCAATGGCTGGATTTAAAACGCCCCAGATCGTCTCGAGCCACTGCAAAAGGAACGGGATAAAGACAAGCTTGGGAACGAGATCGGAAAAACCAGCCGCCGCACAGATGACCAGATTGAATGACGTGTATAACAATGCGCGCCCCCCCATCCTTATCCAATCGCCTCGCCTCCACGCTGACGCCTGCTCCTGAGACATTTCCCTTTGTCCCAGCCGGAGGTATGCATACACGATGCTCGCCGCTGACTGCATCCACGTTAATGCCCAAAGCCACCAGCCAGCCGGGTCATATTCATGAAGCCCCACCCAATACGCCGCCGGCGCGGACAAGGACAAGACCCCCGTGGCAATCACTTCCACGCCTGCCTGCCTGCGTTCGGCTCGCCTGCTGACCAGCCATAAATGCCAAGCAAAGACAGGCGCTCCAGGAACTGCAAGGTAAAGGATATAACCAAAGCCCTCGAGGATAAGTCCGATCAAGGCTAGGGCGGCGATCAGGCCATAAACCAGCAGCCAGAAACGGGCAGCGGGGAGATCCGTCTTCGGTCGTCTGCCGGAATATGCCTTGACGGCAATGGTCATCGGCTGGCGAAGCATGAAAGCGCTCATTGCGGCAATCGCCAGATATAAAATACTTCGATTGAAACTTCCGCCTGCGAAACTGCCCACCAACAGCGGACTCAAGATGAAGACCCAGGAGCCGTGATCCTGTGGAAGTGCGATTTGTTTTTTGAAGAGTTGTTTCATCGGCGCAAGGATACAGGAAAAACAATGCCCGCGCAAGGTGGTTATAATTGGAGTAAACCACCTTCAAAAGGAGAAATCATTGTATGCCAAGGAATCGATCGAAGAAGAATGTCCAATCCCTGCAATTGGAAAAGACCATTCAGTACTTTGCGGGCGTTGTCATTTTTATCGTGATCGCGATTTTTGCAGTGCGTCTCCTCCCCTCTGGAGACGAAGTGATTAAGAGTTACGACGCGCCGCCACCGATGACGATTGATGTATCGAAAACGTATCTTGCAACGGTTGAGATGGAGAAAGGCGGTTCATTTATCATTGAGTTGTATCCCGATAAGGCGCCCGTCACCGTCAATAGTTTTGTGTTTTTAACCCGTGAAGGCTTTTATAACGGAGTGGCGTTTCACCGCGTCCTGGAGGGTTTCATGGCGCAAACTGGCGACCCAACCGGCACCGGCTCCGGCGGGCCCGGATACGAATTTGCGAACGAAGACAACGACCTGAGTTTCGATAAGCCGGGCGTGGTGGCTATGGCGAACGCCGGACGGGATACGAACGGCAGTCAATTCTTCATCACGTTTGCGCCTGCCCCGCATCTGGACGGCGGCTACACCATTTTTGGCCAGGTCATTGAAGGGATGGATGTGGTCAATGGCATTACCCTCCGAGACCCCAACGCAAATCCGGCCTTTACAGGAGATGTGATAAGTACCATTACGATCACTGAGGAATAGAAAGCGATTGCGGGCGGTGAATTGACCGCCGCCCGCAATCTTGGAGAATTGCATGACCGAAAAACAGATCAGGACCGAAACTCATGGGTGTATCGTGTGCGGAAAACTGTATCAAATTCTCGTCGTACGCGATGCGCAGGGAAAGTTTACAGATGCGAAGATCATGAGCGCGGGCGGGCGCGTCGTGCCGTATACAGGACGTCCGCTGGCGGCATGCGAAAGACATACGGATGAAGAAGTACTGTCCGCAGCGCATAGGGTGTATGGGGAGCAGGAGGAGGAAGATGAATAAGCTACAAGATCAAGATCACGCCAAAAACGACCTCGAACAGGACGCTGTACCAGTTCGATGAACTGCTGGATTTGTCAACAAAGATCGAAACGATTCGCGCCGCGCCTATTATAAGATAGGCATATCCCAGCATTTGAAACGCAATCACACTGTTGACAATCAAGGGGAAGACCCCCAGTACGATGAAAAATACTCCAAGGACCACACGTATTTCCGTGATTCCCCTGGCACCCTGAGGGGCAAGCCCGGTAAAGCCGACGGTACTCTTCGGCGCGAACAGCGCGTACACTCCGACCAGTGCGGTCAGGATACAACCTAGATATTGAAGCGCTTGAATGATCATTTTGTTCTCCTCTTCAAAAACGTCAACCCTGTACAGGTGATTTTATTCCTCGATCTGGTCGTAAAAAATCAGCAAGGTGCTTCCATATTTTCTCTGTTCGCCTTCCACGAGATTTTTTAACTCAACCTTCTCGTATTCTGTCGGATCGATCTGCACAATGACCGTCCCATCTTGACTGAGCCAATCCATGTGGTCATCCACCATTGTCAGCGCGCTTGACCACATCCCCTTATATTGGGGCGGCGCGACGTAAATATATTCGAATTGCCTGTCTGCTTTTCCTGCCAGCATGGTGAATGCGTCGCCGCGCCGGATCTCCGCCTGCGCGCTGAACTTGCAATGCTCCACATTTTCCCGCACAGTTTCGATGGGCGCGCGGTTCAAGTCGGTGAATCGGACGAACGCAGCGCCGCGGCTCAACGCTTCGATGCCGATTGCGCCCGTACCGGCAAACAGGTCCCACCAGTTTGAATCAATGACATCTCCCGCCAAAATATTGAACAACGCTTCCTTGACGCGGTCCATCACCGGGCGCGTCGTATCGCCCGGCACCGATTTCAGTTTGCGCCCTTTTGCGCTTCCGGCAATAACCCGCAGACTCATTCCACGCTCTGCCTCGCGGCGAAGATGTTTTCATGCGGCGCGATGTGCGGAACGACACATCCCGTGCCGAGGATGAAACGCCGCCGGTTCGTACTTTCGATGGCATCCTTCGCCTCTTCCCTGACTTGTGCCTGCGTGCCCGATGCAAGCGTTTCCTGTCTCAGGCCTCCGCACACCACGCCCTTGAACAGGCTTTGTGCCTCCGCCAGAGACGGATGAGTCTCCCGGTCGTGCCAGTTGACGATTGGAAAACTGAACAGCCGCAGCAAGGAGAAATAGACGTCCCCTCCATGCAAATGGAGTATGTTGCACCAAAAGTCTTCGGCTGGTTCGAGCGCCTGATAGTCGTACGGCAAGGCAACGGACTTGTATTCATCCAACTCGAGCATGTTACCTTGCGCGTGTTGGATGGCGTAGAAGATGCCATCAATGCCGGTTTCTTGCGCAGCTTCGATGAACTTGACGGTTGTCTTTGCGATGGTTTCCAATCCCTTCATCACGGCTTCGGGATATTTTTGGATGTGTTCGAGAAGCAGACCGTTTCCTGCCAGATTCTTCGCTTGTGATATCGGGTTGAAGATGGTCTGAATGACGGGCGTTTCCGTGCCAAGATTCTGTTTGATGGATCGGAGACAGGCCAATTGTCCGGCGAGATGCGGGGCGGTTGGGTCGAGCGGTTTGATAGCCTCCCAGTCTTTCGGGTCGTGGATGATGCGTTTTGTATATTCCCGCGAGCCTTCCGGATTGCCTCTCCACTCGTCTTCCACACCCCAATCCTTGACTGCAAAAGACGATGCAGGGGTGACTTTTACAATGTCGAAATCGTAGGTTTTCTGGAATGCGAGCGTGGCGGCGGCGAGTGCTTCAGGGTTTTGATCTTCCTCCGGGAAGTGACGCCACAGCGCGACTGGCGTGCGGTCTATTTCGTCCCCGACGAGGCAAGCTTGGATTCGTTCGCGGTGAGTGATCATAAAATCTTCTCAATTCTATGCCGGAGAAACTTCCCCTCCCGAAATGTATGCTTGATCACGAAGCCGTTCGACTGGCACATGCGAATGCTGGCTTCGTTCCATGTTTCGATGCTGCCCGTGATACGTATGTAACCTGCCTTGCGGCATTCTTCGATGAGCGCTTGCTGAAGAGTGCGCCCGATCTTCTGCCCGCGATAATTTTCATCTACGGTAAGATACAGGCTTTCGATGGCGTCGGCTTCATCCTTCATTTGTTCTTTGATGGTCAGGCTCGATACGATGAGTTGAAAAAAAGCGGGCGGGCGCGTGAAAAGGACTTTGGCAATCTCTTTAAGGAACCAGACCTTGTCATTCGTCAGTTGAGACGTGTGCCAGGCCGGCTCCGGCGATGCAACGTTGTACCCGATAAGCCTGCCCGTTTGATCGTCCACTGCGAAGACACCGATCATGCGCTTGTCTTGAAGCGCGGTCTCAAAGTAGCGATACACGAACGGATAACCAAGCTGCGAAAGCAGTCCGTGATCTTGAAGATGGAGCTTGGACATTTCATGTAGTTGGGATGCTTTCAGTTCGCTCAAAGGGTGGATGGTGTAGCTCATATATCTCCTGGAGTTATGCAAAGCCGCGAATGACATAAGGTCCGACGGTATCCACAATAAACGGCGGTAGTTTTTTCCAGATGGCGATCAAAGCCTGGAATTTGGGGTTTTTTTGATTCAAGGACGGGAGTTCATGCCCCGGCGCAAGCCAATACCAATACGCCAGTTGTTGTTTGCGGGGCGCCCATTTGCTTTTGAAAATGTCGTTGCCGGAACCGGTGAGGCTGCGTCCCAGATCGAAGGTTTTCAGTCCCCTTTGAATGCCGTGCTCGATGACAGACCAATATAGAAATTCACCCGCATAACTTGAACGGGAAAAGTGCAGGATGTTGGCATGCAGGTTGAAAACAGTATCTCTTTGGTATATGAAAACGCCCCCTCCAGCGATCCTTTTCCGGGCATCGTATACCACCGCAAATTCCATTGTTTCGCCGAGATGTTCCACCATTTTTCGCAGATAGGTCTTCGAGTGGTAGGGTGAGCCGAGTTCATGCATGCTTCGGGCAATGGCTGCGTAGGCATCATTAAGCAAGTCGACCTGACCAAATTTGATTTGGAATCCCTTTTTGAACGATTTGCGGATGTGATTGCGGTGATCGGATGAAAATCGTTTCATCAGGTCGTCGGGGTTGGGCGGCAAATCTATCAGGTAGGTAAAGTAAACGGGATGCTGGATCCAGTTTTCGAGTGGGGGTGAAGCGCTGTCTTCAAATCGGATGGAAACGTGCTCGGCGCGGACATCCTCTGCGAGGCGGCGGGCTTCATCAAGCAACATGTCGCGTACGGTGATGTTTTCGAATGCGAATCCGCCGTAACTGCCGAAGGGTGCGGTGGCGAGGTAGTGACCGAATACGGGGTGTTTGACCTCCAACAATGAAAGCGCGCCCAGCGGACGCTCTCCATCGAATGCAGCCCAACGGTGGACATTATGTCCGTAAACATCATGGATAAAGTTCATCCAAGTATCAACGCCGATGTAACTTAACTGATGTTCAAGCTCGGGGAAGTTGATCTCGTCAAGACGTTGTATCTTCATTGAGCTCTTTCCTTGATGAAGTCCTGCATGGGGGATGTCGGAAAGTTATTAAGCAAATCTTTCAAAAAAGCCGATTTGTTAAGTGTAAATGGATAAAGCAATGGGTTGCTGAGCATGTCGTGGGAAATGCGCCGGGGCCAATTCACGGGCGAAACGATCTCGTATGGATGCAAAAATATCACAGGGCTTAAGCCTGCTTTAAGTTGATCTTCGATGATGCGAAAGACCATTTTGGCAAACAACCCGCTCATCATGCTCGAGCCGTATGGGAATTCTCCGCCAAACACAAGGCGGAAGTCCATGCGGCGCGGCGCGGAAAATTCAGTTGGCTTCCCAAGCAAAGGCAGGGTACTGACAGGCACCTCCCAAATGGTTCCTTTTTTCAGAAATGTGCCTGTTGGCGCGTAGAGCGAAGAACTGTACGTAAAGCCATGTTTATCAAGCAGTGGATAAACGCCTTCCACGGTGTTTATCATCGGTGCCCGGTATCCGCGAACGTTGTATTTTTTGCGCCAGTCTGCAGAGGCGTTCAAATCCTTTTCGATCTCACCGAGGTCGTTTAGTACGCGATGGGTTTGGCAGTGAAAACCGATCTCATGCCCCGCCTTGAAAATCTTTTCTGGCAGTTCTGGATACCAGTCGATCAACTCACCAACTACATAAAATGAGATTTTTGCATTGCCCAATTGCTCGAGGATCGGGTCCACTGCCTGCGCCGCATACCCGTTATCTAGTTTACGGCGATCATCAGACGGGAGGAAATCGTATCGGCGCGATAGGGCGACCCAGGGCTCGTAATCGATGGTCAACAACAGGCGGGGCGATGGTGTCATGGCTCACGGATTATAGCATGTGGATTTTTTATTCCCGGCAGCCAAACGACTGAACGATCTTTTCAGCCGACTCGACCTCCTTTGATTCCAACTGCTCCCACACAACACACACGCCTCGTTTCATACGAGGATCTTGTTCCAACACTTCAACGGCTTTTTCCTCCGCCGATGCCAAATCGCCCGTCATAGCAAGCGCGTCAATATATATGAGCCACTCGCTCAGGTCTTCGGGTTGAAAACCGAATTCGACTGCTTCATCGAGGAGTGAGATGGTTTCATCATAATTCCCAAGTTGGTGAGCGAGTTCCGCTTTGGTGAAATATGCGCACCAATTCACAGGTCTCTCTTCACTCAAGAATAATGGTTTGGCAGGTGTTTGCGGATTTGGGATGATCAAGGAAGGCTTTGATAGAGGAATGGCTTTCGTCAATTCATCCGGTGACTTTGAATAGATTTCGAGGTCCCCGCGCGCGGGATCAAGGACGCGTAAGCATCCGTTCACGGGCATGTGAATGACCACCGCCTGCGATGTGGAGCCTTTGAAAGATGTTGTCCGGTAGATGACAAGGATCGGGGAATCAGGATCAAGCGAGGGCAGGGTCGAGCCGCCAATCCGTTTTTCGGTGAAGATCAATGCGTATGGCAAATCCTGCGGCATGGAGAAATCCGGGGCATACATCCAATTGATGGGGGCGGTGTAGGCAAGGTCGGGTTCGTATTCGGTGGGCAATTGATAGGTGAGCAGGACGGTATTTGGTTCTAACGCAGGGATGCGCGAAGTCAGCTGCCAGTACACTTCTTTTTGTTTTTCCCAGTCGCGCCGGAAGACGTTGGCAGTATAAAATTGCTGACCGATACCCAGTGCAACGATGAGAATGTATATTGTCCCCCGAATTTTGCTGTTCATTACTCCCAATTCGATAACGCCGATTGCAAAGAAGATGCACCCGATCATCATCGAGACCATGAAGCGGTCATATCCGGTTTGAAGCCGAAGCGGAAGCCCGGCTGCCAATGAAGGGATTCGCCCAAATAGGATAACGATCAAACCGGTGACGATAAGAGATAAGGCGAATGTCTTACTTTCTCCGTCGTTGAGAATGCGGGGGGTCAGCCGGAAAAGCACAGCAAATGAAACTGCGATAATTCCGATGGTGATAAGCGATGCCGGCGCGGTAATGGACTTTGCGAGTAGCGGGATGATCTGAACCCAAATGTAGAAGCAGGCTTTCCAAAGCGTATCCAGCACTTCGAACATAAATCCCGAGGCGCCGCTAAATTCGACAGAACCTGCTTGATAGGAATTGTATGGTCCAAAACGATAGTAGTACACCAGCCAGAGCGCGTTGGAGATCCAAACCAGAAGGTATGCCCACCAGGCTTTCAGAGTGGAGCTAAATCTTGTCAGGAAGTTGCCGTCGAAGAAAAAGAAAAAAAGCAGGAGAAAGCGTGCGATTTCCAGTGGAAAAAAATATTCTGTCGGATAAATTCCGCAGATCTGCAGAAGCAGGGCAATGACTGTGTAGGCTGCGGGTCTGCCCGATTGCAGCGCCTTGAACGTGAACCCGAAGGAAAGCAAATAGAAAATGAACGGAATAAGTTCCTGGTTGATATGAGTCAATGCAACCCAATGTTGGCTGTACCCGGGAAACACAATAAAAAACATGGATGCCACGAAAAGCATTTGTTTTTTTTGCGGCCATAGTTGTTTGAAACTCCACCAGAAGGATAGTCCCATGCCAAAGCGGATGAACAGGGCAAATATCTGCCAGTAAATTGGATAGGGTGGAATCAGGCTTGTGGTTAGGTAAAAGATCGGGCCAAGAAAGGGACGAAATGGGATGAATGCGGGGACAAACTCGGCTGGACCGATGAATTTTGCTATCCATGCAAAGGGCCAATCGTCCCAATAGAAGCCGGTGAATGGGATGAGAAGCCCATAGGCGGCAAGGGTCAAAAGGGCGAGTACAGCAATGACGAGTTTGGATTCAGGTTGGGTTTGTTTCATTTATTCCAATGCATTCTTACTGAATTTGTTTGATTACACAAAAGACTGCTCCATCGCGGGCGACTTCCAGATAAATCGGCGCATCTTTTAATATCTTTATATCTTCATTGATACGCGAGTTGACAAGGAAGTAGTCGCCGGATTGTATTTTGTTGGCTTCCGAACGACCATCGCGGATGATAATGTCCGGTCTTGTATAATACGCAGCGATATACGGCTCGCGTCTGACGAAAAGCGCTGCGTTTCGCGGCGCGGTCATGTTGAACGCCTCAACCGCTTCCTTGTAACAAGTGAGCCAATAGTCAGTTTCAAATCCGCGGAAGGCGGTTTTGGTCCCTCCGACGAAGGTGTTGTAGTAGGCATACTGGTATGGATGTAGAAGGAGGTTGTTATAAATTGCAGGAAGGAGAACAATAAAAATAATAATCGGTTTAAACACCCAATGGGGTGTTGATTTTAATAGTTCATGAATACCAACCCCTGCGAAGAGGAACACGGGCGGAAGGATAAATAAATAGTGACGGTAGCCATCAGAGTTGGGGGGATTTAAGCCGACCAGCAATGTAATGACAATACCGAACCAAAGCAGAATGACAGTCGGCTTTGCCAGTTCCGTTTTTTGGCGGAACGCTTTCAGAAACACTGCGGCTGCGCCGATGACAAATAAGATCCAAGTGGGCTCGGTGAGGGTGGCGGAGAGAAGGGTGGGAAAATACCGGCGCGGCAGTTCGTAGGCGCGATATTCATTTCCCATGAAGAGGATTCTTAAATTGGCGGGCGCATCCGCCATCGCGTTGAGCGTGAAGACGAATCGTTCCAAGGGGTTTTCCCAAAGAAAGGGCCAGAGCGCGACCATGATGCCGATGGCGATCAATCCATAAGGAATGAATGCCCAAAGATACTTCCATCTCTTTCGCAGGAGAAGATAAATAAAAAGAAGAATAACCGCATACGGGGCGATGAACCGGATGCTTGTTGTGATTCCCAGTATTACTCCCGGTAGAATGGTTGATTTAATGATTTTCTTTTTATTATTAATGTCTTCCCAGCCATCCACCATTCGAAATCCAAGGACTATTGAAATAAGAAAGAAGACTGAGAAGGGGCTGTCCTTCGGATTGATAAAGGCATGATTCCAAAGAACAGGCTGGGCGGCGAAAAAGGCCATTGAAAGAGAAGCAGGCCAGGGGTCCAGCCAGAGGCGGGCAAGGGAATAGAAAAAGGTCAGACCGAGAAGATAGGTCAGGAAGTTGGTCATATGCCAGGCGGATGCCATATCCAAACCCAGCGCTTCCAAAAAACCTTCGATCAATCCGCCAATCAGGAGATAAGCGGGTCCGCGCGTGACATGATCTGAAGCGGACGATCCGAATGAATTTTCGATGTCGAAAGTGCCGTTCAATCTGGCCGAAATGGAGTACGCGCTTTGCGACGCCCTGCCATATTCGTAATAGAGGGGTTCATCCCATGAGAGACCATAGTCGCGGAATGTTGCCAGACCGATGACCAGCGCGGTGAATAGGATTAAGAGAAGCGGGATTTCCCGGAGTCTGATTTGCATGGCGCGCTATTTTTGCGAGATGCGCCGCTGTTGGCGTTCTTTTGCCTTTGCCATGCGTTGTTTTTCCTGCTCGGTTTGGGCCGTCAGTGCGGGTACGTTTGTTGGGCGGCCGCCATCGTCGAGCGCGACGTAAACGAGGTAGGCGGTGTTGGTGTGGGTGCGTTCACCTGTGATGGGGTTTTCCGCAGTCACCTGCACTTCGACTTCCAACGATGTCCGCCCGGTGTAGGTGACTTCCGCATTGAGGGTGACGAGATCGCCGATCTTGATGGGTTCGCGGAAGACAAACGAATCAACCGCAACGGTAACCACGCGCTTCTGGGCGTGACGCATGCAAGCCAGCGCCCCCGCTTCGTCCACCAGTTTCATGATCCAACCGCCGTGGACGTTGCCGAGATTGTTGGCATGTTCCGGCTGCATGAGTTGGGCCAGGGTGATGCGTGAGGCGCTTGGGGTTTTAAGCGGGGTGTTTTTTGTCATTGTCCAATAAAGTCCTGATCAGTCCATGTCGTCTCTAAATTCGCCGGAATCAACAGTATGAAGCCGCTCCGGTTCGTCGAGCAGGACGTCGATCATCGAGTGAGTAAGTTCCGGCATCAATGGAGCCAGAGGAACATTGGCTGGAGGACGGATTTTTGTGGGTATGGCAGGCGGCGCAATTCGAGGTTTGTGTTCCGGCAAAGCACGTTCGCGGACGATGCGCGGGTCGTTCGTCAGTCTGCCGACGTATTCCCCAAGCACTGAATACACCTCTCTTTGCGGGGTGACGAAGCCAACCCACTCTCCAATCCGATTGAAAACATGGGGATATTGCAGGAACGCATCCACGTCCCCTTTGGTATTGTAGATGGGAATCAAGGTCGCCTGACTCATGTTTCTTTCCTCAGGAGCAGATATTAATCAATATCATTATACGTCCAATACCTGTTGACGAAGTAATTCCAGAGCATGACGATGCCAATGGCAGCGGCAAGGGTGAGGTTCTTTGCATAGAATTCGGCGGTGAGATAGGTTGTATGAAACCCTGTTTCGACGAAACGTAATAGCGGCGGTTCGAAAAAATGCAGAATGGGAATGCGTATCGCCACTCCCGCCGCATTGACCAGGAAAAACATGCCGAGTTGGCCGATCAGTGGCCGGGACCGCGATTCAGGATACGTCCATACCCGATTCCACGTGAAATTGCTGATAACCGCGCAAAGAAACGAGATCGTCCCGGCGGCAACGAGCGGCAGGTGGAATATCCAATGGGAGAGCAGGTTCATGACGCCGAAGTCGATTGCTGCGCCGAGCGCGCCCACCAAGGCGAACTTGATGAACCGGTTTCGTTCCTTTGTGTTCCTCAGGATCATGCAAGTCCCAGCTTTTGTTTGAAGAATGGGATGGTGCGTCGGATGCCTTCCTCCAGACTGATTTGCGGTTCCCATTTCAATATCTCGCGGGCGCGGGTGATGTCCGGCTGGCGTCTTTGCGGATCTCGCGCGCTGCGAGCATCCTCCATGAATGTAATTCCCGCGGAGTTTCCGGTGATCTTATTGATGGCTTCTGCAAATTGCAGAATGGTCATTTCGTGCTGATTTCCAATATTGACGGGATAATGCTCATCGGAGTAGAGGAGTTTGACGATTCCATCTATTAGATCGTCCACATAGCAGAACGAGCGCGTCTGACCGCCATCACCATACACAGTGAGCGGTTGACCGAGCAGAGCCTGTTTCAGCAGATTTGGAAGCGCGCGTCCGTCCTCCAAATCCATACGCGGACCGTACGTGTTGAAGATGCGCACGATGCTGGTGTTCACGCCGTGAAAGCGGTGATACGCCATCGTGAGCGATTCGGCGAACCGCTTGGCTTCATCGTAGACGGCTCTCTCGCCAATCGGGTCCACATTGCCGGGGTAGGATTCTGCCTGCGGATGGACCTCCGGGTCGCCGTAGATCTCGCTGGTAGAAGCGAGCAGGAAGCGCGAACCTTCGCGCCGGGCAATGCCAAGACAATTATGCGTGCCCAACGCGCCCGCTTTCATGGTTTGGATGGGCAGATTGAAATATCCCGATTTGGATTGTGGGTTTGGGCTGGCAGGAGAGGCAAAATGTAAAATGGCATCCACCTTGCCCGGTACGAAAATGTAATTTGAAACGTCCCGCTTATAGAATGAAAAATTTTCATCGTTGGCGAGGTGGGCTATGTTGTCGGGGCTGCCCGTTATGAAGTTGTCCATCCCGATCACTTCGTGCCCGTCCGAAAGCAATCGGTCGCACAAATGAGAGCCAAGAAATCCCGCCGCGCCAGTAATCAATATTCGCATCATGTTTCCTCTTATTTCCAGTCGATTTCACTGACCAATCCGTCTCCAGTGATCTGATTTGCATCGCCGTTTTCACTGTCGACCAGCCAGAGATTGCCCTGATAAACGATTGCTATTAAATTTCGTGCCGCTTCCCCGGATGACGGAGACCAAGCGGGAACTTGCGGTTCGATGCCGTTTGCATCCACAGGCGGGAAAAGCGTCCGGCGGTTCGAGCCGTCGCGGTCCATCACCATCAAACGGTATCGGCTTGCATTGCTTTGCTCGATGAATATGGATTGCAGAAAAGCCACTTGAAAGGAATTTTCCTCTCCGACCGGGCGGATGGAAGATACCGAAGGATAAGCGAACATGCCCGCTGATTTAACAATGGACACCGCCGCTTCATTGCTGAACGAGACGGCTGAGAGGTCGAAGTAAGGCGATTCCTCGCCGGAAATGGGTGCCGGAGCCGGCGCATGGCTGACGAAGTATAAACTGTTTCCATCCGCGCCCCAAACCATGGGAGGTATCCATGCCCAGTCGCTGTGGGTGTTAAATGGTGTGATCTCCAAAAGGGGTTTGAGATAACCGCCATCCTGATCCACCAGACCAATGCCGTCCGGTCGTGCATATGCCAGTGTGCCATCAGGCGCAAAGGCAAACGACATGCCCCACCATCCATACACCCCGCCGCTGTTCGGACTCAACAGTCTGCGTGGAGTGCCGCCCGTGATGCTGACGCGGTACAAGTCGTTGTTTGCCTGCCAGCCGGGTGTGGCGCTGCGCGGTTCTACCGTGGAATATGCCACTGAATTCGAGCCGGGAATCCACTCCGCAAAATGGACTACATTCTTAGCCTGCAAAGAGATCAACTTCGGGTCGAGGTTTTTCGTCCGCACAGCCCAAAGTGTGTTGATCTCTTGATCGGCAGGCTTGCTCGATTTGCGGGTAAAGACCAGATATTCGCCGTTGGGCGAAAGCGTGAAGATGCGCCCGTCCAGATCACCCGTACTCACGATCACGCGGCGATTTGCCGTTGAACCTTCCATGATCCACGCATTTCCGCCCGAAAGATATGCCAGCGTGCCGGGAATATCCAAGGGGGCATACGCGGACTGTGCGCCGACCATGACGATTTCGGGCAGATATTCTTTCAAGACTGCGGTTTTTACCACCGTTCTGCTGATCTCTACGCCGTCTTCTAGAATAACGCGGTAGGTTACATCTTCCAATCCGTTCACACCGGATTGAACCAGTCTTGTTTCGCCTGTGGGCAAGGTTTCATTGCGGATAACCTGCCTCTCAAACGGGATGACTTTTTGCTCAGTCTCGAATTTTTCTTCGACGCGTGTGAGAGTAATGGTGTCTCCATCGCTGACGATGGCGTAGAATGGAGGCTCGGTACGGTCCAGGCTGCCGGCTGTAATGCCTGCGCTTTGCAATGCCTGTGAGACTGTGCTGCCCGATGGAATTTCGGCTTGATGGGTGATTCCGTCGGCAGTGATGTTAACAGTGATGTCGCTGCCGATTTGCGGAGAACGGCAGGATGCCGTCAGCGGGACGATGAATATGATGGTGGCAAGCAGGCATAAGCGGAGTCCGAGGCGGGGCATGTCGGGTATAATCCAGCCGCTATTTAATACGCCCTGTCAGCGTCATGATACCGTCTGCGATGGAGATGGCTTCCAATCGAAAACCAACAGCGACGGGACCAAGGGTGCCTGTGAATGCCTCATCTATGATGGCGGTCATTGCGGAGTTGAGACCTTCCGGTGCAGGGAAGGGGCCGAAGTCTGCGGATGCGATCTCGATCTTGGGTTTTCCGGTTGTTTCGTCCACTCCGACGTTCATGGCGATAAGGATGTTCGCCTCAAGCCAGCCGCGCGTGATCCTGCCGTACATTTGCATTTGACCATTGCGCAGAAGGATCTGCGGATCGGTAAATGGCGGGTTCGCTTGTTGTGCCATTTTATCGGCAATGTATGATGTGAGCTGGCTTTCGGTTATCTGCAATGTGACGAAGCCGGTTTCGGCTCCCGCAATGAGCGCCTGTTCGATCTGCTCGCGCATGGTCAATACTTCTTCGCTGGAAACAGGTACGGTCTGAGCCGGATACTCCGGTCCGCCGACGAATACGGAACATGCCAGCGATGCTAACACGAGCGACGCAATAAAAGGATAAAGGCTTGATTTTTTTGTCATGGTTTATGTCTTGGGTTTTGTAAATTTGTTAAGCGGAGCAATTATAGCATGAGCGACTCTCAATCTCTTTCAAATATTGAACTGAGTCTTGCGGCGAAGATCGAGGCCATGTTGTTCGTTTCGGCGGAACCTGTGCCTGTGAATCAACTGGCGCAGGCATTGGATGTGACTCCTTCCGTGGTGGAGCGCGGACTCAAGGAGCTTGACGATTCACTTCTGACCCGGGGCCTGCGTCTTCAGCGAAACGCCGGGCGCGTGCAGTTGACCACTGCCGCCGAACTGGCTTCGCTTGTGGAAACTTTTCTCGGCTTGGAGGCGGTCACACACCTCAGCCGCGCCGCCTTGGAAACGCTTGCCATCATTGCATATCAACAACCGGTCACGCGCCCGCAGGTGGATTCTGTGCGCGGCGTGAACAGCGACAGCATGATGAAGAGCCTGTTGAGCAAGAACTTGATTCAGGAGTCTGGCCGTGCAGACGGGCCGGGACGCCCGATTTTGTACTCTACCACGCCGGAGTTTTTACAACATTTTGGTCTGAATTCAATTATGGAACTCCCTCCGCTTGCCGTTCCGACGGAGCCGGAGCAGGAACAGTCGGAACTTTTGAAAGGGTAGCGTTTTTAATGCAGGAACGATTGCAGAAATTGTTGGCTCAGGCAGGATACGGTTCTCGCCGTGCCTGTGAGGTATTCATTATTGAAGGCCGTGTGCGCGTAAACGGGAAGGTTGCGGTATTGGGTCAGAAGGCAGACCCGGCTTCTGACAAGATCACAGTGGACGGGAAGGCGCTGGCAAAAAAAGAGTCTTTGACGTATATCGCGCTGTATAAACCGCGTAATGTTCTTTCAGCGGCAGAGGGACAGGATGACAGACGCATTGTGCGCGACCTTATTCCGCTTGAGGGGCATTTGTATCCCGTTGGGCGGCTGGATTTTGACTCGGAGGGGCTGATTTTGATGACCAACGATGGCGAGTTGACGAACAAGTTAACGCATCCGCGGTATGGCCACGAAAAGGAGTACCGGGTGTTGGTCGCCCGCCGACCGGATGAGGAACAGCTTGGAGCGTGGCGGCGAGGCGTTGTGTTGACAGATGGAAGCAAAACCGCGCCGGCAGATGTCCGGTTTTTATCCACTTCGGGGAAGGGCGCTTGGATACAGGTTATTATGGGAGAGGGGAAGAAACGTCAGATCCGCGAAGTGGGTAAACTGCTGGGGTTGCCTGTGGTGCGAATCATTCGTATGCGGATTGGGACGTTGAAGTTGGGTAATCTCAAACCGCGCCAGTGGCGGTTTCTGACGGAAGAGGAAGTGCGGGAGTTAAAAACGGGAAAAGCCACGAAGGTCGAACAAAGGCTTCGTACAAAAAGACCGAAATAACAAAAAACCGTTGCGCTTTGCAACGGTTTTTTGTTCGTAATTAACTCTGGCGGATATCCCAGAACTTCTTTACGATCTTTGATAAAGCGGCGGTTACACCGTTTTTCGTCATGCCTTCGACCTTGAAGGTGATGATCCTGGAGCTCGAATCCGGTCCTGAAAACATACCGAACGCGATGAAGTTTCCACCAGCCTGCGCAATGGCCTTGGTGACCTTTGCCAGCTGCCCCGGCTTGTCTTCGATCAATGCAGTCACACGGAGCGCCTTTGTGCGCGCGCCCATCAACTCGAAGAAGATTTTGAAGAGATCTGTTTCCGTGATCATGCCCGCCACTTTTCCGGAGCGCATGACCGGTACGCCGCCGATCTTCTTATCGGCCATGATGCGGGCGGCCTCTTCGATAGGCGTGTCCACGTCAATGGTGATGACCTTTTTCGTCATGACGTGCTTTACCAATACCTTGCTCAACAAATAATTCATTTCCCATACGCTCAGACTTGTGGCAGGGGAGGGCGAGGCGTTCAGCAGATCGCTCTCCGAGACGATTCCGAGCATCTTTCCGTTCTTTACGACGGGTGCGCGGCGAATGTTTTCTTTTCTGAACATTGCCAGCGCATCGTGGACGGGCGTATCCGGAGAGACAGTAATAACCGGATGGGACATTCGTTCACCAACAAACATGGGTACCTCCAAATGGTAAGAAAATCTTATTAGTGAAATTTGTTACAAATGAATTATACGGTAAGTTGAATTAAGGGAAGTCACGATTTTGAAGTGTAAAAGGTCACTTTGCAAACTCCTTGATCACGCGCGCCGTGTGTCTGGCGTGCTGCAAGTATAAATCAATTCGAATATTTTCGTTGGGGGCGTGGGCTTTCGTATCGGGGTAGCCCAAGCCCATGGTTACAACGGGCAGTCCCAGGTCATGCACGAACGGGTAGCTCGGACCTGATCCTCCCACCATGGGTACGATTTCCATCGGAGTATCGTACACGTCTTCGGCGGTGTTCACAACGATCTTCACGAATGGATCATCGGGGTTGGTGCGTGCAGCAGGCTCGCCTCCGAGGGATTCGATTTTTACATCGCTGAACCCTTCGGCATCCAAATGCGCGCGCAGTTTTTTCAAAATATCCTCGGGCATTTGATCTGGCACAAGCCGGAAATCAACCTTTGCCGAAGCGAAAGCTGGCTGGACGGTTTTCGAGCCGGGGCCTTGATATCCGCTGGTTAATCCGCAGATGGTGCAGGTCGGGGTGAAGACCTCTTCGATTTTTAATTCCGTGCCGCCCCTCAACCCCTTGATAAATTCTTGAACGCCATAGCGCGATTTGTATTCCTCTTCCACATCCGGAAGTTTCGACATTAATTCGCGGTCCCGTTCGGAAGGCGGAACGATGTTGTCGTAGAAACCGGGGATGCGAATCGCCTCATCCTGACCTTTGAGGCTGTTCAACGCCCAGACAAGTCTCCAGGCCGCATTCGGGAAGATACTGCCCCCCAGCCCCGAATGGACATCCGTTCCAAGCGACGTCACCAAAAGCTCCACATAACAAATGCCGCGCAAACCGAGATATTGCATGGGCTTGTCGCGGTGATCCACGCCGCCGAATTCCCAGATGCAGGCGTCAGCTTTAAGTTTATCCTTGTTCTGGCGGATGAAGTCGTGCAGATGGATGCTTGCGGTCTCCTCTTCGCCCTCGATGATAAATTTGATGGTACAGGGAAGGTCGCCTTCATCATTGAGAATCGCGTCAATGGCATGAAGGCGTGAGGTAAGATGCGCCTTGTCATCGCTGACGCCGCGCCCGTACATCTTGCCGCCCCGAATTTCCGGCTCGAAAGGCGGGCTTTCCCATAGTTCCAGTGGTTCAGGCGGCTGGACATCGTAATGGTTGTAGATGAGCAGGGTTTTGTCGCTGTTGCCTTTTCGTTCTGCAAACACAACCGGCGCGCCGTCGGTTGCCATGATCTCGGTTTTGAAACCTCGTTTTTCCAACATCTCCTTGACGAGATGGGCGCATTCCTTTAATCCCAGATTTTGTGCGCTGATGCTCGGCTGTGCCACATAGCGCCTTAGTTCCTCCAGGCTTTGTTCGAGTCTTTTGTCTATGTAGGCGTCTATTTTCTCGTAACCTTTCATGGTCATCGCTCCTTTTTCTGATGATATGCAACAGGTCATGTCTTAGGACATGACCTGTTCGGTTATTCGTAAAAACTCGCGATCCACTCGATGGAATATGCGCCTGCATAAGCGAACAGCGCCATTTTGATAAGTTGACCGATCCAGCAGAAAAGCAGAAAGCGCCAGGGTTTCATCTTTGCGATTCCTGCCGCCACTCCGGCGATGTCAAAGAATGGATTCGGAATGGCGGATAGGATCAAAATTGCCCAGCCGCCATATTTTTCGATCCAGGGACTAATCCGTTCGTACACATGTGTTCTCTCGACGACTGCCTGTCCGCTGAACCCGGCAAGATAACCGGATAGTTCTCCGATTGCTCCGCCTGTCCCTGCCGCGAGCGCAACGCCAATGGGATTGAACACGCTTCCCATTGCGAATACAACTGCCACGCCAGGCGCCGGTAAAAAGACAGTTGCATTTGCCATGAGCGCCACGAGGAAAATGCCGGGATACCCGTAAACCGCAAATTCTCCCACCTGGTCACGGATGCTGTAAATGTATATCGTGATCCCGATGACTGCAAGGACCGCAAGAACACGTAGTACGTTCGTGGTCGCCGAGCCATTTGCAGACTTGGTGTTTTGAAGACTGTCCGGTTGTCCTGTGCCCTTCCTTGATACAAGGGCATTATGTTTTATGTTCGGTTTTTTCCGTTTGACAACCTTCGAACTCTTCGACCTTACAATTCCCGGTCTTTTAGCTTTCTTCGATGGTGACACGGATGATCTTTACCGCAGGCGCGTTGACATTACTTGGGTCGCGTTCGGGGATCGACATCAGTACGTCCTCACCTTCGACGATCTGGCCGAAAACGGAATGTCTGCCATCCAAATGCGGCGTAGGCAGATGCGTTATAAAAAATTGCGAGCCGTTCGTCCCGGGCCCCGCGTTTGCCATCGAAAGGACGCCCCGCTTGTTATGTTTAAGGCTGGGGTGGAATTCATCCTGGAATTTGTAGCCGGGCCCGCCCCTGCCTGTGCCGGTCGGGTCGCCGCCTTGCGCCATGAAGTTGTTGATGACACGGTGGAAAATGACGCCGTCATAAAATCCTTCACGTGAAAGGAAAACAAAATTATTCACGGTTACCGGGGTCTTGTCTGCAAACAACTCGATTACCATCGTCCCTTTGTCCGTTTCCATGTGTGCCTTATATTGCTTTTTAGTATCTATTTGCATGGCAGGCGGATTGTTCCATTGTTTTGTCATAATTCTCTCCTTTTATTTGAGCAGGGTTTCTATTCTTGCAACCACCATATCCAGCGCGGCGGTATTATGTCCGCCTTCCGGGATGATCACATCCGCATAACGCTTGGATGGTTCCACAAATTCCAAATGCATCGGTCGCACCGTCTGCATGTATTGCTTGATCACGGATTCGGTGCTGCGCCCTCGTTCGGTAATATCGCGGTGAAGGCGGCGGATGAAGCGGATATCGGCATCCGTATCGACAAAGATTTTTACGTCGAACAATTTTCTCAATTCGGCTTCGACAAAAATCAATATCCCCTCGACTAGAATCACATTTCTCGGCTCGACGGTAAACGTCTCGCTCGTGCGGCTGTCGGTGGAGAAATCATAGATCGGAACTTCGATTGGTCTGCGCTCCCGGAGGTTGATAACGTGTTCGATCAAAAGCTCGTTTTCCAGCGAGTTGGGGTGATCGAAATTGATTTCCAGATGCTGTGTCGGCGGGAGTCCGCTTAAGTCCTTGTAATATGAATCGTGTTGAAGGTAGGCAATTCGATCCGCTCCAACTCGCTTTAGAATTTCCTGTGCGACGGTGGTTTTCCCGGATCCTGAACCGCCTGCAATGCCGATGACGAGTGGGGCTTTTTGACTCATGAGCGCGATTATAGCCCATGAATGGCAATCCGGCTCCGAGCGGACCCGAAGCCTGTTTCGCCGGTTTTGGCTTTATCTTCGCCGGAACATGCCCGTGAACATTCTCCAGATCGGACAACGGTCATAAATGCCCATGAATGCGAGAATGCAGCCAACGCCCGCCACGATCCAATTGCCTGTGGAAATCCCCGTCAGAATAAAGAGCGCGCCTGCCCCAAGCCGCAGCATGCGGTTGAACGGCGACATGGGGATGTTTACAGGCCTGCCCTCTGAAAGCGACTGGAAGAACTGACGATAGCCTGCTTCGTTTTGTGTGCCTGTAATTCTGCCTGCTTCCTCCCCGCCGCGGATTGCAACAATGGTCGGGATGCCGAAGATGCCATATTGACTGAGAATCTCCTGGGATTCATCGGCATTGATTGGAATGAATTCGACAGTGGCTGCATACTCTTTTGCGAGTTTTTCCAGAATTGGCTTTGTGACCATGCATGGTCCACACCACGCAGCCCAGAAATCAACGACGACGGGCTTTTTTGCCCGGGAAACTTTGTTTTGAAATTCAACTTGTTTCATATATTTATTTTTGGAGCGGACGATTGCGCGTCCGCTCCAGGCATTTACTATCCCTTGTATGTACTGAATTTGAATGGTGTATACAGCGGGCAGAAGCCGATTAAAGCGGTGAGCAGGAAAACCGCCCCCAAAATCAAGAGGACAATACTGATTGTGCCGGCTACAATGCCTCCAAAATAGAGATATGCGAAGAGAGCGGCAAGTACCACACGGATGATTCGGTCGAGATCGGACATATTACGTTTCATGAGATTTTCTCCTTGTGAAAAATGGGCGATATTTTGTTCATTTGTAGGACGAGTTGTGGGAACAATATTTTACATACCATCAAGTAAATGTGACGATTATTGTCCTAATAAACCTGAGCCTTTTCGGATACCGAAATATAAAAGCCCTTCCGCTACGGAAGGGCTTGAGATACCGCAATATTTGGCAGCTCTTTAATCGAACATAAATGCCAGACCCACAGTCCCCGGTCCAGCGTGTGTGCCGACTACGGGACTCACTTCCGTGAACACGGTTTCAATGGGGGAGAGTTGGGAAGCGGCGCGATCCAGCAATTTCCTGGCATCCTCTGAGGCGTTCGCATGAAGCGTAGCGAGCCGGATATTGGCTTTCCCTTTTACTTGTTCAGTGACCAGTTCGATAATTCGGTCATGCGCCTTGTTTTTTGTCCGGATGCGGTCCACGCCTTCCACCTTTCCATCTTTGAGTGCGAGGATCGGTTTCAGATTCAGTGCCGAACCGATGAACCGTTGCGCACCGCCGATGCGTCCGCCGCGGTGCAGGAATTCCAACGTGTCGACTGCGAAGAAAACGCCGGTTCTCTCATGGGCTTTTTCTGCCAGCGCAGCGCAATCTTTTAGATCCGCTCCTCCTTCCATTGCGCGCGCTGCGGCGAGGACTTGGAATCCAAGCGCCATGGCGGTGGATTGGCTGTCAATCAATGTAACTTTTTCTCCCGCACTTCCCATCATATCCTTTGCCTGGATCGCGGACTGAAGCGTCCCTGAAAGTTTCGATGATATGAAGATACCCAATACATTCTGTCCCTGATCCACCAATTTTTGAAAAGTCTCCTGCATGGTGGCAGGCGTAACCTGGGAGGTGGTTGGCATGACTTTTGCCGACCTCAGCCGAGTGTAGAATTCGTCCGGCTGAATGTCAACTCCGTCACGAAAGGTTTCATTGTCCCAAATAAGAACCTGGGGTGTCACCGAGATGTTGTATTTGCTTGTGTATTCCCCTGGAATGTAGGCGGTACTGTCTGTCACGATCGCAAATTTGGACATGTCTCCTCCGAAAATCTGAAAATAATGATTGCTTATTTTACCCCTCTGGAGCGTCGTTCGTCCATAAAAATCAAATCTGGCGCTCATGGTATAATCCCCGGCGCACGTTTACTCAACGCAGAATCCATTTCATAGGAGCTTATTTTGGCCTTCAACCCAATCAACTGGCTGTTGGGCCTTTTTTCACTGGATATAGCCATTGACCTCGGCACCGCCAACACACTTGTCCATGTCCGCGGGAAGGGCATCGTTATCAACGAGCCCTCCTGGGTTACAGTGGACAAGAAACTGCGCCAGCCGCTTGCAATTGGGCTGGAAGCCAAGGAAATGGTTGGGCGCACTCCCGGCAATGTCATTGTGGTTCGTCCGATCCGTGATGGCGTGATTGCCGAGTTTGACGTCACCCGCGTGATGCTTGAATATTTTATAGGAAAGGTCCATGAGCAGAGCGTTGTGCCGCTTCCACGTCCGCAAGTGATCGTCGGTTTGCCAACGGGCGTGACCGAAGTGGAAAAGCGCGCTGTTTATGACGCTGTGATGGCATCTGGTGCGCGTCGTGCCATGTTGATCGAGGAACCGATCGCAGCCGCACTTGGAGCGGGTCTGCCCATTGGAGAAGTTCGCGGCTCGATGGTGGTTGACATTGGCGGCGGAACGACCGAGGTCGCTGTCATGTCCATGAGTGGTGTGGTTGCATCGCGTTCTCTTCGTGTTGCCGGCGATGAAATGGATCAAGATGTTGTTCAATATTTGCGCAACAAATATAATCTGCTGATAGGTCAGGGTATTGCTGAACAGATCAAATGGCAGATCGGATCAGCCTATCCTCTCCATCCTGAAAAGACCATGGAGATTCGGGGCAGAAACCTTGTGACAGGATTGCCGGAAACTGTGGAAGTTTCATCGGTCGAGATACGCGAGGCGCTTTCCGGTTCTGTGCAGGTGATCATCGATACGGTCCGCGATGCGTTGGATGAAATCCCCCCTGAAATCGTATCGGATTTGATGGACATTGGCATTTGTCTGGCGGGCGGCGGGGCGCTATTGCAGGGACTTGCAGAACGTCTGACGGATGAATTGAAACTTCGCGTATGGGTGGCGGAAGACCCTTTGACCTGCGTGGCGCGGGGCGCGGCCATGGTATTTGAAGACTTCGATGTTCTTGGACGCTATCTGGTTGGGCTCGAACGCGGAAGTACGCGTCACAGCAGCTAGAATGCCTTGATGCTCCCTCCATCTGGGAACATAAAAAATCGATGAATTCCCGTTCTTTGCAAACAACGATAATATTTCTTGTGATGGGTGGAATTTTGCTGCTGGCGCTTGGCGGTTTTTTCGGATCTGCTTCAAGACAGTTTGGCACATCCATGATCGAGCTGCAGACATGGGTTTCAACCCGCTATCGCGGCTTTCAGGATTTTGTAACCGCTCCTCGTGATATTGTGTCGTTGCGCGCCAGAAACGCCGAACTCGAAGCGCAGGTGTCCCAATTGCAGGCGCAGTTGATAGAACTGCAGCAAAGGGTAAATGAGACGGAAATTCTTGCAGCGCTTGTGGATTTCTCACGCTCCAATCCTGAGAGTACTTACAAAGCCGCCTCGGTTATCGGACGCGATCCCAGTCCCTTCCTGCATTACATTATCATCAATCGGGGATCAAATGATGATATTCGTCGGGGTATGCCGGTCGTTACAAACCAGGGACTTGTAGGGCGGATTGATGCGGTCATTGCGGATGCTGCCCGCGTACAGCTTATTACCGACCCTTCGTCTGCGGTGAATGTTTATTTACAGAATGCAGATACAAGCGCGGTCTTGTTCGGTTCTGTTACCGGCGATATTTCTCTTGATATGATTTCCCAAAATGTCGTCGTTGATCCTGGAGATGTGATCCTTACTTCCGGGCTGGGCGGCGGTTTTCCAGCGGACTTGATAATCGGTCAGGTTGTTACTATCCGCGCATTCGAATTTGAATTATTTCAACAAGCGACCGTGCAGCCAGCTGTGGATTTTTCGCGCCTGGAGATTGTTTTGGTCATCACCAACTTCCGCCCGGTCGACATTTCTCCGCTTGAGCCAGCGCCTTCCCCTTAATCCACACTGGTATGAGAAACATCATAGCGTTCCCATTGCTTGGATTGGCTGTTATCCTACAATCCTCGGCAATCAGCCAAATAAGGCTGCTTTCCGGCTACGCTGATTTGCCGTTGCTGCTGCTTGCCGCCTGGGCACTTCAGGAGCGTGTTGATTCGGCATGGCATTGGGCAGTCATAACCTGTTTGATGGTCGGGTTTGTATCCGGTATGCCTTGGTTTGTTCTGGTGGCTGGCTATCTGGGTGTTGTCTTTGCTGCGCGGGTCTTGCAAAGACGAGTCTGGCAGGCGCCTTTGCTTGCGATGTTCAGCGTCGTATTAATAGGAACTTTGTTTATGCACTTTCTCTCTTTCTCGGCTCTAAGGCTTTTCGGAACGCCGTTCCAGTTTAATGATGTAATGGGACTAATCACCTTGCCGAGTCTGCTTTTGAATATGCTGTTCTCGATACCGATCTACGCCTTGATGCGCGATCTGGCGCGCTGGGCGTACCCTGAAGAGGAGCACGAATGAGTTATGGATCCGAATCCCGTTCCGTACGATTTGAGACATGGCGGCTTTCTTCGGTTTACATTGCTGTCTTATTGGCGTTGACCATTCTGTTGTTCAGACTTGTAAATTTGCAGGTATTCGAGGGCTCCGATTGGAACGCGCAGGCAGTCGATAATTACACAAATGAAGTCAGTGTCCCAGCTGCGCGCGGCATCATTTATGACCGTAATGGATACATCCTCGCCCGCAATGTGGCTTCGTACAATGTTGTTGTCATCCCTGCCAACCTGCCAGTGGACGAATCCGACATTCAACGCATCTACCGTGAACTTTCTGCTTTGATCGATGTTCCCGTGGGCGGACCCGTCACTGACGAATCTTTGGAGGAAGCCAAACTATTTGGCCCATGTGTGGAGGGGCCAGGAATTGCGCAGATGGTGGCACTGCAGGATACGCTTGCGCCATACAGCCCTGTGAAAGTGAAGTGCAATGTGTCAGAGGAGATTGCCCGGGTCGTGCAGGAGAAATCGGTGGATTGGGCAGGCGTGAGTGTCGAGGTCGAGCCGATTCGTGATTATCCAACCGGGTCTTTGACGGCTCATGTTGTTGGCTTTCTGGGCCCCATCCCTGCATCTCAGGAGGTTGAATTGCGCGCGCAGGGCTTTATCCCCAATCGCGATAAGATCGGATATTCGGGAATCGAGGCGTCGCTTCAGGAAATTCTTGCGGGGCGGAATGGCTTGCGGGTTGTTCAGGTGGATGTGGCGGGACAGGAACTTCGCAATCTCGAGCCGCCCATTTCTCCCGTGCCTGGATACAATGTTTATCTCACCATTGATACGCGTCTGCAGGCCGCCGCTGAAGCCACCCTGCTGGAGGAAATCAATTTCTGGAATACTTATTTTGGAACTGTCCGCATTTCAAGCGGTGTCATTATTGCCATGAACCCGAAGACGGGTGAGATCCTTGCAATGGTTTCCTACCCAAATTACGAGAATAACCGTTTTGCCCGCTTTATCCCGGCATATTATTACGAGCAATTGAGCCAGGATCCCCGGAAGCCATTGCTGAATAACGCCATTTCCGCCGAGTATCCGCCGGGATCCGTCTTCAAACTTTCCACTGCAACAGGCGCTTTCAATGAAGATGTGGTGGGGTTGGAGGATATTGTCAATGCCCCGGGACAGTTGCTTTTGTGTGAGCGTTTCAATCCCAATGATATTTGCACCGAAAGAAATACGCGTCCGTTTGTTGATCATATTTTCGAACAGCGCCCTGAAGGTTTTGGTCCCATCAGCTTTTTGCAATGCATCGCCTTTTCGAGCAATGTTTGTTTTTACAAATTGGGGGGTGGGTATGAAGATGAGATTCCCCAGGGATTGGGTATCGAGCGTCTGCGTCAGTATGCCCGCGCATTGGGATACGACGAGCCTTCCGGGATTCAGCTGTTGGGCGAGCAGGATGGATTGATCCCGGATCCGCAATGGAAACGCATCAATACCGGCGAGAACTGGTCCACGGGTGATACCTACATTGCCAGCGTGGGGCAGGGATATGTCCTTGCAACGCCTCTGCAGGTGTTGATGTCTGGTTCGGTGATTGCGAACAACGGTCGGCTCATGCAGCCAACCGTCGTCCGTAGCGTGACCGACGGGGACGGCAATGTCATTCCAATCTGGTTCAACCCCGAAGAATTTACAGTGACCGAGTTCGAAACGCCCGGCAGTTATCAGATATCTCCATTTACTCCCAACCTCAAATGGGATGTGACGGTCACGCCATTAATTCAAGGATATTCTTGTGACGGACCATATTGCACACTGACGGATGACTTTAAGATCGTTGAGCCTGAAACGATTCAAGCTGTGCGTGAGGGGACGCGCCTGGCAGTGACCGCCAATCAATTTGGTACGCTCAACGATATTTTTGGCCAATTTCCCATTGCTGTAGCGGGAAAGACCGGCACGGCAGAATACTGTGACGATGTCGCACGCGCGGCCAACCGTTGTCAATTCGGCGCCTGGCCCACTCATTCGTGGACGGTGGCTTATGCGCCCTACGAAGACCCCGAGATCATCGTCGTTGCGTTTGCCTACAATGGCGGCGAAGGCGCAAGCGTTGCCGGACCTATGGTCGAGCGCGTGATCCGCTCCTATTTCGAGATCAAAGCTGTGGATATTGCACAGGGGAATCCCGCTTCAGGGCAGTAGATGACGCAGTTTCATCAGGTATAATTCGAACCGGTATCTGATGAATTATCCTATGGAACACACTGCATCCATTGTTCAAATCAAGGGCATACGCGATGGTCTCCTGGCTTCGTTTTCAGAGGCGCCTTGGGAGGATCAGCGTACGGCTTTGCTCACGCAAATCGACGAACGCCCGGAGTTTTACCGGGGCGCTCGGCTTGCCATGGATGTCGGTTCACAGATATTAAAGGTCAATGATCTTGTTGATCTGCGCGATCGCCTTTCGGAAAGAAACGTTTCTCTCTGGGCAGTGGTCAGCGAATCGTCTGTTACCGAACAGACGTCTCAATTGCTTGGTCTTGCCACTCGTATTTCGAAGCCGAGACCCGAAGAACAAAAGCAATTCATCGATACCATAACTGATGATACAGCCTTGTTCATCAACAAGACCGTTCGCTCCGGAAACCGCATCGAATTTCCCGGTCATGTTGTCATTGTGGGCGACGTCAATCCAGGCGCCGAGATCGTCGCCGAAGGAAACATCATTGTTTGGGGGCGGGTGCGTGGCATGATGCACGCGGGTTCTAAAGGGGACCGTTCTGCATTCATCTGCGCGTTGGACCTTTCCGCAAATCAACTCCGCATTGCAAATGAAGTCTCTGCCAACCTCAAGCCTCAGAAAGACCCGAAGCCCGAAATTGTCAGCATTAACAGCGATGGTCATTTGCAAGCCGAGCTTTGGAACGCAGGCTAGAATCATTTATAGGAAATTATCATGACTGCTCAAGTGATCACCATTACATCTGGAAAAGGCGGTGTGGGCAAGACCACAGCCGTCGCCAACCTCGCCACAGCGCTTGCGATGGACGGTAAGCGTGTTGTTTGCATTGACGGCGATATCGGGTTAAGGAATCTCGATGTTGTCATGGGATTGGAAAACCGCATCGTCTATGACATCGTGGACGTGATCGAGGGGCGTTGCAAATTAAAGCAGGCAATGATCCGGGATAAACATTTTTCCGACTTGTACCTGATCCCCGCGGCCCAAACCCGCGATAAAAATTCGGTCTCCCCCTCGGACATGGTTCGCATCTGTAACGACCTTCGACCTGATACTGATTTCGTCATCATTGACTCACCCGCCGGAATCGAACGCGGATTCCGAAACGCCATCGCCGCGGCAGACCGCGTACTTTTGGTGACCAACCCCGAGATTAGCGCAGTGCGTGATGCCGATCGCGTGGTCGGTATTCTGGAAGCGGAAGAAAAGGGTAATCCGGCTCTGGTGATCAACCGGCTCAATCCAAACCTTGTAAAGAATAATGACATGCTTTCTGCCGAAGATGTCCTGGACCTGCTTGGCATTCAATTGATCGGTGTTGTTCCAGAGGATGAAACTGTCATCATCGGTTCGAATCGAGGCGCGCCGGTGGTCAACGATGCGAAAAGCCGCGCCGGGGTGGCTTTTCGGAATATTGCCAAACGCCTGCAGGGACAGGACGTACCTTTTTTGGAAGTGGGTCAGCAGAGCAGTTTATGGAATGCCATCCAACGTCTGGCAGGGAGGAAGTGATGAGTCTCTTCACGCGGAAGAAAAGCGCCTCGAACGCGAAAGAACGTTTACAGCTTGTGCTGGTGCATGACCGCACCGACCTTACCCCGGCGCAGCTTGACGCGCTGAAGGATGACCTTTTGAAAGCCATCTCTCAATACGTTGAGATCGACCCCGAATCGGTTCAGATCGGACTGGAACGGGATGGACGCACACAACGACTGGTGGCGGATATTCCTTTAAGGAATGTATCCCGTCATCGTACGGGTTGATCCAAATCAAATCGGGAGACACGGATCAACCTGACCTTGTGCGGGTTGCATCCGTGTTTTTATTATGACTCGCGGACTTTCCTGGAGAAATTTTGACTTTCTGCTGCTGGGTGCGGTTGTACTCGCTTCTTCATTCGGCACAGTGATGATCCGCTCTGCCATTGCGGGAAACGAAGTGCTTCAACCGTTGATCTCCCGGCAGATTTATTTTGCGTTGGCAGGCATTGTACTTATTTTTGTGGTCGCTTCCGTGGATTACCGGTATTGGCTTGCTCTGTACCGTCCGATTTACATTGTGATATTGATCTTTCTGGTGACCCTGACCGGATTTGGACAATCCGCTTTCGGCGCCCAACGCTGGTTTCAAGTGGGGGTGTTATTTCTCCAGCCGACTGAATTTGCAAAGATCGTCGCGATCATCGTGCTGGCGCGCTACTTTGAAACGGCGCAGCACCGCCCCCGCGATTGGAAGTGGGTCGCCGGCGGCGCGCTCTGGGCTTCAGGTATCATTGTGTTGATTTTGCTCCAGCCGAACCTGAGTAATGTAGTGGTATTGAGCGTTATTCTCTTTGCCATGTTGTGGATCAACGGATTGCAGGTCAAACAGCTGCTCACTCTCGCGCTCTCGGGAATTGGGCTTGCAGCATTGGCGTTTCCCTTCCTGGAGGAATATCAACGCGCGCGCGTATTGACCTTTCTCTTTCCTGACCCGAATGCCACTTATGGCGCGACATACAATGTACAACAGGCATTGATAGCAATCGGCTCCGGCGGTTTCTTCGGCCAGGGATATGGTCATGGCACGCAGACACAATTACGCTTTCTCAAGGTCCGGCACACAGACTTTATCTTCTCCGCCGTTTCAGAGGAATTCGGCATGATCGGCGGTGTGATCATCATTATCACGCTCGCATTCATCGTTTGGCGCTGTATTCGCGCTGCGCAAAAAGCCCGGGATGTCTCCGGTTCGATGATCGCCTTTGGGATGGCCATCCTGATTTTCTTTCAAGGCGCGGTCAATATTGGCGTGAATATGAATGTCGTTCCTGTCTCTGGGCTCCCTCTTCCATTTATCAGTTACGGAGGCAGCGGCCTGACCGCGCTCATGCTTGGTATTGGACTGGTCGAATCTGTTGTCATGCGGCAGAAGGAACTTGAATTTTGATTTTCACACAGGCATCAAAAAGGAGTATGTAACTTGTCCAATATTAAACCTGCCCGAACCCGCGTTGCGCCGTCTCCAACAGGGCACATGCATCTCGCCACCGCTCGTGTCGCTCTCTATGATTATCTTCTTGCCAAAAGGACTGGTGGACAGTTCGTACTGCGTATCGAAGATACAGACCTCAAACGTACAATTCCGGGGGCTGAGCAGGAAATTATGGATGGCTTGCGCTGGCTTGGGCTTGAATATGACGAAGGCCCCGATGTAGGCGGTAAGTTTGGACCTTATCGTCAGACTGAGCGCCGCGATATTTATCAACAACACTCCAAAACCCTTGTGAATGGGGGAAAAGCCTATCCTTGTTTTTGCACTCCCGAACGCCTGGAAAAGGTCAGACAGGAGCAAATGAAACGCAAGGAAAACCCGCATTATGACAGTACCTGTCGTACCCTTGATCCTGATGAAGCTGCCAAACGAATTGCAAACGGTGAGACCTATACCGTCCGATTCAAGATGCCAAAGGACGGCGTGACGATTGCGCACGACCACTTACGCGGCGACATCATAACCGAGAATAAACAACTTAACGATTACGTCTTGCTTAAATCGGACGGACTGCCGACCTACCACTTAGCCGCCATTGTGGACGATCACGAAATGCAGATCACGCATGTCCTGCGCGGCTCGGAGTGGCTGGGAACGTTTCCGCTGCATGTCAACATTGTCCGCGCGTTTGGCTGGGAGGAACCGGTTTGGGTGCATCTATCCGTATTCCTGAAACCGAGTGGAAAAGGCAAACTCAGCAAACGGGATACAAGCCTGGCAATGAAAGATGGGTACTCGGTTTTCATCAAGGATATGAACGATCTGGGGTACACGCCCGAAGGTGTAAACAATTGGATATCATTGATGGGCTGGGGAGTTGCTGAGGATGACGTCATGACCATGGACCAAATGATCGAACGATTTACAATTGAATCCTTGACCCCTTCGCCCGCCGCAATCAATTTCCAAAAATTGGATCACTTCAATGCGACCCACATCCGCCTCTTTACGAACGAAGACCTGGCTGCCCGCCTCAAACCTTATTTCACCCGTGAAGGGCTCAACGTGGATAGAGATGTTTTATTGAAGATCATTCCGCTCATACGTGAACGGCTTGTTACGCTGGATGATTGCATTCAGTTCGGAGCATTCTTTTTCAGGGACGAAGTCACACTCAGCCCCGAAGATTTGATCGCAAAAGGGCTGGATGCAAAGCAATCGGCGGAGATCGCCCGGAAGGCGCATCACATTCTGGAAGCGCAGCCAGATCTCAGCCACGAACGATGCGAACCGCCTCTACGGGCATATGTCGAAGAGAGCGGATACAACGCGGGGCAAGTCTTTGGCATCCTGCGCGTTGCGGTGACCGGTCAAAAGGTCAGCCCGCCGTTGTTCGAGTCGATGGAGATCATCGGTCGAGAGACATGTTTGCAAAGGATCAAAAACGCAATCGAGATTTTGGAAAAGATGTAGGAACAGGTCGCGCGTTGAGTGCGACCTGTTTTCTAATACTTCCCAGCCTCGTCTGCCATGCGGACAATTCTTGGAGTAAACTTGCCGAGTACTTCCACAAGGTCGTGTTGCGCGGCGACGACCTCGTCTATCGGCTTGTATGCCTGCGGAGATTCGTCAATGCCGCCGCCGAGCAACGTGACGCCGCGCTCTTTGAGATATTCATCCCGCTCGCGTTTGCTGATGGAGTTCAGCGCGGCTTTGCGACTCATCTGCCTGCCTGCTCCATGCGAAGCGGACTGGAGCGATTCGCTCACGCCTCTTCCCCTGACTACGTAACCTGCATCTCCCATCGAGCCTGGGATGACACCCAAAACGCCGACGCCTGCGGGTGTGGCTCCTTTGCGGTGGACGATGACTTCGCGCCCATCCGGAAGTTTTTCGCGCCACGCAAAATTGTGGTGATTTTCGACGACAGCGATTTCCTTCAAACCGACCGCTGCGGCAACCCGCTTGTGAATGGTGTAATGATTCGCCGAGGCGAAGCGCCCAGCCAACTCCATCGAAAGCCAGTATTCCAAACCCTCTTCCGAATCCAACGACAGCCATGCCAGATGCCTCACGCTTTTATCGAGTTCGGGGTGCAGTTCCATGGCGAGTTTGCTGTAGCGGTCTGCGATCTTGAAGCCGACGCCCCGCGAGCCGCTGTGGGATAGCAGGGCAAGATACTCGCCGGGCTTTAAATCATATAGGGGTTCATGCAAGCGGAATGCGCCCCATTCAACAAAATGATTCCCGGTGCCGCTTGTGCCAAGCTGCTTCATGGCATTGTCTTTCAAGGTTTTCAGTAAGCGGGTCGCGTCCCATGCGGAATCGTCCAGCACTTCATGTTCCGCGCGGCGGGTTCCCTTCCACTCTGCCCCAATGCCGAAGGCAGTTTGTTCCCACAATGCGTTTTCGAACATGGCAGGTTTTTGTCCGAGCAATATCGGCGAGACTTCATAAAGAGAGAGTTTCATACGGCAGGCAATATCCACACCGACGGCATAAGGGATGACGACGTTATCCGTAGCCAGCACGCCGCCGATGGGCAGCCCGTAACCGACGTGGGCATCGGGCATCAACGCGCCTGCCACGCTGACGGGCAGGCGCATGGCGTTGTCCATCTGGGCAAGCGAGCCATCGTCAATGTGTTCCCTGCCCCAGATGGGGTATCGAAGCGGTTGGTCGCGCAATTCGTATGTGGTAGGTTCGTCCCTTTGTGAAATGCGGATACATTCACGGGCAAGGTCGGCGAGGAAGGCGTCGGTGAGGTGGCTGCCAGGGTCGTTCCGAACAGCATCCAGTTTGGCAAGAGCCGCATCGCGTTCCATGCCGCTTTCAATGAGTTTGTTCCCGGCATCCTTTGCAAGACCGATGATCTTTCCATCGCTCCAGTTATGATATTTCAGGATTTTTCCTGTGATGATGTCCATCTTACTGTCCGTTCTCTTCCATCTTCCACAACTCTCGCATTTCGGAACTGGTTTTGATGAGTTCTTCAAGCGTGCCTTCTGATTCCACTTTACCATCTTTTAACACGATAATGTGATCTGCGCGCCTCAAAAGCGGACGGCGGTGGGATACCACCAGACAGGTTTTTCCACTGTCCGACTCAAAGATGCGTTCCCAAAGTTGACGTTCGGTTTCAACATCCAGCGCGGAGGAGAGATCGTCGAAGACGAGCAATTCGGGTTCGCGGATGAACATTCGTGCAGCGGCGGCGCGCTGCGCCTGCCCGCCGGAAAGTTTGACGCCGCGCGAACCGACCATCGTTTCGAGATCGTCGTCGAGCTGTTCAAGATCGCGGTCCATGACGGCGAGGCGGGCGGCTTTGTAAATTTCATCGTCGCTTCTTTGCAAGCCGAGCAGGATGTTGTTCCGCAAGGTATTGCTGAATAGACGCGGGACCTGCGCAGTATAGGCGCAGCGCGGCGGAATAAAGAATTCGCCCGGGTTGGTGATGCTTTCTCCATTCCAAAGTATCCTGCCCGATTCCATTGGAAGCAATCCAAGCAGCGTACGAAGCAGGGTGGTTTTTCCGGAACCGATGCGGCCCGTGATGACCGTCAGTGAACTGCGTTTCACTTTCAGAGTGACGTTTTCGATGCCGTTGACCGAATTGGGGTAGTGAAAAGTCAAATGCTCAGCGGCCAGTTCGTTCAGTCGGTCTGAGGCGGTTTTTGTTGGGCAGGCTACTTCGGGCAGTGGTCCCGTCAAATTAATGGGGCTGTGTTGCACAAGCGCATCCAGCGGGGCATTTTCCATCAGGCGGTACATGCGTTTAACCGAGACATCGAGTTGTTTGTAACGCGCCCACAACATGCCGCCAAAGGTGGTGAGGTCGCCCATACTTTGCAGTAGATAAACGAAGAGCGAGAAATCGCCCAGCGTGAAATTGCCTGACCGCATGGATTGACCGACCAGCACGAGGATAACCCCCGTGCCGAGCGTGGATGTGTTGCGATAGATCGAGCCGAGCACTTCGTCGAACAGTTTTTCGCGGACAGTAAGTGCGCGTCTTTCGTCGTTTATTTTATGGAAGTGTCCAATGACATTTTTCTCCGCTGACGCCACCTTGACTGCCTGTACCGCGCCGAAGAATTCGCCGATGAAGCCGGTCACTTTGCCTGCGGATTGACGCGATGCGCGGCGATAATGTTCGATGCGGCTTGTTGCAATGTTTGCAACGATGCCGACAACGGCGAGCGGAATGAGCGCCATGACTGTCACCGACGGATTGATCTGTGTCATCAGGACAATGGCAACAGCGATGATCATCAGGCCGACCAGCACATCGTTGACGAGAATGACGAAGAGCGGAATTTCGTTCACATCCGTTTTAAAACGACTGACCGCCTCGCCTGCCGAGTCGGGCAGTTGCGATGCGCCGGGACGTTTGAGAATATGGTTGAGCAGGTTCTTCCGCAGCAGGGTGTTCATATCGGAAAAGATCGGAACGTCGGCATAATAGAATCCGTAGCTTGCCAGCACGCGCCCGAGCCATGTGGCGATTAAAAATGCGACGATTGCCCATACGCCGAAGATTAGTGGCGCGGTGTCTGTCAGCATGTCGAAGAAGGCTTTCATGATGAGCGCAGGCGCGACCTGCCAGCAAAAACGGATGAGTGCGACGCTGATCAAGTCCACGAGCCACAGCCCGGGGCGAAAACGGATCATTTGGTAGATGACCTTCCACGCGGGCAGGGAGGGGATGTTTATTTCTTTTTGTGTGTAGGTTGTTTCGGCCATAGTTTTCTTTCTTTACCACAAAGGGTCACTGCAGCGTAAATTAAGTTTCTGCATACTCTTCTACCGAATATGTCACCCTGAGCCGATAGGCGAAGGGTCTCTGAAATTGGCGTAGAGATGCTTCGCTACGCTCAGCATGACATCCATAAATTTTCAATTTACTTTCTTTACGGAGTAGTCACGAAGGTACACAAAGTTTCTTGAAGGTTTCCTTTTTGACCCTTTGTCTCCTTTGTGATTGCTGCTTTACGCCAGCACTTCCTCCATGCCCGTTTGCAGGAGTTGATAAAAACGCGAGGATGGGTCGGCGGCGAGTTGCCTGCGACTACCATATTCGCTGACGACGCCCTTTTCCAAAATCAAAATATCATCTGCGCGATGGACGGTGTGGAGGCGGTGTGCGATGATGATGGCGGTGCGCCCTTTCAACAACTTGTCTACCGCGTGTTCGAGTTTTTGCTCGGTGGCGGGATCAAGGCGGGACGAGGCTTCGTCGAGAATCACCAAGCCTGGATTCCGCAAAAAAACGCGCGTAAAAGCCAGCAATTGCGCTTCGCCCGCGGACAGTGACCTTGATCCTGTTTCAAGCTCGGTATCCAAACCTTTGGGCAGGCTGCAGAACCAATCGCCCATTTCCAATTCTTCGAGGGTGGCGATGATTCTTCCGTCGGGAATCGAGCGGTCGAAGAAAGTCAGGTTGTCGCGGATGGAGGCGCGGAAGAGTTGCACGTCCTGCGTGACGATGGCGATGTTGCGGCGCAGTGAATCGAGATGCGCGTCGCGTAAATCCGCGCCGTTGACCTTGATGCTGCCTGAACTCACGTCATACAAACGGAAGATCAATCGTCCGAGTGTGGTCTTTCCGCTTCCCGTGCGTCCAAGCAGTCCTAAAACAGAACCAGGCTTGAGGTCCAACGAGAGATGCGAAAGGACGGGGTCGCTGCCGTTATATGCAAAGGTCACGTTTTCGAATGTCAATGCCAGTGGATGAGAGTCGATCACTTTGCCTGTTTCATTTTTGTCCTCGGCTTTGAAGTTGCGGAATTCGGTCAACCGTTCCACGCATGCGCCGATGGTTTGGAAACTTTCGATCTCGTGGGTCATCGCCCAAAAGGGCTCTTCGAGCAGGCTGAGGTAATGCACGAAAAGATAGACCGTGCCGATCGTAACAGCGCCAAGCGAGAAGAGCCAATACCCGCTGGAGACGGCAAGCAGTGTGCCTGTTGTGAGCGCAAGCCCCATCGAATTTTCGATGATCCAGCGTTTGAAATGCGCCTTGCGGTTGTGTTCGAGGATGATGCTTTGATGGGAAAAGAGTTCGCGGATGGAAAAGCTTACTGCGCCGCTGGAGCGGATGTCTTCGGTGCCGGCAAGTTGCTCCTCGATAAAGCCGTAGTATTGACCTTCCGCCTCGCGCCTCGCTTTTTGATGGGGAACGGCGATGTCCTTGACTCTGCCCAGAATGGTCAGTGTAAGAAACGAATAGACAGTGAATGCCAGACCGGCGCGCCAATCTTCCAGAAACAGCGCTGCAAGGATTCCGACCATCAATAGTCCGTTGGCGATGAGGTTGAGCGCGAACTGCGAGAAGAATGTCGCCAGTTCGGTCACGTCGCCGTCAATGCGTTCGATGAGCTCGCCGGGTGTGTGGTCGTTGTGGAATTTCATGTCGAGGTGCAGAGCGCGTTCCGCCAGTTCGGCGCGCAGATCGTTGGTGGCGGTCCATGCCACGTTTTCGCCTAGCCAGGTGACCGCAATGTGAACGCCCTGTTGAATCAAGGCGATGCCGATGAAGGCGACAGCCGTCCATGTAAGCGTGGACAATGCTTCGCCTGCCAGCGCGGAGTCGATAAAGCGGCGCATGATCTGCGGGGCAAAAATCCGAAGCCCGATGCTGGAAAAGAGCATGACGGCAAGCAGGATGAATCGCCCGCGCTGGGGGCGGATGTGATCGGAGAGCAGATTCCAGTAGGATTTAAGTGAAAGGTTCATTGTAAATTCCGTTTTGGCAATAAAAAACACGGCGCAGGTGCGCCGTGTTCTGAAAGACACAGGAGGAAACCGTTTACAGGCGGTCAATAGGCGCACTTCGATAAGGCATCAATTTTTGGAAGGGTATGTTGCGTAAGAACATTTGAAGTGCGCTCCTTTTGAATTCGATTGCGCATGGAGTTTACATGAGAGATGGATGAGTGTCAAGGAGTTCCTGTTACAAAATCCACCCTGCTGTTCACGCGCCGGATACGATAATGAGGCTACAATTAACTCATGGAGGCTTCATGAGATCAACTATTCTGCGCATGCGCTACTGGCGTATCGTTCTTTTCTTCGCCCGCGTCACGGCGAGCATCATTTTCTGGGATATTTTTATGAGGCGGATCGGGTTTGGGTTTCTGGCTCGCAATACGCGCCCTCACCGTTTACGCCAGATCGCGACCCGTTTTCGTGCGCTGGCGATCCGCCTCGGCGGGGTGATGATTAAGGTCGGGCAATTCCTGTCCGCGCGGCTGGACGTTCTGCCGGCCGAGATCACCGACGAGCTGGCAGGATTGCAGGATGAAGTCCCGCCTGCGGAGTACGACTCCATCCGCCTCCAAGCCGAACTCGAACTTGGTTCTGTCATCGAGAAGGCTTTTCTTAGCTTTGAGCAAATCCCCGTTGCCGCCGCTTCCTTGGGGCAGGTTCACCGTGCAAAATTGTTTTCGCAGGATGCGGAAACACTTGGCTTTGACAGTGTCGTTGTGAAGATCCTGCGCCCGAACATCGAGCAAATTGTCGAAGTGGACATGTCTGCTTTGCGGGTGGTGGGCGGATGGCTGAAGCGTTATCGTCCGGTCAGCGAGCGCGCGGATGTGTCTGCAATTGTCGAAGAATTTGCGGCGATCCTGCGCGAAGAACTTGATTATGTGTCAGAGGGGAAAAATGCCGAGGCTTTTGCAGCCAACTTCGAGGGCGAGGGAGGCGTGCATGTCCCGCGCGTGGCATGGAGCAAGACAACACGCCGCGTCCTCACGCTGGAGGACGTCACTGCCATCAAGATCACGGATTATGATGAAATTACTGCGGCGGGAGTCAGCCGGGCAGAGGTGGCGGAGCGGCTGCTGGCGACGTATCTGAAACAGATCTTTGAAGACGGATTCTTTCACGCCGACCCGCATCCGGGGAATTTATTCGTCCTGCCTTTGACGGATAAGAACGAGGACGGCTCAAGAAAGTTTCGCCTGACGTTCATTGACTTTGGCATGGTGGGGCGAATGCCGGAGCGTCTTGTGGAAGGTCTGCGGGAGGCAGCGATTTCGATTGGTTTGCAGGATGCGCCGCGGTTGATCCGGTCCTATCAGACATTGGGGGTTTTGCTCCCTGGCGCGAATACTAAATTGTTGGAGGAAGCCAGTTCGCAGGTGTTCGACCGCTTTTGGGGCATGAGCATGAGCGAGTTGCGCGGTATCCGCCATGATGAGATGATGAAGTTCGGCTTGCAGTTTCGGGAATTGCTGTTGAACATGCCGTTTCAGCTTCCTGAAAATCTGCTTTTGCTGGGGAGGACGATCGGGATTCTCTCCGGCATGTGTACCGGATTAAACCCGGAATTTAACCTGTGGCTGCAACTCGCTCCGTATGCAAGGAAATTGACCGAGGGCGAAGGCGGTTCGGCATTCGATGTTTTTTTGGATGAAGCGGGAGAGTTATTCAAGACACTGCTTGCCATCCCCGGCAGGGCGGAGCGCGTTCTTGGGCGCATCGAACGCGGTCAAATGAGTGTGGAAGCGCCTCTGGTGAATATTCAAATCAGTTATTTGGAAAAGTCTGTCAACCGGCTGACGGGCGGGATCGTGTTCGTGGGATTGTTGATTGCCGGTTCGATTTTGTATGATGATCAAACTTTGCTCGCACAGGCTCTTTTCGGCGGTGCAGGCATAGCCTTGTTTTACACACTGTTCCTTGCGCGTGGGAAGCGTCCGTTTCGTTGATGGCGGTTCCATCAAAAAGTCCAGCCGCTGGCTGGACTTTTTAGTTATGAAGATTTTTCTTCCGTCCGTTTGATGGCGGCGTCTATCATGCTGCGGAATGCGAGAAGCATTTCCTTGCGCGCCGTACGGCGGTGCTCCAAAAAACCGGGCGGCAGGATGGTTTCCATGCTCTTGCGCATTTCCTCGCGGGCGGCTTTCAAGTGTTCCACCGCTTCGGGCGGTAGTTTATCTCTCATGGATTTGCGTTTTTCTTCGCTCATGGGTCGCTCCTTGTCCAATTCGATTATAGCACTATTGGAGTCTACGGTCCCGGCGTCATGGGCGGGAATTGGGACATGTCCATGTTCGGGTCTATGTCCATATCTTCGATTTTGACCCAGCAAGGGTTGTTGAAGTATGGATTTCGGATAACGATCCAACCCGGTTCGGTTCCCATACCGAGAATTGTGACATTTTTTCTTCCGCGATCATTGAGTTCGATATTGCTGATTAGAGTGTAAGTGTCGCCGGGTCCCGTCCAACAGCCCGTTTGGGCGATCAGTGCAGGCGGTTTGATCTCGGGCTTTTCAGTCGGCGCGGCTGGTGTTTCAGTAAAAATTGAAGTTGGGGTCTCTGTGGGCGGCGCGGGAGTTGGTGTCACCGCGCCCGCTGTTTGGGTAAGCATTTCCGCAGCCATTTGCGCCGCCGCTGTGCCAATAATATCCACGGTGGGCGTGGCGGGTGCCTGTGGAGCGCAGGCTGCAATTGCGGACACGGCAGCGAGGATTATTGCAATATGCTGTGTGATATTTCTTTTCATAATTTTTCTACAGTCCTATTTTCCTTTCTTTACCATCTTTGCCCATGTGTCCTTCAAATTGACGGTCAAATTAAAGACGGGCTTATCGGCAGAAGAGTCTTTGTCCATGCAGAAGTAGCCGGTGCGCTCGAATTGAAGATTCTCGCCCATGTTGGCTTTGGCAAGGGCTGGTTCCACCCAGGCGTTTTCGAGGACTTGCATTGAATTTGGATTGATGATGTCTTCCACTTCGCCGTCGTCCGGCCGCTCTTCAGTAAATAATTGCTCGTATAAACGCACCTCAGACTGGATGGCGTGCTTTGCAGATACCCAGTGGATCGTGGATTTGACCTTGCGTTTATCGGGCGCTTCACCGCCGCGCGTAGCCGGGTCATATGTGCAGTGGACTTCGGTCACTTCGCCCGCCTCGTTCTTGACCACATGTGTGCACTTAATTAGATAGGCGTAGCGCAGGCGGACCTCATTGCCGGGATAGAGGCGGAAATATTTGGGCGGAGGTGTTTCGCGGAAATCATCCTGTTCGATAAAAAGCACTTTCGAGAACGGGACTTTGCGCGTTCCCGCAGACGGGTCTTCCGGATTGTTGATGGCATCCATTTCCTCGGTCTGATCTTCGGGGTAGTTGTCAATGACCAGTTTGAGCGGATGCAATACCGCCATGCGGCGTTGGGCGCGTTTATTCAAGTCGTCGCGGATGATCGCTTCGAATTGAGCCATCTCAACCCAGCTGTCGTTGCGAGTCTCGCCGGTGCTGGTCACAAAGTTGACGATGGCCTCGGGTGTCACGCCGCGCCGCCGCAGTCCGCGCAGGGTGGTCAGGCGCGGGTCATCCCAACCCCGTACTACGCCGTTTTCCACGAGTTTTCGGAGTTTGCGTTTGCTCATCATGGCATAAGTCAGGTTGAGGCGCGAGAACTCGATTTGGCGGCTTGGAAAGGCTTCCAGTTTTTCGAGGAACCATTCATACAACGGACGATGGATAATATACTCGTTGGAACATAACGAATGCGTGACGCCCTCCATTGAATCGTTCTGTCCATGGGACCAATCATACATCGGGTAGATATGCCATTTGTCGCCGGTGCGGTGATGGTGGACATGCATGATGCGGTACATGACCGGGTCGCGCAACAGAATGTTGGGGTGTGCCATGTCAATTTTTGCCCGCAGGACGTGGCTTCCTTCGGGGAATTCACCGTTCTTCATGCGTTCGAGGAGGTCCAGGTTTTCAGCCGCGGATCGGTTTCGATAAGGGGAATCAACTCCAGGCTTAAGTGCGGATTCGGTGTCGCTCCATTTGGTTCCTTTCGGGAGGGTGCCGCGTCGTTCGCTCATTTCTTCCTGAGTCTGATCATCCACATACGCCAGCCCCATTTTGACCAGACGGACTGCCCATTCGTAGAGAAGGTCGAAGTAGTCGGAGGCGAAGGTCACTTTTGCCCATTTGATCCCAAGCCATGCAGCATCCTCTTCTATGGCTTCCACAAACTCCGTTTCTTCCTTCGAAGGGTTGGTGTCATCGAACCGCAAATACAATTCGCCGCCAAATTCCTGAGCGGTGAAGTAATCGATCAAGAATGCCTTTACATGTCCAATGTGCAGGTATCCATTCGGTTCGGGGGGCAGGCGTGTGCGGACATAGTTGAATCGTCCGCTTTTCAGGTCTTCGGCAACGGCTTCGCGGATGAACGCGGGGATTCGGCTGGTGTTTTCTTCAGTCATTCTTCCTCATGGTTCGATAGTGTGTCCGCTATTATAACAAAACGCTTGATGTGATTTATAATGGGCGCTTGGAGAACACCTATGACAGAAAATAGAGAAAAATTCTACGGTACGTATTTCAATAAGGACGTTGTGTTGAAGTTTTCCCACTGGGCGGGTATTATTGCCTGGGTGGTGTTGATTATCTACCTTTTTACTTCCACGATTGTCCTTATTCAGTTTTTACAACAATTTGTAACCGGTATTTATTATCAGAAAGGCATGTCGATTTTCGATATGATCAGTTATTTCAATCCGTATCTGCTCATGCCGCTTCCGGGCGTGGTCTACTTCTTCGGGTTGAAATTCGTGGAACATGCTTTGCTCATCCTATTGGACATGGAAGAGAGCGTGCGCCGCGCTGCCCGGGGCGAAAAATAGAGTGCAAGAGTCCGGAAAATTATAAATCAAGGGAATGCTCAAGGCGCCACTTGTCATGCGCAGACTGGCATGATACAATACCGCCCGCTGGAAACCCGAAGGCAAGACAGCCAAGCCTGAATCATCCAGTTTGTTCATTGGGGATTGGTGAAATGGCATCACGTTGCGCTCTGGACGCAAAGTTTGAGGTTCGAATCCTTGATCCCCAGCAAAAAAGACTCCCACGCGGGAGTCTTTTTTAATTTACGGCGTCCCTGCTGGAAGCGAGACTTTACTCTTTGCCAAATCCTTCATGGATGTGGTAGGGCACGTTGATTATGACGATGCCGTTTTGTCGCTTGAGTTGACTGCGAAGAAGTTCGGCGGTGTTTGTATGAAGAGTTGACGACAGACGTCTGTTCGAAACGAATTCTGGCACTACTATGGTGATGGTTTCACCAGGTTGTCGTTTTTGGGCAATATCGGCTATATATTTCAGCAATGGTTCGAGAAACAGACGGTAAGGCGAATCCAGGATCACCATACGCACTCCTTCTCCCCACGTCTCCCATTTTTCACGCACTTTCTTTGCATCTTCCGGTTCGATGCTGACATGTACGGCGGTGATGTCGTCTGACAGCATGCGCGCATAGCGAAGCGCCGCCAGTGTACCTTGATGCACCCCGCTGACAGGCATGATCACTCGGTGACGAATGGCATGTGGAGGGATCGCGCCGATATTTTCAAGCGATAATTTCTTTGCAAGATTCCTGTAATGACGATGAATTGCAAAAAAGATCGAAACCAGTGCCGGAACAAGAATCAGAATTATCCATGCGCCGTCCAAGAATTTTGTGACGGCAAAAACAATCATGACGATTGCTGTGCATGCGGACCCAAAAGCATTGACTGCCATTTTTAGCTTCCAGCCCTTTTCGTACCGCAATATCGAACCGGGCTCCGTGATTTCATGCCCGGCTTTGAGACGCCCGACCTTCCACCAGCGTTTTGCCATTCCGGCTTGTGAGAGCGTAAACGATAGGAATACGCCAATGGCATAGAGCGGGATCAACCGTGTGACACTCGCCTGGAAAAGAACGATCAATAAAGATGAGATGAGCGCGAGAGAAACAATGCCTCTTGAAAAAACTAGGCGGCTGCCGCGGTATGTTAACTGGCGGGGAAGAAACCCATCCCCGGCGTGTAGTGCGCTCAGGCGGGGAAAATCCGCGAAAGCAGTATTTGCGGCCATGATCAGGATGATGGTGGTTGCGCCGATGGACAACAGATAGAGTAATCCTCGCCCATTGAAGACAGTTCGTGCAAGCTGGGAAATTACGGTCTCTTCTTCGGATGGGATTGCGCCAATATGCCCTGCTAAAAATGAAATGCCAAGAAAAAGGGCGCTCAATATTCCGGCCATCCAAATTAATGTGATACCTGCGTTCCTGCTGCGAGGCTCTTTGAAGGCAGTGATGCCGTTGGAGATTGCTTCGATGCCGGTCAGCGCTGCTGTCCCGCTGGAAAAAGCATGTAGAAGTAAAAATGGTGTAAGGATAGCAAGCGGCTCTGTTAGTTCAAGATGCGGCGGATTAAAAACTGTCCCAAGGCTGCCTGAGAATTGCCGTGTCATTCCGGTGCCAACCGTAAGAAACATCATAGCAACAAAAAAATAAGTTGGAATTGCAAACGCTGTTCCCGATTCCTTTACACCCCGAAGATTAATAAGCATAATAAACAATACAGCTGCAACACTGATCAAAACCCGATAAGGGAAGAGTTCTGGGTATGCCGAAACAATTTGTGCAACCCCCGAAGACACCGACACAGCCACGGTCAATATGTAATCAGTGAGCAACGCCGCGCCAGCCGTTTGGGCTGGTAGTTCTCCCAGATTATCGCGTGCAACAATATAGGCGCCGCCGCCGCCCGGATAGGCATGGATGGTCTGTTCATAGGAAATGGCTACAACTGCCAGCAGAATAACAATTGCCACTGAAATTGGGAACACGTTTTGGAGTGCTGTGGTTGTGCCTGCGGCTACGAGAATTGCCAGAATTTCCTGGGACGCATAGGCGGTGGACGAAAGCGCGTCGGACGCGAATACAGCCAGACCAACTCTCTTTCCTATGGTTTGATGTGGGGCATCCGCAGTGGATAGGGGACGCCCAATGAACCAGGATTGCAAAGTGCGCGGTGGTTTATGATCTGCGGTCCGTTCGATGATTGAGGTTTGTGTACTATCTTCCTTAAGCATATCGATGATCTCTCATGGTTGGTCGTTGAGTGGATCAGCTGGTCAGGCTGTTCCATATCCACAATGTTCCGGCTTCGGCAAATACAGAGGCATAGAGAATTGACGAGTAAATCGGATCGCGGGGGAATTGAGCGATTCTTGTTTGCAGGAAAAAGAATCCGAAGATTATTCCAATCGAGCCAATCCATGCCAGTGCAGTGGATACCCAAGTTGAGAATGGGCGCTCATCCGGATGATCGAGTCCGGAAATTAAATAAACTGATGCCCCAGAACTTGATTCCAATATTTGTTTTAAAGGATTGTGCCCGAAGGCTGGTTGGCGTTGAGCAAAACAGACGATTAGATCCTTGTTGCAATGGTTGCTTGTAATTTTGTTTGACCGAATCCCTATGTATTCTATTTTAGACTCGACGGGAATATTCTCCTGAACCATCATGGCAGTCAGAGTGATCATCTGCCTCCGTAGGCTTGATTCTTGTGCCGCATCTTTGCACAGACCGATGAGCTGGACTCTGCTGTATGTGCTGTTGACCAAGCCCCGGATTTTCTGCGCGACCAGGGCGGCATCCACTTCGAATTGGGGTAGAAAGACAATTACGCGGACAGGCTCCAAGTCCAAAGTGGAGGCGTGCGGGATTGAAGGATGATCATTCATTTATATATGTCTCTCTCGGATGATTGAATCCTATCCTTTCGCCATAAAACGGCGACAAAGATTTTGGGCAATCGCATAAAGAAAAAATAAAAACGCCCTTTTGTAAGGGCGCTGCAAGGGGTGAGTAGCCATTTATTCGTCCGAAATAAAACGGTAGCCGATTCCCGGCTCTGTAATTATGATCTGCGGACTTTCGGGGTCTGCCTCCAGTTTTTTACGAAGTTGGCGCATGTAAACGCGCAAATACTCCGTGTGGTTTGCGTCGGCGGGATCCCAAACGTGGGTGAGAATGCTTTGATGGGTAAGCACGCGTCCGCGGTTGCCAGCTAGGTATGCCAATAATTTGTATTCGGTGGCGGTCAGTTTGATTTCTTCGCCGCCGCGTTTAACGATGTGCCAGGCGAGATCAATGGTCAGTTGACCGGCTCTGATCAGCTTGTTTTGAATCCCCTGCTTGCTTGTGGAATGCCGCAGCGCAACCCGTACGCGAGCCAGGAGCTCTTCGATCCCGAACGGCTTTGTAAGATAATCGTCCGCCCCTTTGTCGAGCGCTTCCACTTTGTCGCGTTCGCTGTCGCGCACAGACAGGATGATGATCGGGCACTGCGTCCACTCGCGCAAACGCATGCAGACCTCGACTCCGTCCATGTCGGGCAAGCCAAGGTCCAGTATTACGATGTCCGGCTCGTTGGTTGCGGCTAGCGTCAACCCTTCTTCTCCGCGACTGGCTGTAGTCACCTTGAAACCTTTTTCGCTGAGGATGGCGCGTATTGCCCGCTGGATTTGCGGTTCGTCGTCAATGACAAGAATATGCACGCTGCTCATTCGGTTCCCATGTCCATCGGCATGATTGGTGGTGAGATGCCTTCCCCAATTAATGGAAGAGTGAAGTTGAAAGCAAGTCCGTCGGATACATTTTCTGCCCAAATTCTCCCGCCATGCGCTTCGATGATTCCCTTGCAAATGGAAAGCCCAAGCCCTGTGCCGGTTACCCGGTCAGTGGCAGTAAGACGAAAGAACTTATCGAAGATTTTTTCCAGATGCTCTTGCGGTACTTGCGGCCCCTGGTTGCCGACGACGACTCGGATGAACTCTCCATCCGCGAAAGCGTGTATATGTATCATTGTGTTTTCTGGCGCGTATTTCAGTCCATTGCTCAATAGGTTTGTGAAGACTTGTCCCAATTGCACGTAATCCACAGGTATGAGCGGCAGGTTATCAGGAATATCCACTTCGATGCAATGTCTGGCGGTCAGGTTCTTCATTCTTGTAAGGACACTTCCAATGATCTCAGACAAAATGTTCCATTCGTGTTTCGGTTTCAGTACGCCGGATTCGATCCGTGACATATCCAGCAGATTGCCTACCAACATGTTCAAATGATCGGCTTCATCGTCAATGGCGGCGATCAATTCCGGGCGAGAAGGTGAATCCCAATTCACTTCATTGCTCCGTAAACTCGAAGCTGCCGCCTTGATGGTGGAAAGCGGCGTTCGCAGTTCGTGCGAAACGGAGGACAGGATGACAGATTTCAACCTGTCGCTTTCTTCGAGGACGCGGGCACGCGACTCTGCCTGCGCGAGTCTTGCCCGCTCGAGTGCAAGGGCCCCCTGGCTTGCAAAAGTTTGCAGCAGACGCTTCTCGCCTGACATTAGAACTGGTTTTGTTCTCCAGAGTCGAATTTCCCCGAGAATCCCGCGCGCCACCTGGATCGGAGTGATCCATTCAGGCGGGCGTGCGGGCAGGTTTATTTCAGGTAAACGAAAGGAAAATGCATCGCTCCCTGTAAGGTTCAATTCAACCGCCTCGCCTTGTGAAATCGCCTGTACCTGTCTTGCAAGTATTTCCGCAATGGTATGCCGGTCATGGAGTCCTGCAAGCGCCGTGCTGAGTTCATATAACTGCATGGCCTCGCGTTCCCGCGCCGTAGCAGCGGCCAGACCTGCCTGCATACGTCCAACGAGCTGACTGATCACAATGGCCACGATCAGGAAAATGATAAGGATTACAACGTCTATCGGTTGATGCACGGCCAAGTTGTAATAGGGCTGGATGAAAAAATAATTGAAGGCAAGAAAAGTTGCCAGCGCGCTCGTGATGCCGGGGCCGAGCCCCCAGACAGCAGTGATCAAGCCGAGAGGGAGGAGATATAAAAGGGCGATAAGGGTCGTATCCAGCGCCTCCCGTAACGTAAAAAGGACCATTGTTACCAGAGCAATGAATCCAAAAGAAAATAGATAATAGGTCGAGCGTGATATGAAGGTTGATCTTCGCATGGTTTCCGGATTCATTATACCTTTTTGATATTTGGAGGCAAATGTAATTATTTCAAAACGAGGTTCGATGTACGGCGGACGCCCGCCCGCAGGTATAATGCAGGTAGTACATGCCATTTCAAGCTTGCTTAAAGGATGAGCCATGTTTGATCACGCCGATAAGGAGCACCTCAATACCTTGTTCGAATATGCCCCGATCTCACTATGGGAACAGGATTTCAGCCCGATCAAACTCCTGTTCGATGAATTGCGCAAACAGGGAGTGAAATCCCTGGATGTCCATCTCAATGAGAACCCCCTCCTGATTGACGAATGCATGAGAAAGATCGTTGTAGTAAATGTCAACCAGCAGACGCTGACGATGCTCAAAGCGGATTCAAAGGATCATTTACTGGCAAATCTGGATCGAGTCTTTCGGGATGGAATGCGTCACCATTTCCGTGATGAACTCCTGGCGCTCTGGAATGGGGATGTGAGCTGGTCTGGCGAGGGAGTCAATTACACGTTGGAAGGCGAAGCGCTCGACATCATCCTGCACTGGCGCATCCTCCCAAAGTACGAGAAAAATTGGGAGCGGGTGCTGGTCACCATCGAAGATGTCACAGCGCGGCGAAAAGCCGAGCGCCGTTTCCGAAATTTGTTCGAAGCCTCGCCGATCTCCTTGTGGGAAGAGGATTACAGCGCCATCAAGGACTACTTTGATGCGCTCCATGCACAGGGAGTGGATGACCTTGAATCTTATCTCGAAGGACATCCTGAAGTTGCGCTTCATTGCGCCGGGTTGATCAACGTATTGAATGTCAACCAGAAAACATTGGAGTTGTTCGGCGCGCGTTCCAGGGGGGAACTCCTCGAAAACCTTAGCCAGGTCTTTCGAGATGAAATGGGTAACCATTTCGCCCGGGAGTTGGTAGACCTTTGGAACGGGAAACTTGAATATGCGAGAGAGGGTATCAATTATTCGTTGACGGGCGAACCCATTAATATCCAACTGGATTTTCGCGTCATGCCGGGTCACGAAGAGAATTTCGACTGGGTACTGGTTTCAATCCAGGATATAACTGCGCGTAAGAGAGCGGAGGATTACCTGCGTTATCTCGGCACCCACGATGCCATGACCGGGTTGTATAACCGCGCTTATTTCGAGGAATCCATCCAAAAGCTGGAAGCCCGCCGCAATGACCCTGTCAGCGTCATCATCTTCGACCTTAATTTTTTGAAATTCATCAATGATACAACCGGACATCAGGCGGGAGATAAATTGATACGCCGTACCGCCGAGGTGTTGAACGCATCTTTCGGCGGCGAAGCATTGGTTGCACGGATTGGTGGGGACGAGTTTGCCGCGGTCCTTCCCGGCGAGGATGAAGAGAATTGTACGGAACGCATAAAACAAATCCAGGTTTTGATCGACATGAATAACAATTATTACCGTGAGCCTGTCTTGAGCATTGCAATGGGTGCGTCCACCAGCGCGCCGGGTATCAGTCTCGAAAAAGTGATCACGTTGGCCGATAATGCAATGTACCGTAATAAAGGTGAGCATCATCGCCGCCGCAGAGATGACTGATAGGTTTTCTCCAGCACAGTTCCAGACCACCTCAATTAATAAACATGCGCGCGGAAAAGCCGTCATGCGCGTGCTTGCTTCTGCGTTCAATGCGGTAGATTCAGGCATGGCTGTCGAAAAATATTTAAAAGATAATCCTCTCCCCAATGCCAAGAGGATTTTTTCCCTCGGATTGGGAAAAGCTGCATCTGCCATGACTCAGGCTTTTGCAGATAGGGAAAACTTGACAGAAGCATTAGTCATCACCAAGCACGCCTCTCCGCTGGACTTTGAACCTGTTACGGTTATTCTTGGAGATCATCCAATCCCCGGCGACTCCAGTTTGCGCGCAGGTAATGCCGCTTTTAATTTCCTTTCTCATCTGACGAAGGACGACCTTCTGGTCTGCCTGATCTCCGGCGGCGGCTCGGCATTGATGACTGCACCATTGGTTCCGCTGGATGATCTAAAAAAGCTCACATCCGCATTGCTGAAGAGCGGCGCGCGAATTGACGAGATCAACACCTTACGCCGTCACCTCGATTTTTTGAAGGGTGGGGGCATTGCTCAACATGCCCATGGTGCGCGGATTATCAGCTTGTTGCTTTCAGATGTCGTCGGTGATCCGCTCGAAGCCATTGCATCCGGTCCAACGGCTCCCGATCCAACCACGCGCGTAGAAGCGCTGTCAATTATCGAAAAACATGGATTGATAGATAAAATTCCCGCATCTATTATCCCTGCCTTGCGCGAAACGGCAAAAAATACCGACCCTATTTTTGAGCGGGTAAGGAATATTTTGGTAGGAAGTAATGCAATAGCTTTAAATGCTGCGCGTAGCCAATTAGAACTTGAAGGCTTCCATGCAAAAATAATCAATTCGAATTTACAGGGCGAGGCTCGTGCAATAGGCAGAGACTTGGCGACTCAGTTAAAAACCAGAGCAGAGGACGACTTGTCTCGTCCGTTCTGTTTGCTGGCGGGCGGTGAAACGACGGTTACGGTAACAGGAAACGGCAAAGGCGGCAGGAATCAGGAATTGGCGCTTGGCGCAGTGGATGTATTGGCTGGATTTCCGGATGTGATGCTTATATCGATTGCCACAGACGGGGAAGATGGCCCCACCGATGCGGCGGGGGCGGTCATAATAGGCGAAACCGCTCAAAGGGCTGAGTCGCTGGGGTTGAGCGCTGCAGTTCATCTGTCAAAAAATGATGCGTATCCCTATTTTGCAAAACTGAATGACCTGATCAAGACAGGTCCAAGCGGTACGAATGTCAACGACCTCGTTTTATGTTTTGCGTTCTAACTTCCACCCAATATTGCAAATAGCCCAAATGCGATAATGATTCCGCCGGAAATCCGGTTGATCCATCTCATGTGGGTGTGGGTTAATTTTCCCCGCATCAAGCTTACACCGAAACTGAGCGCCAGCCACCAGGCTGCCGACCCTGCAAAGACACCCGTCACGACTATGAGCGGGGAATCGAATTTTTCGCCGAGCATCGTCCCTGCAAAGATTGCCGCAAAAGCAAGAATGGTCATCGGGTTGGTGATGGTCAAAAAGAAAGTGGAAAGATACATGCCTGCCAGGCCGCCCTGCCTGGCTTGAGCGGCATGTTCAGCGGGTTTTTCGAGAAAAGTTTTGATTCCAAGATACAGCAGAAATCCGCCACCGACGAACTTTAACCAGAATGCGTTGTCAATCAACAAACCGGTTATGGCTGTAAGCCCAAACGCCGCTATTGCTCCATAGACCATATCCGCGCTGGCAGCGCCCATGCCGGAGAGAAAACCGGCCAGTTTTCCGTTCGCCAGTGTACGGCGGATGCACAACACGCCAATGGGCCCCACCGGCGCAGCGATGGAGATACCTATAATGAACGCCCGGATAAAGAGAGAGAAATCATTTGTCATTGGATTAAAGAAATGAGATGCCGATTGCGGCATCTCATGGATGGGTGAGGGCTTCGGTTACGCCTGCGCGCCTCGTCCGAACCAGGTTCGCCATTCCTGTTTTTCCCACAGCACAAGGATGGGGGCGGCAACAAAAATGGAGGAATAGGTCCCGCTCAGCAAGCCGACCAGCAGGATCACGGCAAACTCCCGCAATGTGACACCCCCGAACAACGCCAGGGCAAGCAGGAGGAATTCCACGGTCATCAGCTGGGTGTTGATCGAACGCTGAAGCGTTTGTATGATGGAATGGTTGACCAGTTTTTCATACTCCAAACGACGATAAATATTCGAATTCTCGCGGATGCGGTCGAAGACCACGATGGTATCCTGCATGGAAAAACCGATGACGGTCAGAAGCGCGGTCAGGAAGAGCGAATCGACCTGCCAGTCGAAAAAGTAACTGCCGATTCCAGTGATGCTGAAAATAATGGCAATGTCGTGGAGCATGGCAAGGATGGCGCACAACCCGTAACGAAAAGCGTTCTGCACTTTGCGGAATGACCAGATGATGAACAGCACGACCAGGATGGATGATACTGCAACCGCAATCGTGGCGCGCTGGGTCACCTGCTTTCCGATGCTTGGTCCAACGCTGTCGAATTGGATGATGGTTACTTGTGAGCCCGCGGCTTCTTCCATGTTTGTAAGTACTGCATCACGCACTTCGTTCGTAAGGAACGACGAACGGATTACCAGCGTGCCGACGTCGGTCTGCGTGATCTGGGCATCATCTATTTGCGCCTCTTCGTAAATGTTGATAATGGATTCCGTGTCGAGATCCTTGCCCGCTTCGAACTTGACTTCAAGCAGGCTTCCACCTGTAAAATCGAGGGAAAGCGGCAGTCCCGTGGTGGCAAGCAGGATCAAGCCTGGCACGATCAGTAAAAGGGAAAGACCAAAAAAGTAATATCGTTTACCGAGAATGTTCATGAAAATATCCTAACTGCGCTTGATTAGAGTCCGAACCAGAATTCGTAGTTTTTGGGTTTGAAGGTTTTCAGGAAAAGGGCAAGCAAGGTGCGGGTGACATAGATTGCCGTGAATAGAGAAATCATCACGCCGAGAGCAAGGGTCAATGAGAAACCTTTTACGATGGTTGCGCCGAATGAAGATCCAAACCAGAAAAGGATGGCTGAGGTGATGATGGCGGCAAGATTGGAGTCGCGGATGGAGGACCAGGCGCGCGTCCAACCCAGATCCATGGATTGGATCAACGTCTTGCCGTTGCGCAGTTCTTCCTTCATGCGCTCGAAGATCAGGATGTTCGAGTCCAGTGCTGAGCCTGTGCTGAGCAGGAAACCTGCGATGCCGGGGAGGGTCAATGTGAAGTGAAACCACTTGAACACGGCAAAGGCGAACGCTGCGTAGATCAAAATTGAAATCACAGCCACGATTCCGGGCATTCTGTAGTAGATGATCATGAACAGGGCGACAATTGCCATGCCGATCAATCCGGCGATCAGGCTTTTATTGAGAGAATCCGCGCCGAGCGTGGGACCGATGATGCGGGTCTCCACGATCTTCAGCGGAATGGGAAGCGAACCGTAGCGCAGCTGAACTGCAAAGGCGTTTGCCGAATCGTAGGTGAAACCGCCGCTGATGGAGCCTTGTCCCCCGATGATCGGTTCGTTGATGACCGGCGAGGAGATGACCTGTTTGTCCAAGAGGATGGTCAGGTGTTTTCGAGTGTTGGTAGTGGTATGGTCGGCGAATATCTTTGAGCCGCTGGACTTTAATACAAAGTTGATGATGTAATCTGTTCCAAGCGTATCTGTTCCCACACTGACCGAATCAAGGTCTGCGCCTGTCATAATTGTGTGGAAGACTGTTTCGCCATCAGGGGTTTGGGTAGGTTCCCCGGAGGGGCTGTAATCGGTGACAAGAATACTTCCAGGTTCCGGGGCAAAGTCGCCTGTATCCACAAATTCGAGCAAACCTGTCTGTTGAATAGTTTCCAGGACCGCATCGGTGTCTTCCAAGCCGGGGAATTCGCCCACAATGCGGCGGTCGCCTGCCACTTGAATGATATTTTCGTTCACGCCCAATGCATCGGTGCGCTGTTGGACGATATCGCGGGCGATATCCATTGAGGCCGAGTCGGGAGTGACATCTTCGGGGATATCAGCCTCCAATAGGACCTGCAAACCGCCCTGAAGGTCAAGACCGAGGCGGGGGGTCAGATTGCGGGTAAAAAGGACCTCGTCTGTCAACGGATTGATGATGGTTGCTTCATTATTGAAGTCGACCAGCACCGCAAATACGACCAACGCCACGACGACAAGGATACGATTGGTTAAATTACGAATCATGCGCTAAGAATCTCCATCCATGAAAATGCCAGCCGGTGGCTGGCGCGGACGCCATTATACTCCCATTGAGAAAATTATGGGTATACCCATTCCTTGAACAGAGGCGTGAGATTGCAGTCACACTCGGCCTCTGCCGACGCTTGTAGTCCTTCCGGCGTGCTGATGCCCCACGCATTTTTCGTGACATACGATTTCATGAAGGCATCGAACGTTTCAATGCCCATTTCATCCCGCAAGGCAACAAAGAACAATGCGCCGCGCCCATAAACGATACCGCTGTATTGCACATCGGTATACTCTCTTACCGGCAAACCGACAGGGACGGGTTGATTCCCGGCATATTGCCAACGACCTTTGACTTCCTGACGGTACATTTCCCACCCCTCATCTCCATGCACGTCCTTAAAGTATTGCATGGTGGCAAATTGAGCGAGCGACTCATCCAGCCAGGGGTCGTCCAGTTGATCGTTTCCAATTAAGTTATAAAACCATTGGTGCGCGGCTTCATGTGCCACCACAGATTCCAGATAACCGATGTCAGGCGGCATGATCCATTCGGTGATGGCGATCATGCCCGGATATTCGATTCCCAATGCAAGGGTGGGAGTGGAAACAAAATCCAATTCCGTGTACGGGTAAGGCGCATAGCGTGTCCCAAAGATTTCGATGGACTGTGCCGCCGCGTCCAATGCAAACTCTGCGCCGTCCTTGAATTCACGCCGCGTGTAAAACCTGAACGTGATGCCATTCACTTCCTTGACAAAGACTTCATAATCACGGCTTGCTGCCAGGTAGAAATCCCGGGTGGGTCCCGCCTCATACGTGACCTTTTGCCTGCTTCCGTTATCCTGCCGGTTGACCTCCCGCCCCGAGCCGACCAGCATCATCTCCGTCGGTGCATCCACAGTAACAAGGAAGAAAGACATGTCGGCGTAGGTCACATCGCCCGATTGGGGTGGAATTTCAGCGTTCCAGCCTTCGTCATCGTACACTGCGATCATTGGATAAGCATGCGCCAACGCAAGCACACCCTTGTAATATGCCTGCACACCGTAATTCAACTCGATTTTTTGGGGCACAGTGATATTAAAGTCCATGCGGAGCGTAATGGATTCCTTTGGTTTCAACGGGCTGTCAAATGGAACGGTGAGCAGGCTGTTTTCTAGGGAATACTCCGGCGATACAGCTTTCCCGTTAACTGTCACATTTTCCACGGTCATTTCACCGCCGAGGATGTTCGGAAACAGGCGCAGGTTGATCTCGTTCAAGTCCACGTTTTCTGTGTTTGTGTATAAGACGGCCTGGTTGCCGGTAATGTGATACAGGTCGTCCGCGATGACGAAGTTGATCGCATATCGGCTTGCATCGCGGAGTTCGTTCAAGACAGAATGATATTCAGGCACGAGTCCGTCCTTGAAACTGTTAAGATCGGTGGGGGGAATGGGTTCGGGCAACGGCTCTGCTTGCGGGGCGGAGAACAGGCATGAGCCAAGAAAAAGAAGCGTGAGGATCGAGGGGAGAAGAATCTTTTTCACAGGTTTTCATCCTTTAAGTAGGCTAATGCGCGGGCGAGGACACCCTCTGGCGCAAGATTATCTGTGTCGATATATAAGTGCGCGTGTTCGCGCGCGTGGGAGAGCCGCCTTTGCTGTTCTTCGTAATCGGCAGGCATCCAATTGAGTTTTCGGCGGGCGGTGGAATTTTCGAATGAACATTGCAGGAAGATAAGGACATCCGGGTTGGTGACAGCCTGCCACATGTGTTTCACGTAGGAATGTTCCTGCGCGATGTGCCGGCAGCGATAACCGTGTTTTTCCAACCCCGCGATCAAAGTGGATTTTCCCGAGCCGCAAGGACCGACCACACCAATCAGCGGTTTATGGTCGTCTACTTTCATCGGTTATGCGTCTAATGGAAGTCTGACGGTCATGCGCCGCACATCGTCTCCCGTTCGCGACGAAACCTTGAGTACCAGCACGCTGATGTCGTCGGCTGGGCGCCCATCATCCAGGCGGACGGCTTGGGCGAGCAGGGTATCTGCCAGTTGCTGCGGCGAAGGATCCTGGTCTTCCGTTATCGAGCGGATCGCTTGCCGGACATCCATCGGCTGGCCGCGCCGTTCGCCTGCGTGTGTGATTCCATCGCTGAAAATAAAGATGGATAACCCGGGTGTAATCTCAAGTTCGGTGATGATCGGGCGTACGTTGCGGGATGTCCCAAGTGAAACGCTTTCATCGTTGTGAATATCGATATCCTCGTCGCGGCAGATGTACATCGGCGCCGGATTGTTCCGTGAAAGAACAATGGTCTTGCTGAGCATATCCACCGAGGCGATGTTCAAGGTGCAGGTCACTTTCCCGGCTTTGGAGGCAAACAAGGCGTCGGATGCGGCGCGCGCCGCGGCTCCGTCCCGCACGCCGTCGGCGATCAAACCGATCACGTTACGCACAACCATCATCGAAACGGCTTTTGCGCCGCGCCCGCTGGTCTGCCCGTCGGCAAGCACAACCGAAAGCCCGCCGGTGGGTCGTTCGACCACTTCAAGCGTGTCGCCGCTTTCGGAGACGGCGTATTTGTTGATCTTGGCAACCGCAATTTGAACTTCCATACAAATGGATTTTACAACGAATTCGCCTTGACGTCACTGCCCCCTGCATATATAATCAGCGCGCTTCGTTCAAAACCAATCCAGACGGGCGCGCAGCCCGTCTGCTGTATGTAAAAGGAGAAAGTTTCATGACCCCACATCCAAAGCGCAAACATTCCAAGGGACGCCGTGACCGCCGCCGTTCGCAAGATGCCCTCAAGGCGGCCGTAACCGTCGTTTGCTCGAACTGCGGGACCAAACGCCTGCCTCACACCGTTTGCCCGAACTGCGGATATTACAAGGGACGCGAAGTCGTCCAGCCGAAAAAAGAAAAGAAATCCGGCGAGTAATTCTCAACGGGTCGTGACATTCACGACCCGTTTGTGTTTTAACCGTCATTGGAGGTTGAATGAAACTCGATCCTAAAAAAACCGCATTTATTTTCCCCGGGCAGGGTTCGCAGGCTGTTGGAATGGGAAAAGAACTCGCCGGGCAGTATTCTGCTGCAAGGCAGATATTCGAAGAAGCGGATTCCGTCCTCGGCTTTTCGATTTCGTCGTTGATGTGGGATGGAGCCGATACGGAATTGAACGACACGGTCAACACACAGCCTGCCCTATACGTCCATTCGCTTGCTTCTTTTCGATCATTCTCGCATCTTCATCCGGACTTTGAACCTGCTCTACATGCCGGACATTCTCTTGGCGAATTGTCTGCTCTTGCCGCGGCTGGAGCCTTATCCTTCGAAGACGGTCTGCAGCTCGTGCGCACACGCGGCGAACTGATGAAACGGGCAGGGGAAATGGCTCCCGGCAGCATGGCCGCCATCCTCGGTTTGGACATCCCTGCGCTGGAGAAAGTCTGTGCGGATGCCAGCGCGCCGGGCGAAATCGTTCAGGTGGCAAACGATAATTGCCCCGGGCAGGTCGTCATATCCGGTGCCAAGCCCGCAGTGGAACGCGCCATGGCTGGCGCGAAAGCTGCAGGAGCAAAACGCGCCTTACCGTTGGCGGTGTCCATTGCGGCGCATTCGCCGTTGATGGCTTCGATTCAGGGCGAGTGGAATGCCGCTGTGGATTCCGCCTCTTTCAGCGACCCGAAGATTCCCATCATTGGAAACGTGAATGCCTCAGTGCTGAAAACTGCTGATGAAGTCCGCACCGATGTAAAAGCCCAGATGCAGTCGCGCGTAAAATGGACGGATTCGGTCAAAGCCCTGTCTGGCATGGGTGTGACAGGTTTTGTCGAAATCGGGACGGGCAGCGTGTTGGGCGGGCTTGTCAAACGCATTGTCAGCGATGCTGTGGTGTTCCCGTTAGGGAATCCACTGGATTTTTCAGTGTTGGAATAGCTAAAGTCTTCAGAGAGCATGAATACGAAGAGGTCGTTGCTGTTTTTTCTGCTCATTCCTTTGCTCGTTGCATCCTGCGAACCGCTGGATGCAACGTCGACGCAATACGCACCCCCTACACAAATTCCGTTCTTCGCTTCGGAAACGCCGCCGCCGATCATAATTCCAGTCACCGAAACGCTTCCGCCGATCATCGTTCCAATCACTGAAACACCGATTCCCGCCCCGCCATCCCAATGGTGGGAGGTCTATTTCACCGACCCCCAGAATTTGAATAACCCCGATGACCCGGCAGGCACCATCGAAGGGCGGCTGCTTCAACTCATCGATGAAGCGCGGTCCAGCATTCACATCGCCTCGTTTGAATTCAATCTGCCGCTAGTCGCGGACGCCTTGATTGCGGCGAAAGCCCGCGGCGTGGACGTGCGCTGGGTGACGGATGACGAAAACGGGTTGGATATAGATGCGAATCCGAATCGGGGGCAGTTCACCCGTTTGATGGCGGGCGGGATCGAGGTCAAGGATGATGCGGGGCGGTCCGCTTTGATGCACAATAAATTCTGGATCTTCGACAAACAGATCGTATGGACCGGTTCGACGAACATCACCGTCAACGGGATATATAAACAGAATAACAATGTGATTGTCATCCATTCGGCGGAGGCGGCGCTCATTTTTGAAAGGGAATGGGAGGAATTGTGGAACGCCCAGCTTGGTCCGCGCGCGCCTTCCAGCATTGGGTCTCAGTGGTTGATATTGGATGGAACGCCGATCCAGGTTTTGTTTTCTGCGGAAGATCATGCGGTTTCTAATCTGATCGCCCTGGTGAATGACGCGCAATCCAGCATCCGCTTTCTTGCGTTCAGTTTTACCGATTATCCTCTGGCGCAGGCGATGATCGAGCGCGCCAGGGCGGGTGTGGATGTGCAGGGCGTCTTCGAGACGTTCGGCAGCAACAGCCCGCGTTCCGAACTGCGGACGTTTTGGTGTGCAAATGTGCCATCCCGTCAGGATGGCAATTCGAGTTTTTTGCACCATAAAATCATCATCATCGATAATTCGATTGTGGTGACGGGGTCGTTGAATTTTTCTTCCAGCGCCGATGAAGAAAATGAGGAGAATGTGGTGATTTTGGAAAATCCGGAGATCGCGGCATTGTACCTGCGGGAGTATCAAAAGATATGGGCGCAGGCAAACGAGGTGCAGGCTGGGGCGTTTGCCTGTGAATAACCTCTTTGAGTTACTTTTATTATGGCGAATGCGTTATGTTTATCGGCGGGTTTGGGCGTATCCTTGGAGTATAATGACGGCATGAATGCCCTGCCTGACAGTTCGGTGTCAGCGCCGCTTCATCTGCGGTTATGGGATTGTATCTGGTCGGAGGAGTGCATCTGACCAGATTTTATTTTTAATTACAAGGAGCACCATGAGACTTAGCAAATTGGCAACCGAGATCGCCGAATCCCCGACCTTTGCCCTTAATGAAGAGGCGCGCCTCCTGCGTGAAAGGGGCGAAGCCGTCATCAATTTGGGCATCGGCGAACCAAAGAACAAAGCGCCCATTGCCGCCATCCTTTCATCGGGCGCGAAACTTACCAGCGGGGAGGTGAAGTATGCGCCGCCAGACGGGCTGCCTTCGATGAAGAAGGCAGTGATCCGTTATACGGAAGAGAATTATGACCGCCTCGTCGCGCCGGAGAATGTGATCGTTACCAATGGGGCGAAGCAGTCGCTTTACAATATTTTCTACTCCATCCTCAACCCGCAGGATGAAGTGATCGTCATCGCGCCCTACTGGGTGTCGTACCCCGAGATCATAAAAATGTGCATGGGGATTCCCGTCATCGTCACGCCCGAAGACGGAACCTTCACGCCCCGCTTCGAGGACATCGAGCAGGCAGTCACTTCTGCCACTCGAGCGATCATTGTCAACAGCCCGAATAATCCCTCGGGAGCGATCTATCCGCCTGAATTGATCGAGAAAATTACGGACCTTTGCGAGCAGAAAGGCATCTTTATGGTCTGTGATGATATCTATCACAAATTGACTTTCAGCGGACATACTTCCATTCCTGCCTATTCGTTTACAAAAAAAGACGTGGAGAATTCCAACATCATCGTTGTGAATGGTGTAGCCAAGTTATACGGTATGACGGGTTTCCGCATCGGTTGGGTGGTCGCGCCGCGCAAACTGGTCGAGGTCATGACCAATGTTCTGGCGCAGACCACGTCTTGTGTTTCACCCATCGCTCAAGCGGCAGCTGAAGGGGCGCTGAACGGCTTGCAGTCTGTGGTGGAGGCGCTGCGTCTCCAGATCCAAAACAATTGCGAGGTACTTTTGCAGGAAATGAAGACGTTTAATGGCGCGCGTCTCATCCCTCCGCAGGGGACGTTTTATGCTCTTCCGGACCTGCGCGCATTCAACAACAACTCGGTGGAAGTCTCGAAATTTTTGTTGAAGAAGGCGATGGTCGTGACCGTGCCGGGCAGGGAATTTGGCATGGAGGGTCACATCCGCATCTCGTTTGCTGGAAGCGTGAAGGATATTACGGAAGGCGTCTCGCGCATCAAATGGGCGCTCGACGCAACTTCGCCCAACGAGATCTACATCGGCGATAAGAAGATGATACGGGACTGGATGTAGGAAAAGTCTTATGAATAACCTGTTGAATATCAAAACCCCGGCTGAATCCGTTGCACAGTTCCGCAAGGCGGACTATAACTTGTCCAATCAGGGTGTAAGCAATCTGCGCCTTGCCTATTGGAATCTTCCCACCGAGGCACTGGTGGAGGAGGCGGTCTTTCGCAATGAAGGCGCTGTCGTCGCGGGCGGCGCGTACGTTGCCAGCACCGGCAGGCATACCGCACGCAGCGCCAACGATAAATTTGTCATGCGTCATACCGACTCGGAGAATAACATCTGGTGGGGCGTGTACAACCGCCCCTTTGCGCCGGAAAAATTCGAAGTCTTGTACGACCGTCTGCTTGGCTTCATGCAGGGACGCGATGTGTTCGTGCAGGATGTGTACGCAGGAGCGGATGACGCCTACCGCCTGCCCGTGCGCATCGTGACGGAACTTGCCTGGCACAGCCACTTCGTCCGCAATATGTTCATCCTGCCGCAGTCGTTGGAAGAGTATAAACGTTTCGTGCCGGAGTTTACGATTGTTGCCATGCCGTCCTTCAAAAGCATTCCGTCCGTGGATGGCACGAACAGCGACACATTCATCTGCCTGTCGTTCGAAAAGAAACTCGCCATCATCGGCAATACGGCCTATGCGGGCGAGATCAAGAAATCGGTCTTTACGATTTTGAACTACCTGTTACCGTTGGAGGGAGTTCTGCCCATGCACTGTTCGGCGAACGTAAATCCCGACGATACGGACGATGTCGCCTTGTTCTTTGGGTTGAGCGGGACGGGCAAGACCACTCTTTCGGCTGATCCTACGCGCCGCCTCATTGGGGACGATGAGCATGGGTGGAGCGACGACGGGGTCTTCAACTTCGAAGGCGGATGCTACGCCAAGGTCATCGGTCTTTCTGAATCCGCAGAACCTGAAATCTATGCGACCACCAAACGTTTCGGCACGATCCTTGAAAACGTCACATACGACCCGATTACCCGGTTGATCGATCTGGACGACGATTCAGCCACCGAAAACACCCGCGCATCGTATCCGCTCGAGTTTATCGCGAACGCCGTCCCGGAGAAAAAGGCCGGGCATCCAAAGAACATCATCCTCCTCACGTGTGATGCGAGCGGCGTCATGCCTCCCATTGCGCGGCTGACTCCCAATCAGGCCTTGTATCAATTCATTTCCGGGTACACGTCCAAGATCGCCGGCACAGAGGTCGGGCTGGGGAAGGAACCGGAGATCACTTTCAGCGCCTGTTTCGGCGGACCGTTCATGGTGCATCATCCGTACAAATACGCCGAACTGCTCAAGCACAAGATCGAGCGTTACGGTGTCACCTGCTGGCTGGTCAATACCGGCTGGGTGGGCGGACCGTACGGCGTAGGCAAGCGTATTTCCATCAAATACACGCGCGCCCTGCTGAATGCGGCATTGAGCAGAAAACTGGCAGATGTGAAATATAAAAAGGACCCGGTCTTCGGATTTGAAGTGCCCATGACTTGTCCCAATGTCCCCGATGACGTGTTGGATCCGTCCTCTTCATGGGGCGATAAAAAGGAGTACAACAGGCGCTATAAAGACCTTGCCATGCGTTTTGTTCAGAATTTTGGCAAATTCACTGACGGCACTCCGCAGGAGGTTGTGGAAGCAGGACCCAAGGTGTAGGATTGAGTCAGGCTTCCAATGTCTTCATGATTTTGAAAGCTTGGAAGGAAGGATCTCATGTCACGCTCCAAACTTTTGGCAACGGTTTTGAGCCGCCTGATTGGCGGAATCCTCTTTTTCATGCTTATCTTCTTCCTCCCCGCCCAGACATGGTGTTACTGGCAGGCTTGGATGTACATCGGTGTGCTCATCATTCCCATGTTGTTCGTGATGGTTTATTTGATCAAATACGATCCCGAACTGTTGGAACGCCGGATGAAGATGCGCGAGGAACGGAAGGAACAGCGCAAGATCATCCAGGTCTCGTATATGGTCTTCCTGCTGGCTTATCTCCTGCCCGGCTTTGATATTCGCCTTGGCTGGTCGAACATGCCCGTCTGGATATCCATTGCCGCCGCTGTGATGATGTTTCTGAGCTACCTGTTGGTCTTCCGCACCATGCAGATCAACGGTTTTCTTTCCCGCGTGATCGAAGTGGCGGAGAATCAAAGGGTGATCGATACCGATGTGTACGGCATTGTGCGTCACCCCATGTATGTGGGTATGGTGGTGCTGTATGTCATTTCACCCATCGTACTTGGCTCATGGTGGGCGATCATCCCCGCCTTGGTGATCATCCCGGTCATTATCTTTCGCATTCTGGATGAAGAAAAGGCACTCGAACAGGAATTACCGGGGTATGTAGAATACAAGCAGAAGGTCAAATATCGGCTGATTCCGTTTGTGTGGTGATAACCCCCCAGCATATGTGCAAAAAAGAGCCAGACTGTAAGCCTGGCTCTTTTAAATTACGATTTGTCGTATACGGGGGTTTTCATTGACGCCGGAATTCCCGCCGATTTCGCGTTTCGCATAGCGCGGGCAAACGCGCGGCGTTCCGCCTTTTGTGCGTCGATCCTGCGCTGGACGTGCGGGGAGAAGAAACCCGCATAGCGTTTCTGAAGCTCTGGTCTCTGCCAGTCGTTGCCGCTTACCCTGCCGCGGCAGGTTGGCTGTCCGCAATCGCAATCGAATTCATCGTAGGGCATGGTATCGCACATGGCGTAGTCGAAGCAAACTTCCTCGCCGATCTTAATGTCTCGCATCGCAACGAGTCCGATCTGACCCGAAAGCCCCGCATTCGGGTTACAGGAGTGGTTGACGTAATCGCCTTCGCCGATTGGGCGCGGAACAAGGAAGTGACGATCCTCCACCTGAAGGCATAAACTGCGTTCAAGGTCCGGGAGGTGAATAAAATCGTCCCATTCATACACAACCCCTCCGAACACGGCGATCAACTCGCCTTTCCTGATCGGCTGTTCTGCATAAATGCCGTTTCCGTTACCGTTTGGTTTGGGGCGGCCTTCCAACTTAGTAGACAGATACGAACTTGGCTGCTTGGACATTCATAAAACTTCCTTTCATGTGGATTAAAGATGAACAGCGCCCTCCCCGGTGGTCGAGCCGGGAAAAACGCCATTGATGGCGCAATCATACATCAAATGTTCCGCATGTAAAGGTTTTAAGCCGTGAAAAATTTATTGATTTCGTTGATGATTATTCATTGGATGTTTCCCCACAGATCATAAAAAAACCTCCCATGCCTTGCAGACTGCAAAAATGTCACCTGTTTTTTAAGAATGGATGGAACGCTTCCGAATCCGCCTCTGCCTGTTTCGTCTCCATGCAATCGAATCGAACGCCGATAATTAATCCGTCCATCTCGCCCCCCAATCCGGTTCGGGATGATTGGTCAGTTGCACCTGATTGGTTCCGTCCGAGCGCATGATGTACAGATCGGCTTGATCGTCGTTTCGCAGCGTGTTGAATACGATGTAATTCCCATCCGGCGAAAAGGACGCCCCTGCATTATTCCCCCCGTCCGTCAATTGGGTGAAGTTTTGTTTTGCCACTTCGATCTTGAAAATATCTTTGTCGCCGAACGGGCCGGCGTGGACTAAAACAAAATTTCCGTCCGGCGACCAGTCCACGCTTCCGCCGATGCCTTTCAATCCCTGCGAGATGCGGAGGTGGTTTCTTCCTTCGACATCCATGACGAAGATCTCATATTCCTGCGGAATTCCAACCGACATGGCGTAGGCGATCCGTTCGCCGTCCGGCGACCATGCGGTTGCCACGATGTCGTTCGACCCTGTGTAGATCAGGCGCGGATTCAACCCGTCCGTGTTGACCATCCAAATGGAAGTTGGCAGGCTTCCCGATTTGTTCGCAAAGACGACGTATCTTCCATCCGGCGAGAAATCGGGTGAGATCACATTGCCGATCCTGCTTGTGATTTGGACCAATTCCTTTTCAGTGAAGAGTAGGCGATAAAGATCAAAGGCGCCGTTCCGGTTGGACGCGAATAAAAGGGAGGCGCCATCCGGGGGAAAGGCAGGGTAGTAATTGCTCGCTTCCATGTCGGTGAGTTGAATCAGCCCGGAACCGTCGCGGTTTATCATGCACAACTGGTTGAAGTCTCCCCGCGTGCAGGTAAAGGCGATGCGTCCGCCGTGCGGGTCAGTGGGCTTGGGAATGGGAGTGATGGTTGGTGGCGGCGTAAAGTTTAGCGGAGGCGATGTGAATTGGTCGGGGATGATGACGGGGTTATCAACGGGGCGTATCAGCCAGAACAATGAAGCAGCACCAGCCAGTAAGGCGAGTAAAAGAATTGGGTTGATGCTTCTTCGCGCAGGCTTCTTTTTCGGTGGTATTGTTGCAGCCAGACGATCTTCGAGCGGAACTGCATCATCGCTGAGAATGGGCGCTTTGGAAGGCGGGAGATACTTCCAGCCGGCGAGAATGCCCGAGGCGACGGGAGCAGTTTCCGGCGTGGCGCGAAGCGGTATCTTGTCCGCTGGAATGCGGGCTGCCAGCGCAAGCGCGGATAGCAGTTCCGTTGTTGTTTTGAAACGCTCGTCCGGATTTTTGCGCAGCGCCCAAAGGATCATCCGCGCAAAATGATCTGGCAGGTTTTTGTTCAATGAAGCAGGGGAGGGCGGAGTTGTTCCAAGATGCGCGTTGCGAATCGCTTGGGCTGTCTTAGGAGTCGCCTTGCCGTTGATCCACGTGCCTGTGACGAGTTGGTACAGGATGACGCCGAGCGAATACATGTCTGCTGCCGTGCCGGGCGCTTCCTTTTGAATTTCCTCGGGCGATGTGTAAAGCTGGGGATATTTGTGGAGTTTGCGCGTCGTTTTGCTTCCAAGCGGGTGTGCGTTTGGGATGCCGCTGAGAATCACTTCGCCGCGTTTGTTGACGCGGATCAACTCGGGTGCGAGATTGAGATGAAGAAAGTTTTGTCTGTGAAGCGCTTTCAGTGCGCTACAGATGGCTTTTGCGTGGACGAGCGCTTCTTCTGCGTTGACGGGGGCGTCTTTGATGATATTTGCCAGCGAGGGTCCATCCGTCCATTCCTCCAATAGAAAAGCGAGCGTGGGAGTTTGGAACAACCCGATGTATTTTGCCAAATTCGGATGGGAGATGTTTTGAAGCCTGCCGGATTTGGATTCCAATTCCTTTATGGCTTCCACGTTTTCGGCGATCTTTTGCGGAAGGAGTGTCAGCGCAAGCGGCTTGCCGTTGCGCTCGTCAGTGACTCGATATAGTTCTCCCAGCGGGGTGGATGCTATCAGTTCTTGGACGGCATACCGGTTGAGGAGCGTCTTGCCTTTGATGGTGGAAGGCATTGCAATGTTCGGTGATTAAAGCGCCCACGAAAGCATAAGTCCAAAGATGGCGATGATCAGACCGATGTGAAGGAAGAGATTGCTGACGGCGAGCGTGCTTCCCGGCAGGATGAATTGAAGGATCAGATTGACGATGATCAGAAACAGCCCAATGATGGGCAGCAAACCCTTTCGGTGGGCAAAATATTCTGAAAGGTGATCCAGAAGTTTTGAGATCATGCTTCCTCCGCGTCGGTTTCATCGATGTCAGTTTCATCAAAGATGCCGGTCTTGTGACCGTTGTGTTTTGTCTGCCAGGGTGAAAACTGGGCTAACAGTCTGCCGGGAATGCGCCCTTGAATGGAAACTCCGCCACGCTCATGTTCCACCCGCTCCACCTGCCCCAATTCGTGGAAGAGCGAGATGAGCGCCCCTTCTTTATAGGGCAGGCGCACGTTGATGGGTGAATACGCCTCGAACAATTCTTCCTGAACAAGTTGCAGCAAGTCCTTGATTCCCTCACCGGTCAGGGCGGAAATGGCGACCGACTTTTGGAAATTTTGCAGGATTTTTCGGGCATTCTCCGGGTCTTTCAACAAGTCTGCTTTGTTCAGCGCGGTGACCATGGGGATGTGTCCCGCGCCGATCTCTTCGAGTGTTTCCTGCACTGCCTGATATTGACCGAGCGCGTTGCGGTGGGAAATATCCACGACATGGAGCAGCAAGTCTGCTTCGGCGATCTCCTCCAGCGTGGCATGGAATGCTGCCACGAGGGTGGTGGGTAGTTTTTGAATGAAACCGACAGTATCGGTGAACAGCGCGGTATTTTCGCCCTTCAACTGTACCCGCCGGGTAGTGGGATCCAGCGTGGCAAATAATTGGTCGGCGGCGTAAACGTCGGCGTTCGAGAGGCGGTTCAAAAGGGTGGACTTCCCGGCATTGGTATATCCAACGAAAGCAACCGTAGGGATGCGCGAACGCTTCCGCTGGGCGCGGTATCTCATCCGGTGCGCCTCGACCTTTTCCAACTCCCGCTTGATGTGTGCAATCCGTGTGCGTATTGCCCGGCGGTCTACTTCAAGTTGTGTTTCGCCGGGTCCGCGCAAGCCCACGCCTCCCGTCGAACCGGCGCGTCCACCGCCACCACCCGCCTGCCTTTCCAGGTGCGTCCATGCGCGGGTGAGGCGGGGGAGATTGTATTCATACTGGGCAAGTTCCACCTGCAGCATGCCTTCTTTGGTATGGGCGTGCTGCGCGAAGATGTCTAGGATCAGGGCGGTGCGGTCGATGACGCGCAGATTCTTCCCAAGCGCTTTTTCCAACTCGCGTTGATGGCGCGGCGAAAGTTCGTCGTCGAAGATGACAACCTCGGCAAGTGTTTCCTCGGCAAGCGCCTTTAATTCCTCCACCTTGCCGGGACCGATATATGTTTCGACATTCGGGCGGTTGAGCTTTTGTGTGAGCTCGCCTACCACTTCCACCCCTGCGGTGTCCGCGAGGAGCGCGAGTTCCGAAAGCGAATCTTCAAGCCCGAGAATTTGTTTACTGCCGAATAACTCAACGCCGACGAGAAACGCGCGTTCACGCGGCGGGGTCGTTGGTTGGGGGATTTTCTTTGCCACTGGTTTCTGTTTCCATTCTTGGTTCTTCGAAATGCCCGAAGAATTTCGTGAATTTTGTGTCGGTCGGCTCGGTTCTTGTCGGCAGAAGGATGTGAAAGATGGAGCCGGGTAATTGTACTTCGTCGTGTCCGTCTGATTCGACCCAGATCGTGCCGCCATGCGCTTCGATGATTCCGCGCGCGATCGATAATCCCAATCCGGGACCGCCTCCCTTGAACTTGATCTTGCCGCTGGAATGCAGGTCGGTTTTGCCGACCTGACCGAATTTATCGAAGATCAAGGTCTGGTTTTCGGGAGAAATACCAATGCCCGTGTCGGCGACGGTGATCTCTATGAAACCCGGGAGCAGGCGTCCGGTAATGGTGATCGCTCCCTTATCGGGCGTGTATTTGATGGCATTGGCAACCACGTTATAAAGAGCCTGGTACAGACGTTCGGCGTCGCCGTAGATCATCAGGTCGCTGCCTTCAAAGAACTCGATGTTCAATACCTGTTCTCGTTCAGCGGCTGCCTTTTTGAATTCGTTCTTCAGCAGGTTGAGCAGGTGGCTAATCCACAGCGGTTGGATGTTCAAGGTCAGGAGATGATTATCGATCAATGAAACATCTATCATGTCATCAATGATCTGACGCAGGCGGTTGATGCCTGTGTTGATGCCCGCCAGATAGTTATGCATCTGGATCTGCTCGGCTTCCTTGACGAGATCGATCATCATGGAAGTGTAGCCTTCGATCAATGTGAGCGGAGTCTTCAACTCGTGCGCGGCAACCGAAATGAATTTGGACTTGTTCTGATCGAGCTGCTGTAATTTCTGCTGGACGTCCCCCAATTCTTTCGAAATGTGGGAGACGCGGGTTTCCATTTCGTAACGGACGACCACGCTCAAACTGTGCGCAAGGACAGGAATAACCACTGCCAGGAGTTCCAGCGCATCCTTTTTGCTCAAGGTGTCGCGGGCAACCTCGATGGTCAGCGCAATCATGCGGTTCACCACGAAGGAAACGTTGTAATCGCCTTCTTCCAGGTTTGTTTCGGTGGGGGAGCGTCCCCAGTCATACAGGATCGGGTCGAGCCATGCCGTATCGCCTGTGACAACGGTCTGCTCGAGCAGGTCGAAGAACCGCTCAAGTTGTTCGGCGAAGCCGGCGCGCACGCCTTCCCCGCTGGCAAGGTCGCGGGAAATGCGGTCCACCCAGGATGTCCGAATTTTTTGCAATGATGCTTGTACTGCCATTGTTTTCCAAGTGTACGCCGAGTTTGCGCTTTTGGGTAGCGGATTGCAGATAACCGCCGCTTATTCCCTGCCGTCCATAAGCCAATGCCATAATGTCTCGCCGACGATCTGCAAACTCTGTGCGGATATCTTATCCGCTGTATCCTGCGTGGTGTGCCAGTATTCATAATCGAAATCGATAATGTTCACGGCAGGAATGCCCGCTTCGAGGAAGGAGGTGTGATCGTCCAGCATGCTGAATTTCTCTGTATTGATAAAAACGTCGCCGTATCCAAGCCTTGCGGCGGTCTCCCAAATCTCCGCGCGGATCGCTTTGTCCGAGTTTTTTTCGAGGTGGATGTTCAAGTCGGCATCGCCGATCATATCCACGATGACGACTGCGCGCGGGCTCACCCTTATCTCCTCCACAAAAGCGCGCGAGCCGAGGATCCAATCCCAGCCTTGGATGCGCCCGTTGTCTTCGGCGTCGAAGAAGACCAACCAGACTGGCGGGGCGTCTTGTGGAAGCGTCCGCGCAAGTTCGAGCAAAACCGCCACGCCCGATGCGCCATCGTTCGCGCCGGGCACAGGATTGTTTCGTTTGGAAATGTCGGGATCATGGTCTGCGATGAGGCGTGTATCGTAATGTGCTCCAAGGATGATCTCAGGCGGGGTCCCACTTCGCTTGGCGATGACGTTATAAATGGGATGACCAAGCCGTTCCGTTTCGTGGATTTCCACCACCCAGCCCGCGGATTCCAATTCCGCCCGCATCCATTCGCGGACTTGGGCATGTCCAGCCGACCCGGGCGTTCTCTCCCCGAAAGCGACTTGCGTCTGTACGTCGGCATAGGCGCGGGAACCGTCGAAGGAAACCGGGTCAGGCTCACGAGTCAGGAAAGAGGCGATGTACCATCCGATGACGAAGAAGAACAGCAGGGCGATCAGCGTTAAATAAATGGCGGCGGCGCGGTTAGTGATTCGTTTCATTTAGGTATTGTTCCAATGCATGTGCGGCGCGTTCAGCATACAGTTGACCGCGTTCACGTTTGCCTGTTTTGGGCGGGAAATCCATTGGCGGCAAGATGCCAAAGTTGGCTTTCATCGGTTGGAAGTCTTTCAAGTCTGCATGCGTGACGTAGTGACAAAGCGCGCCGAGCATGGTTTCCTGCGGAAGTGTGAGCGGCGTTTTGTTTTTCTTCAGCCGCGCCATGTTGATCCCCGCCAGCAGACCTGTGGCGATGTTGCCCATGTAACCTTCCACGCCGGTGATCTGCCCTGCAAAGAACAGGTCGCCGCGCGTGATGTGCTGAAGGGTTGGACGTAAAAGTTTGGGTGAAGCAATGAATGTGTTGCGGTGCATCTGACCGTAGCGCTCGAACTCGGCGTTTTCGAGTCCGGGGATCATTCGCAGGACTCGGCGTTGTTCGGGGAATTTCAAGTTGGTTTGAAAGCCGACCAGGTTATACAGGCTGCCAGCGAGATTGTCTTGTCGTAATTGAACGACGGCATACGGGCGTTTGCCTGTGTGCGGATCCCGCAAGCCCACCGGGCGCATGGGTCCGAAGGCAAGCGAATCTTCGCCGCGTTCGGCGATAATCTCGACGGGCAGGCAGCCTTCGAAGAAATGTCCGGCTTTTACGCCGGAGCGGATGGCTTCCTCGAAACTTCGCAGTTCGATTCGTTCGGCGGCTTTGAGCGCGTTCACGAAGTTGTAATATTGATCTTTGGTAAAAGGGCAGTTGATGTAGTCGCCTTCTTCCTGTTCGCCTTTTTCATAGCGAGAGGCGCGGAAGGCGGTTTCCATATTGATGCTTTCGGCGCGGACAATGGGCGAGATGGCGTCGAAGAAGAAGAGATGCTCTTCCCCGCTGAGTGCTGCAATGGACTTGGAAAGGCTTTCCGAAGTGAGCGGCCCGCTGGCGACGATGACGGGCGAGACGGGAAATTCCTTTACTTCCTCGCGGATGATCTCGATGTTGGGATGGCTTTCGATCTTTTGTGTGACCATGCGTGCAAAGGACTCGCGGTCCACTGCAAGCGCGGCGCCGGCGGGAATGGCAGTCGCTTCGGCGCATTCCAACAACATGGAGTTGAGCAGGCGTAACTCGTTTTTCAGGACGCCAGAGGCGCGGTCAGGCAGGTTGGACCCAAGCGAGTTGGAACAGACCAGTTCCGCCAGGTCGCCGCTGACATGGGCGCCTGTCGGTTGTGCGGGGCGCATTTCGTGGAGTTTTACTTTTAACCCATGTCGAGCGGCTTGCCATGCGGCTTCACTGCCGGCCAATCCGCCGCCGATAACAATAATGTCAGTCATATCGAGCGATTTTACCATTCAGGCTAATGTATAATTTGTTTATCAGCCATGCAGACAGAAACAGGCATAGATACTCAACTCAGAGATGCGTCACGGCTTACCAGTGCGGCTTGGGCTGTTCTTGCAGAACGGGTTGGCGGAGTGTGGCTGGTGCGATCTTCGTACCATTTGAGCAAGACTGCAAAAACCGAATTGATGGAGATGATGGAGATGTCCTCCGTTGATTCCTGGTTGTGCGGCGCGCTAAGCGGCGGATATGTGCGTTCGACCGGCATCCCCGAAGACAAAAAGATTGCAGGCGGGCGTTACTATGCCTTTCCCATCAGCGGCACGTCTCAGATCATCCTGGTGGGTACGGGCGAACTCTCGACGGACGCACAGCGGATCTGGAAATTAACCGCATCGCTCTTATCCGGTCATCCCGCTTTGCCGAACCAACCGTTCCTACCGGACCTTCAATCTGGCGTGGCCTTCGACCTGCCTGTTGCTCTCGAAAAGGTGCTGGGCGCATTCGTGCAGGCAGTTCCTTGCCAGGGGGCGTGGCTGGCGATTCGGCGCGGGGAGGCTCTTGATATCCAGGCAGAATGGAATACGCCAAAAGCCAGTAGGCCGTCACTGCTTATAGATGAGAATCCGGTTTTCCGGCGTGTGAATCGCACCCTTTCCGACGTTGCGGTCACTCGCGGACAACCAAACTGGGATAACATCCCCCGCACATTTATCAAATCCAGTTCGAGCGCCTGGATGAGTCTGCCACTGGTGATTGGTCAGCGGTTGATCGGGGTTGTATCATTGTGGCGCGAGAGGGATTTTTCGATGATCGAGCGGGGACAATTGCGCGAGCTGGCAGCTCGCGTCTCGCCGACGGTTGAGATCGTGGTTACTGTTTCCGAGATGACGGCGCATCTGCGCAGGCTTGCCTTGCTCAATGATTTTGTGTTGACTGTGTCGTCTGCGCAAAGCCTCGACCAAATTGCGCGGCGCATGTTGGGTTTGCTTTCCCGCGCTTTCAACACGGAACTGGTGGCGCTCTTTTTGCGTTCCAGCGACGGGAGGGTGCTGCGGGATTACCGCACTTTCGAAGGCAAACTGAACGTTGTGAATGTGTCGCTTTCCGAGCACCCAATGCAGCCCGTGCTGAAGGAAGGGCGCGTCCGCCGCTTTTCGGATTCGGCAAAGGAAGGTTTCATCGGCGTGCATAGAAATGCCCGCTCCGAACTGGTCGTTCCGCTTCGTTACCGCGGACAATCCAATGGTGTGCTGGTCATTGGGAACATGTTTGCCGAAGCGTTCAGCCAATATGATGAACACTTGATGGTTGTTATTGCCAGCCACTTGGCGGGGCTGGTGGAGTACACCCGCCTGCGCGAAGAGGCAGAGGGCAGGGCGCGAAGCCTGGGTCTTATCCACGAAGTGGTTCAACAGGTGATCGGTTTGAACGACAAGAAGGAAGTCGCTTCGATCACCGCCGAATTGGTGGCTCAATATTTTCGTTACGAACTTGCGGTGATCCTGTTGAAGGACGATGAAGGGAAGTTCTCAATTCAAGGCATTGGCGGAACACGCGCTGGCATGGTTCATGCGGCTCTGGCGGGAGATGAATTCATCAAAGTGGACGGAATCACGGGGCATGTCTCGCGCACGGGCGAAAGCAAGATGGTCAATGACACCTTGAAGGACAAGTTGTACAAACCCGTTCAAGGATGGGAGGCGCAGTCTGAGATCTGCGTCGCCGTGTCGGATGGAGAAACTATTTTGGGCATTATTGATGTGGAGAGCCGCGAAGCAAACGCCTTCTCGCACAATGACCTGATTTCCATGGAGGCGCTGGCAGGCATCCTCGCTTCGGTGGTGTCGAGTGCCAATCAATATCAAAAATTACAGGAAACAGTGCGTCAGTTGCGCATGACCGAAGCAGAGTTGAAAGCGCGCATGGAGGCCCAGCGCTCTGCCGAGAACCGCCTCCTGCAGGCTGCCAAACTTGCCGCTGTAGGTGAAATGGCGGCTGGCATCGCACATGAATTAAATAACCCGTTGACCACTGTGACGGGTTTTTCCGAAATCGTATTGGATGAATTGCCAGAAGACGCATCCAATCGGAAGGAAATGGAATTGGTCCTGCATGAAGCGCGCCGCGCCAGCGACGTGGTCCGGCGGCTGCTCGATTTCTCGCGTCAGGGGTCCCAATCCCGTACCCGCGCCGATTTGAACGAGGTGGTCAATGATGTGATTGCGCTTACAAGCCACCTGATTCAAAACAGCCATGTAAGCTTGAACTTGAATCTGGATGAAGCCCTTCCCTGGGTTTCCATCGATTCAAACCAGATGAAGCAGGTGCTTCTCAACCTGATACACAATGCTTTGCAGGCCATGAAAGACGGCGGCGAACTTCGGGTTTGCACGCTTCAAAGGGAGCGCGATGCGCGGCAATGGGCCATCATGTCGGTGAAAGATAACGGCGCCGGCATGAGCGCCGAAGAGCAATCCCGAATCTTTGAGCCGTTCTACACCACCAAAGCCGACCGGGGCGGCACCGGGCTTGGACTTTCGGTCACGTATGGCATTATCGCCGATCACGGCGGCATGATCGAGATCACAAGCGGGCCAGGAAAAGGTTCCCTGTTCGAAGTCTGGCTTCCGCTTTGATGAAATTTGAATCTGATAGAGACCCAGCCTGATGGAAACCCCCTTTATATTCGTTGTGGATGATGAACCCGGAATTGCAATGCTGTGTGACCGGATATTGAGCCGAGCTGGTTATACTGTCGCTTCCGAGACGGACCCGCACAAGGCAATAGAATTCATTAAAGAAAAGAAGATAGATCTGCTGTTGGTGGATATCCGTATGCCGGAAGTGGACGGTTTCGAGGTTATTCAACACGTCCAGCGATTGCAGCCGGACGCCTCCGTTCTTATCATGACCGGGCACGGCACGGTGGAGACGGCCATTCGCGCCCTCAGGCAGGGCGTGGATGGGTTGTTGTTAAAACCGTTCAGTCCGGGGAGCGAACTGGTGGAGGCGGTTAAACTCGCCCTTGCCGACAGTCAAAAGAAGCGCGACGCGGCGCGTACCCAGGCACTTCGCCCGCTTTTTTCTGTCACAGAATCTCTGCTTTCTGAAACCCGCCGGGAGCCATTGCTCGAACTGATCGTCAATGCTGTTTGCGGTCATCTGAAATGCCGGCAGGCGGCATGTTATCAGCGGGATGAAGGGAATGAAACGTATCTGAAAATCACCTCGCAGCCGATTGAAGCCTCGCCGGCCCTGCTTGATTTGATCGAACATGTGGACAGGACCTCCACCCCGTTGATAATAGATGCGGAAGGACCCGGCGAGGCATCCTTGAAAGCGCTTCTTTCCGACCTGCGGCTTGGTTCGGTTATTCTCGTTCCTGTCCTTCGCCCGAATCTGCGCCTCGTATTTTACGCTGCCCGTATGACAGACGAAACGCCCTTCCGCGATTCAGACCTGGAAATGTTCCAGATCCTTGCGCGACAGGCGATCACAGCCCTTGAAAATTCCCGCTTGTATGCAGAGCAATTGGATTACGTTCGTCGCATCGAGGAATCACAAAAAGCGCTTGTTCAGGCGGAGAAGATGGCGGCGGCGGGACGGTTGACAGCCTCCATCGCGCATGAGATCAACAATCCTTTACAGGCGGTGCAAAACTGCCTGCATCTTGCCGCGCGTGAAGACCTGACGGAAAAGAAACGGGAGGAATATTTTGATCTTGCCCGCACCGAACTCGAACGGCTGATGCTCACCGTCCGCCGTATGCTCGATTTTTACCGCCCCGGAAAATCCGCTTTGGAAAAGGTGGATATTCTGGAGATGCTTCAGTACGTAATGACGTTGATGTCGAAACAACTTGTAGAGGCAGGCATCGACGTTAAAGTGGATGCAGAGGGAACCATTCCACCAGTCACGGCTGTCGGGAGTCAGATTCAGCAGGTTTTCATCAACCTGATCTTGAATGCCGCGGATGCCATGCCGAGCGGCGGCGGGTTGAAGATTGCCGTCCGCCCGCAAAAGGATGGGCTCGAGGTGCTATTTCAGGACAGCGGCAAGGGCATTCCCAAGGAAAAACAATCCAATATATTCGAACCCTTTTTCAGCACAAAGGATGGTGGGACAGGCTTGGGGCTGACGGTAAGTTACAATATAATTACAGCGCATGGAGGCGTGTTAGAGTTCCTACCAGACTCGGGTCCCGGTGCCTGCTTCCGTATCTTCCTACCCGCAGGAGAAAATCAATGAAGTCAAACATCCTTGTTGTGGACGATGAACCCGTAGCCCGTCAATCCCTCACCGATATTCTCAAGCTGGAAGGTTATTCCGTGACTCCCGTTGCCAATGGGCAGGCAGCAGTGGAGCATGTCCGCGTCCACTCTGTTGACTTGATGATCGTGGATCTCAAGATGCCCGGCATGGATGGGCTCGAAGTCATACAGGTGGTCAATCAAATCTCGCCGGAGACAGGGATCATCCTGCTTACAGCGCACGGTTCCATCGAGACGGCGATTCAAGCTTTGCGGCTGCGGATCCATGATTATTTGCTGAAGCCGGCGTCCCCTGCGCAGATCGTGTCCAGTGTCAAAAAGGGTTTGTCGCGTTCTGGAAAATCCCGCCCGAATGCAATCTCGTCCGGCAGTCTGGAAGGCGGGCAGGAAATATTTTCCCTGAAAGATGGGACCATCGTTGATCTTGCACGGCGGCAGATAAAGAACAAGAATAAGGTGGAGCATCTGACGCCCGCGGAAGGACGTTTGCTGCGCGTATTGATGGAAAATGAAGGCAGAGTTTTTTCCCACCGAGAGCTGGTACTGCTGGTTCAGGGATACGACACTACCCAGCGCGAAGCGCCCGAAATTCTTCGCCCGCTGGTCAGCCGGTTGCGGCATAAACTGGAACAATTCCCGTCCCTTTCCGAGCAGGTGGTCAGTGTCCGCGGAACAGGATACTTATTCGAAGGTGGAAATTGAGTGTTTCAATTTATTGTTTTGTAACAAAGTCATAATTTGCAACAAGGATAAAAGACTTATAATAAAGTTACCTTTGCTGGAAAAATACAGGTATGTTCGGAATTGGCTTTGCTGTAAAGGAGCACCGGAAGGACGAGATCCATGGAAAAACCTGTTGCCCTGATCGTTGAGGATGAACGCGATATTGTCGCGCTCTTTCGTCACGTTCTCGATATGGCAGGCTACCAGACCGAGATCGTGTTGGATGGCAAGGAAGCCATGAACCGTCTTGAGATTTCCCTGCCTGACATCGTTTTGCTGGATCTGCAGTTACCGGGCATGTCCGGGGTGGAAATTCTCAAACGCATGCGTGCCGATGAACGACTTAAGCACGTTCCCACCGTTGTCATTACCGCTTATCCCACATATGCCGATAGCCTTCCGGTGGAGCCGGATCTGCTCCTGATCAAACCCGTGGATATTCATCAATTGAGCAGCCTCGTCCAACGCCTGCAAACGACTCACGGCGCGATGACGGAACCTGCTCACGACCCGGTCACCGGGTTATATACCTTTTCCTTTTTCAGGGTGCGTCTTGCATTTTCACTTGAGCGTATTAAACAAAGCACGCTTCGCCGCTTTGGCGTCATGTTTGGGGAAGTCACACAGTTGATGGAACTTAGAAAGCAGATCAAGGGGGATGAGTTGGACACATTTTTCCGCAAGCTTTCAGACCAGTTCCGCATCACGCTTCGTCCGACCGACACAGTGGCATGGTCGCCGCTCGACGGGCTTTTTCTCACGTTGATCGAGGAAATCCCCAATCCACAGGCGCCTCTCAAGATCGCCTCCCGTGTGCGAGACGGCATGAATAAATTCCTCGAAAATAACGACTATGGTCTTGGTCTCAGTGCAAACCTTGGCGTGTTGCTCTGCGACCATGAATACCGCGATGTTCAACACATTATGGACGACATGGAATTCGCCCGTAAGCAGCTGCACGAAGGCTTGTACACGAACCCCTCTGTTTTCGACCGTGAGATGCTGCGATTGCGCGCTAAGAATCCAAACCCGCCTTCTTCAACTTTGTAAGTATCGCCTCCAGCACGCCTCCCCCCACAGACAATGCCTTATCTGAAACAAGTTGGCACACTTCCGGGCCGTTGCGCGGGTCCACGTCGCCGATCTTCATCCCTTCGGTCACGCCCACACTTGGGTGGATCAATCCGCGCAGGATGCCGTTGAACGGGCTGCTCACAACATGCCCCTCGTTCATCTCTGCAATCGTTTCGCCTTCTCTGCAATAATCGCCGATTGCTTTTGTCCCCCGCACATTGCCGGATGCAGGTGCGCGCAGAACGCGGCGCGGATCACCCTCGGGTAATCCGCTGTCGGGTTGAGGCTGTCCCTGCCAGTACACTCTGCCAAGCGTATGGCTGCGGCGGGTTTCGACAACCGCGTGGCAGTTCTCCCCGGCGGAGAAACCGGGCCCAAGTCCAATGTGAAGCGGGACTTCCACCGGTAATGGCTCCGGCTCCACTTTCAAGAGTCTTGCATCCACAACAAAAGTGGATGCTGGGCTTGTCACGATCTGATTGCGGAGGATGTTTGCTTGCGGGTCTATCAACACGGGAATTTCACCCGCCTCCAACGCATCCTGAAACTGGTCTGCCGATACAAGCCTTGCGGTTACATCCTCGACCGTCTGCATGCCCTCATACACTGCCTCCGAAAAAGCGACTGTGCGTCGAACTGCGAGGGGTCTCTCCAATTCAAGAACGGCCACCTGAAAGCCGACGCGGTGAAGGCGGACGGCAACGCCTGATGCGAGATCGCCGCCGCCGCGAATGATGATGAGAGGGTTCATGGCATATCCTGTGTGTGCAATTATTTTCCGGACTTGGTGCTCTGTTCCTGAAGCATGTGGCTGAACGAATATAACAGCGCAAACACGAACAGGAAGAAAAGCGTGTACAGCACTGTGAACGCTGCCAGACGCATGCTCGGGTCGATGACAATGCCGAGGATTTTTATCGTTGTTTCCGCGGGTCTTTGGAGAATATCCCACGAGTTCAGGCGCACGAAACGCCCGATATAAATGCCGAAACTGCTCATGCCCGAAATGACAAGGACGAACGCCCAGCCTGCCCAGCGGCTGAACGTGCGGATGATGATGTCCTGCATCAAATAGAGCGAGATTACGCCAAGCAGCATGCCCGTCCATGAAGCCCAGCCGACGATGATGACATCGTACCACAGTGGCGCTCCCACGCCCCCAGCGCGCGCCAGGTCCTGCAGGTCGGTCAGCATGTAGGGCGCGTTGGGAAAGAAGACCAGCCAGAGGAGTGAGATGGCGGGAATGATGAGATATAGCCAGATGCGCCGCCATGAAATGGCGTGAGCGAAATATGCCAGAATGAAGGGAATCCACGCAAGGAACAGATTCCAGATCAAGCCCGCATGGCGCGTCGAATCGGTGTATGCCACCCGCGCCAAAACCAGAAGAATGCAGACCAGACACCCCAGATTCAATAATACAAAGACGGCAATGCTGTGTCTGTTTTCATAAACGGATTTTTTGAACTTTTGGTAAGTCATTGATTATTCTCGCGTAAAAATACGATCAGATCCAGGTCGCCGGGCGAGTGTCCCATTTCGGTGAGCATTGCTGCAGCTTCGCTGCGGTGCTGGGTTCCGTGATTGATCACGTGCGCCATCACCTGCCAGAGCACATCCTCTTTGGGATCTCCGCGTGTGGTTTTGTAATGGAAAACGGATGTCAATTTTTCATCGGTAAGCGTGGCAATGAATTGCCCTATTGCAGCGCTTTCTTCCAACAGGCGGGCGCGAAGCGGCTCAAACGACGGGAACTCTTCAGGTTCGATCCATACGGCGGGCGAATCGCCTTCCATGCGTTTGCGCCAGAGCCATTCGGCAAACAGGATGTGCGTGAGCGTGGCTCTCAAGCCTCCGTGTGGAAAAGGCGCGGGCGCGAGAAACTGTTCAACGGTCAGGTTTGAGGCGGCATCCAGAATCCGCGCATTTGCCCATTGGTTGTAATTGTATAAAAGTTGAATATCCTTCGTGTTCAAGGAAGGCTCCTTTGCAGTTTTAAGTCAAATCCGTCTAAACAGTACTTCTCAAAAATTCTAACAGAATTGGATTGACTTCTTCCGGCTTCTCATAATGGGGGATGTGACCGCAATCTTCGATTGCATGAAATTCCGTGTGAGGAATTGCCATGCAAATGTCCGCGCTTTGTTCGAACGGCACGGTCGTGTCCTCGCGCCCCCAAAGGAGCAAGGTGGGTTTCCCCAGCTTTCCGACCCGCTGATAAGTCTCGATAAAAGAATCCAGCATGTCATTTCGTATCGTGGAAAGGATGGCGCGCTTGAACCCGTGATATTGCATTTGGACTTTGTATTTTTCCTGGAATTCCTCGACGAGCTGGGGCGTGAACAAATCGGACGCAATGCTCTTGACCATGCTCGCGCTTCCAAACAGACCGAGGAGTAGTTCGCCGAGAATCGGCATTTTCACCACTTCAAGCAGACGGGACAGTTTGATGGCGCGTCCGCCCGCCGGATCGATCAGGATATGCTTCGACACGATTTCTGGATATTCAGCCACAAACGCGGCTGTGATCGGTCCGCCCATTGAAAGGCCGGCGAGGTTTATCTTTTTCAGATTCAACGCATCCAATAGCTCCTTGAGTTGACGCGTGAACAAATGGATATCGTAACGAATGTTTGGTCTGTCCGAGAATCCGCGCCCGAACAGATCGTACCGCAAAACGCGGAATCCCTGTGCGGATAAAAATGCGAACGTCGGGTCAAAAATAAAATACGGGACTGAAAAGCCGTGTACGAGGACAATCGGTATTCCGTTGTCATCTCCGCCCAATTCGTAATGCGTCATGCCGTCGCTTAGGGTGACGAACGAACCGCCCGCGCCTTTGCGGGCGGATTCGTTTAATTCCTTGGTTTCATCAAAATAGGGAAAGGACATTATTCATAGGAGACGGCCGCTTTTGAAAGCGACCATCTCCTGTGCATTACATTAATTTTCCCAATGCGCGCAGCACGCGTTCGGGGGTGAATGGGAACTCGTTGATCCACACGCCGGTGGCATCATGAATTGCCGCTGCAATGACGGCCGCAACGGGCAGATAGGGGAGTTCGCCCATGCCCCTTGCCCCCCAAGGTCCATTCGGGTCGGGGACTTCCACCAGAATGGACTCAACTTTTTCAGGAATATCCCAAATGGTAGGAATGAGATAGGTGCTCAATTGGTCGGTGAGCACGCGCCCGTCCTGTGTTTTGAATTCTTCCAATACGGCATAACCATGCGCCTGAACGATGGCGCCCTCGATCTGCCCGACCACGAGGTCGGGGTTGATGGCTTTGCCCACGTCGTCGGCGGAAGTGATGCGGAGTACCCGCACGTGACCCGTCTCCGTATCCACCTCCACTTCGGCGGCTTGGGCAACATAGGCGTATTGGAAATTAGGCGTGGAATAGCCCGTTTCTTCGTTCATCTTTGTAGTGGGGGGGGCAAGGTATTTGAACTCGGCGATTGCCGGACGCTCCTCCGCTTTCCACTTTGCCAAAGCGAGTTCCGCCGCTCCCTTGATCGAGTTGCCGGCCATAAAGGTCAGGCGCGAAGCGGATGCTGAACCGGGGTTGCCTTGCGTGGCAGAGTCAGATGTCCGCAGTTCGACGATTTTTTCCGGTACGCCCAAAGTGTGAGCTGCCATTTGAACCATCACCGTATGCGTGCCCTGACCGACCTCCGCGCCTGCATGATGCAGGATCACTTTTTCGATGCTGCCATTGCCGTGAATTTCCACCTTTGCCCAACAGTTTTCTGGGTAGCCGAAGGAGAAGCCGACGTTCTTGAACCCTGCCGCAAAACCGCGCCCACGAACGATGGTCGGCATCTTTTTCATTTGCGATTTTTTCGCCGCCTTTTTCTTCCACCCAAAACTGTCCCGCGCCGCTTCGATGCACTCTGTGATGCTGACAGGGTTTGGCGCAGGCGTGCCGACTCCCATTGTATCGCCATCGCGGAGTGCGTTCTTTAAACGGAATTCCACCGGATCCATTCCCAGCTTCTCCGCGAGTTTGTTCATCTGCAATTCGGCCATGAACAGGGCTTGCGGCGCACCAAATCCGCGGAATGCCGCCCCGGGGATGTTGTTGGTGTACACACCATAAACATCTGTTTTGACGTTCGGAATGAAATACGGACCCGTGGAGGTGATGGTCGAATTGCCAAGCACCTTGTTGGTAGTATACATGTAAGCGCCGCCGTCTCCGATGATCTCGTTTTCCACAGCGACAAGTTTTCCGTCCTTGGTTGCGCCCCATTTGGCTTTCAAAATGACGGCATGACGTTTTCCGTGACCGATGATCGACTCGCGGCGCGACCAGATGATCTTTACAGGTTTTCCCAATTTCCATGCCGCCAGCGCAAGGACGATCTGTACCGAAAGGTCTTCGCGCCCGCCGAACGCGCCGCCGATGGCAGGATAGATCACGCGGATCTGTTCTTCTTCCATGCCAAGCGCATGAGCGATCGATTTCCGGTCGGCATGCGTCCATTGCCCGGCGGATTCGACGACGATGCGCCCTTCTTCATCCAAGTATGCCAGCCCCGCTTCGGGTTGGAGATAAGCATGTTCCTGCACAGGTGTGTGATATTCGCCCTCGATGATCACGTCCGCTTTTGCAAAACCGTCGTCCACATCCCCTTTGCGGATTTTGTAATGGACACACACGTTGGTGTCGCCCCGGTCTGGATGTAGAAGAGGCGCATCGGAACGCATTGCGGCGACCGGGTCGGTGAGAGGCGGGAGGTCTTCGTAGTCCACCTCAATCAATTTCAATGCCGCCTCTGCTTCGACCTCGGAACCGGCGACAACGGCTGCGATTTGATCCCCAACGAAACGGACCATGTCGGTGTATGGCTTGCTGGAGCCGGGTCCGCACAAAACGGGCTGGTCCGGTATTTGCAGTCCATATTCGTTGACGGGAACATCTTTGGCTGTATATACTGCCGCAACGCCAGGCGAAGCAAGCGCCTTGGAGGCGTCCACATGTTTGACCCGGGCATGCGGGCGTTCGGCAAATAGGATTTTCATGAACAGCATGCCCGGCATGGAACGATCGCCTGAGTAGGGTGTGGTTCCGGTAACTTTGCCTAGTGCGTCAACGCGCGGGTATGATGTTCCAACAGATTGATTCGACATGGGTTCCTATCGTTTGTATTTCTTTACTTTTATCTTTGGCGCCGGTACATCCAGCGGACCGTGGCGCGGCGGTCCGATTAGGCGGTATGTAAATGCGTACACAAAAGAAATGACTCCGCCAATCAGGATCATATAAGCAAGACTGAACGCCGCATAGGCAAAAAAATGATTTGTGTTCATGACGGGGCCGAGCAAGAACAGCAATCCGCTGGACCTGTAAACGATGTCGGGCATTGCCGGATATCCGAGCAGTTGATAGGGGATTGCCCAGTTATGTTCCAGTCCATACCTTACGGTTTCGTACCCCGCCGCAATGGAGATGATCGGGATGATCAGCATCATCAGGCAGCCGATGCCGCGCCAGATCACATGCGGTCTTTCAGATTTGGGCGTTACGCGTTTACGAGCAGAGCTTGTATATTTTCCCATTCCATGCCTCTTAAGTCTTCGCCTTGCTGGCGTCTTCCACGGCTTTTACGATCTTGTAATATCCGGTGCAGCGGCATAAGTTTCCGGTGATGGCTTGTTCGATCTCATTGCGTGTGGGGTTGTTTTTTTCCTCCAATAATTTCGCTCCTGACATGATAAAGCCGGGGATGCAATACCCGCATTGGACGGCGCCGTGTTGGATGAACGCCTCTTGCACCGGGTGAAGCTGGTCGCCATCCCCAAGCCCTTCCACGGTGACGATTTGCGCGCCATGCGCGCGCGGCGCCGGAACCAGGCAGGACATGACCGCCTGCCCGTCGAGGAAGACGGTACATGCGCCGCATTCACCTTCGGCGCAGCCTTCCTTTGTGCCGGTCAGCATGCCTTCTTCACGAAGCAAGCGGAGCAAGGTCTTGCCATACCCGCTTGTAAAGGAATATTTCTTTCCATTGATGGTGGTTTCGATGGGAGATTCGGGGAATTTGCTTGGGGTCTGCAAGACGATGTCTGTGGCATTTTCACTGACCAACAGGATCGGTTTCTTGGGCATTCCATCCTGCTCGTTCCCATCGCGGATGGCTGTCAACCCGCGCTTGGTGATGACGCGCACCATTTCGCTTCGATAGGCGGCGGAACCGCGCACATCATTGATTGGCGTGGCTGATTCGACTGCAAGTTCCGCGGCTTGGAGAATGTTTTTTTTAGACAATTTTTTATTGAGGAGGAATTGTTCCGCTTTTTCGGCATGGGCGATGATGGGCGTCACCGCTCCCAGAGTAATGCATGCCGATTTGACGGTATCCGATTTGATGTCCAGTATGATCGCGACGTTCACCAGCGAGATCGCCTGTGCCCGGCGTAACGCTAATTTGATGAACGTCCCCCTCTGGGTTTTTGTCATGGCTGGGAAGGAAATATCCACCAGCATCTCGTCCGCCTGCATGACGGTCTTGCGGACGCCGGTATAAAAATCTTTGAGGGGAATTTTGCGCTCCCCGCGAACCGAGAGCAGTGTGACGTTTGCGCCAAGCGCCATCAGCGGCGTGATGGTATCGTTGGCGGGCGAGGCGGTGATGAGGTTGCCTGCAATGGTGCCGCGATTGCGGATCTGAGGTGCGCCCACCTCCCACGCGGCGCGCGCCAATGGATATGCCCGCTGGTGGATGAGGTTTGATGCGGCGCAGTCGTTGTGCGTGACCAGCGCGCCGAGATGAATAACATCATCCTCGTCCATTGTGATCTGATTTAAATGTGGAATGCGCGTCACGTCTATGATGGTTTCGATGCCCCTGCGTACGCCGCGCTCGAGTTCCAATATCAAGTCTGTGCCGCCCGCGACCACGCGGGCGCGTTCCCCTTTTTCTGCAAGGGTCTTTACGACCTGCTCTGTGGAAGTTGCATTAATGTATTCGCGCCACATATTGATTCTCGCAGGGGCGCCTTTGCCGCGCCCCTGCATAAAATTTACTGACTTCCAGTGACCACCTCGGCGCGGCGTTCGAACGTTTCGACGGCGAGGCGGGCAAGGGTGGTAAGGTGGCGGATGGCGGCGGGGAGCGCCGCTTCGTCGCCAAGGCTGGCTTCGAGGTTGTCAAGCGCGCTTTTTACCTGATCCCCAAGATCGAAGAACGCGGCGTCGAATTGATAGATCGCTTCAAGTTCCTTCTCGTTGATTTTGACGGCGTCGAACAACCCGGAGTAGCCGCGCGCAGCGGTGCTGATCTTGTCAATGAAGGTGCGCAGGGCAATGGCGGCTTTTTCCATGTCATCCACGTACTTGATCATGCCGTTGTTGACAAGCTCCACCTGCAGGTTCGAAGCGCGTTTCCAATGTTCCTCAAAACGTCGCGCCACGGTCTCGCGCAGAAGTTTGTCCGCATCGCGCCGGTTTTGCCTCTCTACATAGCCGCTGAAACCGGGGATGTATGAAACCAGCTTTTTGAACGGGTCCACCTGACTGCTTACTTTTTCAAAGAAATCGCTCATGTGAGCCTCCTGCCGTTATATACGTGTTTCGATGGATTAAGTCTTGCCTGTACATTATAGCCGTAGTTTCTGGTTATAATCAAGCAACGCACTTTTGTTTTAACAACAGAGTACGGGCAGCGGTCATGCCGCAAATGTCCGTCTGTCATCAGTTTTTATAAACCAATTCAGGAGTAAACGTAATGACAAAGAACATTCAATCCCTGCTGGGCGACAAGGCGGAATCCTTGCTGGGATTTGATTCGCCCAAGATTTCAAAGGAGCGCCTCCATCTACCCGGTCCTGATTTTTTGGACCGGATTTTTCTCCAGTCTGATAGAAACCCCCGAGTGCTGAATAATTTGTCGTGGCTGTATAACCATGGGCGTCTCGGTGGGACGGGGTACTTGTCGATTTTGCCGGTCGATCAGGGCATCGAACATTCTGGCGGCGCAAGTTTTGCCAAAAATCCCGATTATTTCGACCCGGAAAACATCATCAAACTTGCCGTCGAGGGCGGGTGTAATGCGGTCGCTTCGACGTTCGGTGTGCTCGGATTGATGTCTCGCAAGTACGCGCACAAGATACCCTTTATTGTAAAGATCAACCACAATGAATTGCTGACCTACCCAAATAGTTACGAACAGATTTTATTTGGAACCGTGGAACAGGCGTACGACATGGGCGCGGCGGCTGTCGGCGCGACGATCTATTTTGGCTCGGATGACTCGCATCGGGAACTCGTTGAGATTGCCGAGGCATTTGCGTTGGCTCATGAACTTGGCATGGCAACTATTCTATGGTGCTACCTGCGCAATCCGGCCTTCAAACAGGACAAGGATTACCACATCTCAGCGGACTTGACCGGGCAGGCGAACCATCTTGGCGTCACGATCGAAGCGGATATCATCAAACAGAAGTTGGCGGAAAATAACGGCGGTTTCATCGCTTTGAATGCGGAAAGCGTCTCCTATGGGAAACTGGACAAACGCATCTACAGCGACCTGACCAGCGACCATCCCATTGACCTGTGCCGTTACCAGGTTGCAAACTGCTACATGGGGCGGGTTGGACTCATCAACAGTGGGGGTGCATCCGGCGACGACGATTTTGCCGAAGCCGCGGCAACTGCTGTCATCAACAAGCGCGCCGGCGGGCAAGGACTGATCTCAGGGCGAAAGGCCTTCCAGCGCCCAATGGCGGATGGCGTGAAGATATTGAACACAATCCAGGACGTGTATTTGGATAATAAGATAACCGTTGCGTAAGGAATCTGATATTTGCACATGAAGAAGGAGCGACAGTTCTTGACTGTCGCTCCTTCTTCATGTCATTTAGTACTATTCCTCGGTAGAATTCCTGTTTGTGGATAAAATTCGCCAAGCCAATTATACTCGTCCCATTATGCCCGCTTCTTCCCTTGCTCTTGTAACCGGTTCCGCCCGCCGACTCGGCAAAGCCTTTGCTCTGTCGCTTGCCCGAATGGGATATTCCATTGCGCTGCATTACCGCGGCTCTGCGGATGAAGCCGAACATGCTGTGAACGAAATCCGCGCCCTCGGTGTGGATTGCCTGCCCATCCGCGCGGATTTGACCGTCCCAGAAAAGATAGATTTTCTTTTTTCGCTCGTGGACGAATTCAAGTCGCCGTTGAAGGTGGTTGTCAATTCAGCCGCGGTGATGCCGGTTGGAAATCCGCGTGAGATGGACCTTCGCGATTGGGACTCCGCTCTTGATCTCAACCTCCGGGCTCCATTTTTAATTGCCCAACAAGCCGCTAAACGAATGACCAATGGCGGGGTGATCGTCAACATCACTGACATTGGCGCACAAAAAACCTGGAGCCGTTACCCATCCTACACGGTCAGCAAGGCGGGCTTGGAGTCGCTTACCAAATTGCTCGCGCGTGCCTTTGCGCCGGACATCCGGGTCAACGCAATTGCGCCGGGTTTGGTGCTTCCTTCCGATGTTGTCAGTAATGAGCAATGGGAAAAACTCGTTGCGCGGCTTCCCCTTAAACGCTCCGCAACGTTGGACGAAATTACCCATGCTCTCGAATTTCTCATCAAAAACGAGTATATTACAGGGCACACTCTTGCCGTGGATGGCGGCTATTCGCTGCTGTAAAACAACCTGCCAATACACCCAATGTCTCCCTCTAAAAAAATCGTCCCTGATCTGTTGTTCTCTCTCCTTCTGATTGTTTCCACTCTTTACTATGCTTTTAAGTTTGTAAACTTTACCATTCCGCCATTCGAAGACGCGGCGATGCTCATGCGTTACGCCCAGCATCTGGCAAATGGTTATGGCATCGTTTGGAACATCGGGGAGCCTCCTTTGGATGGCGCGACCGACTTCCTTTTTCTGGTTGCTTCTGCCGGGCTCATCAAGCTTGGCCTCACCGTTGGACAAGCTGTACGAGGCATTGGCTTTGCCTCTCACATATTCACCGTACTCCTTGTCTATTGGATGAATCGCCGCATTCACAACGGCGGTATTCCTTTTTCTTTAATAAGCGGACTTTATCTTGCCTTTGGTACGGGTCTCTCCTATGTATCCGCCTACTTTGGGACGCCCTTCTTCGCTTTTGCCGCCGCTTCCACTTGGGCTTTGGGCTTGCTCCTGATGAAGGGAGAGAATCCACCCTGGCAACTTTCCCTTGCCTTCGCCCTCAGTGGACTCGGCACAGGGTTGATTCGCCCCGAAGGAGTTATCCTGGCCTCGTTGATGCTGTTTGCAGTCATCCTCATGCGTGGATTGAAAAACTCGATTTCAGCGGTCATCATCTTTGGCGCTGTCTTCCTTCTTTTGGGCGGAGCATATTTTCTCTGGCGGTGGGACTATTTCGGTTATCCCTTGCCGAATCCGTTTTACAAAAAAGGCGAGGGTGGTTGGAGTTGGTTGACGTTTAATGCTTCCATGTTGAACGCGTTGCGGCTATCTCTGCCGATGGTTTTCGCTTTCATACTTGGCTTTCGCTCGAAGGAAACGACGAAGACAACAATTGCCTATCTCATTCCGATAATTGGGTTTGCGGCAGCGTTCGGCTTGATCTCGGATGAGATGAACTACGGCGCGCGTTTTCAATATGCGGTCGTGCCGCTTGCGCTCATGTCCTGGATTCCGCTCCTGCGTGGATTCAAATTCGAAGCGCTGACTCAGACATCGGGTCGGGAGCGAGGCGTATATGTCGCCGGGTTACTTGCGTTTGCGGCAGGGCTTGTCTATTATTCATGGTTCCAGAACTGCTTCCTGACTCCCACGCAAAAATCGTGCCTTGGTCCCTATGAGCGCGATGGGCGTTTGGAGATGGCGAGGATGCTGGCGGATTTTCGCGGTAAAGGATATGTGATCGCTGCGACAGAGGCAGGTTTGCTGCCGTATTATTCCGGCTGGGCGGCGATTGATACATGGGGTTTGAATGACCAGCACATTGCGCACAATGGGTTATCGGTGGAATATCTTGATAAGTACAAGCCCCACATCATCATGTTCCATGATTATTATTCGCCGCTCGTGCCGCCCAAGTTGACCGAACCCAACCTAGCCCAGCGCTGGTTCAGCATGACGATTCTTATGAAGACCTATGCGGAAGAGAACGGATATGTGTTGGCTGCCGTCTTTGGCGATACCCCCTACGACACGCATTATTATTATGTGCGGACCGATTTCGAAGATAGCGAGCGGCTGATCGAACGCATTTCTGAATTCCGGGATTATTTTTACCCAACGACAGGGAGACGCTCGATCAATTACGCCCTTTACGAAAATCCGTAGGGCGGGTCTTCCCGTTGCTGTACTTTATGATAGGAGAACCCTATGTCTGAAACCACTGAACTTGCCGAAAAACTCAAGGCGGAAGGCGAGCGCATGGCGGCGTTCTTTTCCGAATTGACCGACGAGCAATGGATGGATGAGGTGTATACCGAAGGCGAAACGTGGACGATCCGCAATGTGCTCTCGCATTTTGTCACCTCCGAACGCGGGCTTATCCGACTGTTTGAGCGCATCCGCACAACGAGGGAAGGCGCTTCGGAAGATTTTTCTATTGACCGTTATAACGCCGCTCAACAGAATAAAACAAAAGACCTTGCGCCCGCCGAGTTACTGGAACAATACAAACAGGTTCGCGAAGAGGCTGTGCGTTGGGTGAGCAGCTTGGAGGATGAGGAACTTGATATTCAAGGGCGTCATCCATTCCTCGGCGTGACGGTCATCCGCGAAATGGTGAAAATGTTGTATCTGCACAACCAACTGCATTACCGCGATGTGAAACGCGCTTTGAAATAAAAACATCATGAAACTCTCTCCCTTTAGACTCGAACGCTACTTCGCCAGGTACGAATTTGCCGCTGAATTCCTGCTTTGCACATCGGATTGTGAAGCCATGTCCATTGCAGACCTGCTCGCGCTGGAAGAAGGGGCAGCAGAGAGGTTTGAACACGTTTGGCTTGGGTATACGGAGTCGCTGGGTAGCCCGTCCTTGCGGAAAGAGATTTCCAAAATCTACACCACGGTTCAACCGGAGGATGTGCTGACATTTACCGGGGCGGAGGAGGCGATCTTCCTTTTCATGCAGGCGGCTCTGAATGAAGGCGATCACCTCATTGTCCATACCCCACATTACCAATCCTTGAGCGAGGTGGCAAAAGGGCTTGGCTGTGAGGTCAGTTCCTGGATTGCCCGCGAAGAAAACGGCTGGATGTTGGATGTGGGTGAATTGCGCGGATTGATGCGCCCGTCCACGAAAGCGGTCGTCATCAACACGCCTCACAACCCAACCGGTTACTTAATGCCCCGCGCAGACTTTGACGCCCTCGATCGCTTCACGCGCGAGAATGACCTGCTCCTGTTTTCTGACGAGGTGTACCGCGAATCCGAGTATGACCCTGCCGAACGCCTTCCATCGGCATGTGATGTCAATGAGAAGGCTGTTTCACTGGGCGTGACGTCTAAGACGTATGGGCTGGCTGGTTTGCGCATCGGCTGGATCGCCACGAAGAATCGCGATGTATACGAGAAGATGGCGTCATTAAAGGACTACACAACCATTTGCAACTCCGCGCCGGGCGAATTTCTTGCAGAGGTTGCTTTGCGTCACCGTGAAAAGCTTGCTGAAAGAAATCTTGGGCTCATCAAGCATAACCTTGTCGTCATGGATGATCTTTTTACCCGCTACTCTTCGCTTTTCACCTGGGTTCGTCCGCGGGCAGGCTCGATGGGATTCCCGAAACTCCTACAGGGTGACATCGAATCCTTCTGTGATGACCTTGTCAATAAAACTGGCGTTTTACTTCTCCCCGGCACCATGTATGATGACAAAGGAAACCACTTCCGCGTGGGGCTTGGCAGGAAAAATCTCCCACAGGCGGTGGAACGGTTGGAGAGTTATCTCTCAAAAAAGCAATAACTTGCCCAGCGATTCACCCTTATTATTCCCGTTTACACCGGTAGTGACGTTTCTCCAGCAATTTCGTACGTTTACCCAGTTGGCGGTAGGAAGCGACGGCACCAGCGTATACGTGCCGGTGATCATGTTGGAAAATACCGTAAACGTTGCACCCGACTGGGTCTGCGGCGGCGGGTAGCTTGGCGACGTGGGGCTAAAGCTCATCACTGTCCCGTTGATTTCGCTGTCTGTAGTGGGCACTGCCCTGATTGCGGTACAGCTTGTATTGGATGGGTCCACCTGTACTGCGCGGGCACGGATGGTGCCGTACGTTATAGGAGTGTTTGTCGCCCCAGGCGGCGGTGCTGGCGGCACGGTCGGCTCCCCGCTTCCAATGGGTCCGGGGGTATTGACCGGATCAATGGAACAGGTCCGCTGCTGCCCAAGCTGGGGATTATCCTCGCACACGCGAACCTGCCACCCATTCACGCACTCGCCCCACTCTCCCCAACACGTATCACAGCATTCACTTTGGTATATAGAACACGTATAGCCGCAATACCCGGTATCGGAATTACAAAACGGGGAACAAGTAGACAAACCGGTACAATACAATCCACACACATCCCCGCAAGTGCCGGAATCACAAGTTGGCATGGTGGGGAAGGGGGTACCGCCACCATATATCTGAGCATATACAGTTGTTGAAAATAAATTAACAAGAATCAATCCAACAAATGCTCCCAAAAAAAATCTCATGAAATACAGCGTAACAAATTAGCGTTCGGCTTTCAACAAAAAAATATTATCTTTGAATAATTAACGAAGGATAAAGAATAGTTTGAAATTCACCGGGGAAAAAATTAGTCTTGTACTCCGGATCTTGATTTGTTGGAAAATAAAACTGCATAGAGGGTTGCTCTTGACTTGTCATATCTAATAAATATTTAAGCCAAAAATCAAATTTGTCACTCGGCCTATTAGGAACATTAAACCGGTTGATCGTATTCCCAGGTTGTTTAAGTAATAAACCAAGAGATGGTTGTGCCTCACCAAATGTAATTAAGTTATTCGTTGAATTAAAAAAATTATTATCTGCGGCAACTATCGGCACCACTGCTAAACGCGACCCACTTTGTGACGCTGACGTCAACAAGTCATCAAATTTTGACCTGTTTTCATCGTTATCAACAATTTCTGAACCAATTGCAGAAAAGAAAATTTTCCACTCTTCTCCTATAGGTTGTTTAGGATTTGTTGGATCCATCCATTTTGAAGGAAAAAACTCAAATGATTCTCCACTCGGAAGCGTTGTTGTAAACCATGCGTCTAGTATCTGCACTTCACTGTTATTAGTAGTTAGTCCTGGCTGTCTTTGCGATTGGTTATCTAAAAACGCGAAGCGTGTATCTTCACCCGTTTTTGCATTAACGTTAAGAAGCTGAAAACCAATGCTTAAGCTTGAATATTGATTCCATCTTTCTATCGCTTCCTGTGAAAAAGGCTCATTGAATTCCGTGATGATCAAGCGGAGAGCTAGTTCAATTTTTTCAAACGGTACAAAAACCGGATTGTGGATGTCCGGACTCACTTCCATACCGTACCAACCTTCTTTATTGCTCCAATAGAGGGTCTTGCCTTCGGTCGTTTGTACCGTCGGCGTGTCGCCATACGTATTCTTCGTCGTCAGATTCTCTGTCAGTGTGGACGCATCAATTTCAACGGAAGATAGCTCCTGCGGCTCGCCGAATCCGAATTGCGTCGCTTCTTTTACCACCCAGTTGCCCGCTTCGTTTACCCCGATGGACGCTTCCAAACCGGTGTGTTTTTTAAGCGCAGCAGCAAGGTCCGGAGAAAATGGTAATGCGTCAATCTCAAATGTCCTCTCCGCTTCGGTGGGGGTGGGGGTTTTGGTGGGAGAGGGAATGGGAGTCGATTCGGGAACGGAAGTCAATTCAGGTGCGGTCAATGTAGGTGCGCCGTTGCAGGCAGTCAGGCTCATGCCAAATAAATTAAACAAGACAAGGATTCGAAGGAAGGGGAAATTGTTAAACATGTTGACCTCCAAAAACGAACACGGACGATCTATCTGATTTTATGCCATTTCCGCCTTGTATGGCAGGGAGTTTAGCAATTCATGCTAGAATCGTATTCATGATCCAAACAGCCACAAACATGCGTTGAGCGTATCGAAATATCGGAAACCCAAACTTGCTAAAACTCACTCGTCCTCTTCACCTCCTCCTTGCCTCGCTGACCTACATCCTCGGCGCAAGCATCCCTGCCTATTTGGGGAAGCCATTTCAGCCCGCGGTGTTCGTGCTTGGATTTGCATGCATTCTTTTGGCGCAGATCAGCATGGGGTTTTTACGCGAAGTCTTTCGTCCGCACAATGAGCCGATCATCGAAGGCGAAACCCCGCTCCAACAAGAGACGCTTCGTGCCAATCTGCTCTATATTTCCATCGGCATGATTGCGACTACCGCAGTGATTGCATTCATCATCCATCTTAACTTCACCCTTGCCTTGCCTTCATTACTCTTTATTCTTTCCTCCATCGTCCTTGTCCTACTCCTTTCCTTGCCGCCCTTCCATCTGGTCAATCGCGGTTTTGGCGAACTGATCCTCGCCGCGCACATGGCCTACGTCATTCCGTCCATTGGCTTCTCGCTTCAAGTCGGCGAATCTCACCGGCTGCTGACCTTCCTTATTATTCCTCTTACCGCGTTGGCGCTGGCATATTTCCTCGTCGTCAACTTTGTAACTTTTCTTGATGACCAAAAATACGAACGCGGCACGCTCTTGTGCCGCCTTACATGGGAACGCGCCGAACCGCTTCATCACAGTCTTGTCATCTTTTCCTTTGTCGCTTTTGCCTCCGCGCCCATGTTCGGCTTTTCATTCAACCTGATCTGGCCCGCCTTTCTCACCCTGCCCTTTGCGGTTTTTCAGATCGTCCAACTCCGCGCAATTGCATCCGGCAGCCCGCCGAACTGGAGACTCCTCACCTCCACCGCCCTCGCTGTTTTTGGATTGACGACCTACTTCCTCACGCTTACATTTTGGCTTCGCTAACCTGACGCCTGGCAACTGACACTCTAAACCCATGCCCGAATTTTTGACTCTCCTTCCGCCGGACCAAGCGCGCGAGAAACTTCACTCGCATCTCCCTCCCCCGACGCCTGATTCTGAAACCCTGACTGTAGATTCCGCTTTAGGCAGGGTCTCCGCGGAGGATGTCATTGCGCCGCATCCGTTACCCGAATTTCCGCGAACGACCGTGGATGGGTATGCCGTCCGCGCTGGCGATACGTATGGCGCAAGCGACTCGCTGCCTGCCTATCTCAAACTCATTGGCGAGGTGCCGATGGGGGACGCGCCGTCGTTTGAAATCGGTGCGGGTCAATGCGCTTCGATTCACACCGGAGGGATGCTTCCCAAAGGCACGGATGCAGTTGTTATGTTGGAATACACCCAACAAATCATAGGGGCGGAATCTTCCCAGCCGGAGATCGAAATATTTCGGTCCGTCGCCGACGGCGAGAACGTCATCCGCATTGGCGAGGATGTAGCAAGGGGTCAGGTAGTCATTCCGAAAGGGACAATTCTTCGACCTGCCGAGATAGGCGGGTTGATGGCATTGGGCATCACGTCCTTGCGCGTAGCCAAAAGGGTAAGAGTTGGGTTGATTTCTACCGGGGATGAAATCATTGAACCAGGTCGCCATCCACGCCCGGGGCAAGTGCGAGATATAAACTCGTACACGCTGGGGGCGCTGGTGGAAAAAAGCGGCGGCGTGGCAGTCCGCTATGGGATCATTGGCGACCAGTTTCAGGCGTTGAAAGAGGCGGCAGCGAAGGCGCTGTCTGAGTGTGATGTGGTCATCATCACGGCGGGGTCATCTGCATCCACACGGGATATGACCGCCGAGGTCATACGCGGATTAGGGGAGCCGGGCGTGCTGGTGCATGGCATCAACACCCGCCCCGGCAAGCCGACGATTTTAGGTGTGTGCAATGGCAAGCCGGTGATTGGTTTGCCGGGCAACCCCGTCAGCGCGTTGGTGAATGGATATTTGTTCGTTGCGCCGGTGATAGAGAGATTGCTAGGCGCCCTGCCCAAACCCAGAGCGGTTGTGCAAGCCAAACTCACGGTTAATCTTCCGTCCCAGGCCGGGCGGGAAGATTGGTGGCCTGTCAAACTGAGCGTCAATCGTCAATCGTCAACCGCCAATTACGAAGCCGACCCCATCTTCGGAAAATCGAACCTGATATTCACCCTTGCCTCTGCCGATGGGCTTCTGAAAATTCACTCCGATGCTACAGGATTGAGCGCCGGGGAAATTGTGGAAGTGATGCTGATATAAAATGGAATGGAATAGAGACACCTTTATAATTTCAGATGACCCTTCGCGTCTCGACCTCGATGCGGTGGTTGATTTTCTTTCCCGGGCCTATTGGGCGGATACTCGTCCGCGCGATGTGATCGAACGTTCGATCCAGCATTCGCTTAATATCGGCGTGTACGATGCTGGCCGGCAGGTCGGCTTTGCCCGCGTGGTAACCGACCGCGCGGTATTTGCATATTTGTGTGACGTGTTCATCCATGAAGATTATCGTGGACAGGCTCTTGGCAAATGGATGATGGAATGCATCGTGAATCATCCCGAACTTCAGGGGCTTCGCCGCTGGTGTCTTGTGACCCGCGACGCGCACGGACTATATGACCAGTTCGGGTTTGCCGGACTCAACAACCCGGAGCGTTGGATGGAAAAATTCGACGCGGGTACATGATCATTTGAGGTGCAGGTCGAAGAATTCGATCGTTCGATCCATTGCGGTGTAAAAATTATTGGCAATGTTGTGATTGTCGCCCTCGTAGACGTACAGGTCGGCGACTTTTCTTTCCATTCTCACTAACTCTGCCAGCCGGATGGAAAATTCCAACGGGACATCTTCGTCGTTTGTTCCGTGGTGCAGTTGCAAAGGTCCCGAAAGGTCTGCAAGATAGGATGTGGCGGAAACCGAATTCCAGAAGGCGGGGTTTTGCTCCGGTGTTCCAAACTGCTCCAGCCAGGACGTCCTCCAGCCCACGCCGCGCGAACTTGGTGACGGGGTGAACGAGCCCGTCCGCCGCCAGTTGTAAAGCAGGTCCGGATAGGAAGCGACGACACCCGCCCAAATGACGCCGGCTTTGACCTCATTCGATATCACCATCGCGCGCAATGTCAGATAGCCGCCCATTGAATGTCCCCACATTCCAACTTTGTCGGGGTCGACTTCGGATAGTTGTTTAATGGAGCTAACGGCGTTCATCACGTCAACTTGATAACCGGGATTTCCGTACGCCCCGGTCGGCTCGCCTTCGGATTGATCATGTCCGCGATAGTCAATACGGAAAACGACATAGCCCGCCTTGGCAAGCTCGTCCACGTAATGGACATAGCGTTCCGTTGTGCGGTAGATATCCGGCGGGATGTAACCGTGGTTGAAGACGATGGCTGGGAAGCCCCCTTCGGGCGGCGCACTATTTGGGATGGTGAGCAGGGCGTAGATTTTCAATCCCTCGGAAAGATAATAAGCGTAATAACGACGGTAATTCGACCCACGATCCAGTTCTTTGACGATGGTCACCTCACTGCCGGGGAATTCCTGATTTCTTAACGCGATAATGCTCATGGGATGCGGAACCGGCGTAGCTGTCAACGCAGGGGTGGAGGTAGGAGATGGTTCGAAAGTTTCTGTAGGAATTCTTGTTTCAGAGGGTGGAATGGCAGTGTTTGTTGGCAGGGGAACTGCTTTCATACCGCAGCTTGATACTATCATTGCGGTGAAGGCTAATACCAATAAGGCTCTCCTCATTTTGTGCTCCTTAGGAGTCTAGAAAACAAAAAGAGGCAGTCCCTTACCGCCTCTTTGGTTGCATGTTCTTCCAGGCAGGTCAGAATGATATGACCTGCCTCGCCCATTTCTTCACTTCGCGGATGTGGTCCGGCGTGGTACGACAGCATCCACCGATGATCGCGGCTCCCGCTTCGAACCACTCTTTGGATTGGGAGCCGAACGAGTCGCAGGAAGTTTCGCCGTGCCAGGTGTTGGTCTGGGCGTCGTACAATTCGCCGGAGTTGGGGTAAACGATAATCGGTTTATCTGTGCTAATTCTGATCTCACGAATTAGTGAAGGGATATAAAGCGGCGATGTACAGTTGATCCCAATGGCGATGGCTTGAGTCTGTTTGTCGAGCCATGCGGCGCAGTCTGAAATGCGCTCCCCGTTGCTGATATGTTCGCCGTCCTTTGCGCTGAAACAGAACCATGCATATGTGTTCGGGGATTCGCCGAGTAGTTGGATTAAAGCACGGGCTTCGATCAGGCATGGGAGGGTCTCGCAGGCTAACAGGTCCGTGCCGGAGGCGACGAGCGCCTCAAAACGCGGACGGTGAAATTGGATCAATTCGTCTTCGGTCAGATCATAGTCGCCGCGATATTCGGAACCGTCTGCAAGATACGCACCGTACGGCCCTATCGAACCTGCCACCAACGGGCGGATGCGGTTCGCGCGATTCTCTTCCTTAGACCAGAAATCATCGCGGGCATCCTTCGCGAGTTGCACGGATTTTTTTATCAGGTCAACGGCTTGTTCGCGATTCAAGCCGCGGGTTCTAAAACCGTCGACGGTTGCCTGGTAGCTGGCAGTGATGGCGAAATCCGCGCCCGCATTGAAATAATCGAGATGCACCTGCCGGATGAGTTCGGGCTGATCGAGCAGAATTCTTGCAGACCAGAGCGCGTCATTCAGATCGCAGCCGCGCTGTTCCAACTCGGTTGCAAGCGCGCCGTCCACAATGGCAATTTTTTGGTTTTGAAGAATATTTTCGATTGGATTCATTTTGCAGTCGCTTCCGCTTCGCGGAGTTTTTCCGTCACGCGGAAGTATTTGAGATATCTCATTGAGTTCGCATCGCGTCCCAACAGCAGGTCCGTTGCGCGGATGGCGCTTCCTAGTTTGATCGGGTCGGTGATGGAACAGGTTGCGCCGGTTTGCATTGCGATGGAAAGCATCGCCGCATTTACGGAATGGCGGTCGGGCAGGCCAAACGAAACATTGCTTGCGCCGAGGCTGATGTTCACGCCGAATTCGTTCTTGATCAACTCGATGGCTTTGAGCGTGATCGTCGCTGCCTTGCTGTCGTGCCCGACCGTCATCACCAGCGGGTCAATGATGATGTCTTCGATGGGGATTCCTATTTTTGCCGCGCGTTCGATGACCTTTGCCGCCGCGGCGAGGCGCCCTTCCGCTGTGGGTGGAATGCCTTCGTCCGCGATCGTCAGCCCGATGACTGCTGCGCCTCTTTCCTTGACGATGGGCAGGACGCTCGACAACTGTTTTTCCTCCCCGTTGACGGAGTTCACGAGCGGCTTGCCGCCTTTGACGACGTTCAACCCCGCTTCGAGGATCTTCGGCTCGTTCGAGTCGATGCAGAGCGGAACATCCACCACCGACTGCACCGCCTCCACAACAAGCGGTATGACTTCCGCCTCTTCGATCTGCGGATGCCCAACGTTGACATCCAGCACATCCGCGCCCCAATCCACCTGTCGTTTGGCAAGATGCTTGACGTACTCCATGTTCCGTTCCACCAGAGCCTGCCCTAGTTTCTTGATTCCAGTGGGGTTCAACTTCTCGCCAATGATCACAAAAGGCTTGTCGAAGCCAATGAAAACTTCCTTCTTTTCTGATTTAAGTATGGTATGCATGATGCCCTCCGAAAGTGATTACGCCATTGCGAGGGCGTAGCCTGGTGCGGTCTCGCAATGGCATTACGATTTTAGAAACCTCAACGCTGTTTCTGCTAAAACTGCCGTCCCGATGGGTAGGGCGCGTTCGTCCAGATCGAATTTTGGATGATGGAGTTCGTATACTTCACGCCCCTCGATTCTTGTGCCCAGCGTGTACATCGCGCCGGGCGCGTCCCGCAAAAATTCAGGGAAGTCTTCTGCGCCAAGGGTTTTGTGCATTGGATGGACCTTGCCCTCACCCAGTAAATCTTTACCAACTTTTTCAATGACCTCCGCGACATGCCTGTCGTTGACCAGCGGCAAGCCGCCGAACAGGAAATCCAATTCATAATCGCCGCCAAGCGTTTTAACGATATCAAATACCCGCACTACTTCCTCGCGGATGATCTTTTGCGTTTCGAGCGAAGTGAACCGGATCGTGCCTTTTAATTCCACTTGATCGGGAATCACATTTTCCGCATCGCCTCCGCTGATCGAACCGATGCTGACCACGGCAGGTTCAAACGGGTCCAGCCTGCGTGAGATGATGGCATTCAGCCCCATGATGACATGCGCCAGCATCATGAACGGATCCATGGATTTATGAGGGTATGCGCCATGTCCGCCGACTCCTTTGATGGTCGCCGTCCACGAATCCACCCCGCCTCCGCTTGGGCCTTCGTTGATGGCAATCGTCCCAACCGGGCTGGTCGGGTCCACATGCTGGGCGATGACGTAATCCACGCCTTCCGTCGCCCCTTCTGCATACATGCGTTGGGCACCGCTCTTGCCTTCTTCGTCTGCCGTTTCTTCACAGGGTTGAAAGAGGAAGCGCACGCGCCCATTAAACTTTTCCTTCGCCAAAATTTGCGCCGCACCCAATGCCATGGCAGTATGCGAGTCATGTCCGCAGGCGTGCATCTTGCCTTCGATCTTGGATGCATATTCTGTTTCGTTTTGCTCAAATATGGGAAGCGCATCCATGTCCGCGCGGATGGCGACGATTTTTCCGCCTTCGCCTATTTCCGCCACGACACCTGTTTTGCCCACACCGCGCCTGACCTTGTACCCCATCTTTTCCAATTCGTCCGCAACGATTTTGGCCGTACGGTGGACGTCAAACCCTGTTTCGGGATGCATGTGAAAATCCCGCCGCCATTCGATAAGTTCCTCCGAAATTGCATGTGCCTGTTTCAGCATATATGCTCCTTTATCACTTGTAAGTTATATAGTTGACCCTGCCAACGAGTCACTTCTTTTTCACCATTTCTTTTTCTGCCGCCGCCATAATTCGATCCAGCTCCTTCTCCTGTTGCGGCTCCAGCGGCGGGGCCTGATGTTCTCGCAGGATGCGTTCCGCCTCTTCAATGGCGTGATCCACAATCTGTTTTCTGCCTTTGTCTTCCCAAGTTTCCCATGAATTACGTTCCGCCAATTTCGTCAAGGTGAGTTCGCCCGCCTTCAAATGCTTGAGGGTGTGTTTTTGCCCGAGAAAATTCCGGGTGCCATCCATTACGTTGCCGATGATCTCCACGGCGAGATGTTCCACATCTGCGGAAAGTCCGTTCCGAAGCCTCATCACCCCGCCGACGAATTCATTGTCCAGAACCATTTGGGCGTAGGATCCCATCACCCCGGCTTCCATCTCGCCGATGCCTGAGAGTTCGTCCGCGCCAGCCAGCGCAGGGATGGCGGCATTGAGTCCGCGCTCGAATGCGTTTTGTGCGTCGAGGGTGTGGGCATTGGTGGAGAATCCATATACGTTGACCGAGAAGCCGTAGTAATGTCCGAGTTGAACCGTACCCGCAGAGGACAGACCCAACTCCACGCCGCCCCAGATCAATCCAGTGCGGGGTTCCAGCATCCCAAGTCTTCCACAATAGACCACTGCGCAACCAGGGTTGACGATCTGCGCCATGACCACAAGCGCCAGTGTCTCCGCGGATTGCTGAACAAGACTGCCCGTGATGGTCATCGGTGATGTTGCGCCGCCTGTAGGGGCTGGGAGATTCGAGCAGATCACGCCGGCTTTTGCCATCTCCACGATGGCTGCCGCAGCAGGATCGTGAATCGTCAGCGGGCTGACTGGTGAAAGCGAGAGGGTCAATTCTTCGGGAGGAGTGCCTACCACTGCCGCCATTTCCACCGCATATTTCACCTCTTCCGCAAACTGAATACCGGGACCTTGAACAGGTTTGGTTGTGTATGGAAGCGTATGCCGATACATGAACAGTGACATCAATTCGCCGGGAACATCCTGTGGCGTGAAGAAGGGTGTAACTGTATGGGCATTGGGAAGCGCATCGAGCAAGCGGGCTGAATCGATCACGTCCTGATCGGTGGCAATCCGGCGCGTTCCTGTTCTTGCATCGAACACATCGCGCGCGCCGCCAAGGTTGTGGAAGTACAAATCCCCGCTTCCAAGCTCATTGACTTTTCCATTGCGCCCGCGGATTTTCGGGCGTTTATTCGCCTTTGCCACGCAATCCATCACCAGGCCCGGCGGCATCAATACGCGATTGCCATTCATGGTGCAGCCTGCTTCGAGCAGAAGGTCCAGACTGGGCTTGTGCGTCCATGTAATGCCGACTTCGCTCATCACTTTCAGCGTGGCTTCATGCATGGCCTTTACTTCTTCATCGGATAAAAATTTCAGCGGCTGCATTTGCTCTCCTCGATAAATTTATTTAACGGCAGGTGATAGACTCCGGGCCATAGTAACCACTTGTCATTCGCCGTTCCCGGTCAGGACTCGTTCCAAAAACTCCACGCGCTTCACTTCCGCATCTATTATATTTTCGACCTTCAAAAACGAATGTCCTTCCCCTTTGTACAGATGCAATTCTACTTCTTTTCCCAACTCGATCAGCTTGTCGCGCGCTTCGATCGAGTCCAATGCAGGGCAGCGCGGATCGTTTTCGCCGCAGATCAATTGCACAGGCGCGTTGACTTGATCCAAAAAGAAATATGGCGAGCGGGCATGCCATAACCCTTTGTTTTCTTCCGGGTCGCCCATGTTCTCGATATTCCAATGCTTTAGATCTTCGCGTGATTTTTCATGAGACTTGAACCAATTCAGGAACGGCACCACCGCTGAGCCGCCTGCGAATAACTCCGGTGTACTTGTCAGGCAGGTCATCGTCAAATACCCGCCATGACTTCGCCCCGTCACGGCGATCCTTTTCGCAAGCCTGTTTTCCAGCAAATACTTCGCCCCCGCAACACAATCGTCGTTGTCCACGCCGCCCATGTCGTAGCGGCTCGCGTTCTGCCATTTTTTCCCATAGCCCGTTGAGCCGCGATAGTTCGGCGCTAGCACCGCCCATCCCTGCGCGACCATGAAACTCACTTCCGGATTCCATGAAAATTGCAGATGCCAATTCGGTCCGCCGTGGATGTAGAGCACCGCATGTTCGCCCGTTCCGGGATATAACAAGGCGGGCACTTTCACGCCGTCCACGCCCGCATACCATACCTCTTCCGGTTGCGGAAAATCCAAGCCTTCTTCCAATGATTTGGTCAGTTGAGTTGCTTTGCCGCCATTGAGTTGTATCTTCCACAAATCAGGCGGATGATTCGCATCTTCATAAAGGAGGATGACTCCATCGTCCGTGATCTGCGGGTGAGCGTGAACCCCCTCTCCGACATTGACTTCACGGATAGTGCCGCCTCTTTCCCTAAACTGGAATTTGGTCTTCGCTCCGTCGCTATGGATCCAGCCGAGAGTCTCTCCGCTCCGCGACCAAGTTGGCTGAGTATCATCTCCTGCCGAGCTGCTAACCCATGTGATTCCCTGCGTTTCGACATTGAATACGCCGATATTGAACCATTCCCCATCCTCGCAAGAAAACGCCAGTGATTTTGAATCAGGCGACCAGGCAGGATGTTGCGCGTTCAGAACCTTGCCATTCATTGTGAGTTGCATGGTACGCGGCTTGGGACCTTTGTGCCTGCCCATCGGCACGATATGTATCGTTCGGTCGCTTGCCGTAGACTCGGATTCAACCGCAAGCCACATCCCATCTGGCGACCATGACGCATCCCAACTTGGGCGGAAGAAATTTCGGATCATGCGGGCAGGGCTGCCATCCAAAGGGAGCCGATAGAGAGCAAATGTTCCATTGGCATCGGAAAGGACGGCAAGAGATTTCCCATCCGGCGACCAGGCAATATTGGGTTGATGCGCATATAGTATGCCGGGTGTCAGATCAGTGGTGGCGGTTGTCGTCAAATCATGTACGCAGATGTGAAACGACTCGCTTCCGTCAATATCCAATGCGAAGGCGATCTTCGTGCCATCGGGTGAAAAGCGCGGAGAGAATTTTGCGCCTTCCAATGTCATTGCGAGGAGGGCCGTGCCCGACGAAGCAATCCTCCCATTGGAGGGTGAATTGCTTCGAGGCACTGAAACCGTTTCTCGCAATGACATACTCCACAATTCCCACGCCCCCGATTTATTCCACGAAAAAATGACTTGACTTTCATCGGGAGAGACGGCAAATGGCAAACCATTATCAACATTTGGGATGCGGAGGAGTTCGGGGAGGGTCAGCATGGTTGTTTGGATGAATAAGGAATGAGTAACGGGGCTATTGTAACTTCAACCTCGTTACTCATTCCTCGTCACTTTCTACGCAAATTCGAGTTCTTCCAATCTGGGCAGATCATCCATGCCAGCTTGCTTGGCAAGATTCAAGACATACTCGTGAAGTTCCGCTTCATGGCGGGGATCAAGCACGGGTCGAGAGTAGGAGGCGAGCAATTCCTTCACGTGGACACGTGCGCGGTCAAAGGTATCCAACGAGCCGGATGCTTTCCATCCACGGATCGAGTCGCGGTCGATGATCTTTGTCGGCATGTGCTGTTCCTTTTGGAAGAGTTTCATGGTCACTTTTTGTTTGAGGAAATCACCGCCTTTGAAATTGACACCTTCAAAGAATTCAGTGGCGAGCGTTTCCGATTGGACGAGCATGCCTTTCAACATTCGCTTTGCCATCGCGATGCCTTCCGCATCGATGACAAGTTTTTCGGGGCTTTGGCAAAGGAGCGAATCCAACATGCCTGCGCCGGAGATCATATTGATGCCGCTCAACGCGCCGACGAGGAATCCCATGGTGCTGTCCATACCGGCTTGCATGTCGAGCACTTTCGCATCCGTTGCGCCGAGGTAGGTGTGGGTGGGCAGACCCAGCGCTTTGCCGACCTGCGCATAAGACGAGTCGATCATGGCGGTTTCGATGGCGCCGTAGGGCGTGCCGCCTTTACGCATTTCAAAGATCGCAGGTGCGCCGCCCCAGACAATGGGCGAACCCGCATGCGCAAGTTGATGGATGGTGATGCCCGAGAGACATTCCGCGGCATGTTGTGTGACCGCGCCGAGCAGGGTTACTGGAGCCGCCGCGCCCGCCAACGGCATCGATACGATCTCCGCCGGAATACCCGCTCTTGCAAGTTCGATCAATTGACCCGCGCCAAAATTCGACCAGATCAACGGCGGGGAGGGGCAGGCGTCGAAGATGGCGCGCGGCTTGCTTCTTAAATTTTCAAGTCCGCCAGAGAAGATGGCAAGCATGCTGATCATCACGCGCACGGTCTGGTTGCTGAACGCGCCCGTGACGATCGGCTTCTTCGAATACATCATGACCAGATACAAACGATAGAGGTCATGGAGTTCCTTCGGGACATCGTGGCAAACCACCGCCGTGGACTGCGCATCATATTGCGGCAAACTCTCTGCGATCTTGATGATGCGCAGCAGGTCTTCGGTTTCGGCAGTCTTGTGCTCCAATGTCTCCGGGATGAGGACTGAGATGCCCGAGGAGCCGGGGTCGAAGTGAACCGCGTCGCCTCCATACTGGACTTTGGGATTGCCCTCGTAATCGTAGAGGTGGAACACTCTGGGAACGGTTTCTAACGCCTTGATCACAATCTGCTCTGGAATGCGGACGACCATAGTATCTTTGTCCACTTGGGCGCCGGCTTCGGCAAGAAGTATTCTCGCTTCGGCGTTCTGTACCTTGATGCCGGGTTTGAGCATCAACTGATAGGCTTCCTCGAGAATGCGTTCGATGAGGGCGTCGTCCAGCAGGGATAATTTGGGTTGCATACGTTCCTCCTGTGATTTGAGAAATGAGTAATGAGGGATGAGCAACAAGCCGACACGTTGCTCATTTCTGGTTTCTCATTACTTCACAAACCCAGGAGGAATTAATTATGCGAGTTCGTAATCTTCCAGCCTGGGCAATTCTTCGAGACCAGCTTTCTTGGCGAGATCGAGCATGTACGAGTGGAGTCGCGCTGTCTGGTCGGAATCCAATTCGGGTCGAGTGTAAGAGGCGAGCAATTCCTTCACACGCAATTTGGCTCTGCCGAAGGCATCCAGACTGCCAGCGGCTTTCCAAGCGCGCGTTGAGTCGCGGTCAATGACACTGCTTGGCAGATGTTGTTCTTCGCGGAAGAGTTTCATCGTAATTTTCTGCTTGAGGAAGTCGCCGCCTTTGAAGTTGATCTTGTCGTCGTAGAAGCCGGTGGCGAGGGTATCGGTGTGCTGTTGTACGCCTTTGACCATGCGCTTTGCCATGGCAATGCCTTCTGCGTCAATGACGAGTTTTTCCGCGCTGTGACAGGCGAGAAAATCCAGCATGCCGGAGCCGGAGATCATGTTGATGCCGCTCAACGCGCCGACCATTGCGGTGATGCCGCTTTCAAGTCCGGCTTGGGCGTCCACGAGTTTCGAGTCCGTTGCGCCGAGATAGGTGTGGGTAGGCATGCCGAGCGTCTTTGCAACTTGAGCGTAGGAGCAATCGAGCATGGCGGTTTCGATGGCGCCCATGGGAGTTGCGCCTTTTTTCATGTCAAAGATCGCTGCCGCGCCGCCCCAAACGATGGGCGAGCCGGGGTGCGCGAGTTGATGGATGGTGATGCCTGCGAGCACTTCTGCCGTATGCTGAGTGACCGTTCCCAGCATGGTGACGGGAGCCGCCGCCCCCGCAAGCGGGACGGAGACAATCTCCGCAGGGATGCCTGCACGCGCGAGAGCGATCAGGTTGCCCGCACCAAAGTTCGACCAAATGAGTGGCGGCGCTGGGCAGACGTCGAAGATGGCGCGCGGTTTCTCGCGGGCGGCTTCGGGGCTTCCAGCAAAGAGGGCGAGCATATCGATCATCTCTTGCACGGTCTGATTTGTGAATGCGCCGGTGACGATGGGTTTCTTGGAATATAGCAGAGCCAGATACAAGCGATACGAATCTTGAATATCTTTGGGAACGTCGTGGCAGATCACCGCGGTGGATTGCGCATCGTATTGAGGAATCTGCTCTGCCACTTTCAAGAGGCGGATTAGATGTTCTGTTTCAGTGGTGTCATGCTCGAGCGTTTCGGGGTTAAGCATGGCAATGCCGGAGGAACCCGGGTCGAAGTGGACCGAGTCGCCGCCATAATGCACCGTCGGGTTGCCGTCGTAGTCATACAGGTGGAATTCGCGCGGCACGCTTTCCAATGCGTGCTGGACGAGGGATGCGGGAATTCCGATCACCTGGTTTTCAGGATACAGTTTTGCTCCTGCCGCCGCGAGCAGCTCCCGCGCCTCTTCGTTCTGGACCTTGATGCCTGGACACAACAGCAGTTCGTACGCCTCTGCCAATATTCGGGCAATGATCTCGTCACTGAGTAAGGTTAGTTTTGGTCTCATGCAGACACCTCTAATTGGATTTTTGTTTCTCTTTGGCGAAGAGAGTTACCGGTTTGAACGTTTGCAGGTTGAAAAGTATTTTCTTGGCGACCTGCAAACGTTCCGGCTTTCAAACTTGGAAACTTTTACTTTTCTACCGACTTGATAATTCTTTTGAACTCCTGGCTGATTTTTTCATCCAGCGGATCAGGTTGATGTTCTTTCAATATTTTTCTGGCTTTGTTCACTGCCCAGTCGCGTGCGTCTTCGCCGGTATCTTCCCATTTCGAGTAGGGACGACGATCAAGGAATTGGGGAAGGAAAAGTTCACGCATGTGTTTGATGGTATGTTTCTGGGCAAGGTAGTGGCCGCCTGGTCCGACAGCGGCGACGGCATCGAGAGCGAGAGTCTCTTCATTGACCTCAATGCCGCGCATCATTTTTTCGATGATAGAGAATATTTCGCAGTCCATCATCATTTCTGCATAAGACCAGATTCGGCTGCCGTGCAGGAAACCAACACCCAGCAGCATGTCGGACATGACCACGCTTGCCATAAAAGTAGAGAGACTTCCCTCCAGCCCGGCTTGCCAATTCGGTTCTTTGGCGCCGGTTGCGAAGGAGCCCATCGAGAGCGGGATGTTGTAGAAATCCGCCAGAACGTTGGTGGCAGCGCCAAAGAGGAAATCTTCCGGTCCGCCGCCGGTGTAGACTCCGGTGCGCGGATCGGAGGCGGTTTGGGCAGCGGCATAGAAGACAGGTGCGCCGGGGTAAGCCAGTTGTAAAAGGGCGGTGGCGGCGATCACTTCCGCGTTGCCGACGGCGAGAGTGCCAGCCATAGTGGCGGGACCAGTCGTCATGCAGGCGGTCATGGTCATGAAACCGGTCGGGACGCCGTGTTCAGCGGCGATTAAGGCTGCGTCGAGCGACCCGCCGTCGTGTCCAAGGGGAGGCGCAGTGCATTGCATCAATGAGAGGACAGGACGTTTCCTTAATTCCTCCTTGCCGCCCGCGAGGATGGCCGCCATTTCCATCGAGGCTTTGGCTTCGTCCACGTTGTAAATAGACTCGGTCTGCACATGTTTGGTGGAGTTCTCCCACACAGCTTTTAGTTCGTGCAGTCCGCGCGCTTCGACGGAGGTATCTTGCGCCGAAACGGGAACCCAGTGGAAAGCAACCTCTTCCGTTGCATCTGCGATGCGGACGATGTCGCGCACATCCTGCAGTTCGGTGGTGCGTTTCACGCCTGTGTTGATGTCGATGATCTCCACACCGCATCCATCCGTACCAAGGTTGACGTGATTGCCGTCGAGCGGCAGGTCCTGCTGCGGGTCGCGCGCCGCGAGCGTGTACGCGGGCGGACATTTCTTCAGCGCCTCTTCGATGATGTGAGGCTTGACTCTGACGATCTTCTTTTCTTGATCCACATCCGCACCGGCGGATTCCCATATCTCCAATGCCCGTTTGGATGGAAACCGCACGCCAACATGTTCGATGATGTGCAGGGTCGCTTCGTGGATTTTCTTAACATCCTGCTCCGTCAGTATCTCCAATTTAAGTTTTGGGTTACTGATGGTCTTGATTCTTTTATGAGACATAGAGCCCTCCTGAGGCTATGTCTCTCCTCTCTCTGAGTTATCGCAGTCGTTGCGAGCCGCGCTCTTGTTTTTGCGGCGAAGCAATCTCCTTTTCGCAATGACGAAACTACGCCTTCCCAACCAATTGCTTCGCGAGAGCCACCGCGCCGACTGCATCTTCCGATGTGCCGTCCGCTTTGATCTTGGTTGCCCAGTCGCGGGTGATCGGCGCGCCGCCAACCATCACCTTGATGCGCGGGCGCAGACCTTCTTTATCCAATTCCTCGATCACTTCGCGTTGGCGAACCATCGTGGTGGTAAGCAGGGCGCTCATGCCGATGATATCTGCATTGATCTCCAGCGCTTTACCGATGATCTTGTCGGCAGGCTGATCTACGCCGAGGTCGGTCACTTCGAATCCCGAAGCGCTCAACATCGTGCCGACCAGCGTCTTTCCTATCTCGTGGATGTCACCTTCGACGGTGGCAAGGACGACTCGTCCCATGATCTCGCGGGCTTCGCCGAGTTTGAGCAACTCCGGCTCGAGTGTGGCAACGGCAGCTTTCATCGCTTCGCCTGCCATGACCAACTCGGGTAAAAACGCCTCTCCCGCCCCGAACTGATCCCCGATGTAATTGACGCCCACCACAAATCCCTTGGTGATGGCGTCCAACGGCGGGATGTTCATATCGATGGATTTTTGGGCAAGTTCCACCGAAACATCCGAATCCCCGTCAATGATGCTTTGTGCCATGTCCTTGAACAATTTCTCGATCTCGTCCGACATACTGCCTCCTGGTTATTTTGGTTTTTTTATCAAGTGTGTCACTTGTTTTTCTTTTTCGCGCAAAAGTTTCGCCGGGATGTTCAAATAGGTTTCCAGCCACCTGCCCGATTCCATAACGTGTTCGAGCGAGACTTTCACTGCAAGTTCAGGGTCGCGTTTGTTGAACGCCTCCAAAATTGCGGTGTGTTCGTCATGAGTCTGTGCGACACTGCCTGAAAGCAGTTCAGGTTTTCGGTAGAGCGCCTCATACAAAAGCCAATCTGGAAATGCGTTTGATACAATGGCATATAACTGAATCAGCAGGTCGTTGCCCGACGCTTCGGCGATGGCATCATGGAACTCGCGGCTCAATTGCCGCTCCTGCGGCATTTCACTTAACTCCACATACCTGTCCATTTCCTCCATGATTCTTTCGAGACGTTTTAGTTGTTCGGATGTGATGGTCAGCGCCGTTTCCTTTGCGATCATTGCTTCAAGGAACAATCGCATTCCGTATGCTTCCACGATATCTTTCTCCGACATCTCGTGCACGCGCACGCCGCGATACGGCACCCGCTCTGCAATGCCTTTTGCAACCAGCAAATCCAACGCCTCGCGCACGGGGGTCATGCTCACGCCCATTTGGCTGGCAATCTCCTCCTGCCTTAGCCAGTCGCCGGGACCGTACTTCCCCGCGATGATCTGGCGGTGAAGCGCATCGTAGATCTCTTCTTTTAATGGTTTGTGGGTGAGTTCTTTCTCTGCCATTGACTTCATGATTATATATTATATATAATCAAACCTGATTTCGGAAGTGCCTCATGTCACGAAAAATGTCATCGGGTATACTCTGCTTATTGGAGCATTCATGTCTGAAATAGACCTCACCCCGCTAAAACCCGCAATCGAAAAATACATTCCGCATGGGCGTTCGGGACTACTACCGGCTCTGCATGAAGCTCAAAGATTGTATGGGTGGCTTCCCGAGCCTGTCGCTGCTGAAGTGGCGAAGAGTTTGAAAGTGCCACTTGCGGATGTGCATGGCGTCATCGAATTCTACGCCTTGTACTACAACGAAGCTGTCGGCAAAAAGGTGGTTCGCGTCTGTACCGACCCCGCCTGTGCATTGAAGAATGCGGACGGACTTCTCTCCAAACTTTGCAAAAAACATGACGTAAAACCGCATCAGACCCACCCGAGGTTGGATCTCACCATCGAACCGAGTCCATGCCTTGGTATGTGCGAACTCGCCCCCGCTGTGTGGACGATGGATAACGGTCAATGGACGGTGGGCGATGGCGAAACCCGCCCGCGTTCGCTGGTATATGGTTCGATTCGCGAATTGACCAGGAACTGCGGTGACGGCACTACATCTTTAATGAAGTACGGCGAATACAAGGGGTTGCAAAAAGCGCTCAAAATGAAACCCAATGCCGTGGTCGAAGAGATCAAGGCATCGGGTTTGGTGGGACGCGGAGGCGCAGCCTTTCCGACCGGCATCAAATGGGAAGGCGCATTGAATGCACAGGCGGATCAAAAATATGTCATCTGCAATGCGGATGAATCCGAACCCGGCACATTCAAGGACCGCATCCTGCTGTTGGACGATCCGCACCGCACCATTGAAGGGATGTGCATTGCGGCGTATGCCATCGGCGCGAGCAAGGGTTACATCTACGTGCGCGGGGAATACCCATATATCATTCCTGTATTGGAAGATGCTCTGAATGATGCAAAAGAAGCGGGGTATTTGAATGATTTTGACATTGAAATCCGGGTCGGCGCGGGCGCCTACATTTGCGGCGAGGAGACTGCGCTGTTCGAGTCCATCGAAGGGAAGCGCGGCTTTCCGCGCATCAAGCCGCCTTTCCCGACGACTCACGGCGTGTTCGGCAAACCGACCGTCATCAACAATGTCGAGACGCTCTGTAATGTTCCGCTCATCCTCGACAAAGGCTCAAAGGAATACCGCAAACTCGGTACAGAGAAGTCGCCGGGCCCAAAGTTGTTTTGTATTTCAGGCGATGTGAAGAAACCTGGATTGTATGAAGTTCCATTCGGTATGACTTTGCGCGAATTGATGAAAATGGCGGGCGGGGTAGCGGATAATAAGAAACTCAAATCCGTTCTGTTTGGCGGCGCCGCGGGAGCTTTTGCCACATCCGACCATCTCGATGTGAAGATGACCTTCGAAGACTTGCGCGCAGCGGGACTTCCGCTCGGTTCGGGCGTGGTGATGGTCTTCGATGAGACTCGCGACATGCGCGATGTGTTGAAGCGGCTTGGGAAATTCTTCGCGCATGAATCCTGTGGAAAATGCTATCCCTGCCAGATGGGAACACAGCGTCAAATGGAGATTCTTGACCGCATTGCGGATGGCAGGACCGAGGAAGACGACCTGATCCGTTTGCAGGACGTCGGCTGGACGATGACGGAAGCCAGCATTTGCGGGCTTGGTCAAACCGCCGCAAGCGCGACTTTATCTGCGATGAAGTTGTGGTCTGAGTTGTTCGGCGTCGAATCAAACGGCGCATTGCCGAAAAAGAAACCTGCGAAGAAAGCTGTTTCAAAGAAGCCCGTCAAGGCAAAAACTGTAAAGAAAGGCGCGGTAAAAAAGAAAGCCAAACCTGCCAAGCCGAAGACAAAGAAAACAACAGCGAAGAAACGCTAAAGGTTGAGCAATGACCGAGAAGATCACACTTACGATTGATGGACAGGAAGTGACCACGGATCAAGGCAGAACCCTGCTTGAAGTGGCGCGTGATATGGGTAAGGATGTTCCTACCATCTGCTACCACGAAGCGACCACGTCGAACGCGGTTTGCAGGATCTGCGTGGTGGAGGTGGAGGGACAGAGAGTGCTCCAGCCGGCTTGCATCGTCAAGGCGGGAGCAGGCATGAAGGTCCAGACGCGAAGCGAAAAGGTCGTCAGGTCGCGCCGGACGATCCTGGAGATGCTCGCATCCACCATGGATTTATCCGAGGCGCCCGATATCCAGCAGATGATGTACGAATACGGCGCGTCATCCAGCCGCTTCCCCGATGCGGAACGGCGCGAAACGGATGTGAAGGATGACAACCCGATGTACATCCGCGATTATTCGAAGTGCCTGTTGTGCTGGCGGTGCGTGCAGGTCTGCGCGGACGATGCGCAATATACCTTTGCCATTAATTTCGATGGGCGGGGATATGAAACGCAGATCGGCACGTTTTTCGATAAGACGATTCCTGAAACATCGTGTGTGCTGTGCGGACAATGCGTGGCGGTCTGTCCGACGGGCGCATTGAAACCGAAGCGCGAATATTTATTGGAACAAGGGGTAAGCCCCAACGAGATCAGCGTGATGAACACGGGCAGGAAGCGAAGGAAACCGCGATGATCAAATCTGACCGAGTGACGACAACCACCTGCCCTTATTGCGGAGTGGGCTGCACATTGGAATTGCACGTCAAGGACGATTTTATTTACAAAGTGACCAGTCCCTTTGATTCTCCCGTCAATCATGGAAATCTGTGTGTGAAGGGGCGTTTTGGCTACGACTTTGTCTATCATCCCAAACGCACCACGACTCCGCTGGCGCGCCGCTATCTGCTTGAAAACAAGCCCAAACCCAATGGGCGCGAGCAGGTCTTTGCCGTAAGCGTGGACGGCAAACCGATCCCCAATTCGAAGATCTCCAGCGATTGGGACTGGGTGGAAACGGACTGGGAAACCGCATTGAATCTCGTCTCGGATAACCTCGTCCGCATTTACAAACGCGACGGTTCGGATGCGATGGCGGTCTATTGTTGCGCCAAGGCGACGAATGAAGATAATTATCTCTTGCAGAAGATGTTCCGCGCGCTGTTCCGCACGAACAACGTCGACCATTGCACCCGCCTCTGTCATGCCGGATCGGTGGTGGCGCTCCAGCAAGCCATCGGTTCATCGGCGATGAGCAATACGGCGGGACAAGTCACCATGAACGATGTGTTCATCGTGACCGGCTCGAACACGTCCGAAAATCACCCGATCATCGCCTTGCAGATGAAGGAAGCCGTCCAAAAGCACGGCGCGAAGATGATTGTGGTCGACCCGCGCCGCATTGACCTGGTGGATATGGCGGAACTTTGGCTCCCGCTCAAACCCGGCACGAACGTGCCTGTCTTCTCTGCGATGGCGCATGTCATCGTCAAGGAAAATCTGGTCAATTGGAATTTCGTCAAGAACCGCACTGAAGGCTTCGATGAATTCGTCGAATCGCTTGAGAAGTTCACGCCTGAATATGCAGAAGAGGTCAGCGGTGTGTCTGCCGGAGATATTCGCAAAGCGGCGCGTTTGTATGCCAATGCGAAGAACGCTGCCATCTATTGGGGTATGGGCATTTCCCAGCTTTCACACGGCACGGCATCCGCGCTGGCGTTGATCCATCTTGCCTTTCTCACAGGTCATGTTGGGCGGGATGGCACGGGCTTGAATCCCTTGCGCGGGCAGAATAATGTCCAGGGCGCAAGCGATATGGGCGCAATGCCTTTCCATTACCCCGGTTACATGCGCGTGGATAACTCCGAGAACCGCGCCAAATGGGAAAAGGCTTGGAATGTGGAGGATGGCGGATTAAACCTGAAGCTGGGACTCACCACCACCGAAATCCTCAGCAATGCGCACGAGGGAGGCGTCCGCGCGTTGTACATCATGGGCGAAAACCCGATGATGTCCGAGCCGAACCTCAACGAAACGCGCGAGCATATGAAGCAATTGGAATTCATCGTGGCGCAGGATATTTTCATCAACGAGAGCGGCGCGTTTGCGGATGTCTTCCTCCCCGCCGTTCCCTTCGCGGAAAAGGACGGCACGTTCTCGAACACGGACCGCAGGGTCCAGCGGGTCCGCGCCGCGCAACCTCCGCGCGGACAGGCACGCCCCGATTGGAAGATCATCTGCGACCTTGCCCTGCGCATCGAATCGCGCCTCAGCCTGCCCACTGCGAAATGGAATTACGCCAACCCCGAAGAAGTCCTGCGCGAAATGGGGAGCGTGAACATGGACTATGCCGGCATCACCTATGAACGCATTGACAAGGTCGGCTTGATCTACCCCGTACCGACTCTTGATCATCCCGGCACGCCGACGCTCTTCACCGAATCCTTCCCGCGCGGTAAAGGGAAGTTTCACCAGCTCGATTATGTCCCGGTCATGGAAGAAGCGGACGATGAATATCCTTTCATCCTAACCACCGGGCGTGTGCTCGAACATTGGCACGGTGGCTCGATGACCCGCAACTCGTCTTTGAACGAGGCTTATCCCGAAGCCCGCGTGGAGATCCACCCTGCCGACGCGGATATTCACGGCATAAAGAACAACGACCCCGTTCGCGTCAAATCCCGCCGCGGAGAGGTCGTCCTGCGCGCCACAGTGACGGAGAAAACCACCGTTGGCGTGGTCTTCATCCCCTTCCACTTTGCCGAAGCCGCCGCGAACTTGCTCACCAACGACGCCCTCGACCCGCAGGCAAAGATCCCCGAGTTCAAAGCCTGCGCAGTACAGGTCTTCCCTGCCAAGCAGAAGGATTTGCCGAACCCTGATGTGATCTTGGAGCGGGGACGATACTAAAATAAGAAATCCGAGGTTTAAAAAACCTCGGATTTCTTTCATTGGCTGACGTGTAAAGTCGTTCATCCTCTGTAATCGTCAATCATCTTGCAAGTAGCCTTTTTCTTGAATCATCCGGTGCAACTTATCCAGGCTTGATACTCCAAAATTGCGTATTGAAAGCACTGCCGATTCGCCATTTTTCAGTAAGTCGAGAACATCCCCAACTGTATTAATTCCTGAACGTTTCAACTCATTCCATGTTCTTGCTGAAAGATCTAAAGCCTCAATCGGCGTATCCGCAAGTTCTTTTTCGGTATCCACCAGAGGGGCGTTGTTGGCAGTCAATTTTTGCATTTCAGTTATTTTTTGTGCATTGACCTGTAAAGTAGCTTTTGGAACATCACTTAACGCTTTGTTTAAGTAGCGATTTCGCAATCGATCCATAGCTTCGAATGGATAAGCGTTTCGTACAGGTAGTCCATTGTAAGTGCTTAAAATTTTGAGCTTGCCAGTTAATGCATTCTTTACTGCTTGGCTACCGAAATCAAAACCCTCAACCATAAATGGAATAATATTTCGATTTTCGTCTATTGCCGTTTCAATTTCGCGTCGCAACCAATCATCAGGTTTTTTACAATTGTCAAGTGCGGAAGGCGTAAGAATGACAATGAAATGAGCTCTTGCCCTAATGTTATCAAGGATCACGCTTTCAAAATTACCGCTATCAATACTTTGATAATCGAAGAAAACATCATAGCCGTGTATTGTTAGATTTTGATATACAAACAATGCCCACGGCAAATTCGTCCTGCGATAACTGATGAAAACAGTCTTCTCGATCCGTCTCATGCGTGGCTCCTTGTGGAGATTATACAGGAAAATTCTCTCGGCAGTCCCGCCCCTGGAGGGATGCGTGAGAGTACAATTCCCCTCATGACCAAATCCTATCTCGTCCCCCTGACTGAAATCCGCCGCGAGCAGACAGTAGTCAACTCGCGCTTCATTGCCACGCTCGCGCCTGCTTTTTCCATTGACGAAGCGCGGGCGTTTATAAAGCGCATTCGCGCCGAGTTCGCGGATGCGACTCATAACATCCCTGCTTATATCATCGGCGGCGGGAATACCGTCACCGAATATTTTTCGGACGATGGCGAGCCTTCAGGGACGGCAGGCAAACCTGCGCTCACCGTCCTGCGCGGCAGCGGACTCGGCGACGCGGTTCTCGTCATCACCCGCTATTTCGGCGGGACCCTGCTTGGCACGGGCGGATTGGTGAAAGCCTACACCGAATCCGCGCAGATGGTCGTCCATGCGGTGGAGCGGGGAGAGCGCGTCCCCGTCCATGTGGCGATGGCGGCGATTCCGTATTATCTGCTGGAAAGGGTGAGGTTGTTGGTTGCGAAGAATCGGGGGAAAGTCGTCGGCGAGGAATATGCCGGGGATGTAACTATCACGCTTCAGTTCCCGGTCGAGGCGTTCGAGGCGTTTCAGTCAGCTCTGCGTGACGTGTCGGCATGCAAAGCTCAGGCGGAAATCATCGAAACAAAGGAAGAGATCGTCGCGGTCAAATAAAAAGCGCAGGCTCGAACCTGCGCTTTTTATTATTCGTATGCCAGCGTATCGCGCACTGTCAACCTCGATGCTCTTCGCGCAGGCAGGGCGCTTGCGAGTGTTCCCAGAACGATGGTGAAGATCAGCCAGGCGATGATGCCCGTCACGCCGTATACGGCGGGCATGGGCGCGGTGAGGATCGCCATGCCGACGCCGAAGCACAGCACGTTCGTGATGGGGATCGAGATGAAGATGCTGACCGCCCAACTGAGGATGCCGATCACCATACCCTCGGTGATCACGATGGCTTGAATATCGCCGTTACTTGCGCCGATGGCGCGCATCACGCCGATCTCCCGCGTGCGTTCCAGCACGTTGATGCTCATCGTGCCCATCAAACCCAGTCCGCCGACGATGGCGATCAGCGTTGCCATCACCAGCATGAAATAGACGAGGATGTCGGTCTGCGCCTTTTGATCGCGGATGAAGTCCGCGCCGAGCTGCGTGGAGCGGATGTTGATTCCACGCGCCTCGAACGCCGCCTGAACCTGGTCGTTGACCCGGCGCTGAGTCGCAGGGTCGTGCTGGGATGTGATGATGCGCAGCGAATACGCCATCTCCGGCTCGCCGACCAGCACGCTCAAATATTCATAGTTGACGTATAGCAGCGGAGGGCTGACGTTGCCTGTGATGCTGTAAATACCCACGATCTGCCAGTCGGTATCCTTGCCGTTCGCTTCGATGGTGATCCAGTTTCCGACTTTTAAATCCGGGAAGATTTGCAGGAGGTGGTTGCCGATCACGATGGCGTTTTCGTCGCCGGGCATCAGCCAGCGGCCGGACGTGATGATGGGGTCTATCAGCTTCGAGGTGGAGGGAGGCGCGACGAACAGGATTTGCGTGCCGCCCGTTTCGCTGTCGTCCATATTGAGCGTGCCGGTGTATTCCAGCCAGCCTTCCGCGCCTTCCACACCCTCGATGTTTTCCGCAATACCTGCGACCTTGTCCAAACGATAGCCGCGGTCGAAGGCGATGTTAATGTCGGCTAGAAAGTATCCCTGAATATCCTCGATGACTTGATCGAAGGATGCCCACAGGTTGTATACGGCAATGAAGACCGCGCCGCCCAGCACGAGCGTAAAAAGAGTCAGCCCAAGCCGCGCCTTGCGGCGGAAAGTATTTCTCAAGGATATGCGGATTGGGCGCGGGATGAAGAGGGAGCTTCGCCGTACCGACTCATCCTTTGGCTTTGCGTTCCCGCCCAAGCCGTAATCGTTCAACGCCTCACGGACAGTGACCTTGACGCTGTTGTAAATCGGCAGGATGGACGCCAATATCGGCACGACCAGCGCCACGAATACTTGTTGGATGTACGTCGAGGAATATCCGCGATAGGGCACAGGGTAAAAGTTAAGCCACTGCGCCATCCCGCCGCCGATATTCTCCGCAACCGCATTCGCAAGCGGAACGGCGATCAACAGCGCGCCGATCCCGAAGCCGATGATGAGCACAAGGTACATGCCGAAGATCTGCGCGGTCCCGCCGCCTGTGGCTTTCATGATACCGATCTGGCGTGTGTGCTGCGTCATCAAGGCGGTGATGGTGTTGACGATTAAAAATCCGCTCAACAAGACTGTGAGATACCCCAGCACGCCCAGCACGAAGAACACGCCCTGTGTGATGCTGTAGGCGAAATGATGCCCCGGCTGATACACGTTCACGAAGTACACCGTTGCGCCGGACCGCTCCATGCGGTCTGCCACAGCCTGCGCGACCGACGTCACATGCTCCTGGTCGGTCTGATTTTCAGAAACGCTGATCGCAAGCATGTCGTAACTGGATGTGTCGCCTCCCAGCCATTCCAGCGTGTCGGGAGTCACGTACGCATTGACTTGCTGTGCAAGGTTATAGGGAAACCCTGTTACCGCGTGCATATAACCGGCGAATTTGAGTTCGCGCCTTTTGCCGTTTCGGAGTTCCACCAGAATAATGTCGCCAGGTTGGTATCCAAGTGACATGGCACTGGCATCCATGATCGTTTCCTTGTTCCCGTAATGAGGAAGGCTGATTTCGCCCGCGGCTGGTTTGAGAAAATTCAACGTTAATTCGGCGGGGTCTTCCAGCGCGGTGAAGTTGATGTTCACATAGGTTCCATCCGGTCGGACAATGCGCGCGCTGGCGGAAGAAAATCCTTCCACTGTGTCCACGCCCGGCACTTCGCGCGCCTGCTTCACCATGTCGTCGTTCAACGGTCCGGCGTACACTTCGGCTTCGGATGGATTCGCGGAAAGATAATCGCTGTCCATGCTCTCGTTCATATACAAACCCAGGTTGCTGTTGAATCCCACTGCAAGCGTCCCGACAGCGATCGTGACGATGGTCAGGAGTGTCCGTCCGCGATTGCTCCAAAAATCAGCCCAGACCTTTTTCCATCGGCTGGTCATCATGACGCGACTCCCCTCCAGGATAAATTCTCACCCTGATGCTTATCCGCCATCTGACGCAGCGCCTCACGTGTGACCTCAGACTGATCCAACAATTCGGACAGTTGCTCATACCCGATGGCGAACACTTCCACAGGTCCCGCTTCCGAGGCGCGGACGGAGGCGCGGTGCTTGGTCTCGTGGAAAAATTCCATTTCGCCGAACACTTTTCCGGGTCCGAGTTGAACCGCGATCACATCGGATTGATTCGCCCGCGGCAGGATGACCTCCACCGTGCCTTTCGAGACGATATAGAACGTATCCGCGTTTGTGCCTTCCGAAAGGATCATTGCGCCAGCATCATAAGGCTGGATTCGTGCCAGTTTTGTCGCCTGTAACAACTGGCTCGGTGTAAGCGTGGGAATCGCCTTTGCCACATACTCATTGACGATCTCGCCGTCTGCGATCAGGGCGGTGCGATGCGTGCGTTTTGCCAGCGCGCTGTCGTGTGTGACGATGATAATGGTCTTGCCTTTTGCCACCAGGTCGTTGAAAAGAGCGAAAACGGATTCTGCTGTTTTCGAATCGAGATTGCCTGTCGGCTCGTCTGCAATGACAACCGGCGGGTCGTTGGCGAGTGCGCGCGCAATGGCAACACGCTGCTGCTGTCCGCCGGAAAGCGCGGTTGGAAGTTTGTGTGCGTGTTCGCCCAACTCCACGAGGTCCAGCAGTTCCATGGCGCGTTTGCGGCGTTCGGAGAGCGTGTACATGCGGCAGAAATCCATCGGCAGCATGATGTTTTCGAGGACGGAGATCATCGGCAGGAGTTGAAAGAACTGGAATACGATCCCGAGATTTTTTCCGCGCCAGCGCGCCATGCGGTTTTCGTTCAAGCCGTGAACGCCCGTCCCGTTGACCCATACTTCCCCATCCGAGGGACGGTCGATGCCGGTGATCATGTTCAGCAGGGTGGTTTTGCCGCTTCCGGATTTTCCGATGATGCTGACGAACTCGCCCGCTTCGATCTGTAGCTCCACTTTTTTTAGTGCATGGTAGTCGCCCACTGCGGTCTTGTAAAATTTATTGACGTTTTGCAGGTCAATAATGGGGCGGTTGCCAACAATATCGTCTTCTGTCTTGGATTTGAAAAATGAAATAGCCATGAAGTTCTCTTTCATGCAACAGGGACGCAAAGGCTGGGGTTTCGATACATGTTCGGCGTCCCTGCCGTAATTCTGTGACGGTGTGCTTATTCGAACGTGACGACGGCAGTCATGCCCCAGCGCATGGCGGGGTCGAAGTCTGTCAACAGGATGGTGACTTCATAGACCACGTCGCCCTGATTTTCGGAGTATTCCTGGCTGATCGCCAAAACGTTGCCCCTGAATTCCTTGCCGGGGATGGCATCCAACTTGACAACGACAGGCTGACCTTCTTCGATGTTGACCACATCGATCTCGGTCAGATCGCTGGTTTTGACGATCCATTTTGAAGTGTCGGCAATCGTCACTACTGGCGACCCGGAAGAGGTGAATTCACCCGCTTTGAGGTCCAATTTGGTTACAACCCCGCCATGCGGCGCCCGGAGTTCGGCATTGGCAAGGATGGCGCGTAAAGCCGCGGTATCGAGTGAAAAATCCGTATCCTGCAGGGCGTCATAATCAGCCTGCGCATTGATAAGACGCACCCGCGCGTTCTGGTAATTGCTTTCCAACTCCAGCCAGCGGATGGCAATGCGGTAGAGTTCCCAGGCTTCATCCAATGCTTTCTTTTTTGCGCGGGCGTCCTTGTTTATGGGGCGGTTGTAATCTTTATTGGTTGCCTGGCTTTCTTCATAGCGGTCCAATTCTTCCTGAGTCATCTCGGAAAAATCCGGTTTGGGCTCCTCGTATTTGAGAAATTTTGCATCGAGGTGTTTGTATGGCTCGAATTCTTCCCGGGCGATGTTCAACTTTTCGAGAGAGGATGCAATGGCTTCGGTGGGGGACATGCCGTTCCAGCGCGGCGGAACATCGAAATCATCCAGCCTGCTTTGAGTGTCGCGGTAATCCTTGTATGCCTCGGTGAGTTCTTTTTCGGCTTCGGCTTGGGCGTCTTCGAGCGTTTGCGCGTCTTCCGAACGAACGACTGCGATCACGTCACCCGCGGCAATCTGATCCCCTTCTTCCACGATAATGTTGCTGACAAGCCCGCTGGCATTCAAAGAGATTTCAGTGTAGGCAATGGGTTCCAATTTCCCTTCGGCAATGATGCTGTCGTCCGCCACGACCGTGGGGATCGAGGTGGCTTCCGGAGCGGAGGTTGGGGCAGAGCCGCAGGCGGCGATCAGCAGGGAAATTCCAATGAATATGACAAAGGGTACTCGGTTCATTTCAGTTATCCTCGTTGTAGTGGTAACGCATTCATGCGTGATTTCAGTCTACCTACGCAGAAATCCGTCCTCGGTTGTGAAAGACGGCTACGAAGGCTGGCCAGCGGTCATCACCAGATTGCGCCCGGACTTTTTTGCGTGGTAAAGCGTGATATCTGCCGAGGTTATGATCGCATCGAGGGTTTTCCCGTGCAAAGGGAAGGTTGCCACTCCCGCTGTAAAGGTGACGCGCAGATTTGCATCCCGATGTGCGATGACGGTATTTTCAAGTTCCAGACGCCACTGTTCCACCCGCTGGTAGGCGTTTTCCAGGTTGGTATTGTAAAGAATGGCAATGAACTCATCTCCTCCGTAGCGGCAGACGGTGTCGTCAAGACGGGTGAGCTCCAATAATTTTCTGCTAAGAATGGTCAATACTTTGTCTCCCACGTTGTGCCCGTAAGAGTCATTGACCTGTTTTAGATTGTCCATGTCCATGATGGCAATGCTGACCGGGTAGCCCTCGCGCAGGGCGCGGGCATGCTCCCTTTTGAGCGCGTCTTCCAGATAGCGCCGATTGTATAAACCTGTCAGCGGATCATGAAATGCCTGTTCGCGCAAGATGGATTGCAATGCGTTGATTTCTTCCAATTGCAGGAGCAATTTTTCATTCATCCGCTGAAGTTCATTCTCGGCTGCCCTCCGTTTTGTCACATCGCGGTTGCTGCCGCGTATGCCCATGAATACCCTGTTATCGTCGAACACGGGCTGACAGACCTGGTTGATCCAGCATTCGCTTCCGTCGGCGCACAGGATGCGGATCTCAATCTCCCCATGTTTTCTTTCCTCCAGCACTTTCTTTTGATGTTCCTTGTATTTTTCCCGGTCGTCGGGATGGACGATGTTCGTAAAGAGGTCGGTGTTGCTGATGAATTCGATGTGATCGTAGCCTGAAATGCGTTTACAGGACGGAGATAAATAGATGTAGCGCAGGTTTGGCGCCTGCCAGAATTCCCACTCGAAGGTGTTGTCCGCAACCACTCGGTAGAACGCTTCGCTTTCACGGAGTTGCGCCTCGATCCATTTGTGGTCTGTGATGTTTCGAATGATTGCCGTGATTATGTCGAGCGCCATGCTGTCATCTCTCGAGGCGGCCGCTCTGATTTCTGCATGAAATTGAGACCCGTCTTTTCGCAGGGCGGTCGCTTGAAAGTTTCTTGCATTGTTTGCTGTTCTTGCCTCCTGAAAATATTTGCGCAAGGGTTTACGATCCGGTTCCAGCACGAGGTCAACGATATCAAGGGAATACAAGTCCTCGATAGTTTCATATCCAAACATGGATACCCCCTGTTGGTTACAGAACAAGATCTTGCCGTCTTTGTCCATTATCACAAGCGCATCTGGCACGCTTTCAAGGATTGTTTGGTGTGGGAGTGTATCCGTGAATTTTGGCACTTCTCCTTTTGTATTCGCTTGTAATTTGTACAACCTGTAAATGGATAAAATAATTCCCCCGGCGCTTAGAATGCTGAATGTAATTAAAAGCCGGCGCTCAGATGCCCATGCTTCGCTGTATGGGAGCAATCTAAACACTGCCAATAACCATAAGAGAATGATTATTGGAATGGAAATGCGTAGGAATCGAGAAGGTATCTTAAAGTTTTCCAACCTGTTATTATTATACACTTGGAAAATCATTTTGCGACCACGTTCTATTAAATTGTCTGAACCATTTCCGTGCTTGTGGATAAATCATTATGGATGACGATTCAACCATGCTTGATCTGAAAAAATTAAAATCGCTTCGCGTACGGACCTTTAACCTGCCTCCGCAAAAGAGACTTTCATCTCCCACCCAAGCCTTGTCCTTCGTCAACCAGCGCGGCTTTGTCTATTTCTGGCCCATCAAAGGTGTGGACCTGCCCTCTCTATGGGTGGCAGCCGCTGGGGACCGCCCGGTTGCCGACAAGCATGATGACCCTGGCCATATCACATGGGGCTGGAAGGACAATGCACTTGACAAAAAGATATGGTACTACGGCAAGATTCTGCGCGGCAGAGCGACGATGATTTCGCTTGAAATTGCCCCTTTCTTTTATGCGCTTTCCGAGAACTATGGCGAACCTGAAGAAGACTACCTGATCGCCTATCGCGAAGGGCGTTTAACTCAGGCGGCAAAACAGGTTTATGAAGCCCTGCTTGATAAAGGCGCCATGCATACCATTGATCTCCGCCGGGAAGCGAAACTCGCAAATGCAAAAGATTCCGAGTTTAACAAGGCGTTGGAATATCTTCAGCGGGATTTCAAGGTCCTGCCGGTTGGTGTTGCCGAGGCGGGCGCATGGAAGTATTCGCATATTTATGAGATCACCACACGCCATTTCCCGGAATTATCCGAAGAGGCGCGGAAAATTACCGAATCGCAGGCGCGGGCAAAACTTTTGGAACTGTATTTTTCCATGGTCGGCGCGGCGCAGATGCGTGATATCAACAAGCTATTTGGCTGGGGAGGTGAAGTGGTAAAAAGGACAGTCGTTAAACTTGTGGAGGGTGGAATACTACTTTGGGCGGAACACCCTAAAGAAAAAGGGCAGTGGGCGGCAGTACTAAATGTCGTTCAACAATAAGGGCTCTGACGAAACCAGAGCCCTTATTGTTGAATCTGATTTATCAATCGGAAGGAATTATTTTGCGAAGATAACATACCAGGCATGAAGCACGCCGGGTATGCCGCCGAGAAGGGTCAATATCAAATTGATCCAAAACGCGTTATCAATCTTGCCGTTCTTCATGTACACGGCAAGCGGTGGAATAAAGAGCGAAACGATAAATTGCAAAAACTTGTTATCCATACGAATCTCCTTGTTGGTTGTGTATCTTGCTCAAAATGATAAACCCCGAAGAATTGAATAGTTTCGGAGTGCCCAAGGGAGCAGGCGCTGATCGCCCCTTGCACGATATTCAGTTAATGCATTCAAGTTGTCCGTGTTTCAATTTGGGTTGATTTTATGACTCTGTAACGCAAAGGGTGGGTTTGAGGAGAAAAAAGGATGAGTTTCTTGT